>DAINQU010000024.1:0-43276 GCA_036742455.1 Steroidobacteraceae bacterium | reverse complement strand
AGCGCACTTACCAGCCGAGCACGATCCACCGCAAGCGTACCCACGGTTTCCGTGCGCGTATGGCGACGAAGAAGGGCCGCCAAGTCCTCGCGCGCCGTCGTGCGAAGGGCCGCAAGCGCATCATTCCGTAACCGGAACCCGCTTTTGCGGGACTGCGACCGGCCACCCATCACCGTGACCGGAAAGTACGAATTCCGTCCCAGTCACCGCCTGCACTCTGGCGCTGACTTTGACCGAGTCTACCGACAAGGTCGACGGGCAGGCGATAACCTGTTTGCGATCAATGCGTTACAGAATGCCGGAGGCCATGCGCGCCTCGGCATGTCGGTCAGTTACAAGAGCGTCGGCAAAGCCGTTCGGCGCAACTACATCCGACGCCTCATTCGCGAAGTTTTTCGCCACGCCCGCCCCGACCTGCCCCCTCTGGATTACGTTGTGACCAGTCGGCCGGGCGCTCGAGCGGCCTCAGAGCCTGATATCGTTCGTAGCCTCGAACGACTGTTCCTCGATGCTACTCGCCGCTCGATGACACCCAGGACCGTTGCATGAGTCCGCTCGCCGTCGTGGCCCATAGCGCGATTCGCTTTTACCGGACCTTCATCAGTCCGATGTTAGGGTCCAACTGTCGTTACTATCCGTCCTGCTCTGCGTACGCCCTCGAAGCGATCGAGGTCTACGGCGCGGCGCGGGGTGGTTGGATGGCCGCCCGCCGTATCGCTCGTTGCCACCCGTGGCACCCGGGCGGTTACGATCCCGTACCGGTTATCGCCCCGAAGGCGAGACCCCCTGTTGATGGCACCTAAGAGTTTCCATGGATAACCAACGCCTATTCGCTCTGGCTGGCCTCGGCCTCCTGCTGTTCGTCAACTATCAGACGTGGCAGCACGATTACGCTCCGCCAGCGCCGCCAGCGGCGACCGCCCTCACGGCGCCGGCAACCACCACGGACCCTGGCTTGCGCGCCTCCGTCCCGGGTGCAGGCTCGGCGCCGGCGGCCGCAGCGACAACACCCGCCGCGGACGTACCCGCTGCCGCGTTGCCGGCCACGGCCACCGCGGTCAACGGGACCGACGTGCATATCCGAACCGACGTGCTCGACCTCGTCGTGAACACAGCCGGTGTTGAAATACGCGGCGCCACACTGCCGAAGTATTCCCTCTCGGTCGATACCCAAGACCGTTACGTACAATTGTTGCGTCCGAGCGGTGCGGACGGCGTCGCCGTCCTGCAATGGGGTGTCGCTGGCGCGGGCGCTGCCTCTGCCCCCGATGCGCAATACACCACGGCGCAGACCGACTACACCCTCGCCGACGGCAAGGACCATCTGGATGTGCCCTTCACGTGGACCGGGTCCGACGGCATCACCGTTCAGCGCACGTTGCACCTGACGCGTGGCAGCTATGCCATCGGACTCGAGCAGACGGTACAGAACGCCGGCGATGCCGCGTGGCGCGGACGCCCCTACGCGCAGTTCTTCCATCACTGGACGAAAGTCGATCGCTCGATGCTCAACCCGGCGACCTATTCGTATCAGGGCCCGGCGGTCTACAACGGTAAGAAGTATCAGAAGGTGTCGGTCGACAAGCCCGATCCCGACCAACTGCCGAAGGGCGCCGTCACGGACGGTTGGATCGCCGCGCTACAGCACCATTTCGTTACCGCCATCGTGCCCGATGCCAAGGCCCCGACGGACTACTCCATGGTCGTTGCCAATGGGGATTACCGTCTGTCGGCGGTGGGGCCGTGGCAAGACGTTGCACCCGGCGCCTCTGCGACGTTCAAAGATCAGGCCTACATCGGACCCAAACTCCAGGACCAGTTGGATGCGGTCGCTCCGAAGCTGGATCTCACCGTCGATTACGGCACACTGACGATCATCGCGAAGCCCCTGTTCTGGTTGCTGTCCCAAGTCCACAAGTTGGTCGGTAACTGGGGTATTGCGATCATCTTGGTGACGGCCATCATCAAAGCCATTTTCTTCCCCTTGGCGCAAACGAGCGGTCGTTCCATGGCTCGCATGCGCAACATTGCGCCACGCGCTAAAGCCTTGCAGGAGCGCTACAAAGACAACCGTGAAGAGCTCGGCAAGCAAATGATGGAGCTCTACAAGCGCGAGAAAGTGAACCCGTTGTCCGGCTGTCTGCCCATGCTCATCCAGATTCCGGTTTTCATGGGCTTCTACTGGGTGTTGCTTGAGAGCGTCGAAATGCGCCAAGCGCCGTTCTTCGGCTGGATACATGACCTGTCGGTCAAGGACCCGTTCTTTGTGCTGCCGGCCATCATGTGCGCGGCCATGTTCGGTCAGTTCAAGATGAACCCGACGTCGCCCGACCCCACGCAAGCGAAGGTCTTTGCGATCATGCCGTTCTTCATGACCGCCATGATGATGTTCTTCCCCGCCGGTCTGGTGCTGTACTGGATCACCAACACGGGTCTCGCCATCGCGCAGCAGTGGCACATCAACAAAGTGGTGGCCGAAGAGTCTGCGAAGGCGCGTCACTAACCATCGCGCCTCATGTCTTCGGTCAGCGCCGATGACACGATTGTGGCGATCGCCACGCCGCCCGGACGGGGCGGCGTCGGCGTCGTCCGGCTGTCCGGCCCCGATGCGGGTCGGATCGCCGAGGCGATCGCAGGTTCGCTACCAACGCCGCGCATCGCCAGTCTCCGAACCTTTCACGATGCCGAAGGGCCTATCGACGAAGGACTCGTTGTGGTCTTTCCGGCGCCGCGCTCGTACACCGGCCAGACGGTCGTCGAGTTTCACGGTCACGGCAGCCCTGTCGCACTCGACCTGTTGGTTCAGCGCGCGCTGATACTCGGTGCGCGCATGGCCGAGCCTGGCGAATTTACCCAGCGCGCCTATCTGAATGATCGGCTCGATCTCGCGACCGCCGAATCGGTCGCCGACCTTATCGATGCCAGCAGTGCCGCGGCGGTCCGGGCAGCGCAGCGATCATTGACCGGGGAATTTTCCCGACGTGTCAGTGCGATTCAAATGGCGCTCGAACATTTGCGCATTGAAGTCGAGGCGAGCATTGATTTCGCCGACGAGGATATCGAGCTTCAGGAATCCGCCGGTATCCGACGCCGTCTGGCAGAAACCGCTATCGAACTTGCCGACCTGCGCGCCAAAGCCGCCGAGGGCCGCCTGCTTACCGAAGGACTCGTGGTCGCGCTGGCCGGTCGGCCGAACGCTGGAAAATCGAGCTTATTAAATGCGTTAACCGGACACGATGCCGCCATCGTGACGGCCGTACCCGGAACGACCCGCGACGTCCTTCGCGAGCGCGTCAATCTCGGCGGTGTGCCGGTGTGGTTGTACGATACCGCGGGTCTTCGAGCGACCGAGGATCCGGTTGAAGTAGAAGGCATACAGCGAGCGAAGCGCGCCATCGCCGATGCGGATCACGTGTTGTATCTCATCGACAGCACCGATCCGTTAGCTTGCGCGGCGGCCGACGCTGAAATAGCGGCGCTCAACACCGAAGCGGTGACTGCGGTCTATACGAAAGCGGATCTTTCGCCGGTCACCGCTGTAGAAGCGACGCTGCGGATCTCTACCTTGGATCGGCAGAGCTTGGATCGATTGCGCGATACGCTCGTCCGTATCCTGAGCGTGGACACCGTCAGCGCGGGTGCATTCAGCGCGCGACGACGGCACCTCGATGCCTTGAGTAACACCGAACGGTACCTGAACGCCGCGCGCGCCTGCGCAGATCACGCCGATACCGATTTACTCGCCGAGGAACTCCGCGCGGCACACCAGGCCCTCGGCGTCATCACCGGTGCGGTGAGTAGTGAGGATCTGCTCGGGCGCATTTTCTCGACGTTCTGCATCGGCAAATAGCGCTCAGCACCCCGCCCTCGTTCCGAAACCTAGCGCCTTACACGAAAAAAAAACCGCGACACAGTTCGTGCGCGGTCAGGATTGATCACTCGTTGTGTCAGGGTCTTTCGCTACGCGCACTACCCGCCGTCACAGGTGGCGCGATCACGAACCGTCTGATTATGTAAAAGATCGGTCTCGGATTTGACTCAATATCGTGAATTTTTTGTGACGGTCATAAAACCGCAGTTGCTGCGCGGTTATCGTTCGCGCCGCTGTCCAGGTACTGGATCACTCTTTCGGTAAACGGACAGCGCGTGCGCCGAGGGCATCGAAGCAGCAATCGAACCCGGGTCACTTAATTTCGTCCTAATCAGGGGATTATAGATATGAAACTCGTTTCTCGCATTGTTGCCGCGGCCGCTTTGGTCGCCGTGAGCGGTGCCGCGATGGCCACCTGCCTCATCCCGACGTCGCCGTTTAAGGTGACTGTCATGCCGAAGGGCACGACGATCAACACGATCATCAATGGCACACCGTCGGTCACGAATCCATGGGCTGGCTTCTTCGTCGGCTTCCAGCAGCAGTTGCTGCTGGGCTCCGGCACCACCGGTGTCGCCGCCGTGGATCCGGTCACCGGCACCCCGTTGATCACCGAACTCGGCCTCGACGGCTCTGCCACGACCGGTAAGTACACCGTGGTGGTGGCTCCGGACCAGTACATGCCGTCGTTCGGCGGTGATCTGGCCCTGTTCACGACCGTCATCAACAATCAGACCGTGCAGCAGATGGTCGCCGGCTACTCGGTGCTCAACGGCCAGCAGGACTTCAGCGCGATCGTCAGCGTGCTGAGCGGCTACAAGACCCTCGGTGGCTACAACATCTTCGGTCTCCACAGCTGCGTGCCGGATCCGGCTCCGGCGAAGACGTCGAAGGGTTATCTGACCATCAACAACGCGCACGTCCTGAACGCCTACAAGGTCGACAACGGCCTCGTGTACGTTGTCGACGGCGTGTCGATCCCGCAGATCTAATCCATCATGCGAATCGCTGCCCGATCCCAACGGATCGGGCAGCCCGACGGGCGAGGGGCAACCCTCGCCCGTTTTCGTTGATAAACCTGAAAATTAGCGTTGCGCGAGCGCGTGCAGTCGGTCGGCGAACGCCGTGGTGTAGGCATCGGCGTTACACAATGCACTCGCCGCGACCTGCGCACGCAGCGCATTCCGGTCGCGACCCCGCGCCGTTGCCGCGAGCTCTACCGCGCACTCAACGTAGGCACGCTCGTCGTCGACGCACCATGCGTTAAGCCCGGCGGCCGTGAGGATTGACCGCCCCATGCGTGATGCCGGCGTGCGGCCGGTGAGACTCACGACCGGCACCCCCATCCAGAGGGCTTCACACGTCGTCGTCGCCCCGTTGTACGGGAATGTATCGAGCGCCACGTCCACGTCCCAATAGCAGGACAAGTGGGCCTCACGACTGGACTGCCATTCGATCCATTGCAGCCGGTCCGGTGTCACGCCCGCGGCCGCAAACTCACGCGTCAGCCGCTCAACCGCGGGCCCCTTCAGGGAATCTGTCTTGATGCGCAACAGCGAACCCGGCACTGCATGCAGTACCTGTGACCACACGCGCACGGTCACGCCGCTGATTTTTCCGAGCACGTTAAACGAGCCGAAAACGATCGGGCCCTGGGGTGCAATCGGACCGGCCGCCGGTGGCGCCTCTCCCGGATCGAAGCAAAAGTAACTGTGTGGGAGACGCACGACACGACCGATGGGCACGGTACCGTCTTCGGACACGGGTGCCACGGCCTCGTCGGCGAGCCAGTAATCCACGTTCGGGGAGCCCACCGGACCGGGATAACCCAGAAACGAGGCTTGAATCGGAGCCATCCGTCGTAAGAACAACGTCGGCCGCGCCGCCGTGGTGTGCCCGCCGAGACTGATCAAAACGTCGACGTCCGACGCGCGTATCGCGGCGTCTAATGCGTCGTCATTGAGGCTGGCCGCCTCCACAAACCGGTGCACGCCGGATCGCCAACGCTCGGTAATCGCATCATTCCCCGTATCCGTATGGAAGGCATGCAGCTCGATACCGAGCGTAGGCAAGTGCTCGAGCAACGGCTTTACGAAATACCACACCGAATGACGACGGAAATCGCCCGACACCAAGCCCACCCGCAACGGACCGGCCCCCCGGCCTCGCACGGGCGCTAGCGTAGGCACTAGCACGCCGTGACTCTGTCCGTAATCTGCGTGCACGCGAGCCAGTCCGACAGGATCGTTCGTCGCATGATGCAGCGCCAAGAGCAACAAGCTGCGCGCCGCGGAAAACGTCGGATTGACCGCTAGCAGCGCTTGCAGTCGACGCGCCGCACTCCCCACTTCGCCGCACGCAAACTCGGCGGCGGCGAGATCCAGGTTGAGTGAGGCATCCGACGGCTCTAACTGCAGGGCCGACTGGTACGCGGTGATCGCGCCCGCGTAGTCGCGGCAATGGGCCAACGAACTGCCCAGATTGACCCACGCGGCGATGAGCTGCGGAGAGAGTCGCGTAGCCACCCGGGCGGCATCGGCGGCTCCCGCATGATCCGAGCGTTCCGCGCGCAATGCGGCGAGATTGACCCACGCGCTCGATCGGTGCGGTGCCGTCGCCGTTGCTCGCTCCAGCAAGCGAATGGCTTGATCGGGTTTACCCAGCGCCTCGGCAATGCGTGCCGCCTCCTCCGCAGCGGCGGCATCGCCGCTGGATACGGCCGGCGCGATGGTTCGCCACGCTTCTTCCAACTGACCGGCGTGCCGCAACTGTTGTGCCGACGCGATGACCGGACTCGGACGCGAACTCATGATCATTGTCCCTTGGGGCCCACGTAGACGCCGCTGGTGTGTAAGGTGATCTCCAACATACCGACGCCTGGGCGCATCAGAGAGACCTTCACCGGTTGTCCCGTGCGGATTTCATCCGCCAGGATGTTGAGATTGTCCTGCGTCATCGCGATGCCGTTGACGCCCATCAGTACGTCATCGGATTGAAAGCCTGCACGCTCGAACAAATAGGTATTGCCGTTCGGGTGCACGACAAGACCGCGATATTCGTCATCGCTGAGCAACGGCTCTGCCCGTAACAGCATGGCCAACGGCGCGGTGGCTTTGGCTATGCGAGCACGCAAGACATCCACCGGTGGATCTTGCAGCGGCGGAGGCCGCTCGCCCGGCGCCTCATCGAAGCCGTACAACCCACCGTGACCCCCGGCCGCTTTGGGGAGCGCAATCGATACGAGTCGTCCGCCCTCCTCAATCACGATGTGATCCGCGTAGACCGCTGCAAGCCGCGCAGCACCGATCGGCGCGCCCACCGTAACCAGTTGCGTGGCGCCTGCAATCGACACGATGGCGAAGCCACGATCCGGATCACCCTCAAAAACGAGTGTGCCGGTGAGCGCGATCGGGCCGCTGGTCACGGTCGGGGGAATCTCGGCAACCGCGGGTGCGTTCCCAAATAATTGCGACAGCGCTGCGGAGACGCCAGACGGTATCGTCAATGCCGCGTCGATCGGCGCAACGGCGCGTTGGAGAAAACGCGGGGCCCACCACACACCGTCGATCAAAACGCCGAGCGCCAGCACGACGCAGGCGACCGTACGCGGTTGAGCAACGCGGACGGACCAGCGTTCGAGAGCGGCAGTGAGTGGCGCGGTGGGCATACGGACGGGTTTGCAATCAAACTTCGTAGCATGCCGCGCCTTCGTGACGGACGCGTGTCGACCGACGCTGTGTGCGTCGTTGTCATCGTTTCGTCACACGAAAGAGAATTCATGCCACGGTCAAGAGACTGTCATGGACGAACTCTAGCCTTCCCCCCGCTGCTTCACAGGTCCCGGCGCGTGTTGGCTTGTCCGTCACGTTCCTAACCTTCAAACATTGTCAGGGGAAATTATGAACCTCACCGTTAAATCGGCCGTTGTGGCCGCGCTCGCCATTGGCGCCTCCGGCGTCGCTTCGGCGGTCGATATCAGCACCGTTGCCACCGGCAACATTCTCTACACGTCCGGCTCGACCGCGATCGATCCGGTACTGACCGATTACTTCATCAACGCGACCGCCAATGCCGCGATCTGTGCGGCCGGCTCGATCGACGTCTACTCGTCGACCGTGACCCCGAAGTTCACGGCCATCTCGTGCACCGCCAACGTGTCGACCACGGGCCTCGCCGCGTCGACGAATATCGCGCTCATCAAGGAAGACAACGCTGGCTCGCTGAACGGCATCCAGGGCGTGCAGGGCGTGACCTTCGCGGGTAGCCCGTACACCGTCGGTGGCTTGCAGTTCCCGACCGTCTCGCAGCTCGCCAACTCGGCGACCTTCTGCACGACGACGGCCAAGGCGTCCACCTCGACCCTCAATCCTTACACCTTGCACACCTGCGGCACCGCGACGACGGCGGCCAAGGTGACCCCGGCGCTCGGCTTTGCCGACGTTGAGGCTGCGTTGTTCGGCGTCAGCGCCACGGCACCGGTCGCCCTCACGGCCTCGCAGACGGTCATCGTGCCGTTCGCTCCGGCCGTTTCGGTCGGTCTGTACCACGCCCTCCAGGCGGTGCAGGGCAAGACCGTGGGTTCGGAACTGATCGGCGACATGCCGTCGCTGCCGCGTTCGGTCCTCCACGGTCTGTACTCGGGCCAGGTCAATTCCTGGGCGCAGGTGCAGGGCACGTCGGGCAGCGCCGTCGGCTCGCAGAGCGTTGCCTTCGGCATCCTCTCGGCCAACGCGACGACCGCGGGCACCGTATGGACCGGCGCGTCGACCTCCTCGGGTCTGACGTCGGCTCCGAACGCCGCTCCGGCGAACGCCAACGTTTACGTCTGCCGCCGTGGCAACACCTCGGGCACCGAGAAGTCGGCCGAGTGGTTCTACGACGATCAGGGCTGCGCCAGCGTGGCGCCGTACGGCTTCCTCGCGGCGTCCACCACGATCACCACGGCTCTGTGCTCGACGGTTTCGACCGACGGCTGCAGCTGGTCGACGGCGATCGCGGCGCTCAACCCGCTCGTGTTCCCGGGCAACGGCACGGGTGACTTGCTCGACTGCCTCGTCGGCAACGATCAGGCCGGCCACTTCGCGATCGGCTTCGCGTCGATCGACAACGCGCCGGGCGGCCCGGGCGGCTTCCAGTCGAACACGAAGCGTCAGAACTGGCGCTACATCCGTATCGATGGCACCGCGCCGTCGGTTGAGAACACCGCAGCCGGCAAGTGGGACTACTTCGCGCAGTCCTTCGCCTACGCGGCGCCGTCGACCGTCACCTGGGCGGCCACGGGCAATGCGCTCACGCTCCTGAACGCGATCACCAAGGGCAACGGCACGACCCCGGTCTCGATCGGTTCGCCGGCGGCTGTCGCTGCCGTGAACGCGGGCAAGAAGTACACCTCTGACTCGGCGAAGACCGTTTCGCTGTTCAACGGTGGCGCACTGACGATCCCGGGCACCACGAACGGAACGGCCACGGCCGCCCCGAACGCGGCGAGCGCGACGACCTTGGGCACCAACCCGGTGTCTGCGGTCTGGAAGACGAAGGCCGGCACGGTCAACAACTGCCTGCGTCCGATCGTCTACTCGACGACGACCTCGGTGGGTACGCCGGGCTACGCCACGCCGTAAGCCACGACGGCAGGACGGCCAGCCACACGGCTGGCCAACCGTCACGCAACAGGGACGTTGCAGGAGGCGCCCGGACGCGAGTCCGGGCGCCTTTTTTTCGGGTGACACCCAACGAGCATGCGACAGACGCCTTGCCGTAATCACCCTGTCATCGCCGGACGGCATTCTTTGACTTAACACGGCGGTCAATGGCTCGGTTTGGGTGCACCCCACCGGTCTTAGAACCGCCCGACATTAGAATCAGGGGCTTCATCAGATCATGCGCCGAACCTCGCTCGCCGCGCTGTTGGCTTTACTTGCGCTTGCGCCCACCGTTCCCGCGCACGCGGATGATGCGCCGACGGCCACGGCGCCGACCGATGACACGTTTGACGTGTGGGAATTTCGTGTATTGGGTAACTCGACGTTGCCAGATCGCGAGATTGAAGCGGCGGTGTATCCGTTCTTGGGTGAACACAAGACGCTTGCGACGGTGGAACAGGCGCGCGATGCCCTGGTTGATGTGTACCGTAAGGCGGGTTTGGGTACGGTGCTCGTCGATATTCCCGAGCAAACGATCGACGACGGTATTGTTCGACTGCAGGTGACCGAAGGCCGCGTCGAGAAAGTCCGCATTGCTGGCGCACGTTACTATTCCGAGCGAAAGATTCTCGCGCAGCTTCCTGCCATACAGCCCGGCTCCGTGCCGAAGCTGCCGGAACTGCAGGCGCAGCTCACCGATCTCGCGAACGCTGCCCGCGACCGCCAGATTACACCGGTGCTCAAACCCGGCTCGACGCCCGGTACGGTCGAGGTGGATCTCGCGGTTCAAGATCGCGCGCCGATTCACGCGTCGTTGCAACTGGACAATCGTTACACCGCCGACACCGACCCATTGCGCCTCACGGCCAGCGTCTCCTACGAAAACCTGTTTCAGCGCGCGGAAACGGTGTCTTTGATGGTGCAGACCTCGCCGCAGGACACCTCTCAAGTGAAACTCGGTGTGCTGAGTTATGCCGGGCACACGCCGTGGAAGGAACTGACGTGGTCCGGGTACGCCATTCGCTCGGACAGCAATGTGGCGGCCGTAGGCACTCTCGCGGTCATCGGCAACGGTGATATTTTTGGCTTGCGCCTCAATCGCGATTTGGGCGCGTCCACGCACGGCACGAGCTCCTTTTCCTTCGGCGCCGACTACAAACATTTCGGTGAAAACATCGAGTTGGCGAGCAGCAACTTGCGCACGCCGATCAGCTATTTGATGTGGACGGCGCAGTGGACCGGCGCCGAGCGCACGGACGACTTTGACGCGCAAGGCAGTCTGAGTGCCCAGTTCGGCGTCCGGGGCTTGTTGAACAACGAGCGCCAGTTTGAATACAAGCGCGCAAACGCGCACGCCGGCTTCTCGTACCTGCGCGGCAATGCGCAGATGTTCTGGCATCTGCCCAAGGGTTGGTCCTTCGGCGGACACCTAGCCGCTCAATACTCCGAACAGCCCCTCATCAACAACGAACAGTTTGTGTTCGGTGGCGCCGATACCGTGCGGGGCTATCTCGAAGCGGAAGAATTGGCGGATGCGGGTATCGCCGGAGGCCTCGAACTGCGCGCGCCGGTGTGGGCGCGGGGCGCCTTCCACTCCAATCTCTTTTTCTTCACGGACCACGGCATCGGCATCACGCAACTGGCGTTGCCCGGCCAGTCGAGTCGCGCCTACCTCGACAGCTTCGGCGGAGGCCTGAAATTCGGTCTCGGCTCCGACTTGGATGCCTCGGTCGATGCTGCGTTGGCGCGGCACAAAGGCTCAAAAGAATCGCGGACGCCGGTCAGCATGGACCCGCGCGTCGACTTCCTCGTGAAGTACAGTTTCTAAGGACGAGACGATGAACCGTACCGACCGCCTCGCTAGCCACTACACCTCGTCCCGTTCGCTGCGTATCGCCATCCGTGCGGCGCTCTCGCTCGCGCTGACGGTTCCCGTGGTGGCTGCCGCCGCCACGCCGGTGAGCTACACGCCGCTGGCCAATCCCCTGCCGGTTCCTTGCGTGGCAGGCACCTGCGCGGCACCGACCCCCGTCTGGGCGCCGAACGGCGGCGCCACGTTGTCGATGCCGAATGCGAACACGATGACCGTGAACCAGTCCGTGCAGAACGTGCTGCTGAACTGGTCGAGTTTCAACATTGATAAGGGCCACACGGTCAACTTCGTCCAACCGAATTCGAGTGCGGTTGCGGTCAACCAGATCTGGCAGCAGGACCCGACGCAGATTTGGGGTTCGCTGACGGCCAACGGCACGGTTTACCTGCTCAATCAGAACGGCTTCCTGTTCGGTCAGGGCAGCACGGTCAATGTCGGCAGTTTGGTCGCGTCGAGCCTTGCGTTGAATCCACTCGCGGGGCCGAATGCGTTTGGACTCGCCGGTGTGGCATCGCAGGGGCTGCCGGCGTTTGACTATTACCAACAGGCCAACGCAGACGGCACCTTCACGCCGCTCGCCAGTGGCAACGTGACCATTCAGAACGGCGCCGCGATCACAGCGAATTCGGGTCAGGTCCTCGTGTTCGCGCCGAACATCACCAACGCCGGCACGATCGCAAGCCCCGACGGTCAGACGATCCTCGGTGCGGGTCAACGCACGTTCTTACTCGCCAGCAGTGATTCGACGCTGCGCGGACTCCTGATCGCCGTCGGCGACGGCGGTACGGTAACCAATGCGGGTGCTGCCGATGGCCTCGGCGGCATCGGTGATATTTCGGCAGCCCGCGGCAACGTGACCCTCGCCGGACTCGCGGTCAATCAGAACGGCCGCGTCTCGGCGACCACGACAGTTCGTACCAACGGATCCATACGCCTGCAGGCGGGTGATGCGGCAACGGCGAATCTGAATCAGCCCGGTGTCTTGCAGACGGATCGCAATGGCGCCGTCACGCTCGGCGCAAACAGCGTGACGGCAGTGACCTTGGAAGGTTCGACATCGGACAAGACGGTTGATGCTAACGTACAGCCGAAGTCGCGCATCGACATCGTCGGCGGCACCATCGATCTGCTCCAGAACGCATCGGTTTCGGCGACGAGCGGTAATGTATCGCTCACGGCCGTGGTCGACCCGCTGGGCCTGCTGCCCTCGGATGCGCCGGATGCGGGCCGAATCACTCTGGCGTCGGGCGCGAGCATCGATGTGTCGGGTGCGGTGATTCAAGAGTCAGTCGCGGATAACTCGTTGCAAGTGCAGTTGCGCGGCAGCGAATTTGCGAACTCGCCGCAGCAGCGGAACGGCGCGCTACGCGGACAAACGGTCTCCGTGGATTTACGCCTGCACGGGACGAATCCGGACGGATCCACCTGGATCGGCACACCGATTGCGGATCTCACCGGCGATGCCGCCACCGTACAGCGCGACGTGTTCCAACGGAATTTGACCGGCGGAACCGTCACGATGACCACCAGTGGCGCGCTGATTGAAAGCAGCGGCGCGACGATCGACATCGCGGGTGGTGCCATTAATTGGCAAAGCGGCTACGTCAAGACGAGCACCCTGTTGGGCACCAACGGCGTGGCCTACGACATTGGCTCCGCCAATGAAAATCAGAGTTATGCCGGCACGCTCGATAGCATCAGCGCGTCCGATCCCCATTGGGGCACTGCCGTTTCTGCTGCGAGCTTTGGCCGCAATCCGAACGGCGTCTGGACGCCCGGCTATGTCGAAGGGAAAGACGCCGGTACGCTCAGTGTCGTCGCGCCGCACGTCGTTTTTGACGGCGCGATCAATGGGTCCGTTCAGATCGGTCCCCTGCAGCGCAATGCCGACACGGCGATTCCGACCGGTCAGTTGTACCGTTGGTCGGATCAGGTGCCGTTGGGCGGACAGCTCATTCTCGGTAACGGTGCGGCGGTCGGCGATACCGCGCAGTCGGAAGTCTTGGGTGACGTGACCTTCGCCACCGGTGCCGTGTTACCGACACTGAAGAACGATGCAGGCGCCGCCTTTAATCCGCTGACGGACACGCTGCCCCTCGACTACGTGTCGAAGATCAACCCGGCGCTGCTCGGGGCGGGCGGTATCTCACGCCTAGCGGTCTACTCGACCGGGACCATCACCGTGCCGGCCGGCGTCACGCTGGCCCCGGGAGAAGGTGGGTCGGTGACCTTGGCCGCGGGGAATATTGCACTGGATGGTCGCATCGATGCGCCGGCCGGCACGGTCTCGCTGACGGCCGTCCCGACGATTTCGTACACCGGCACGCCCGGCGTCTTTGCTGCACCGGGTGCCGCGATCGATGTCTCGGGTGTGTGGGTCAATGACGGAAGTGCTGCCGTGAACGGTCAGGGTGCGCCCTTGTTCATCAATGGCGGTTCCGTCACGGTCAATGCACAAGCGGCGTCCTTGGAGTTGCCACAAGGCGTCACCATCGCCGCCAATGGCGGTGCGCAGCGCACCGCCACCGGCGGACTGGTCGCGGGCAAAGGCGGCGCGATACGCCTCGTCGACAATTCGGGTCCGATTCAAGGCAGCGGCCTGACCGTAGACATCGGCGCAGACCTCTCGGCATTTTCACTCGCGAAAGGCGGCAGCCTCACGCTGTCGGTCCCTGAAGCGTGTATCGGCGCCAGTGCGTGCGTGGATGCGGGCGCGACGCAACTGGACGCCGCGCTATTTAACAGTCGCGGCTTCGCTTCGCTGGCGGTGACTGCGAATGCCGGACCGCTGACGCTCGAATCCGGTACGGACCTCTCGCTCGTGCAACAGAACTGGGTGTTGAATCCCGGTGCGGCGAATGTCGGGTCGACCGATTCGCTCGCGGGATTGGTGCACGTCGGCACGCTGCCCTTGGGCACGCGCGGACCGGTGAATCTCACGCTGGCGGCGGCCGCACCCAACGGCGGCTTAGCGGGCTACGGGGACTTGACCCTCGAATCGGGCAGCCGTATTGACGCCGATCCGAACGCCACCCTCACGCTGAAATCAGACTCTCGTATTTTTGACGACGGCACCATCGTCGCGCCGGGTGGAACGGTGACGCTGTCGCTCGCCGGCACCTTGTCGCCACAGGGATATCGCCCGGATCAGGGTATCTGGGTGGGTCCGGAGGCGACGATCGACGTCTCCGGCACGTTCCTTCCCACCCCGAACGCTGCCGGGATCAATCTCGGCACGGTACTGCCCGGCGGTTCGATCAATGTAGTGGCCGATGCCGGATCGCTGTTCGTGATGCCGGGCTCGACGCTGCGCGCGGACGGTACGCACGCCTCGGTGGATATCCGTCCGACCCCGACGGATCTGTCTTATACCCAAGCCGACGTCGCATCGTCGGGCGGCTCCATCACGTTGGCAGGCGCCGAGTCGCTGCAGGTGGCCGGCACACTGTCGGCTCAAGCGGGCCAAGGCACGTCACTGACGGGCGCCGCGGCGGTCGGCGGCACGCTGAATCTCGTCCTGAACGGCGATCTGAACAACAGCGGCGGTCGCATCGGCGGCGCGTATCCCTCCGCACCGCGCACGTTGACGGTCACCGTGGGCGACGAAACGGTGATGGTGCCCGAAGGGCAGGCACTGCCGGACGCACTGAACGGTGTCGGTACGGTGTCCGCGGAAACCATTAAATCCGGTGGCTTTGCGCAGGTCGGTCTTGCGGCCGGCACCTTGATCGAATCCTCGGGTGGCGCCGGGTATCCCGTCGCTCAAGGGACGGTCGCCTTTGAATCGGGTGTCTCGCTGCACCCGACCGTCTCATTGACCGTCAATGCGTCCGAGATCGCGGGTCTCGGTAACGGTTCGGTCTCGCTCGCCGCGCCCTATGTCACGTTAGGGTCTACGGATCTCACGGCCCAATACTCGAACCCCTATCCGCTGACGGGATCGACGGCGCTCGATATCGAAGCGGGTCGGTTAATGTCGTTGGTCGGTGCTTTGGATTTGACGGGTTTCGCCACGACGCGCCTGGGCTCTGCGGGCGATATGCGTTTGGTCGGCGTGCAAGTCGGTGGTGGAACAGCCTGGACGGGCCAACTCCTGTCGGCGGCCCCGCTGACGCTCGCGGCGCAGCAGATCTATCCCGTCACGCTGACGCAGTACGGCATCACGGTCGCCCCGAGCGATGGCAGCACCGGCGTCTTGTCGATTACGCCGGTCAGCGGCACGGCCGCGCCGGTGTACTCCGCTGCCGGTCAACTGACGTTGAACGCCGGGGAGATCGACGACGCGGGCACCCTGCGCGCGCCGTTCGGCTCGATCGTGTTTAACGCACCCACGATCAATCTCTTGCCCGGCAGCGACACCTCGGTATCGGGCGCCGGCCTCACGGTTCCGTTCGGTCAGACCCAAGGCGGCCTCTCGTGGGTCTATCCGATCACGCCGTCGCTGTTGCAGGTCTATGGCACCGAGGTCGGAGCGATCCAGCCGCCCTCGAAGACGATTGTGCTGAATGGCTCAACGGTCAATCTGCTGAAAGGCGCGACGCTGGACGTTTCCGGCGGTGGCGACTTGCAGGCCAGCGAATTCACGGCCGGACTCGGCGGCACGAAGGACGTGCTCTCGAATCTCGTCAGTCCCGGCCTCTTTGCCGTGCTCCCGGGTGTGCAGGCGACGGCGGCGCCGATCGACCCGATCGTCTCGCAGGGCTTTACCCCCGGGGTCGGCTCCAGCGTCTATCTTGCGGGCGGTAACGGCCTCGCCGCTGGCGTCTACACGCTCTTGCCCGCGCGATATGCGCTGTTACCCGGCGCCTACTTGGTGCAGTCCGTCTCCGGTTACACCGACCTCTCGCCGTCCGCTGCGCAGACACAGCTCAACGGCGGCGTCGTGGTGGCCGGTTACCAGACCTGGGGCGGTACCACCTTGGGTGGCACGCGCTATTCCGGGTTCTTGGTCACGCCCGGCTCCTACGCGTTGCAGTTGGCGAGTTATACGACGACCTCCGCGAACACATTTTTTGCCAATCAGGCCGCCACGACCGGCGCGGCCGTGCCGCAGTTACCCATGGACGCTGGCACGGTCTCGATCACGGCCACGACGTCGGCGCTGTTGGACGGCCACATCGATGGCAGTCACACCGCCCCGGGATCGCGGGGCAGTGCGTTGGATTTCTCCAGCACCGATATTTACGTCGGATCGGCGGCCAATGCACCGGCGGGATACGTCGCGTTGGATCCGACCCAGCTCAACACGCTGGGCGCGGACTCCATTTTGCTCGGCGGCACGCGCTCCGGCGCGAACGGTGGCGCTCAGGTGAATGTCGGCGCGGATACGGTCGACATCGGTGCGGGCAGTACGCTGACCGGCAACGAGATCCTTCTGACAGCTGCCTCCAACGTCGTCATCGAAGCCGGCGCGAGCGTAGGCTCCACCGCCGCAACGTCCAACACCTATCAGCCGTTGGTTGTCCCGGCCGGTGCGAGCTTCGTCGGCGTCTCGAACGGCACGCAGGCGTACCGCTACGCGGGCGGTGGCTACGCGGGCAATATCACGATTGCGCCGGGCGCAACCGTATCGGGCACCGGCACGGTCGCCATGCTCTCGGGCGGCACGTTCGATTTCGAGGGCTCGCTCTCCGCCACCGGCGCGCAAGTGGTGTTGGGCGCAAATCTCATCGCGCTCGGCAGTGTACCGACGGGATTCGTCGGCCTGTCGCTCACCCCGAGCCTGCTGAGCGGCCTCAGCACCGGCAACCTTGAGTTGCTCTCGCCTGCCGAAGTGCAGATCTACGGTCCGACCAGCCTGACGCTGTCCAATCTCGATGTGTTGGCTCCCGGCCTCGTGGCGGCCACGCCCGATGCCGCACTGACCGTCACGGCGACAACAATCGGTCTGGGCTCGTCCGGTTACGGCAAAGGTGTTGCGCCGCCGACGACGGCGGGTACGGGCTCGGTGGGCCTGAACGCCACCACGCTGACGTTCACGGGCGGTGACTTTGCCTTCGACGGCATCGCGACGACGACCATCAACGCCACCCGCGCTGTCGTGGCGTCCGGTGCAGCCACGGTCGCGACCGCCGGCGATCTCACGGTGTTGACGCCGGAATTGGTCGCCTCGGCGCCGGTCAATGTTGGGCTCATCGCGACCGGTGCCTTGAATTTGGCATCGGGCGGTACCCGCGATACGACGCTTGTGCCGGCGGCCGGCGCCGCGCTGCACCTGGAGGGAACCTCCGTCACCCTCGGAACGGCGGTACGTGCTCCGTCGGGCACCGTGGATGTCGTGGCCGATGCCGGTTCGGTCACGTTAGCCGCGGGCGCCGCGGCCGATGTCTCCGGCTTCTCGCAGACGTTTGCGGGCAAGACCGTCAGTGCGTCGGGTGGCGCGGTGAATTTGGCGGCGACCGGCGGTGACGTCGTCGTTGCCAGCGGCGCGACCGTGGACGTATCCGCCGGCACCGGTCAGGGCAGCGGTGGTCGTCTCACGATCACGGCGCCCAACGGGACGGCCACGCTCGCCGGTACGTTCAAAGGCCAGGGCGGCGCCTCGGCCACCGGGGCCTCGCTCTCGGTGGATGCGTCGGCGCTGGATTTCAATACGATCCTCGGGCTCAACGCCCAGGACGGGTTCACGGGCGATCTGGCCGTGCGTCAGCGCGGCGTCGGCGACGTCTCGGTGGCGGCCGGCACGACGGTGACGGCGACCAGCGTCAGTCTCGAAGCGGATCAAGGCGCGATCGACATCGCCGGGACCATCGACGCGCGCACGGCAACCGGCGGTGCGGTGGCACTGGCTGCCTCGGGTGATATCCACGTTGAGGGCTCGATCCTCGCCGATGCGACCGGCTTCGCGACGCGCGGCGGCCACGTGGAACTCGACACGGCCGGTGGTGGCATTTACCTCGCCAGCGGCTCGACGGTGTCGGTCGGTGGTCAAGGCGGTACGAACACCGGTACGGTGTGGTTGCGCCTCCCCGCCGATGCGGCCAATACGGTACTCACGGCGCCGGCCGGACAAGCGCAGTTGCAGCTGAACGGCGCCATCACCGGTGCGAAGCAGACGGTCGTTGAGGGCTACCGCAGTTACGACACCGCGGGTGCGGTGTTCACCGGGTTCGGTGACGGTGGGCTGATCGATGCCAACGTGGTAACGCCGGATCCGAGCAATCCGATCTGGGCGGATGCGGCGGCGTTTGGTGCGAATGCACCGCTGATCGCGCAAGCGCTCGGCAAGGGCGCCGACACGACGTTCTCGGTCATCCCCGGCATCGAGATTACCTCGAGCGGCGACATGAACCTCGTGACGACCTGGGATCTGTCGCCGCAGAACGTCGGACCGAACGGATACACCTGGCGCTTCGGGCCGAACGGTGACATCCCCGGTGCGCTGACGTTGCGCGCCAGTGGTTCGCTGAACCTGTTGGCGTCTTTGTCGGACGGCTTCGCCGGCACGTACATCTATGGTGGTTACAGCCTTCTCCCGGGCACCGGCCCGTCCTGGTCCTATCGCCTGGTGGGCGGCGCGGATCTCTCGGCCAGCGCACCGCTGGCCGTGCAGACGGCCAATGCGCTCGCGAGTGCCGGCTTGAACGGCGACGTGACCGTCGCTCCGGGCTTACCGTTGGATCCCAATAATCCGTACGGACTCTGCAATCCGATCTGCGGCCCGACGGTGGTACGCACCGGGACCGGTTTCATCGATATCGCCGCCGGCCGCGACGTGGTCTTAGGCAATCAGGCCTCGGTGGTCTACACCGCGGGCGTGGCCGATCCGCAGGGCCTCTCCGTCGCCGACCCCGAGTCGAACTTCCAAGGATTGGCGTTCCCCACCGGTGGCGGCAACGTGTCGGTGAGCGCCGGCCGCGACGTCGTGGGCGCTCCGTCCGATCAGCTCTACACCGACTGGTTGTGGCGTGCCGGTACGAATGCCTCTTCTCCGTCGGGTTACAACCCGAGCGCTTGGTCGGTGAACTTCGGCTTGTTCGAACAGGGTTTCGGTGCGCTCGGCGGCGGCGATCTCAAGATCACGGCCGGTCGCGACCTCCTCGACGTCGGTGCGAACGTTCCCTCGATCGGTATGCCCGTGGGCGACGGGACCGCGGCGGGCACGCAGACGGTGCAGCTCGCGTCCGGGCTTCTGGACGTGCGCGCCGGTCGCGACATCGCGGGCGGCTCTTACCTTGCGATGGGGATCGGTGGCGACATCACGGCCGGGGGCAGTTTGCGCGACGGCTCGTGGCTGTACGTCTTCTTGCAGGGCTTCTTACAGCCGATCGCCCCCCACGCGCCGGTGTTGGCGCTGGGCAGCGGCACGCTGGACGTGTCGGCGCATCAAAATTTGACGATCGACACGGTGGTCAATCCCACGCTGTTGCCGCGTTCGTCGTTGCAACTCTATGACCCGGGTCAGGAGTTCTACTCCACCTACGGGGATACCGGTTCGGTGCAACTGGTCGCTGCCGGCGGCGATGTCACGCTCGAAAACGCGACGCAGCCGGCGGATCCGATTGCGTTCGGGTCGATCAACTTGCCCATCGGCGCCGCGAGTTACTTGGCAACGTATTGGGGACCGGCGTTGCGCGCCTACCCGCCGAACGTGGATGCGGTGGCGTTGTCCGGCTCCGTCAATGTGCAGGGCAGTATGGATCTGATGCCGTCGACGCGCGGTACGTTCGACGTGCTCGCGGCCCAGAACATCAACATTGCCACGCCGTACGGACAGAGTTTCATCGACATACTGCAGTCCGATATGGCGCCGGCGTTGCTCGGCACACCGGAATCGCCAGCGACGTCGACCTACTATTATCAAATCCTCGACACGGCGAACGCGTACCTGCCGCTGGAACACGCGCCGACGCCCACCCACATCGATGCGCAAGGTGTGGCAGATCCGGTGCCGAACCTGGTCGTCGCACTCAAGGGCGATCTGACGATGCAGCCCGGCGATACCGCGAGCCACGTGTCGATCCAGAGCGCGAAGCCGATCAACGTGATTGCCGGCCACGACATCATCGATCTCGGCCTTGCCGCGCAAAACCTAGACGCGGGCAGTGTGGACCTCGTGCAAGCCGGCCACGACATCACCTACGGATTGAGCCGTAGTCCGGCGAACGGCCTTTTGAACCCGAACGAGCGCACGATCGATGTCGCCGGCCCCGGCGCGCTGGTCGTGATCGCCGGACACACCGTGGACCTCGGTACGTCGGGCGGTATCACCACGTCGGGTAACTTGTCGAACAGCGCGTTACCCACCGGCGGTGCGAACCTGTCGGTACTCGCCGGTGTCGGCAGCCAGATGCAAGCCGCGCAATTCTTCAACACGTATGTCGCGAACACGACCTTCGACGCCACCGCGCTCGAAACGTTCGTTGCGGACACGCTGAAGTTGCCGAGCCTGCCGGATGCGCAGACCGCGCTCGCGGACTACTTGGCGATGACCGCGTCGCAGCAGTATGGGCTGACCGCGTCGTCGCCGGGCACTGCGTACGGTGCGTGGCTGATCGGCTACATCGCCCAACTGACGGGCACCCAGCCGGCGGATAAAGCCGCCGCACTGGCCGCATACGCCACCCTGAACCCGACGCAACAGTTAGGGCTGGTCGAACAGATCTTTGTGTCCGAGCTCCGCGACGGTGGCCGCATTGCGGCCGCGCCGGGCAAAACACACAACGATTACTCGCGCGCCTTTACCGCTCTGACGACGCTGTTCCCCGGCGCCGACACCCAGCAAGGCACGGCGACCTCCACGTACGCGGGCGATTTGCTGCTCTACTTCAGCCGGGTGTACACGCTGCAAGGCGGTGACATTGACCTGCTGGCCCCGGGCGGGCAGATCAACGTGGGCTTGGCGGCTGCGCCGTCGTCCTTCGGTGTCTACAAAGACCCCTCCGAGCTCGGCATCGTCGCCGAGAACAGCGGCAACGTGGCGCTCGTCGCCAACACCGACGTGCAAGTGAACCAGTCACGCATCTTCGCGGCCGACGGCGGCAACATTCTGATCTGGTCCACCACCGCCGACATCGACGCCGGTCGTGGCGCGAAGACGGCAATCTCCGCGCCGCCTCCGGTGATTACCGTCAATGCCAACGGCCAAGTCACGCAGGTGTTCCCGGCCGCGCTCACCGGGTCGGGCATCCAGGCGTTGGCGACAACCAGTGGCGTCACGCCGGGCGATGTCGACCTCTTCGCCCCACACGGTGTGGTGAACGCGAACGACGCCGGCATCGTCGCCGGCAACATCACGATCGGCGCAACCGCGGTGCTCGGTGCCAACAACATCAGCTTCAGCGGCACCTCGGTCGGTGTCCCCGTTGCGGTCACCGGCGTTGGCGCCGGCTTCTCGGGCGCATCCAGCACGGGAGCCGCGGCGTCAAGCGGCGCGACCGCATCGACCGACAGCAGTGAGCGGGCCCAAAAATCCCAAGTCACCGACTTGCCGGTCGGCCTGCTCGACGTCGCTGTCGTCAGTTTAGGCGAAGACGACTGCAAGCAAGACGACGCCGAGTGTTTGCGCCGCCAGAAGCATTGAACCCGTCCCCAGGACCCAAACCCCACTGAGGGCCTACCGCAGGGAAGGCCGCGAGATTCGAGGAACCACGATGAAAAAACTGATTAGCGCCATCGCCATTGGTCTTGCTCTGATGCCGGGGCTTGCCGCCGCCTCGTGGTGGAGCAACGACTGGAAGTTCCGCAAAGAACTGACCTTCGACCTCGCCCCGACGGGTGCCGACATCGCCGCCGGTGTGGGTGATGCGCCGGTTCTACTGCGCCTCTCGACGGCAAACTTTTCGTACTTCGGCGATACCAAGCCGGACGGTACCGACCTGCGGGTCATCGCCGACGACGACAAGACGCCACTGAAGTACCACGTCGAAAAGTACGACCCGCAATCGCAGATGGCCTTCATTTGGGTGCGACTGCCGAAGATCGCCGGCGGCAAGCAAGGCAAAGCGTTCCTGTACTACGGCAACTCGGACGCCCCGAACGGCGGCGACATTCCGGGCACGTACGATGCCGACCAAGTGCTCGCGCTGCACTTCGGGGGCGATGGGTTGCCGGAAGACGCGACCGGCTACCACAACAATGCCACCGCCTCGACCGCGACCGCGGTTCCGGCGTCGTTCGCGGGTGCGGGCATTTCGACCGGTGCAGGCCGGTCGGTGAAGGTCGGCCCTGCGCCGGCCCTCGCACTGACGGGATCGAAGGGCTATACGGCGACGGCGTGGGTCAAGATCGACACGGCGCAGCCGAACGCCGCGGTGGTTGCCGCAACGGACGGTGCGAAAGCCTTCGTCCTTGGCGTGAACGGCACGAAGCCCTATGCACAAACCGGGACGGCGACGGTCTCCGCGACGGCGGACCTGCCGGTCGGCGAGTGGCACTTCCTCGCCGCCACCGCCGTCGGCGGTCAACTCCTGCTCTATGTGGACGGCGTCGAGGCGGGCAAAGCCAACACGCCCATCCCCGATCTGAACGGCGTCGTCACGATCGGTGCAGACGCCAGCGGTGCGCGGCCGTTCGCCGGCGAAATCGATGAAGTGGGTCTCTCTAAAGCCCCGCGTGCCGCGGAGTGGGTTAAGGCCATGGCCAAGGGTGGCCTCGACGGTGGGTTCGTCGGCTACGGTGCTGACGGCCAAAAAGAGTCCGGCGGCGGTTCGTACTTTGTCACCATCGCCAAGAACCTGACCGCGGACGGTTGGTTCGTGATCGGCTTGTGCATGTTCATGCTGGCCTGCGCGATCGTCGTGATGGTCATGAAGGCCGTGCTGCTCGGCTCCGTCGAGAAGGCCAATGCGGCGTTCCGCAAGACCTATGCCGAGGCGACCGACATCACCGGGATCGACAACACGGACGATGCGGCCTTTAAGGCCAGCACCTTGCGTGAGTTGTACGACATCGGTGCCAAGGAGTTGTACAAGCGCGTGCCGCACCATGCGCCGGCGGGCACGATGATCTCCGAGCCGATGATCGAAGCGATCCGCGCCTCGATGGACGCGGCTCAGGCGCGTATTCAGCAGAAGCTGTCGGCCCGCATGGTGCTCCTGACCATCGCCATCTCGGGCGGCCCATTCCTCGGCCTCCTTGGCACCGTGATCGGCGTCATGATCACCTTCGCTGCCATCGCCGCGTCCGGCGACGTCAACGTCAATGCGATCGCTCCGGGCACCGCCGCCGCACTCGCTGCGACCGTTGCCGGTCTGCTCGTCGCGATTCCCTGCTTGTTCGGCTACAACTGGTTGAACACGCGTATCAAGTCCGTGACGACCGAAAACCGCGTGTTCACCGACGAAGTCGTGACGCGTATCGCCGAACAGTTTTCCTGAGCCGGGAGTAATACGACATGGCCGGTTCTATCGATAGCGGCGACAAAGACGTCTACGACGATATCAACATCACCCCGATGTTGGACCTCGCGTACGTGCTCATGGTGATCTTCATCATCATGTGCACGGCGACGGTGCAAGGTATTAAGGTCAATCTGCCGAAAGCGAGCCAGGCCCCCACGCTCGCGAAACCGCAGACCAAAGCGATCACCATCACGGCGGACGGAACGATCTTCTTGGATACGTTCCCGGTCAGTCTGCCGCAACTGGAATCGCTTCTGCGTCAGTACAAGGGCGTCAACCCCAACCTGCCGGTCATCATCAAGGCGGACTCTGGACTCCAGTACCAGCGCGTCATCGACGTGTTGGATCTGGTAAACCGCCTTGAGATCAGCCAATTGGGCCTCGTGACGCAGCGCGTGGTGAAGTAAGCGCATGAGCACGCCGCGTCAAAAGCCGCCCACCCCGGTAATCGTCGGCATCGTGATCGGTGTCGTGCTGCTATTACTGGTGGGCTGGGCGGTCCGCGCGATTCTGATGGCCCCGGCGCAGAAGAAGCCGCGTGAAGTCCAAAACGTACAGATCGTTCGTCCGCCCCCGCCACCGCCGGAGAATCAGCCGCCACCGCCCCCGCCGCCGCCCGACCATGAGCAGGAGCCGCTCCCGCAAAATGAACCGGAGCCGTCTCCGGACAACAGCCAGGCTCAGGCTGGCCCTTTAGGATTGGATTCCGACGGCGGTTCGGGCGGTGATGCGTTCGGCTTGGTCGCGCGCAAGGGCGGTCGCGATATCGCCGGCACCGGCGGCGCCATTTTCGGTTGGTACACGCAAATCCTGCGCGACGCGATCAACGATCGCTTAGCGACGGAAAAGGACCTGCGGACGCGCCGCTATTCCGTCATGGTCACCGTACACGTTGGGGTCGACGGGACCGTGCTGGATGCCCACTTGCTCTCGTCCACGGGCAGCAAGGACATCGATGCGCTCATAGAGCGAACGATCGCGAAGCTCGGTCGTCTGCGAGAGGAACGCCCGCGCGAGATGCCAGCGCAGGTGAAGTTAAAGGTCTCGTCTAGGCTATAAGCCTAGACGGGATCGGTGATGTCAAAGCTCGAAGCCGATTCGCCGCGCAGGCGGCGTTGGTGCATCCCCTCGAAGGCGGCTTCGAGGCGACGCGTCTGACGCACGCAGTCAAAGAGTTGGTTCGCCTCGACCCCGAGGCGTACCGACTCGCGCAAGGCAACTAATTTCTCCGGGTTCTCGACGAGCGCCAATCCGCGCCGCGCGTAGTCGTCGAGTGAGTCGGCGACCAGTTCGGGCAGGCCGATCCGATCTAACAGAGACCCGCAGACGCGGCTCGCGAACGCGTTCCCGCGCGCCGTTAATATGGGGACGCCGCACCACAGCGCGTCCAGCGCCGACGAGTGCGAATTGTACGTCAGCGTGTCCAACAAGAGGTCGGCTTCCCCTAACCGAGCGAGATGCTCTGACCGTGACGGGATGCGCTCGGCAAACACAATCCGATCCGGATCAACGCCGGCGTGCCGTGCCGCCGTCCGCACGCGCTGCCGCGCGCGCTCCGAGCCCACACTCATCCACAGAACGGCCCGCGGTGCGGCCGTGAGCAGGCGCATCCAGACGGCGTACAGTTCCGGCGAGAGCTTGAAGCCGCTGTGAAAGGCAGCCAACACCAACGCATCCTCCGGTAGCCCTAAGGCACGCCGACCCGGCGACGGACCGCGCTCGCGCGCGTCACCGGGTGGTAGGAACGGCGCCGGGATGCGCACGACCTGCTCGGTGTAGTGGCTCTCGGTGCCCGGCGGAATCACGTCGGCGTCGGCGACGATGTAATCCAAATAGGCCGCTCCCACCGTACCGGGGTAGCCCAGAAAATTGACCTGCACCGGCGCGGGGCGGGCAGCGGCGATGCCGGGCCGCTCGCCGGCGGTGAGACCGTTGAGCTCGACCAAAATGTCGATGCCGGCGGCATGTATCCGACGTGCCGCCTCCTCGTTCGACATCGCCGACAGCAACTCAAAGTGATCCACCGCCTGCTTGATGCGCACCGTCGTGGGGTCCGCGTCGTTCACCAGATGCGAACTGAACGCGTATACCTCAAACCGCTCGCGATCGTGCGCCTCCAACGTTGCCGCCAGCAGGTGCGCGACCGGGTGATCCCGGAAGTCTGCGGACAAATAGCCGAGACGAATTTTGCCGTGCGCCGGGTCTGTGGGGTGTGCCAGCGGCGGCGGTGTGGGGTGCACCAACGCCATGTAGTATTCCGCGCACTGACGCTGCAAGGCGCCATCGTCGCACTGCGGCAAGAACTGGAACGGCGTTGTGACGGGGAGATTTGCGCGAACGCCGTCGATCAGCCGTTCGCGCCGTTCGGCGAAGCCGGCCCAATCCAAATTCGCACTGTGCGAGAACGCTTGATGCCCCAGTGCCAGCGGGAAATCCGAGGCCAACGCGACGAGTTCGTCGACGGTGCGCTCCGCTTCGTCCATGTCCATGACGGCGTACAGTGCACCGACGCGAATGGAGAGCAGGCGAACTCGACCCGCGTCGCGCCCCGGCGTGCCGCCAACCCACGTTCGCAGCGCTTCGTTGACACAGTGCAGCAGCAACGGCCCCGAGACGTTCGCCTCGGAATAGACGGTCGCAAGTGCTTCCCAGGACTCGTGATCATTGGGGTCCAACTCAATCGCTGCACGCAGGCGGTCCACCGCCTCGTCGTAGCGATGCAGCGCCTGCAAGGACCGTCCCATGGTACGCAGGAGATCCACCCGCGGGCCGCGCTTAAGCCAGGCGTCGCAGGTCGCGAGTGCTTCCTCGTGCCGAGACAAGCCGTTCAAGGCAATGGCACGATTCGCCGCGGCTTCGACCCAATCCGGACGGCCAGCGAGCGCACCGTCGAAGGCGGCCAGTGCCGCTTTCGCATTGTCGAGCGCCAACTCCGAACAGCCTGACTGAAAACGCATTTCGTACACGTCGCCGCCGAGCCGTACCGAATCGCCAAAGCGCCGAATCGCGGCTTCGTGCTGTCCCAACGCGGCGAGCGCGAGCCCGTGCTCCGCGGCGAGCGCCGCCGAATCCACACCCAACGCAACGGCTGCCTGACTGTGGTCGACCACCTCGGCATGGCGCCCGAGTGCGCGCAGCGTTGCCGCCCGCGCCAAATGCGCCTCGACATAGCGGGGATCGATGGTGAGCGCCCGCGACAATGCCGTGAGCGCGGAGTCTGCCGATTGCGCGGAAATCCACGCCAGCGCCTCGTTGTAGGCCAAGGGCGCGACGTCGGGGCGCAGCCGGCCCGCCGCCGCATAGCGCTGCGCCGCATCCGCCGGCCGACCGAGAGCCAACTCCAGCGCCGCAAGCCGCACCAGCGCACGAAGATCCAATGCGTCCTCCGCCAACGCGGCGACGTACAGCGCATGGGCTTGCTCAAGATCGCGGCGCGCTTCAGCCGCCGCGGCTTCATTCAGCAGCGTCGAGGACCGTTCGCTCATCCGCGTGTGCGCGACACGCGCGCCAACTCCTCGTCAATCGCATCCCGAAGGGTGTCTTCGCTCACGACGCCGCGCAGCGGACGACCGTTCACGAAGAGCGCCGGGGTTCCTTCGACGCCGATCTGATCCGCATCGGTCGTATCCCGTGAGATCACCGCATCGGCCTTGCCCGACGCCAAGCAGGCCTGGAACGCCGTCGAGTCCAGGCCGGCTGCTTCGCCGATCGCCGGCAGGGTGGTCGCGTCGAGCGTGCCCTTACCGAGAAACAGCTCAAACAGGGCGTCGTGCACCGGCCAAAACTGGCCCTGCTGCTCCGCGCACACGCTCGCCTGCGCCGCCAGCAACGCATTCGGATGCAATTGCGGAATGGGCAACTGTCGATAGACGAACTTCACGGTCGTGGGGTACCGCGCCAGCACCGGCTTTAACACCGCTTCCAGTCGCCCACAGTACGGGCACTGAAAATCCGCGAATTCAACCAAGGTCACCGGCGCGTCGGCAGGCCCGCGGCTCGGGCCCGCGGCGGCGACTTCTAAGCGCTCCCGCGCGAGACGCCACTCAACCGGATGATGGGCGCGCAACGACCGAACCAGTTCTGCCTCAGCCTGTTCACGTGCCTGGGCCAGCAGCCGCTCGTGTATGACGCCAACCACCTGATCGTACGGTGGGGCGCTCGGCGTCGCGTTCGCTTTGTAGTACGCGCGCATTTCCTCGTCGGTCGGGTCGTGCGCCGCGAAAGAGGCGACGATGTCATCGGCGGACTTACCCGTCGCAGAGGCTTCGGCCGCTAAGGCGCGCTCGCGAATCATGCCTTCAAGCGTCGCTTCGCGCAGGGCTTGCAGGGTTGCGCGATGCGCGTTGGCCGCGCGTCGCTGCGCTTCGGCATAGTTCGCGTTCTCGCGCGCCAAATCGTCTTTGGCTTTGGCTTCAACCTCCGCCACCGTGATGACGTGCCCGTCGACGAGCGCCGCGACCGGGTCAGGGCTGTCTTTGGCTGAGGCCGCCTGTGCGCCCCACGAGAGGACGACGAGGCAGCCCGCAGCGGCGAGTGCGTAAGGTGTGCGCATGGAGAAGTCCGGTTCGGTCTAGTGGGTCGCGTTGATCGCGTCGGCCGTGGGCCGTGGCGCCTTCAAATCCTCAACCTTGCTTCGATACTCGTCAACGAGGTTTTGAGCGCGGGTCTGGGAAATTTTGAAGAACGGTTCGTGGCTACCGGCGCGCTGTTCGTAGCGAGCGAGCGTATCGACGGCCAAGGCACCGAGCTCGGCATTGTCCCGGACGCACGTTTCGTGAACACGAACTTCGCTGGCCAATGTCGACTTTAACGTTGCGCCCGCATTCTCGCTGTCGCGCAGCCGGACGGCAGCATCGTGCAACTGGCGGTTCAATTCGTTGACGTTATTGCGTACGCGCTCCAAATCCGCGGTGGCCTGTTGGGCCTCCCGCTGTGCACGCGCTAACTGTTCCGGGTCGGCCGCACGGGCTTTCACCGATTCCAGCTCCGCCCGCAGTTTCTTTAATTCGTCCTGCGCGCTGGCGAGATCTTGTTTCGCTTTCGCCGCATCGGCTTGCGCCTCGGTGCGCTCGCGCGCGACCTGCTGCATCTGTGCGATGACCTGTTGGGCGGTTGAGCCGCCGCCATTGGAGCCGCCACCGGAGCGCGCAGTCTGCCCGACTGCGGCACCGGCCAACGCGACCAAGAGCACTCCGCCAACGACGCGAACCAGCTTCGTGTTCATGAGACGGGCCTCAGAAGCGCGCGTTCAGGTCGAGCTGAACGATGTCGAGGCCATACAAGAACGGTGGCGGCAGATCGATCACATCGCCCTTCAGGTAGCGCAATTGGGCCCAGATATTCTTCGCCACGCCGACATTGCCACTGAGGTAGTAGCCGCGGGCGTTGGTGCCGCCGCCGTGGAAGTCGGCATCCGTCCATGCGTCGAGCACGGCGTCGCCTTGAACATAGCGGTAACCAAAGGCGACGCGCCAAGCGCCGGCGCGACTCGTTGCGTCGGCGTCGCCGTACGCGATTTCGCCGACGTAGCCGCGGCTGCGGTCGCCCTGACTCAAGCCGGTGCGCGCCAATATATCGGCGGCGTTGTAGCCGACGTTCTTAACGAGATCGGCGGTGACCGCGAGGGTCTTGTCGCCCATCGGATGCTCGTACGAGGCAGCAACGTTCACGAGCCGGAACTTGGAGGCCAAGCCGAACAAGTACGCGGATTGGTTCGGGTCGTTCTGAATGTCAAACATCGTATTGCCGTAGCGTACGAACGCCGGTGCCGTGTAGTTCAGCACCGACGAGCCGGCAACGTTGCGAATCCCCGTCACATGAATGAAGTCGTAGTACGCAGCGGCCGCGCGGATTTTGTCCCCATCCTTCCAATCCCATCGAGCCCCCATCTGGGCGCCCAGCATCCATTTGTTGCCCGAGTGATTCAGGGCCACTTCCTGCATCGGGAACGCGCCGAGAGTTGCGTAGACGTTCGAGCCGTCCTGGTCGAAAGCTTTCAAGGAATGGCGGAAGGTGCTTGCGATGCCTTCAAACGTCAGGTCACGCGCAAAGACGAGTTCCGTGGGGCTGTACCACGGCGAAGCGATACGACCGGCCGACGCGGTGATCGGACGGAAGCCGTCGGCGGCCTTCGGCTCCCAACGCAGATAGGCCAAATCCAGACCGACGCCGTAGCGGGCGCTGTTGGTGCCCAAGGTCTGGCTCTCCGACGACGGATCCAGCGACGAGCCGGTGGCGAGGCGGATACCGGCCGAAAAATCCGACGCCAATTGCGCTTCGGCACCGAGGCGAGCGCGAATGCGCAGGCGAGTCCGATTTTCGGTCGTGTCGAGGAACGCCGATAAACCCGGCTTTGTGATCGAACCGGCGGTGTTGATGGCCTGAAAATCAGGCACTGCGTTCGCTTGGTTGCCCGCCGGAAACAAATCTTCCTGCGCGCGGACGCGGACGTCGCCGGTCAGACGAACGCCGGAGATCCAATCCGGAAGGCCAGCCGGCACGCCCCAACCTTGTTGTTTGGCTTCGGCCACCACGTCTTTCACCACTTCCGGCCGCAGTTCGGCAGCGACTTCTTGGCGGATCTGATCGCGAACGATTTGCGGCACGTATGGCACACGGACGGCGCCGGCATCCCGCTTTTCGGCGTCCTGAGCTGTTTTCTGAGCCTGATCCTGCGCGGATTTGACCAATGCTTCGGCCTGATCGTGCGTCATAACCTTCTGCTCGACCAACGCTTGCAGCAAGTTCACGACCGTGTTGCGCAGTTCCTCCAGCGACTGGCGTTCACTGTCAGCGGCATGGGCAACGCCCCCCGCGAGCACACAGGTCGCCGCGATGGCAATCTTCAAGGCCTTGAATCGGCTCATTATCGTGTTATCCCCTAGCGTGCGGGCGCCGAGCGGCGTCCGGGAGCGACCTGGGCCGCATTCCAAGATCCCCACACATCGAGGGGGTCAGGCGGCGCGGTCGCATTCAGGAGGCGAAGCCTAAGGGGGCAAGGTGATTCTTTTATGACATGGGACCACGCGGCGGCCGGTACGCTGCTCGTAACCGGCTATCATTCACCGCATACGCTGGAGGGCATCCCTCGTGTCACTCGCCGTCACCGTCTACCACAATCCGGCCTGTGGGACCTCGCGCAACGTCTTGACGTTGCTTCGTGAGGCCGGGATTGAGCCGAACGTCATCGAATACCTGTCCACGCCGCCGGATCGGGCGACGTTAGAATCCTTGATCCACCGGATGGGTATTCCCGTGCGGGGGTTGCTGCGCGAGAAAGGCACCCCGTACGCCGAACTCGGACTTGGCGACCCGAGCCTGCCGGACGATGTGCTCATCGAGCACATGCTCAACCATCCCATCCTGATCAATCGTCCTATCGTGGTCACCGAGGCCATCGTTCGACTGTGTCGGCCGTCCGAGACGGTGCTCGCGTTTCTGGACCACGTTCGTACGGCGTCCGGTTGAGACGGTGAAGCGGTGGTGACGCTTCGCGCAGCAACTGCTGCCGCTGCCGGGTTCCTCGCTGCGCGGCGACGGGCTAGCGGCCTTGGGGGCGCTACTCGGTATTTCCGGTACGGGTCTGCTGACCGCCACGTTCGTGGGGGCCGATGGGCACGTACCGGTCATCGTGGCGCCGATGGCGGCATCCTCCGTGATCTTGTTTGCCCTGCCGGCCAGTCCTCTTGCACGGCCGTGGGCAATCGTCGTCGGTAATGTTGTGTCGGCGCTCGTCGGGGTTACCGTCGCACGGTACGTGCCCAATCTCATCGTCGCGTCCGGGTTGGCCGTGGGGTTGGCGATTTGGGTGATGGCCCAAACGCGCAGCCTGCACCCGCCAGGCGGGGCGACGGCCCTCGTGGCGGTCTTGGGTGGGCCCAGTGTCACCGCCGCCGGCTACGGATTTGCCTGGCTGCCGATCGGCTGCAACGCACTCTTACTAACCGGACTCGGCATGGCGTACCACCGATGGGTCACCGGCCACCGTTATCCCTATACGCCCGCGCCGGCGACGGACGCATTGGCTGAGGTTCGCGACGTGTTCCCAGAGATCCGCCCCGAAGACATCGACGCGGCCGTCGCACAGGTGGGCGAGGTCCTGGACGTGGATCGGGAGACGGTGGAACGCTTGGTCCGTGAAGTAGAGCGCGCCGCGGCACGTCGCCGCGACACTCCGATCGGGCCCTGATGCGCTACTCTGTAGGCCCCGAGACAGGATCCGACTTATGGCTTCGCGGCGCGTTATCCAAATACTCACCGGCCGACCCACCTCTGACGGCGGCGGCGTTCGACTGACCCGGGTGATCACGCCCGACACCAAGGTCGACCCGTTCTTAATGCTCGACGAGTTCGATTCCAACGAACCGAACGACTACATCGCCGGGTTCCCGTCGCACCCACACCGCGGCTTCGAAACGGTGACCTATATGCTGGACGGGCACCTGTTGCACGAGGATCACCTCGGCAATCGCGGTGACTTGGTCGCCGGTGGTGTTCAATGGATGACCGCCGGGCGCGGCATCATCCACTCGGAGATGCCCCAACAAATCGCGGGCCGCATGCGCGGCTTCCAGCTCTGGCTGAATCTGCCGGCGAACGAAAAAATGAAGCCGGCCGGTTACCGCGATCTGGATCCGGAAGAAATTCCTCGGGTGCGTCTGGGGGACTCGGAAGTCACGGTCGTCGCCGGTACGTTCCGTTCTTCGGGGCACGAGCCTGTGCAAGGCCCGATCAGCGGCGGGGCCACGGATCCTTTGTACCTCGACATCGCCTTGGCTCCCGGTGCGCAGATCGATGTGGCGACGGCGGTCGGCTACACCGCCCTCGTCTACGTGTTTGAGGGGGCCGTCGAGATCGGCGGACAACGGGTCGCCAAGGGCTGCCTCGGTAAGCTCGACGACGGTGACAGCGTGCAGTTGTCGGCCGGCACGGAAATGGGTCGAGTCTTGCTGTTGGCGGCGCGACCGTTGCGAGAGCCGGTGGTCAGCTACGGCCCGTTCGTCATGAACACGGTCGCCGAGATCGAACAGGCCGTGCGCGATTATCGCAGTGGCCAGTTGACCGGTTGAGTGGGGTTCGCCATGCGACATCCGGATCGCTTTGATGTGTTGGTCATCGGGGGTGGACACGCCGGCACGGAGGCTGCGCTCGCCGCGGCCCGCGCCGGTGCCCGTACACTGCTCGTGACCCAGAGCGTCGAGACCATTGGCGCGATGAGCTGCAATCCGGCCATCGGGGGCATCGGCAAGAGTCATTTGGTGCGCGAGATTGATGCGCTGGGCGGTGCCATGGCCCACGCGGCGGATCGCGCCGCGATTCAGTTACGGGTGCTGAACGCCAGTAAAGGTCCGGCGGTCCGCGCGACGCGCGCGCAAGCGGATCGGCAACTGTATCGTCGTGCGATCCGCACGATTGTCGAGAACCAAGTGGGACTCTCGATCTTCCAGGGCGAAGCGGCGGACTTGACCGTCAACGCCGGTCGAGTCACTGGCCTCGTGACCGCGAGCGGCGTGCGTTTCGAGGCGGGCGCGGTCGTGCTGACGGCCGGTACCTTTCTGGCCGGCAAGATACACGTGGGCCTGGAGCGTTCGAGCGGCGGGCGGGCCGGTGAGCCGCCGTCGCAACGACTCGCTGAGCGTCTGCGCGAATGCATGCCGCGAGTCGGTCGCCTGAAGACGGGAACCCCGCCTCGCATCGATGCGCGCACGGTCGATTTCTCCGTCATGAGCACCCAACCGAGCGATGAGCCGTTGCCAGTGCTGTCCTTCCTCGGCCGAGTCGCGGATCACCCGCGCCAGGTGCCGTGCCACATCACCGCCACCAGCGAGCGTACCCACGAGATCATCCGCGGCGGCATCGATCGCTCGCCGTTGTATACCGGCGTCATTGAAGGTCGTGGACCCCGGTATTGCCCGTCGATTGAGGACAAGGTGGTCCGTTTTGCCGAGCGCACGACGCACCAGATTTTTGTGGAGCCCGAGGGTTTGGATACCCACGAGCTCTATCCCAACGGCATCTCCACCAGTCTGCCGTTCGACGTGCAATTGGACTTAGTACGCAGTATTCGCGGTTTCGAACGGGCGCACATCACGCGACCGGGTTACGCCATCGAATACGATTTTTTCGATCCCCGGGACCTCGAGTATTCCTTGGAAACCCGTGCGCTGCAGGGCTTGTACTTGGCGGGCCAGATCAATGGCACGACCGGCTACGAAGAGGCAGGTGCGCAGGGATTGATTGCCGGATTGAACGCCGCGCGCGCCGTACAAGGTCTCGCGCCGTGGTGGCCGAAGCGCGCCGAGGCCTATATCGGCGTCATGCTCGACGACCTGATTACGCGCGGTGCGCCCGAGCCGTACCGCATGTTCACGAGTCGAGCGGAGTATCGCTTGAGCCTGCGCGAGGACAACGCCGATCAGCGCCTCACGCCGGTGGGTCGCGAACTCGGCCTCGTCGAGTCGGTGCGCTGGCAGGCCTTCGAGCGCAAGCGCGACGCGATTGCCGCCGGTCGCGCGGCCGAGGACGCCGATCCGGAGTTCGCGCAACAGGTGCAATTAGCGCTCGAGGTCGAGCGCAAATATGCCGGGTATCTGGCCCGGCAGGATGCGGAAGTGGCACGCTTGGAGCGACACGAAGCTACTGAATTTCCAGAAGAATTTGATTTTGCGAATGTCCGGGGACTCTCCAGTGAGATCCGTGAGCGACTGCTGGAGGTGCGTCCGCGTACCTTGGGCCAAGCCAGTCGCATACCCGGTCTCACGCCCGTCGCCGTATCGCTGCTCCTCGTCCATTTGAAGAAGATTGGCCGAGCCGGATGAAGGCGGCGCGCCGCGCCACACGGCTGTTGGCGGTCCTGACCGTTTTCGTTCTCGTGGCGTGTACGCGGGCGCCCGCGCCGACGGACGTCTTGCGGCGTGGGAACGGCCCCGAACCCGATTCGCTCGATCCGGCCTTAGCCCGTAGCGATTCCGCGGCGACCATTCTGCGGGACTGTTACGAGGGGCTCGCTAGCCTCGATGCGGCGGCTCGACCGGTCCCGGCCGTGGCCGATCGCTGGACGGTGAGCGCCGACGGGCGGACCTATCGCTATCACCTCCGCCCCGAAGCGCGCTGGTCCAACGGCGAGTCCGTGACGGCCGACGATTTTGTGCGCAGTTGGCGGCGCCTCGTCGATCCGGCGACCGGTTCCCAATACGCGGAAGTCCTTGCGCCCGTGGAGCACGCAGAGGATATCGTCGCGGGCCGTCTACCGCCGACCGCTTTGGGGGTGGAGGCGCCGGATGCGCAGACGCTGGTCGTACACCTGCGCGCGCCCACAGCGTATTTCCCGGCGTTGACGGCGCATTGGAGTACGTTTCCGACGCCACACGGCGCCCCACCGCTCGCGCCGGGGCGCACGGTGTCGAACGGCGCCTATGTGCCGTCACTTTGGACCGTGGGCGCGCAGGTGATCGCGCGCCGCAACCCGGCGTACCGCGCGGTTGCGCGCGTCTCCATTCGGGAAGTCCGCTACCTGCACGTCACCGATCCCCGCGACGAATACGCTCGGTATCGCGGGGGTGAGCTCGACGTGACCTACGCATTGCCGGCGGCTTCGCTCGCGCAATTGCAGCAGCGTCACGGCGCTCAGGTGCATCGCGCGCCTCAACTCGGCGTGTATTTCTACGGGTTCAACCTCGAAAAACCGCCGTTTCGGGATGCGCCGGGGTTACGCCGCGCTCTGGCGCTCACCGTTGATCGCGAGCGCATCGTGTCCATCGTCACAGCGCTGGGGGAAACGCCGGCGTACGGCTGGGTGCCGGATGGCGTGGACGGCTACACGCCGCAGCGCTTCGCTTGGCAGTCGCAGTCTGCGGCAGAGCGCCTGCAGGAGGCTCGGGCCCTCTACGCGCAGGCCGGATACGGCCCGGCGCACCCGCTGCGCGTGGAGTTGCGCTATCCGACCGGGGCCACCCATGAAAAGGTCGCGTTGGCGGTCACGGCGATGTGGCAAGAGGCGCTCGGTGCGCAAGTGACGCCCGTGGGCGAGGAATTTCGGTCCTTGCTGGAGTCGATCAATCGCGGCGAAGCCACGCTCTTTCGCTCCAGTTGGATTGGGGATTACAACGATCCGTATACCTTCGCATCGGTGTTGGGCGGTGACTTCGGCATCAACCTCGTGCATTACCGCAACCCCCGCTACGACGCCTTGCTCTCGGCAGCGGAAAGCACCGCGGATCCGGCGCTTCGACGCGAGCGACTCGAGGCCGCCGAACGACAGGCGCTCGACGATACTCCTCTGATTCCATTGTATTTTTACGTCAACAAACATTTGGTCGCCCCGCGCGTACGGGGCTGGACGGACAACGTGATGAACGTTGTCTATACGAAGGACCTGTCGTTGACCCCCTGATCGACCCGCGCGGGCCGGCGTGGTCGCGCGTTGGCGCCGCGGCACGGTGGGGCCGAGGGTGGTCGCGGCGGGAGGGTATGTGGGGCTCCCCCGGGCGTCTTTGCGGCAAGTTCTTTCGCTATGGGTGGAATTTTTCGGGGCGCATCCGTACCATTCGGCGGCCTTTCAAACGATGAGACCGGGCAGAGCTCCGGCAGGTGGGGACAGATGCTGTTCAATCGGATCCGCTGGGTGGCTGTTGCCGCCGCATTCCTTGGTTCGGCCGTGGGTCTGCCGGCGTTGGCCGATGGCGCGAACGCGGCGCACGGCGCGAAGTTGGCCTATACGTGCTTTGGCTGCCATGGCATCACCAACTATCGCAACGCCTATCCGAACTATCACGTTCCGATGATCGGTGGACAGCACGAGGCGTACCTGGCCTCAGCGCTGGCCGAGTACCGTTCCGGTGCCCGCCCCCACCCCACCATGCGCAGCCAGGCCGGCAGCATGAGTGAGCAGGACTCGCGCGATATCGCCGCGTACTTTGCGACGACGACGCCGGTGACCTCGTCCGGCGCGCCGAAAGGCACCGCTCCTGCCGCCGCCGCCACCTGTGTGGCTTGCCACGGCCCGGACGGCGTGGGTATCACGCCCGATTACCCGACGTTGGCCGGCCAGCACGCCGACTACATCGAGCAGGCGCTCAAGGCGTACCGCAAGGGCACGCGCCAGAACGCGATCATGAACGGCATGGCGGCCGCGCTGACCGACGCAGACATTCATGCGGTCGCGCAGTATTTCTCGCAGCAATCACCGGGTCTGTGGGTGCCAAAGGCGCCACGCTGATCCGTCCTTGCCTGTGACGGATACTGTCCATGAAGGGCCGGCGCAAGCCGGCCCTGTCATTTCGGGGGTCTGCGCCTACCCGGATGGCATTTGTGCGATCGACACCCACTACGTGCGGCCTGCGCTCGATGCGAGCCACCTCGTCGTCGAGCGTGGCCGCGCCGCCTTCGTCGACACCGGCGCCGCTCCCGCGGTACCGCTGCTGCTGGCGGCATTACAAGCGCAGGGCCTGACGCCGGCGTGCGTGGACTGGATCTGGCTGACCCATATCCATCTCGATCATGCCGGCGGCGCCGGCGCGCTGTTAGAGCACTTACCGAACGCGACGGTGGTCGTGCACCCGCGCGGTGTCGCGCACCTCGTCGATCCGACCCGTCTGATCGCGGCCACGCGCGCCGTGTACGGTGATGCAGCGTACGAGCGCCTGTACGGGGAGATTCGGCCGATTCCCGCGGATCGTATCGTCGCGGCCGCAGACGGCCAAACCGTCGAATTGGCGGGTCGTGGTTTTCGCGCGATTCACACCCCAGGGCATGCGCTGCATCACCAGATCTTTGTGGACGAGCGCAGTCGCGGCGTCTTCACCGGCGATACGTTTGGTATCTCGTACCGAGATTTCGACGTCGACGGCCGCGCCTTCATCATGCCGACCACGACGCCGACCCAATTCGACCCCGACCAACTGCTTCACTCAATCGACCGCGTGCTGGCACTGGCGCCGCCCGCGGTTTACTTGACCCACTACGGGCGTGTGACGGAGGTGCCTCGATTGGGCGCTGATCTGAAGGGGGCCATCCGAGCGTACGTGGATATAGCGCGGCGCCACGCCGGTGCGACGAACCCCGCTCACGCGATGCAAGCCGATCTCGCCGAGTGGACGTTTGCGGCATTGGATCGCCACGGTGACCGGACGCCGGAGGCGGCGCGACGTGCGCTATTAGAGCCGGACATACGCCTGAATGCGGACGGTCTCGCCGCGTGGCTGCGGCGGGCGGCCTGACACGGCGGCCCGAACCGAGACGATGGTCATCGGTTACCGCTACACTGCCGGCCCCATGGACGCACACGCCCGAACCCTGCTGATCAACGGACTCGCCGACCTGCACATCGACGCAACGGATGCCGTTGTCGATCGGCTGTGTGCATTGGCGGATCTTGTGGTCGAGTGGAATGAACGCTTCAACCTCACTGCCATTACCGAGCCTGAGGCCATGGTGCGCAAGCACTTGCTCGACAGCCTGACGGTACAGCCGTACGTACGCGGTCCTCGTGTGATCGACGTGGGAACGGGCGCAGGCTTTCCGGGGCTCCCGCTAGCGATCCTGAATCCACAGATCCACTTTCAGTTGGTGGATTCCATCCGCAAGAAAATTGGCTTCGTTACCCACGCGGCGGGTGTCCTCGGCTTGGCCAATGTCGAGCCCGTGTGCAGTCGCGCAGAGCGCTTCCAGCCCGACGAACGTGCGCAGACGATCGTGTCGCGCGCGTTGTCGAACGTGGGGGAATTCGTCCGCAACACCAGTCACTTGGCGACAACGGATGGGCGATTGTTGGCGATGAAGGGCAAGGATCCGTCGGCGGAGTGCATGGAGCTGCCGCGGCCGTGGCGGCTGGCCGGGATAGAGCGTCTGCACGTGCCGGGACTTGCCGATGAGCGTCATCTGGCCATCCTCGAGCGTCCGCGGTCGTGACCGATGGATCGCCAGCGGCGGTCATCGCCGCTGCCCGGGATCTGCTTGCCTCAGGCCGCGTCAGCGAGGCGCGTCGTGTCTTAGAGCCCGCCGTCGAGCGTGCGCCCGAGGATCCGCAGCTACGGCGATTGGCCGGCGAAGCCGCCCTGCGTGCCGCCGCGACTCGCGACGCCGTGATGCACCTCGAAGTGGCGGCCGAGCGGCTTGCGGACGACCTTGATGTGGCCATTAATTTAGGCGCCGCGTGGCTTGAGTTGGGCGAGCCGGCGCGTGCTATTGCGCGTCTGGAACCTTGGCTCGCCGTGCAGCCGGTGCGTCCTTTGCTGCTCAATCTCGGGCGAGCGTTTCAGGATACGCACCGCCTCGACGAGGCGCAGGCGATGCTGCGGCAAATCTTGCAGCGCGATCCGCAGGATGCGGAGGCCCTCACCAATCTCGGCACGGTGCTGCGCGACGCCGGGCGTCTGGCGGAGGCGATCGACTGCTTCGAGTCCGCGCGGCGCATCGCGCCGTCCCTGCAGGCCGCACGCGACAACCTCGCGCACGCCTACCTCGCGACGGGCGACTATCCGCGCGGCTTTCAGGCCTTTGAAGGGCGACGGATTCAAGACGCGAGCGGTCTGTCGGCGCGACTGCCACGCTGGGACGGTCGGCGTCGCCCGGGCACGCTGCACGTGATCGCCGAGCAAGGATTCGGGGACATGTTGATGTTTGCCCGCTTTGGCGCGGTGCTCGCGCAACGCGGCATCGCCGCGGTGTTGCACGTGCACCCGCGTTTGGTTCGCCTGCTGAAGCGCAGCGGCGGATTCCACGAGGTGGTGCCCTACGGTCGTGCGCCGCTCGGTGTCGATGCCTGCTGGGCGCCGCTGATGAGCCTACCCCATGTGCTCGGTTTGACCCTCGACACGGTCGCCACCTCGGCACCGTACCTGCACGCCGACGCGCCGCGGGTGCAGCGGTGGGCGGATTGGTTATCGCGCGTCCACGGGATGCGCGTCGGGGTGGCCTGGGCCGGTAACCCCCAGTCAGAGCTCGACGATCTCCGCGGCCGATCGGTGCCGCTCGCCGCCTTGGCACCCTTGCTGAGGATCCCGGGTTTGCAATGGGTACTGTTGCAGCGGCAGCACGGCCTCGATCAGATCGCGCAGGTGGCGGACGCCGCGCAGATTCGCCACCCCGAGCCGGACCTCGACAGTGGTGCCGACGGGTTCGTCGACACAGCCGCCGTCATGGCCTCGCTCGATCTGGTGGTCACCTGCGATACGTCCATCGCCCATCTGGCCGGTGGCCTCGGCACGCCCGCATGGGTCGCGCTACACCACACGCCGGATTGGCGTTGGTTGCGCGATCGGACCGACTCACCCTGGTACCCGACGTTGCGATTGTTTCGGCAAACTGCCCCCGGGGACTGGTCGGGGGTGGTCGAGGCGATGGCGGCGCGCCTCGCTTTTGCAGCGGCTCAACACGCGGAAGGGGAATTCACGCCCGGTGCGGTGTTATTCTGATCGACCTATGAACCGCATCATCGCGATCGCTAACCAAAAGGGCGGGGTCGGCAAGACCACGACCGCCGTCAATCTGGCCGCGTCGCTCGCCGCGACGAAGCGGCGCGTGCTGTTGGTGGATCTCGATCCCCAAGGCAACGCGACGATGGGCTGCGGCATCGACAAGAACAACCTTGAACGGTCCATTACGGACGTGTTGTTGGGCGACTGCCCGGCGGCCGACGCCGTTTTGCCCGTTGCGGTGGGTGGCTTCGAGCTGATCGGTGGCAATCAGGACATCACGGCCGCTGAGGTCAGGCTGCTCAGTCTGTTGGCGGGTCGGGAGCTCAAGCTGAAAGCGGCGCTCGCGCCACTCAAGCGGGATCGCTACGACATCATCGTCATCGACTGCCCGCCGGCTTTGAACATGCTCACCGTCAATGCGCTCGTGGCCGCCGATTCGGTGTTGGTGCCGATGCAGTGCGAGTACTACGCCTTGGAAGGGTTGTCGGCACTGTTGAACACCGTTGAGCAGATCCGCGAGAGCATCAACCCAGAGCTCGCGTTGGAAGGCATCTTGCGCACGATGCACGATCCTCGCAATAACCTCGCTAATGAGGTCAGTTCGCAGCTGATCGAGCATTTTGGCGAAAAAGTGTTCCGCACGATCATTCCCCGCAACATACGCTTGGCGGAAGCGCCGAGCTTCGGGCGTCCAGCGCTTTACCATGACAAAGATTCGCGCGGTGCCCTCGCCTATCTGGCGTTGGCTGGAGAGATGCTGCGCCGGGAGGAAGAGCCGGCCGGTGCGGCAGCGAACGCGGAATCGGAGGAAATGGAGCCATGACGACGAAAAAGCCGGTACTCGGTCGTGGGCTCGGCGCCCTGCTCGGTGAGGCCACGGCCCGCCAGGTGACCGCGAATGCGGCGGCGGTGGCCCAGTCGAAGCCGCCGGTGGATGAGTTGACCCGCTTGCCGGTCGATTTGTTGCAGCGCGGCAAGTATCAGCCACGCAGCGATATGCGCGCGGATTCCCTGAACGACCTTGCGGATTCCATCAAGGCGCAAGGCATCGTCCAGCCGATCGTCGTCCGGCCGGTGGGCGTACCGGCCGCTGGCGCCTCACAACGCTATGAAATCATTGCCGGTGAGCGGCGTTGGCGGGCCGCCCAGATGGCCGGCCTCGACGCCGTCCCGGTGGTCATTCGGCATGTGCCGGACGATGCCGCTGTGGCGATGGCGCTGATCGAGAACATCCAGCGTGAAAACCTCAATCCGCTGGAAGAGGCGCGCGCCTTAGAGCGTCTCGTCGGCGATTTCAGCCTCACCCATCAAGAGGCGGCAGATGCTGTCGGTCGATCCCGAACGGCCGTGACCAACCTGCTGCGGCTGCTGGAATTGGCAGACGAGGTCAAAAACCTCGTCGGTGAGCGCAAGATCGAAATGGGTCATGCGCGTGCGCTGCTCGGTCTGACCAACCGCCGCCAACAGGTCGAGGTCGCGGCCTTGGTCGCGCAGCGCGGTTTGTCGGTGCGCGACACGGAATCGTTGGTTCGCCGCCTCCAAAAGCCCGCGCCCGCGGAGACGGTGGCCCCGGCGGACGCGGACGTCCGTCGGCTGGAAACGGAGCTCGGGGAGCGCCTCGGAACCAAGGTGACCTTTAAGCACGGCGCCGGCGGTAAGGGCCAAATGGTGATCCAGTATTCGAGCTTGGAAGAGCTCGACGGGATCCTTTCGCGCATTCATTAAGAGAAACTGCGTCAAGGTTTCTTGAAGCACTGCAAAAACGTGCCTATAATGCGCGCGCCTCGCAGCCGGGATGCTGTCGAGCCGCCGTAGAGGCATGATCGCCACGCCGGAGGATTCCTCGGTCGTGGTTTTTTTGCGCTCCGACGCGGTTCGTCAATGTGCCAGAGGGGAGTGCATGAGCCAGTCCGTACCGCACCTCGTGAACGCGGTGACCGCCGAACGGCGAGCCGCCCTGCGAGTTGTTGCCCGTCAGGGACTGGTGGCCCTCGCCGTCGCGGCGCTACTGACCCCGTGGGGGTTGGGAGCGGCCGGATCGGCGATGGCCGGTGGCGCCATCGGTGTGGTGGCCACGTCGGTGTTCGCGTGGGCGCTCTTCCGCCATCCGGAGGGGACGTCACCCGCGAGGGTCGCTTGGAGTCTGTATCTCGGTCAGGCCATCAAGGTCGGGCTGACGATTGGTCTCCTAGCGCTGGTTTTTAGGTCCCGCGTGCCGGCCCCTTGGGCGGTTTTAGCGGGTTATCTGGCGACGTATGTCGCCTACTGGTCGGCGCCGACGGGCCCAGCGAATCGCTGGATACGTTGAGGCGCGGATTGGTTTAGGGACTGGGGACGAGAAAGACGATGGCCGGCAGCACCGAGTACATCCCGCATCACCTCGAGCACCTGCGCTACGACCTGTCGAAGGGTGAGTGGGCGCACGGCACCGAGGGCATCGTCAACTTCCACTTGATCAATGTGGATTCGATGCTGATGGCTGCGGCGCTCGGCATCGTGTTCCTGTTGATCTTCACGCTGGCTGCGCGCCGCGCCACCGCCGGCGTACCGGGCAAGTTCCAGGCGTTCATCGAGCTGGTCGTCGAATTTGTGGATGATCGCGTCAAGGAAGTCTTTCACGGCGATCGTCGCTTCCTCGCGCCCCTGGCGCTGACGATCTTCTGTTGGGTCGTTCTCATGAACGCCATGGATTTCCTGCCGGTCGACGTGCCGGGATTGGTGGCGCGTGGCGCGTTTGGTGCCGAGCATTTCCGAGTGCTCCCGACCGCCGATATCAACACGACCTTTGCGATGTCCTTGACCGTGCTCGTACTGGTGCTGTTTTTCAGCATCAAGGCAAAGGGCGTCGGTGGATTTGGACACGAATTGATCGCGGCACCGTTCGGTGGACATCCTTTGTTGTGGATTCCGAACTTCGCGCTCAACGTGGTTGAGATGCTCGCCAAGCCGGTTTCGCTGGCGATGCGACTGTTCGGTAACATGTACGCGGGCGAGCTCGTGTTCATGCTCATTGCATTGCTGGGTTTCGCGGCATCCGGGGCGTTCGCGTCCGGTGCGGCGGCGGCCGGCGTGCTCGCTCTGCTCGGTCAGGTGTTGATGGCGTCCTTGTGGGCGATCTTCCACATCCTGATCAT
>DAINQU010000023.1:11948-43728 GCA_036742455.1 Steroidobacteraceae bacterium | reverse complement strand
GGCGCGCCTTGTTGACCTGGTACGGCAACTCGGTGATGACGATCTGCTGCCGGCCGCGCTCGAGATCCTCGACGACGCTGCGGGCGCGAATGTAGATACGACCGCGACCGGTGCGGTACGCCGAGCCGATCTCGGCGGCGCCGTTGATGATGCCGCGGGTCGGGAAGTCCGGCCCGGGCACGATCTTCATCAGCTCCGGCAGCGTGATCTCCGGGCGGTCGATGATCGCGATGCACGCGTCGACCACCTCGCCGAGGTTGTGCGGCGGGATGTTGGTCGCCATACCGACGGCAATACCGGCGGCACCGTTGATGAGCAGGTTCGGCACGCGGGTCGGCAACACCGACGGCTCGCGCTCGCTCTCGTCGTAGTTCGGGACGAAGTCGACGGTTTCTTTGTCGATGTCGGCCAAGAGCTCGTGCGCGAGGCGCGCCATGCGCACCTCGGTGTAACGCATGGCGGCCGGGAAGTCGCCGTCGATCGAGCCGAAGTTGCCCTGACCGTCGACGAGCATGTAGCGCATCGAGAACGGCTGCGCCATGCGCACCATCGCGTCGTACACCGCCGTATCACCGTGCGGGTGGTACTTACCGATGACGTCGCCGACGATACGCGCGGACTTCTTGTACGCTTTGTTCCAGTCAACGCCGAGCTCGTGCATGGCGTACAGCACGCGCCGGTGCACCGGCTTTAGGCCGTCACGGACGTCCGGCAGCGCACGCCCCACAATGACGCTCATGGCGTAGTCGAGGTACGACTGCCGCATTTCGTCTTCGAGGTTGACGTGGAGGATTTCGCGTGCGATCTCAGCCATAGAAGCAATGCTCGGAAAAGACTCGGGATTAATCTTGGAATCCTAGCACAAACAGGCCCCGTTCCGTAGGATTTTCAGGCAGTTGGCACCATGCGCCCGGCGGGTCACGCCGCCCCTCGAAGCCACCTAGCGGGATCCCCGCGTGCGCCGACCGCGCCCGGGTTACCGCGGCACCGTCACCGGCCCGCGCGACGCCCTTCCCGGCCGCCGTGGCGACGGCCGCGCCTCCCCCGAGCCCGACCGCTCGTGGGGGCCATGACGGTATCGATCAATAGAGTTACAGTCCCAACGGACCGCGTAACCGCCGAAGGGAGATCGCCATGCGTCGCGACGTGTCAGCCGTATCACTGCGTCAACACTTCGGGGACTACCTCGGCCACGTGCAGCACCGCGGGGATGCGGTGGTCGTCACGAAACACGGCAAGCCCGTCGCGGCCCTCGTCGCCTACCCGGTCTACGAGCGCCTGTGCGCGTTACGGTCGCTGTTCGAGGCGTTGTCCGCCCGGCTCGGCCGCACGTACGAAGGCGTCCCGGAAGCAGCCGCCAATACCGAAATTGAAGAAGCAGTCCGTGCGGTACGACGCCACAACCGGACTTGATGGCGCCCAAGGCCGTCTTTGACACCCCGGTCGGTCGGGGTCTTCCCTCCCGAATCGATACCGTTCGGCACGATCAACCCGGCGGCCGCGGGGTACAATGGGACGTTCTCCACGCAAGGTACGGCACCGCCATGTCCGCTCAGCCCCAAAACGCCGATCCGGCCGAAATCGAGAAGTTTGACGCGCTCGCCGGCCGCTTCTGGGATCCGCGTGGCGATTGGTGGCCCTTGCACGCCATGAACCCGGTGCGCGCCGCCTACATTGCCCGGTCGATGCCGCTGAAAGGCGCGCGAGTACTGGACGTCGGCTGCGGCGGTGGCCTGTTGGCCGAGGCACTGGCGAAGGCCGGCGCCACCGTCACCGGCATCGACCTGTCCCCGGCGCTCTTGCAGACCGCCGAGCTGCACGCGCTCGAGACGGGGGTCGAGGTCACCTATCGTCGCGTCAGCGCCGAAGAGCACGCCGCGGCACACCCCGGTGCCTACGACGTCGTGACCTGCCTTGAAATGCTCGAGCACGTCCCGGACCCGTCGAGCGTGCTGCAGGCGCTCGCGACGCTGGTGCGACCGGGCGGCGTGGTGGTCGTTTCCACCTTGAACCGGACCGTGCCGTCGTTCCTCACCGCCATCGTCGGCGCCGAGTACGTCGCCCGCGTTCTGCCGCGCGGCACCCACGAGTACGCCCGGTTCTTGAAGCCCTCCGAGATCGCCAAAGGCGCCCGCGCCGCCGGCCTCACGGTCAGCGACATCACCGGCATGCGCCTGAACCCCCTGACGCGCGAGTGCACCCTCACGACCGACGTGTCGGTCAACTACCTGATGCGGCTCACCCGCCCCGGCTGAGCGACCGGGCGGCCGGGCACCGACCGTGCATCTCGGGCGCCGATCGGCCCGAGACCGTCACCGCCCCAGCCGCGCTAGAATGCGCCCCCACCTCGACGAGAGCCGCGCCACGATGCCTGCACGACCGACCCTCGCTGCCCACGGCCGACCGACCCGGGCACGCCCACGTTGCGTTTCCCCGTTCGGGAGTCCCCGGTCGGAGGCACAGTCATGACGCCGGTCGCACGCACGCTCCTCGTCGATCTCGACGGCACCTTGCTCGACACCGCCCCGGACATGGGCGCGGCGCTGAACGCGTTGCGCGCGCAAGAGGGCTTCGAGTCGTTGCCGGCGGAGGTCATCCGCCCGCAAGTCAGTCACGGCGCTGCCGGACTCATCCGCCTCGCCTTTCCCGGCGCCACCCCGCCGGTGCAGGCGCACCTGCGCTTTCGTTTCGTGCATTTGTACCGGGCCAACTTGACCGCGCACGGCACCGCCCTCTTTGACGGCTTCGCGCCGTTGCTGGCGACGTTGTCCGCGCACGGGCGGCGCTGGGGCGTCGTCACCAACAAGCCCGCGTGGCTCACCGACCCGCTCCTGGCGACGCTCGCCTTACCGCACCCGCCGGCAGTCGTCGTCTCCGGAGACACGACGCCCGAGCGCAAGCCGCACCCCTTACCGATCACCCACGCCTGTCTCGAGCTCGGGGTCGAGCCGAGCGAGTGTCTGTACTTGGGTGACGCGGAGCGCGACATTGCGGCGGCCCGCGCCGCGGGCCTGACCACCGCCATCGCGTTGTGGGGCTATCTGGAAGACCGCGAGTCGATCGCGGCGTGGGGCGCGGACTACCGTCTGGAGCACCCGCACGCGCTCGCCCCGTTGCTCGGTCTCGGTCTTTGAACCCCACACCGCCCCTCGCCGAGCGGCTGGCGCTCGTCTTCACACCGGCCGAGCGTCGCCCGGCGGCGGCGGCGCTCGAAACCGTGCTCAGCGAGATCGCCGCGAGTCTCGCGCCGTCGCTGGACCATACGGTCGCGCACACGCGCCTCGGTTGGTGGCGTGAGGAAGTGGGCCGGCTGCTGCGCGGGCAACCGCTGCATCCGGCCTGCCGCGCGCTGCTCGCGGCGGCACCGCAGGCCCGCTATGCCCGCTTGGAGGGCGTGCTGGCCGCCACCGAGTTTCAGCTCGCCGGACACGCACCGACCGACGAGACGGCGCTCGCCACGCTGATCGAGCACCTCTACGGCGCGCCGGAGACGCTGCGCGCAGAGGTGCTCCTCAACGGCACGGACCCGCGCCTCGACGCCTTCGGACGTGCGCTCGGCACCGCCTTTGGCTACACCGAGGTCGCGCTCGCCGCGCCCGGTGCGCCGGCCGTGAGCGACTTGGCGCGCGTCAAAGACGCGCTCGCGGGGCTGGTGCCGACGCCTTCCCTCGCGCTCGCCGAGCGCCCCGGACTCGTGCGCGCGGCGTTGCTCGCCGCGCGCCTCACGCCCGGCGGGCTGCAGCCGCCACCGGGCCCTTTAACGTCTCTTTGGATTGCCTGGCGGTGTGCCCACCGACACCGTTTGGAGTTGCCATGACCCCTGCTGAGATTGCGCGCTTCGAGCCCCCTGCCGACTATTTGGCGGGCCGGATTATTTTGATCACCGGTGCCAACAAAGGCATCGGACGAGCCTTGGCTTTAGCCGCCGGTCGCTGTGGAGCGACCGTCGTGCTGTCGGGGCGATCCGAGAAAAAGCTCGAGAAGGTGTACGACGCACTCGTCGCCGCCGGCTGCCCAACGCCCGCGCTGATGCCGTTGGACCTTGAGAACGCCCTCGCCGGGAACTACGACGCCGTCACGACCGCCATCGGCGCCGAATTCGGTCGCCTCGATGGACTCGTGCACAACGCGGGGCTGCTGCTGACGCGCTCGCCCATCGAGCACTACGACGTGCCGACCTGGTGCCGCATCTTACAGGTCAACCTGACGGCGACCTTTGCGCTCACGCAGGCCTGCTTGCCCCTGCTGACGAAGAGCACCGATGCCTCGGTGATCCTGACCTCGAGTTCCGTGGGCCGACGCGGTCGGGCCTACTGGGGCGCGTACTCGGTCTCCAAGGCCGGTATCGAGAACCTCTCCGAGGTCCTCGCGCACGAGTACGAGGGCAACGACGCCATACGCTTCAACACCGTGAACCCGGGCGCCACGCGCACCGACATGCGCGCGCTCGCCTACCCGGCCGAAGACGCCACGACGTTGAAAGGCCCGGAGGACATCCTGGGTGCGTTCCTGTGGCTCCTCGGCCCCGGCTCCCGTGGCCGCTCCGGTGGGCGTTACGACTGTCAGGTCGGATAGAGCTTACAGACGACGTCGACCCCGCGTGCCGTCTTGGGCGGCGTGCCGGAGTCGTTGTTCCGCGTCCTGCACCCGCAGCCCATCCCGAACGATCTCGGCGCCGGCGGCATCGCGCCGCCGGCTTGATTTTGGAACCCAATAGGATACATTCTGCCTTTCTTGTATAGACAGGTACATACCATGCACACCCTGACCTCGACGCGCCGTCCTCTGACCATCGACCCTGGCCACGTTCCCCTCGGCGATCTCGAGGCGATCTATCGGGGGGACGTCTGCGTCTCGCTTGCGGACAGCGTGACCGAGCGCATTCGTGCGGCCGAACAGACGGTGCAAGACATCGTCGCGCGCGGTACGGTGACCTACGGGATCAATACCGGCTTTGGAAAACTCGCCCAGACCGTCATACCGGCCGATCGTCTGGCGGAGTTGCAGCGCAACCTCGTGCTCTCGCACAGCGTTGGGCTCGGCGAGCGACTGCCCGACCCCGTCGTCCGTCTCGTCCTCGTACTGAAAGCCATCAGCCTTGCGCGCGGCCACTCGGGCGTCCGCCGGGACATCATCGACGCGCTGCTGCGCCTCGCCAATTCGGATGTCTTTCCGGTGATTCCGGCCAAAGGCTCGGTCGGCGCCTCGGGCGATCTAGCGCCTCTCGCCCATTTGACCTGCGTGCTCATCGGCGAAGGCACCGCGACGGTCCAAGGCCAGACGGTCTCGGCTGTGGAGGCCCTCCGCGTCGTCGGACTCGAACCCTTCACGCTCGGTCCCAAAGAGGGCCTCGCCTTGCTCAACGGGACGCAAGTCTCGACCGCACTGGCCTTGCATGGCCTCTACGCCGCGCAAAGCGTCTTTGCCGCCGGCTTAGTCGCGGGGATCCTCTCCCTCGAAGCGATCAAAGGCTCCGCTGCCCCCTTGGATCCGCGCATCCACGCGGCACGCGGTCAGACCGGGCAAATCGCCGTCGCGGCCGCGCTGCGCAGCCTCCTGGAGGGCAGCGAGATTCTGGCCTCGCACGTCCATTGCGGCCGCGTGCAGGATCCGTACTCCATCCGCTGCGTACCGCAGGTGATGGGCGCATGCCTCGACAATCTGCAGCATGCGAGCCGCATCCTCACCATCGAAGCCAATGCGGCCTCAGACAACCCCTTGGTCTTCCCCGAGACCGGTGAGGTGATCTCCGGCGGTAATTTTCACGCCGAACCGGTGGCCTTTGCCGCCGACATCATCGCGTTGGCGCTCGCCGAGATCGGCGCCATTTCCGAACGGCGAATGGCGTTGCTGCTCGACACGCATCTCTCGGGGCTACCACCCTTCCTCGTCCGCGACGGCGGCGTGAACTCCGGCTTCATGATCGCGCAGGTCACCGCGGCAGCGCTCGCCTCGGAGAACAAATCGCTGGCGCATCCGAGCAGCGTGGACAGCCTACCGACCTCGGCCAACCAAGAAGATCACGTGTCGATGGCGACCTACGCCGGTCGACGGCTCGCCAGCATGGCGGAGAATACGGCGGCGATCGTGGGCATCGAGGCGATGGCCGCGGCGCAAGGCATCGAGTTAAACCGACCGTTGCGCAGTTCGGTCGTGCTGGAATCGCTGTACGCGCAGATCCGCTCGCGCGTGGCGTTTGTCGATCAGGACCGTTTGCTCGCGCCGGACTTAGAGGCCATGCAGCGCTGGTCGCTGCAGGCGGAGTGGCCCGAGGTCATTACCCGCGTACTGCCGTCACGCCAGTAAGCCGACCGACATCGGCGGTCACGCCCGGTATCGCGGGCGTGACCGCTGGCCCCGGCGTGGGCGAGTCCAGCGCAACCGCCGAAGCCCCTCGAACCGGGCCCTTCCGTCGATGCACGACGGACGGGCCGCGCGTGTCGGGGCCGCGCGTCAGAACCGGCGCGTCACGCGTATCCCGGCCGTCATCGGCTGTACCGTGTAACCGGTGACCAGCGAGTTGATCGTCGGGCTCTGAATGATCGTCTGGTTGTTGCCCAGATTGCGCGCATACAACTGCACCTGCCAGGCGTCCTGCTCAACCCCGATGGAGAGGTTCATCACGCCATAGGCCGGGTTGATGTAGTTCGGATTGCCGACCTGGTAACTGCCGTTGGACGCGCCGGTGTACGCGTAGTCCCAGGCTACAAAGCCCCGACCATACGTTCCGATCGACAGGCTGTATTCCAAGGATCCCACCGCCGTCCATCGGGGCGTGTTGGGAATGCGCTGACCCGGCTGTGCGGTCAGCAGATTGGTCGACGACAGCAGTACCGCGTGCGTGGTACCCCCGTTCAACCCGATCGTGAGGCCCGGCGCCGCTTCCGGCTTGTAATGCAGTTCGAGTTCCGTACCGTAGATCTCGGCGTTACCGATGTTGACCGTGTCGTAATACCCGCAGGTCGGCAGATAGATGGACTGCTGCAGGTTATTCCACTTCACGTAATAGCCGGCAACGTTAAAGGACACGGATCGATCCAACGCGCGACCTTTGCTGCCGACCTCGTAACTCCACAAGCCGTCCGAATCGTACGCGCTCGAGGGATTGGCGCCGAGACCGAAGGTCTGATAGTCCCCGGCACAGATATTGCCCGCACTCGTCGGCAACGGGGTGTACAACTCACCGCCCAGTCGGAAGCCCTTGCCGGCGCTCGCGTACACGGTGGCGTTGTCGGTGAGATCGTAGATCACCGACGCTTTCGGCGTCGTTGAGGTGTACTGATCCGACTTCTGTACGGCGAACGGCCCGCCGGCAAAGAACCCGCCCTGTTGCACCGAGGTCGAGGCTTTGGCGTAGGTGGTACGGATGCCGGCACTGGCGTGCCAACGCGGCGCCCACTGGTACTCGGCCTGCCCGAAGATCGCGTACTGCTTCGTGTCGTAGGTGCCCGTCTCCAGATAAATCGCATCTTTGGCGTACAGATTCGGGATAGACGGGACGCCCACCGGCGACGAGGCGCTATTGATGTCGTACCCATAGGTCTGCAGGAACGTGGCTTGCAGGCCCGGGATGTAGTCGTTGTTGGAGTAATCCGCCTTCTGGTCGCTGTAGTACAACCCCACGACCCAATGCACGTTCGGCTGACCGGCACCCGGCTCGTGCGAGGCGATCCGGAACTCCTGCGACACCGTCCGGTAGGTCACCGGCTGATAGACCGGCGACGGCAAGGTCGCGAGCACGCGATCCGTCGGCGGTCGGCCGAGGATACCGACGGCCAAGACATAGCTGTCGAAGGTCGTGCCGTCGGTGGTGCGATCGTACGGACGGTAGTAGTAGCTCGACACCGACGTGAAGTCCGCCGAACCCATATCCACCGTCGCCGTCAGCGAGGGAATGATCACTCGATCGTTCGAGGGCTCCGGCACTTGTTTGTGCTGGCGATACAAGCCGTCGGTTGGCAACGGCGGTGGCACCCCGTACGGGTTCGACAAATAGTACGCCTGATCCTGCAGGTAAAAGACCGGCGTGTCCGAACTCTTGATCTGTTGGTAGATCAGTTGCGGCGTCAGTTTGACGCTCGAATTGACGTCGATGGTGCTTGCGATACGCAGGAACACGGTGGAGTTGTCGTTGACGCCGCGGTGCAACAGCGCACCGTCCAAGGAATAGTTGTCGATCCAACCGCTTTGATGGTCATAGCCGAAGTTAACGCGCAGCGCCGCCGTGTCCGTGATCAACGGTACGTTGCCGACCGCCGTGACCTGATAGTTGGTACCGCCGTGGCGGGTATCACCGATGTCGGCCGACACTTCACCGGAGGTGTCGTTCAGCTTCGCCGGGTTGAAGATGTAGCGGACGGTACCGCCTTCTGAGCTTGCTCCGAACAACGTGCCTTGCGGGCCGCGCAGGACCTCGAGGCGGTTGAGGTCGAACATCATCGGTACCGGCGCGCCGATGCCGTTCTTGTTGTCGACGTTCACCGCGACGTCATCGAAATACACGCCGACGGTCGACGCGCCTGACGACGAACTGATGCCGCGAATGGCGATGTTCGTCTGACCGACACCGACACCAATGCCGCTACCGCCGGAATTGAACGAGATGCCCGGGACCGCGCGCGTCAGATCCTCGACCGACACCACGTTGTGCGTCAACAGATCATCCCCACCCAACACGGAGATGCTGCTCGGCACGTCCTTGGCGCTTTGTACACGCTTCTGCGCCGTCACGACCACTTCGTCCAACTGCCCGGACGATGTGTCTGCCGCGTGCGCGGCACCCCCGAGGATCAAGCCGATGGCGGATGCGAGCGAGACGTATCGACCCGATGGGAGGCGTTGACGGTGCATGGTGTACTCCGTGGGATGAAAGGGTGTACTGAAATCTACCTTAGCCTGTGTAGGGATGTCTAGACAAGTTAGTGCAGGGTCGCGCGCCTCAGACACGACCGCGCTCCCGCCAGGCAAAAATGACGGCCGGAATCACCAAACCCGGCGCCCAGGCCAGATCCGCGCCGAGGCGTTGCGCAATGGAACCGGCAAAGAACGACAGATTCATAAACGGCACTTGCGCCAAAATCCCCACGAGATAAATCGCCAGCGTGTCCACGCGCACCGCGCTGTATTGGCCGTCCAGGCGAAAGAAATCCGCTATGACGTAATGCCCCTTGCGCACGACGTAGTAGTCCACGAGATTGATCGCACTCCAGGGCACCAGCAGGTAGATCATCACGCTGAGGATGTCGGCAAAGTAGGTCTGAAAATTGTCCTGCGCCCACAACGCGATCAGCGTCGCGGCCGCCATGAGCAGGGTCATGACCCACAACTTCGTCATCTGACCGATGCGGTTCATGCGCTGGATCGCCGAAAAAATCGTGACCGACGACATGTACGCGCTGTACAGGTTCATCACGTTGCCCTGCAGCACCGACAGGACCACGAGGGCAAGCGCCACCGGCTTCAACGGCCCAAAGACGGCAGCCACCGCCCCACCGGGATCCGCACCCAGTGCTGTCGCGCGATCCGACAGATAGGCGCCAAACGCCATCACGAGCGTGGTGCCGGCAAAGCAGCCGAGCGCGGTCGCCCAGAAGGTCGTCGAGGCGCGCACCGTCGCGGGCAGGTAGCGCGAGTAATCGGCGACGTAGGGGCCGAAGCTGAGCGACCAAGCCGCCGCCTGCGTGACCATCAGCATGAACAGCGGCGCGCGGAACGGGTGCTCGACCGGCGGCGCCATCGGTAGCGCCCCTGCCCCACCCCGGACGTACAACCAGAACGCCGCGATGAACAGCGCCGCGGACGTGAACGCAAGCACCACCCCAAGGCGATGAATCAACTCGTAGCCGACGTAGGCAATCGCGATGGTGAGCACACCGAACAGAATCAACGCGACGCTGTTGCCACAGTGCAGCAGCGTATCGATGGGTCCTTCGACCAAGAGCCCGTCGGCCGCCGTGTAGAGCGTGTAGGTCATCACCACGGCGATCAACGGTACCGCCGCGCCGAGCACGCCGAACTGGGCGCGACTTTGGATCATCTGCGGCACGCCGAGGTGCGGGCCTTGCGCGGAGTGTCCGGCCATAATCAGGGTGCCGAGGGCATTACCGACGGCGATGCCGATCACGCTCCAGCCAAGCGACAGCCCCGATGCCGGCCCAAGCGCGCCGACCGCGGCACACACGATCGATAAATTGATGCTGAACCAGATCGTAAAGAGGCGCAGCGGCGTGCCATACCGCTCCGTCGTCGGCACGAAGTCGATGCTGTGGCTTTCAACCTGCAAGGTGGCGGCACTGGTCACGTCATGAACTCCCTATCGGCTCGGCGGCCGTCATCGACGATTCGGTGGCTACGCGGCGCTAGCAATCCTCAAGCACGTAGATCGTGAGCGATCGCGGACCGTGTGCCCCGAGTAATAGCACTTCCTCGATATCCGCGGTACGCGACGGACCCGTCACGAGATTGATCGACCGCGGCCAATCACGCCCTGCGCAGTGCGCACGAATCACCGCGTTGTAGTCGAGCCGGATGGCCGATGCCGGCACCACGGCGATGCAATGCTCCGGTAAGAACGCCATGGCCGTCGGCTGCCCGTGACCAGAGACGAGGACGAGGGTGCCGGTTTCGGCCGCCCCGCCGTCGGCCTGCACGATGCCGACCGCATCGGTGGCCGTCACCGCACCGATCCGAGCGCCATTCGCCCACGGCGCCTCCCGCAGCGCACGCAACACCGGCCGATCCGCGATCGCCACACCGCCGTGCCTGCCCCACTGCGCCGTCTGCGTACCGATGCGCTCGGCCAAGGCGGCCGCCGCAATCACGTCCACCGTCGCTTTGACGGCGCGGGCGCGGGCGACAAAAATCGCCACCGCGTCCGCGGCAGACACCGAGGCGGCCAACGCCGGCGTGCCGGACGCGCGTCCCGCCGCCATCCACTGCGCCACGGCCTGCCGACGCGAGGCGATATCCGGGCCGAGCGCCGCGCGGACCTTAGCCATGACCGTGGCGCTCATGACGGCGTCCCCCGGCCGGCCTGACGCGCGGCCCACAGCGACCGGAACGACTGCGCCGCGGGCGCCGGCAAGTCGCGACTGTCGAACCACCCGCGCAAGAACGGCAGCCGCCGCAACCGGCCCGACGTCCCGATGCGCACCCACCGAGCCCCGAGGCTGACAACGGTGCGATACAGACGCGGCCGCAGCACCATCCAACCCCACAGTCGCAGCCACCGGCGCGGCCAAGGCGCCGCGAGGCCCGTCGCGCTCTGTTCGTCGCGCAGCCCCCGCAGCAAACTCGTCAACGGGATGCGTACCGGACACACGCTGTCGCAGCGGCCGCAGAACGTCGACGCGTGGGGCAATTCCCGGTGCGCGGCGCGCCCATCCAACGTCGGTGACAGCACCGAGCCCATGGGCCCGGGGTAGACCCATCCGTAGGCATGACCGCCGATCGCGCCGTACACCGGGCAATGATTCATGCAGGCGCCGCAGCGTATGCATTTCAGCATCGGCCGCTCGCGGCCCTGTAGGAGATCCGTGCGCCCGTTGTTCAGGAGCACCACATGAAACTGTTCGGGTCCGGCCACCGCGGTGTCCTTACCCGGGGCCGACACCACGGTGGTATAGGCGCTAATGGCTTGGCCAGTGGCGGAGCGCGCCAGAACCCGCACCAGCGTGAGCGCGTCGTCGAGCGTCGGCACCACCTTTTCCAAGGTGGCGAGCACGATGTGCACCTTTGGCAAGGTCATCGCGAGGTCCGCGTTACCTTCGTTGGTCACGACGACCGCAGAGCCGGTCTCGGCGACCAAGAAATTGGCGCCGGTGATCCCCACGTCGGCGCCCAAAAATTTCTCGCGCAGAATGGCGCGAGCCTCCGCGAGCAGCTGTTCGGGTTCGGCGATATCGCGATCCGGCGGTAACGCCGTGTGATGCGCGCGGAAGGCGTCGGCGTAATGGCCGCGCTTAAGATGAACGGCGGGCGCCACAATGTGACTGGGACGGTCCTCGCGCAACTGGATGATGTATTCGCCCAGGTCGGTTTCGACGACCTGATAGCCCTGCGCCTCCAGAAACGACGACAGCTCGATCTCCTCCGAGACCATCGACTTCCCCTTGACGATGGCGCGCGCCTGCACCGACTCGCAAAGGGTCTGGATGATCGCTTTCGCGTCGGCGCCCGTGTCCGCCCAGTGGACGTGCCCGCCCGCGGTGGTCACGGCCGCCGCGAACTGCTCCAAATAGATGTCGAGGTGATCGAGCGCATGGGTTTTGATGCGCGACGCCTCGTCACGCAAGGCGTCGAACTGCGGGACGTCCGCGAGAGCACGACGGCGCCCTTCGACCAGATGGGTCTGGATATTGCCGAGCGCATCGCGCAAGTCCGCATCACCGAGCGCCGCCTGCCGTCGAGCCGCGAACGACGCGTCTGACACCGCGGCGCTCACGATCGATCCTCCGGCGCGAGGATCGGCGCGGAGTGCAGATCCCCGTTCAACACCTCAGCGATGTGACGCACCTGCAGCGTTGCGCCTCGGCGCGACAAGCGCCCGGCAATGTTCAGCAAGCAGCCGAGGTCGCCGCCGAGCAGCAGATCCGCGCCGGTGGCCTCCACGGCATCGCACTTGTTGTCGACCATACGGGTCGACACGTCCGGGTACTTGATGCAGAACAGCCCGCCGAAGCCGCAACACACCTCGGTCGCGGCGTTCTCGCGCAGCGTTATGCCGTCCACTTGCGCCAGCAATGCGCGCGGTTGCGCGTGCACCGACAGTTCGCGCAAGCCCGAACAACTGTCGTGATAAGTCGTCGTGCACGGCGCCATCGCCGAGGGGGTCAGCGTTACCCGCAGGACATCGTGCAGAAATTGCGTGAGTTCGAAGGTCTTGGCCGCCACGGCGAGGGCGCGTGGCGACCACGCTGCGTCGTCGGCAAACAGGCGGGGGTAATGCGTGCGCAACATCCCCGCGCAGGACCCCGACGGGATGACGACGTAATCGTAGCGCTCGCAGGTCTGCAGTACCGTCTGTGCGATGGCGGTGGCGGTGGCCCGCTCACCGGCGTTATAGGCCGGTTGACCGCAGCAACTGAGTTGATCCGCGACGTGCACCGTACACCCGGCGCGCTCGAGCAACTCGGCCGTGTTCAGGCCCACCGACGGTCGAAAGGTATCGACGAGGCACGTGGGCAGCAGCAGGACGTGCAGAGGCGGCTGACGGTCAGGCATAGGCACCACGGGGGTCGGATTAACTTGTACAGACATGTCTAGTATATTCACCGACTCGCTCGACGTTCAACCTTTCGTCGTTCAGAGTCTTATATTGGTCTATGGCCTAGGAGCCGCGCGCATGAGCCTCGCACACCCCTTCGATCTCACCGGCAAAGTCGCCCTCGTCACCGGCGCGTCCCGCGGCATCGGTGCGGCCATTGCGCGCGCGCTGCACCAGAGTGGCGCACGGGTCGGACTGCTCGGTCGCGATCACGAGGCCCTCGCCGCTCTGGCGGCCGAACTCGACCCGCTCGGCCACACGGCGCGCAGCGCGACCAGTGACATCCGAGAGCCGGCCGAGACCGGGCGCGCGATCGAGGCGCTGGCGACCGCACTCGGCGGGCTGCACGTCTTCGTCAACAACGCCGGCACCGAAGAGCTCTGCCCGTCCGCGACGGTGACGGAGGCGCTGTGGGATCGGATCGTCGACACCAACCTCAAAGCCGCCTTCTTTTGTGCGCAGACGGCCTATCACCTCATGGCGGACGGGGGCTCGATCCTGAACGTCTGTTCGCTCACCTCGGAAGTCGGGGTTCCCGGAGCAGCGGCCTACGGGGCCTCGAAGTCGGGCCTGGCCGGCTTGACCCGCACGCTCGCCACCGAGTGGGCGCCGCGCGGCATCCGCGTCAATGGCATCGGCCCGGGCTACTTCCGTACCGCCTTGACCGAGTCGTTCTATGCCGACGCGGCGTGGTCCGAAGCCATGCTCGCCAAAATCCCGCTGCGCCGCTTTGGTCAATTGCCGGATCTCGGCGGTGCGGCCGTCTTCCTCGCGTCGGACGCGAGCGCCTACGTCACCGGTCAGATCCTCTACGTCGACGGCGGCTATCTCGCGGCGATCTAGCCGGTGAGGCCTGCGGCGCTCGGCACGATGAGTGTTTTGAGCGCCGGCGATCCGCCGGCCAGCAGGCTCGCGTAAACGGCAGGCAGCGCGTCCAAGGGATGCGGTGCGGACGTGAGGCCCTGCAGCCGCCCCGTCAGCGCCTCGAGTTGCGCGATCGCGGCCGGCAACTCGCCGGCGTAAACGCTGCAACCGACGATCTCGAGTTCGCGCTCCACGAGGGCACTGAGGTCGAGCGCGGTGGGTTCGTCACCCAGCCCCACCAGCGCAAGACGGCCGCCGGGCGCCAACGCGTCGGCCACCGCCCGCACGACCGTCGGCACGCCGGTCGCATCGACCGCGTAGCGCAGCGACAACGACGGCAGCTGCTCGACCGACACGAGCGCAGCGCCGGTGGCGGCCCGCACGCGCTCGGCGCGTTCCGAGTGACGCTCGACGAGATACAAGGGGCCGTACCCTTCGTGCGCGAGGAACACCAGTGTCAGCCCACCGATCGGCCCGCCACCGGTGACCAGAATCGGCTCGCCCGGGCACGGCGCCAAGCGGCGCACCACGTGTAACGCAACCGCGAGCGGCTCCGCCAAGACGGCGATGGCCGGAGCCACCGCCGCGGGCACCCGGTGCAGCTGATGCCGCGGCAGCACGACCCGCTCGGCGAAGCCGCCCTCGCAGACCTCACCGACATAGCCGAGCGCGCGGCAGCGATTGCCCGCGCCCTGCACACAGGCCGCGCAGTGCCCGCAACAGACGCGCGAGTCGGCGACGACCTGCTCGCCGACCGTCAAATCGGTGACGGCCGATCCGACCGCCACCACCTCGGCGACAAACTCGTGCCCGGGCGTGATGGGCAGACGCCCGAACCAACGTCCGGTGCGGTAGTTGTGCAGATCCGAGCCACAGACGCCCGCCGCGCGGACCGATAGCATCACCTCGTCCGGTTGACGCAACTCCGGCTCAGGCACGTCTTCGCAGCGTATGTCGCCCACACCGTATAAGCGCGCCGCGCGCATCGTCAGCGGCTCCGCGTCAGACGCAAGGCGCTGAGGAACTGCTGACACTCGGCGTCCGTGCCGATCGAGACCCGGATGAACGACTCAAAGCCCGGCTCGCGCCAGGCCTTGACGATCACGCCGTGTCCGAGCAACCGCTCCGCGAGCGCCACGGCAGGCTCCTGCGCATCGAAGAAGAGGAAATTGGTGTGCGACGGGGCCACCACATACCCGTCCTGCTCGAGGGCCTGCCGGAGCGTCGCGCGGGTCTGTACGGTGCGCTGCACCGACGCCTGCATGTACGCCTGATCCTGCAGCGCCGCCGTCGCGACCGCTTGGGCGACGGCATTGATGTTGAACGGCGTGCGCACGCGCTCCAACGCATCCACCAACTGCGCCGAGGAGGCCAGCCCATACCCCAGGCGGATACCGGCGAGGCCATACGCCTTCGACAAGGTTCGCAGCACGATCCACGGCCGCTGTTGGCGCTGCAACACCGCCAGCGCGTCGGGGAATGCGGGGCCCACGGCGTATTCGTAATACGCCTCGTCGATCAGCAGCACGGCCTCGGGCGGTGCCATCGCGACGACGCGCTCAAAGTCAGGTCCGTTCAAGGCGCAACCCACCGGATTGGACGGGTTGGCAATCATGAGCATGCGGGCCGGTCGCGCACACGCGGCGTGCCATGCCGCCAGGTCGAAATCCAGACCCGCCGTGAAATCGACTTTATCGACGGTCGCACCCATCGCGACCGAATACAGTTCGTGCAACCCAAAACACGGATTTTGCGTTACCACGCGATCGCCGCGGTTGAGCAGGGCGAGACAGAGCATTTCGATCAGATTCTCGGAGCCGTTGCCCACGACCACCTGACTGGCCGGCCAGCCGGTGAGTTCGCTGATCGTCTGGCGTATCGCGGTCGACGGCGCATCGGGATAGTCGCGCAGCAGCGTGCGCAGGTCGGTCAACGCGGCGATGGCGTGCGGACTGCAGCCCTCCGGGTTCTCGTTGCTGGCCAGTTTCGCGATGCGCTCCACCGCATAGCGCGACCGTACCGCGGCGACGGAGAGCCCGGCGTTATAGCGCGGTAAGGCCGCCACTTCCGGGCGACAGGCAAAGGCGCCCGGCTCGGTGGCGTGCTCGGCGACCGCCCCATTACTCACCGTCGGAACCTTTCGCGGGCGCGAAGCGATGCACCGACACGGCGTTCGCGTGGCCATCGAAGCCCTCGTAGCGGGCGAGCACCTCGGCGTGGCGCGCCAACTCCGGGTACCCGGCCGCGGTGACATAGCCGAACGACGTGCGCTTTAAGAAGTCGTGCACGGTCAGCGGGGAACTCGTTTGTGCGGCGCGACTCGTCGGCAACACGGCGTTCGGGCCGAGCACAAAATTGCCGAGCGACACCGGGGTGTGGGGTCCTAAGAGCACTTCGGCGGCATTGGTAATGCGGCTCATCACCGCCATCGGTTCGGCCGCGTGGATCTCCAAATGCTCCGGCGCGTAGTCGTTGACGAACTGCACCGCGGTGTCGAAGTCCCGTACCAACAAAATGCCGCCAAACGGTCCGCTGAGAACGGTGCGCGAGTAGCCCGCCCGTTGCTCGGACATGTGCGCGTAGTGTTCCGGCAGCGCGCGCAGCGCCTCCTCGGCCACCCGAGGACTGTTCGTGACGAGGTACGCCGACGAGTCCGGGCCGTGCTCGGATTCGATGGTGAGGTCTAAGGCGGCCAAGCGACCGTCGGCGTGCTCGTCGGCCAAGATCACGCACTCGCTCGGGCCGGCCGGCACGCCCGGATCGATCACGTCGCGCAGCAAACGCTTCGCCGCGACGACCCAAGGGCTCCCCGGACCGACGACCTTGAGGCAGCGCGGGACGCTCTCCGTCCCGTACGCCACGGCCGCGATGCCCTGGGCGCCGCCACACTTGTAGATCTCGTGGATGCCGATCGTTTTGGCGGCGTAGAGCGTCCCCGGATCCACCCGGCCGTCGGGACCCGGCGGCGTGATCACGACGATGCGCTTCACGCCAGCGACGAGGGCCGGAATGGCGGTCATCATGAGGACGCTCGGAAACGCCCCCTTCCCGCGCGGCACGTAGCAGGCGACCGAGTCGATCGGGATGTTGCGCTCACCCGCGAAGGCCCCCGGCCGCACTTCCTTCAGCCACATCTCTTCGGGCTTCTGCGCCTCGTGAAACGCGCGGATGTTTTCGGCGGCGAAGCGGATCGCCGCCTGCACATCCGCCGGCACCAACGCGTCAGAGGCCGCGAATTCCGCGTCGCTGGCCCGCAACGCAAAATCACTCGCCTCGACGCGATCGAAGTCGCGGCCGTAGCGCAGCAGCGCGGCATCGCCCTCCCGACGGACGGTCTCAAGGATGACGGCCACCTTCTCCAGGTACGCTGAGAGATCCGACTCGGTGCGTTTCAAAAATTCGGGCGGTACCCGAGCGTATTCCCGCAGATCCTTAATGATGACTTCCGCCATGACGACCTCTGTTGACTGTCTGCCGGCCTGCCGTGGGTCACGCGGAGCGTGACGCGATCACTGCACGCGATGATGAACGCACATGTCTAGACAACCAGATGGTAGCGACGCGCCTTCGGCCCTGTCAACGGCTGCCCGCAAACGGGCGCAATCAGCCGGAATTGACGCTGTAGCGGCTGCCGAGCACGTAGCGAGAACCCGGATAGGTGAAATAGCTCTTCGTCGCAGGAACGCCGTTGACCCAGGTGTGACGCGTCAGCAACAGGCACGCCTCGTCCCGATCTATTTTCAGTATCCGGCAGGTTTTCGGGTCCGGCCGAACGGCCGACACCTGGTTTTCGACCTCGGTGGCCGGCGAGATCCCGCGCAAATAATGCATCGTGGTCTCCCGCGTAAAGTCCTGCTCGAGGTACTTCGGCGCGAAAAAAGGTGTCACGAGGCGCTCTTCCAACTGCACCGGGACCCCGTCCTCCAAATGGACCACCACCGACTGGAACAGTTTGGCGCCCGGGCGGGTATCAAAACTGGTCGCCAGTTCGGCCGTTGCCGCGATCGCCTCGAGCTTGATCAGGCGCAGGGTGTGCGCGTGCCCGCGGCGCTTGATGTCGTCGGAGATATCCGCGATCTCGACCAGCGGCGACTTCGGCGTGGGTGTAGCCAAAAACGTGCCCACGCCCTGCACCCGGGTGACAAGTCCCGCATCCGACATCTCGCGCAGCGCGCGATTGATGGTCATGCGCGACACGCCAAGCGCCGCGCGCAACTCGTGCTCCGACGGCAGCCGGGAGCCGTGCTGCCACTCGCCACGCTCAACGCCGTCCAAAATGTACTGCTTCACTTTCGCGTACAACGGAACGGGCGTAGTGGATCGGTTAGCGACCATAAGGCCTCATCCAAGGGTTGGTTGCACGAGTATAGACAAGTTCACGGACGGGTCCCACGCTTCCGCAACCCACCCTGCCGGCCGAGACGCGGTCGCCGAATCGTCGCCGAATCGTGCGGTCGGCGCCCCGCGACGCCAACCCCGGGCGTCGTTCAGACGATTTCAGAGTCGCGATCCCCAAAAGTCATTGACATTTAACATTAGTCGCCTACTCTGAATGACCCGGATTCCAAACCTCCTCAACACTAATTTGTCAAGTGGGGATTTATGAAGGGTTCGATCAAGGCCACGCCGACACAGTTGGACATCCCGGGCCTACACATGGCCCAGCCAAGCGCTTCCTCCCCGTCGGCGCTACCGCCGACGTTGGACCGGCTACGTACCCTTTTGATCGACGACTCCCCCTTCGTGCGCGACGTGACGGTCGAGACTCTGACTGCCCTCGGCGTGCGCCACATCCAGTGCGCCGCGGACGGCTGGGACGCCTTGCTGCATTTGACCCGCGATCCGGTCCCGCCCGATGTCATCCTCTGCGATCTGGCGATGCCGAGCATGGACGGCTTGGAGTTCATACGGCATTTGGGCACTCGGGCCTACGGCGGCGCGATCATCTTAATCTCCGGACACAGCGAGCGACTGCTCGGGTCCGCGTGCGAACTCGTGCGCTCGCTCGATCTGCGTCTGGCCGGCGCCATCCGCAAGCCACTGGTGCCCAAGGTCCTCGAGGCATTGCTCGCGGCGAGTGCGACACCCACGGCGGCGGCGCGCCCAGGCGCGCCACCGCCGGCGTTGACCTTGAGCGCGGATGAGCTGCGCAACGGGCTCGCGCGCGGCCACGCCCAGATCCTGCTGCAGCCGCAGGTGGCGGTTCGCACGGGCGACACCGTCGGCTTTGAAGCGCTGCTGCGTTGGCACGATCCCGAGCGCGGCATCCTGCCGCCCCCGGCGGTGGTGGCGAGCGCCGAAGCGGCCGGACTCGTCGACGATCTCACCTACGCGGTATTCCGCGCGGCGGCCGGTGCCTTGCAGGCGCTGCAAGAGCGCGGCTACCCCGGCACGGTGTCGGTGAACCTCTCGGTGGAAAATCTGGCCCAACTGCAGTTGCCAGAGACGTTGCAGCAGATCGCCGCCGAGCAAGGCGTCGTGCCAGAGCACCTCGTGTTGGAAGTGACCGAGAGCCGCTTGATCCACAACCTCGCCGCGTCGCTCGAGGTGCTCGGGCGCCTCAGTCTCGGCGGCTTTCGGTTGTCGATGGACGACTACGGCACCGGCTACTCGACGCTCGAGATGCTAAAAAAACTGCCGTTTGACGAGTTGAAGATCGATCGCACCTTTGTCACCGGCGCCGTGCACGATCTCGTCACCCGGACCATCTTGCGGTCGAGCATCGAGCTCGGTCGGGCGCTCGGGATGACGGTGGTGGCCGAAGGCATCGAGACCGAGCGCGAACTCGACCTGTTGACGATGCTCGGCTCGGACATCGGCCAAGGGTACTGGTTCGCCAAACCCCAGTCGCTCACCGACGCGCTGCGCCGCGTCAGTCCCGCCCGTTCAGCGCCGCTGTCGGTCGCCTGAGCGCTCACAGCGGCGCGAGCAACTCCGCGCTTGCGCGCTCGTACAGATCGACGATCCGCTGCAAGGTCGCTGCCGCGGCCGCAGCCCCGTCGCTGCGACACTGCTGCTCGAGCGTGGCGCAGGCGGCGGCGAGGGCCGGCGCGCCCACGGTGGCGGCGGCCGACTTGACGCCGTGGGCCAGGATGCCGAGGTGGCGCAGGTCGCCTTCGCTCAACGCCTGCTGCATCGCGTCGAGCGAGCGGCGTGTCGTGTCGACGAAGTGCTGGGCAAAGCGGGCGGTCTTGGCCGTGTCCTGTTGCAAGAGAGTGAGCAGCACGCTGCGATCCACCCACGGCGCGGTGTCCGCCGGTGCAGCGGCCGGTGCGGCCATCGGCGCGGCGCTCGGCGACAGCGGTCGTCCGATCCAGCGCTCCAGCGTTCGGTAGAGCCGCGGCGGATCGATCGGCTTCGACTCGTAGTCGCTCATCCCGGCGGCCACGCACGCGGCGCGATCCTCCGCCGAGGCGTTCGCGGTCATGGCGATGATCGGCAGTGTCGCAAAGCGCGGGAGCGCGCGGATCCGCCGCACCGCCGCGAGCCCGTCCATCTCCGGCATCTGCACGTCCATGATCACCGCATCGAAGGTGTCCGACAGCGTGAGCGCGTCGATCGCCTGCGCGCCGTTGGACGCGAGCGTCACGCGGACGCCGACCGCAAACAGCAGTTCGGCCAAGATCTGTTGGTTGTACTCGTTGTCTTCGGCCACCAACACGCGTTTGCCCTGCAAGCTCCAGCCCACCTGCGCCGCGTCCGGCGCGTGCACGGACGCGACCAACGGTTCCACGCCGATCGCAACGTCCATCTCGACGGTGAACCAAAACTGGCTGCCGACGCCCACGGTGCTGGTGAAGCCGATCTGACCGCCCATCTCCTCGGCGAGGCGCTTGGCGATGGCAAGCCCGAGACCCGCGCCCCCGTAAGTGCGTTTGGCGGAGTTGTCGGCCTGGAAAAACGCGTTGAACAACTGCGAGGCTTGCTGCGGGTCCACGCCGATGCCGGTGTCGCGCACGCAAAACGCCAAGCGCACGCGCGCGCCCTCGAGCGGCTCGCTGCGACACTGGATCGAGACCGCGCCGCGCTGCGTGAACTTCACCGCGTTGTTGGCGAGGTTCAACAAGATCTGCTCGAGGCGCAGGCCGTCGCCGATCAGCGAGAGCCGACCTGCGTGCACGTACTCGACGTCAAAGCGCAGCCCCTTCTGCGCGGCGAGCGTGCCGATGATCGATTGGACGTTGGCGAACACCGCATCGAGCGCGAACGGCTCTTTCTTTAAGACCGTCGTCCCCGATTCGATTTTCGAAAAATCGAGCACGTCGTTGATCAGCCCCATCAAGCCGTTCGCCGCCTTGACCATCTTCTCCAGATAATCGCGCTGCTGGGCATCCAACGCCGTGTGTTGGAACAGGTGGGTAAAGCCGATGATGGCCTGCAAGGGCGTGCGGATCTCGTGACTGACGTTGGCGATGAACGCCGACTTGGCGACGGTCGCGGCCTCGGCTTGCTCTTTGGCGCAGACGAGCTCGGCGGTGCGTTGCTGGACTCGCTCCTCGAGCACGGCCTTTTGCTCGAGCACTTCTTGCACGTAGCGTTTGCGCTCGGTGGTGTCCGACTGCACCGCGATGTAGCGGGTGATCGCGCCGTCGTCGTCGTGCACGGCGGTGATCTGCAAGTGCACCCAGTACGGCTCGCCCGTGCGGGTGTAGTTCAAGATCTCCTCGTCCACCGACGCACCGACGCCAATGGCGTCGCGCAAGCGCCCCACTACAGCAGCGTCGGTCTGCGGCCCTTGCAGCAACTCCCCCGGGTTGCGCCCGACGATCTCCTCCAAGCGGTAGCCGGTGCGCTCTTCAAAGGCGCGGTTGACCCACTCGATCTCGATCTGCGCGTTGGTGATCACCACCATGTTGTCGGTGGAGCTGGCGACGATGGAGAGTTTGGCGAGCTCGTCGCGCGCGACCTTCTCGGCGGTGATGTCTTGGATGACCCCCACGCTGCCACCGCCGCGCAGCGGCGCGGCGGAGATCTCGACCCAGCGCACCTGCCCGTCCGGGCGCGTCAGTCGGCCGGTGACCTTGGCGTGCGGCGCGTCCGGGTGGTCGCCGAGCCCCGCGCCGCCCGTGAAGCCGCCCTCCGGTGCCAAAAACCGCGTCAGGGGCATGCCCAAGGCCTGCTCGGGCGCATCGCCCCACAGCTCGCGCCAGGCCGGGTTTAAAAAGACGAGATGACCGCGGGCGTCGGTCTCGAAGACGACATCGCGCAGCAACTCGATGCGTCGCCGAAAACGCGTCTCCGACTCGACCAACGCTTCGGTCAGTCGATTGGTGGCGGCGACGTGCAGGTCCGTCGCGAGCGTCCGCGGATCCGACGGGGGCGGCGGCATGACGGACGTCAGTGCGTGGCGAGCCCGAGTTCCGCCAGCACCTCAACGCTCGTCGTCGTGCGACCGTACAGCGGGAAGACGTGCTCGCAGAAAAAGCGCTGTTCGGTTTCCGTGCGCGCCGAGGTGCAGTCGGCAACGATGGCCACGTTGTAGCCGCGCTCGTACGCGGCTCGGCCGGTCGAGTCGATGCACAGCGAGGTCACCATCCCGGCGACGAGGACGTTCTCGATGCCCCGCCGCTGCAGCACGTCGCCGAGGTCGGTGTTCGAGAACGCGTTGAAGCCCACTTTGCCGTGCACGTAGGCCACCCGATCGCCGAGCGCTTTCAACTCGGGGATGTGGTCGGCGCCGACGGTGCCGCTGGCAAACGCGCCGGATTCTTTGATCGCATTCAAGATGCCGACGGGCGAGGCCAACGCGCGGTACTCCGGCGTCAGCACGATCGGCGTTGAGATCAACATGACGTCGCTCGGCGCCAGGGCGTTAACGAACGCCACCGATTTCTCAAGCACCGTATCGACGCTCGAGACCGGTTCGATCACGCCGCGCAGAATGCCGTCCTTGGCAAAGTAGTCGTTCTGGTAACCCACTAAGATGACCGCAGTCTTGCTCGGAACCATGTGCGCGACCCTCTGTGTGTCTCATCGGGCAGGTCACCGAAGGCTCGCCGGCGCGTCGCCGCCCGGCCTGCAGTCCTCCACGGACTGCGCTCGATAACCGTGCTGTGTTATGTCAAATACGCGATCCAAGGCTTTGATAACACGACACTAGTCGGCGATTGTGGCAATGGCATGACAGCGCGCCGCGACCGCCCGGCCACGGCCCGGTCGCTGAGGGCACTACGAGGAGCGACGCGCCGACGCTCAGTCGCGTCGACGCGGTCCGCTGCGGGGGCGTCGCGCCCCACCCGCCGCCGGGCTGCGACCGCCCGCGGCACGCTCGGGGCGAGCGGTGGCGCGCAGCGCGCGCGCCTCGTCTCGGGCAGCGTCCGACGGCGCCGGCAAGCCGAGCGCCCGATAGATCGCATCGCGCGCCTCGCCTTTCAGTTCCATCGAGCGACCGCGCGGCACGCCGCGCTCGAGGACCACCGGGCCGTATTTGACGCGCAGCACGCGACTGACCTCAAACCCCGCCGACAGCACGAGGTTGCGCAGGTCACGGCCGTGCGCCCGCTTCACTTCGCACTCGATCCAGCGGTTGCGGCCTTCGCCGCCGACGAGCGTGGCGCTCAAGATCTCAAACGGACGTTCGGCCAAGCCCGCCGCGAGTCCGGGCAACGCCGCGACCCACTCTTCGGACGGTTCGCCGGCAATGCGCACCGAGTACACCGAGACGAGCTCGGCGTGCTGCCGACCGGCCGCTTCGCGCAGCTTGCCGTCGGTGGTAAACACTTCGAGGCCCCCGTCGGTGGGCGCGAGCGGCGACAGCGGCAGCCAGCGCCGACCACGGATCGGCGGCAGACGCTCGTAGGTCGAGCTCGCGGTCTCGCCGGGCGCCGCCGTCTCGGACTTCAACGGCTCACCGGTCGGCCGGTGGTAAATGAGCACGAGGTCCTCGGGCGCCGACTTGTCGAGCCGCAGCCGTCGGCCGTCGATGGCAATGGTGTCGTCGGCGTCGACGCGCGCACCGAGTTCGGCGACTCGGCCGTTCACGGTGACGCGGCCGGCACGGATCCAGCTTTCCGATTCACGGCGCGAGGCGATGCCGGCCGCGGCCAGCACCTTTTGCAGCCGTTCGCCGGTCATCCGCCCGCCTCCGCGGCGGGCATCGGGGTCGACTCCGCCGGCGCGCTCGTCGCGGCGTCGGCGGCCGTGTCCTCGGCCTCCAGGTCGCCGCTGTCGACGAGTTCGGCCTGCACCTCGGCCGCCTCCGGCAGCTTCGCCTCAAACTCGAGTTGCACGCCGAGCGACTCGACGTCCTTCAGCTGCGCGAGCGTCGGCAGATCGTCGAGCGTGCGCAGGCCGAAGTAGTCCAAGAACACTTTGGTGGTGGCGAGCAGTTCCGGACGACCCGGCACTTCGCGGTGGCCGATCACGCGCACCCAATCGCGCTCGATGAGCGTGCGGATGATGTTCGGGTTCACGGCGACGCCGCGGATGTCCTCGATCTCGCCGCGGGTGATCGGCTGTCGGTAGGCGACGAGCGCGAGCGTCTCTAAGAGTGCGCGCGAGTACTTGGTGGGCCGCTCGGCCCAGAGTCGCGACACCGGCGTCGCGTAGGCCTCGCGCACCTGGATGCGCCAGCCGCTCGCGACCTCTTTGAGTTCCACGCCGCGATCGGTGTAGTGCTCGGCGAGCGCCGCGACACCGGCATCGATCTGCGCCAGCTCCGGGCGATCGAACTCGTCGAAGAGCTCGCGCAGTTCGACCACGGACAACGGGCGACCGGCGGCGAGCAGCGCCGCCTCGATCACGTTTTGGATATCGGCTTCCGTCATAGATCCTCACTCTCGGCCGCGACCGCGACCGCACCCGCGGCAGCCGCGGGGGTTGGGGCTGCGTCGTTCGCAGCCTCGGATGGGGCGCGCCCTTGCGCGGGACGCACGTGCAGCGGCGCGACGCCGTCGCTGTCGGCCTGCACGAGTTCGAGCAGGCCTTCGCGCACGAGCTCGAGCACCGCGATGAAGGTGACGGTCACGCCCATGCGCCCCTCCTCCACCGTAAAGAGCGTCGTGAACCCCACGAACTCCCCGCTGTGCAAGCGCTCCAAGATCTCGCTCATGCGCTGGCGCACCGAGAGGCGCTCGCGCGTGACGGTGTGGTGCGCGAACATCGCGGCGCGTTGGATCACGTCCTTGAACGCCAGCAGCATCTCTTTGAGCGTCACGTCCGGCAGCACCTGGGCCACCTTGCGCTCGACGATCTCGGCGGAGGCCACGTACACGTCGCGGTCGACACGCTTTAACTGGTCGACGTCCTCGGCGGCTTTCTTGTAGCGCTCGTACTCCTGCAGGCGGCGCACGAGTTCGGCGCGCGGATCGTCCTCTTCGGCCTCGCCCGTGGACGGGCGCGGCAGGAGCAGCCGCGACTTGATCTCGGCGAGCATGGCGGCCATGAGGAGGTACTCACCGGCAAGCTCGAGCTCGAGCGTCTGCATCAGGTCGATGTACTCGAGGTACTGACGCGTGATCTCGGCGATCGGGATGTCGAGAATGTCGAGGTTCTGGCGACGGATCAGGTACAAGAGGAGGTCAAGCGGTCCCTCGAAGGCCTCCAAGAACACCTTGAGCGCCTGCGGCGGGATGTACAGATCCTTCGGCGGCTCGGTCAACGGCTCGCCGTCGACGATCGCAAAGGGCATCTCGCCCTGCTGCGGGCTCGGCAGCGGGATCTGCTCGACGGGCATCGGCAAGGGGGCGTCGGCCGCCGCCTGCGCCGCCGCGGCCGCGTCTTCGGCCGCGAGCGTCGCCAGAAGCTCGGCGCCTTCGCGCGCGTGCGCCTCGTCGGCGGTCTCCGGGACCTCGGGAGCCGTCGGTGCGCTCATCCGCGGTACCCAAGGCCCATGGCCGAGCGGACTTCGTCCATCGTGTCGCGTGCCGCCTCACGGGCCTTCTCGCAACCGGCCTGGATGATCTCGCGCACGGCGTCGCGGTTCTCTTCGTACTCGCGGGCGCGGGTCCGGATCGTCTCGATCTCGACGACCACGGCGTCGATCAGCGGCTTCTTGCACTCGATGCAGCCGATCCCGGCCGAGCGGCAGCCGGCCGCGGCCCACGTGCGGGTCTCCTCGGAGGAGTAGATCTTGTGCAGGTCGAACACCGGGCAGACGTCGGGGTTGCCGACGTCGGTGCGGCGCATGCGCGACGGGTCGGTCTTCATGCCCTTCAGCTTCTTCGCGACCGAGTCGGTGTCCTCGCGCAGGCCGATGGTGTTGCCGTAGGACTTCGACATCTTGCGACCGTCGAGACCCGGCACCTTCGGGGTGGCGGTCAAGAGCACGTCGGGCTCGGGCAGGATCATCCGCCCGGTGCCCTCGAGGTAGCCCTGCAGACGCTCTTGGTCGGCGATGGTCAGGTGCGCGTTGCCGGTCAGGAGCGTCGCGGCCTTCTCGAGTGCCGAGGCGTCGCCGCTCGTCTGGTAGGCGCGGCGCAGCTCGCGGTAGAGCTCGGCGGTCTTGCCGCCCAGGCGCTTCAGCGCCTTCTCGGCCTTTTCCTCAAAGTCCTTTTCGCGCCCGTAGATGTGGTTGAAGCGGCGCGCGACTTCGCGGGTGATCTCGACGTGGGCGACCTGGTCTTCGCCGACCGGCACGTAGCGCGGCCGGTAGATGAGGATGTCCGCGCTCTGCAGGAGCGGGTAGCCCAAGAACCCGTAGGTGGCGAGGTCCTTTTCCTTCAGCTGTTCCTGCTGATCCTTGAAGGTCGGCACGCGCTCGAGCCAGCCGAGCGGCGTGATCATCGACAGAAGGAGGTGCAGTTCCGCGTGCTCGGGCACCTTGGACTGGATGAACAGCGTCGCCGCCGACGGGTTCAAGCCCGCGCCGAGCCAGTCGATGACCATCTGCCAGGTGTGTTCCTCGATCTGCGAGGTGTCCTCGTAGCCCGTGGTCAGGGCGTGCCAGTCGGCGATGAAGAAAAAGCACTCGTGCTGGTACTGCAGGTCGACCCAGTTCTTCAGGGCGCCGTGGTAGTTGCCGAGGTGCAGAGCACCGGTCGGGCGCATACCGGACAGGACGCGGGCGTTGTGCGAGGTGTTGGCCAAGGAAGCAGACTCCGACGACAGGACGGGGGTAAAACTTACGGGGTGAGCGCGAGCACGGCGCTCTCGAGCCACGCGACGAAGGGACCGAGCATGGCAATGACGCCCCACCCTTCGAGCAACAACAGGCCGATCACGATCCACTGCCCGTAGGGCTCGATGCGCACCAAGCGACGCGCCATCGGCAAGGGCAGCACGCCCATGAGGATACGCCCGCCGGCAAAGGGCGGGATCGGCAGGAAGTTGATCGCGGCGAAGAAGAGGTTGATGCGCAGGCCGGCTTTGGCCATCTCATAGACCCAGTAGGCCGGCGCGCCGTGCCCAAAGAGGCCGCGTTCGGCGAGCGAGAACCCGGCGATGGCCCAGAGCCAGGCCATCACGACCCCGGCGATCGGCACCACCGCCGAGACGATGGCGAGGTCCACGCGCGGGTGCGCGAAGTTGCGCGGGTCGATGTGCGAGGGCTTCGACCAGCCAAAGAGGAAGGGCAAGCGCGAGGCCAGCATCAGCACCGGCAGGATCACCGTGCCGACGGGGTCGGCGTAGTCGAGTGGGTTCAAGGACACCTTGCCGCGCACGGCCGGGGTGGGGTCGCCGAGGGCGACCGCCATCCGCGCGCGCGCGATCGTCGGCACCGTGACCGCGAGGAGCCAGGGCAACACGATCACAGAAACCGCGCGAAGTATTTGACCTAAGTCCATGACTTTATTCTTTGTTCCATCGGGATGATGCGCGCGTATCGCGCGCACCGTCGCGCCCCACCGGGGTGCGACGCCCGATTATACGGGAGGGGCCGCGGCTACGCTTCGATGCCGAGGGCCTTGAGGTCGCCCTTGCCGCGGCGGACCACGCTGACCCCGCCGACGAGGTCGAGGACGGTGGTCGGCTCCAAGCCGCAGACGCCGTTGTCGAGGACGAGGTCGACCTGCCCGTCCAGCCGGTCGGCGATCTCGGTGGGGTCGCTGAGCGGGAACTCGTCGCCCGGCAGGGCGAGCGTCGAGCTCATGATCGGCTCGCCGAGTTCCTCGAGCAGCATCGCGACCACCGGATGGTCCGGCACGCGCAGGCCTAAGGTGCGGCGTTTTTCGTTCATGAGCCGCTTCGGCACCTCTTTGGTGGCCTCGAGGATGAACGTGTAAGGCCCCGGGGTCGCAAGCTTTAGCAGCCGGTACTGCCAGTTCTCGACCCGGGCGTATTTGGCGATCTCAGCCAGATCCCGGCAGACCAGCGTGTAGTGGTGGCGCTTGTCGAAGGCGCGTAGCCGCGCCACCCGCTCCATGGCGCTCTTGTCCTCGAGCCGCCAGCCGAAGGCGTAGCAGCTGTCGGTCGGATAGGCGATCAGCGCGCCTTTTTGCAACGCGGCCACCGCCTGGCGCACAAAGCGCACCTGCGGGTTGTCCGGGTGCAGATACAAAACGTCCGTCATGTCGCGAAAATGCCTCAAAGAATGTGGCTATCATACGCGCCTCACCGGCGGGGCCGTGCCCCGAAGAGTCGCAACTGCCCCTCATGTCGGCCCTGATCGATCTATTCCCCGTCCTCGCGTTCTTTTTGACCTACAAGTTCGCCGGCATTTATGCCGCGACGGTCGTGCTCATGGTCGGCACGGTGCTGCAGGTGGCGATCACCTACTGGCGCAAGCGCACGGTCGCTCCCCTGACGATCGGCTCGGCGGTGCTGATGCTGGGCTTTGGCGCGGCGACGCTGTACTTCCACTCCCCGACCGCGCTGATGTGGATGCCGACGATCCTGTACGGGGCCTTCGCCCTCGCCTTTGCCGGTTCGCACCTCACCGACGCCACGCTCGTCGAGCGGGCCTTGGGCGCGCACCTTGAGGCCCCCAAACGCATCTGGGCGCTCGCCAACGGCAGTTGGGTCGTGTTCTTCCTCGCCCTTGCGGTCATCAACTACTGGATCTTGAGCCACTACGCGCTCGACTCGTGGGTCTGGTTCAAGCTGATCAAGGCCGGCGTGCTGTTCGTCTTTGCGATCGCGCAGACCCTGTGGCTCGTGCGTCATGCGACCGTGAAACACGACGCCGCCACCTCCCCGCCCGAAGGAACCCCCTGATGCTGTACGTGATCATCGGCCACGACGTCGAGCACTCGCTGGAGCTGCGCCGCGCCGCCCGCCCCGCCCACCTCGAGCGCTTGAAAGCGCTGGTCGAGGCCGGTCGCGTCCTGGTCGCAGGTCCCATGCCCGCGATCGACTCGCCGGATCCCGGTCCCGCGGGCTTTGCCGGCACGGTCGTGATCGCGGAGTTCGGCTCGCTCGCCGAGGCCCGCGCCTGGGCCGAGGACGATCCGTACGCCCGCGAGGGCGTGTTCCGCTCGGTCGAAGTGCACCCCTTTAACAAGGTGCTACCATGACCGATCGGTCGCAGCGGATCCGCGCCTTGTTAGAGGCGGCGTTTGCGCCGACCGAGTTGGAGGTCATCGACGACTCGCATCACCACGCCGGTCATGCCGGGGCCGCGGGCGGTGCCGGGCACTTTCGCGTGCGACTGCGGTCAGAGTCCTTGAAGGGGCTGACCGTCCTCGCCCGCCACCGGCGGGTGTACGACGCGCTGGCTTCGATGATCCCGGACGATATCCACGCGCTCTCGATCGACGCGCAAGCGCCGAGCGGGACGCCCGGACACGACTGACGACTGATTACTTACTGACTCACGAGGAACTTGAGACATGACGACTCGGAAACTGATGCCGCTGGTCTTGGCCGCTTCGGCCCTCGCCATCGTCGGCTGCAAGCCGCAGACCAAGGACGGTGCACCGGCGGATGCGCCCCCCGTCGCGACCGTGAACGGCAAGCCGATTTCGGCCGCCGCCTTCCAGGTGTGGGTCACGGCCCAGACCAACAAGAAGGTCGAAGAACTGACTCCGGAACAGAAGAAGGACTTGCTGAAGGGCCTCGAAGGGCTCTACGTCAGCGGTCAGGAAGCCGAGAAGCAGAACGTCGCCGCCGACGCGCAGGTCGCCGCTCGCATCGAGCTCGACCGCCTGAACGTGCTGGCCACGACCCTGTTCCAGAACTACGCGAAGTCGAAGACCCCGACCGATGCAGACCTGAAGGCCGAATACGACCGTCAGATCGCCTCGATGCCGAAGGTCGAGTACCACGCCGCGCACATCCTCGTGAAGGATGAGGCGGCTGCGAAGGAAGCGCTCGCGCAGCTCGCCAAGGGCGCGAAGTTCGAAGACGTCGCCAAGAAGATGTCGGTCGACCCGGGCTCGAAGGACATGGGCGGTGACCTCAGCTGGTTCACCCCGGACAAGATGGTGCCGGAGTTCTCGGCGGCCGTTGCGACCCTCAAGAAGGGCGAAGTGTCGAAGGAACCGGTGAAGAGCCAGTTCGGCTTCCACATCATCAAGCTGATCGACACCCGCGAGCTGACCCCGCCGGCGTTTGATCAGGTCAAGGACCGCCTGGGACCCATGATCCAGCAGCACCAGGTCCGTGACTACATCGACTCGCTCAAGAAGAGCGCGAAGATCGAAGAAAAGCTGTAAGCCACAGCGGATTCCCCTCAAGGGAAACCAAGGGCCGGTCCGAGAGGACCGGCCCTTTTTTTGTGCCCCGATCTACCCCGCAGAGGGCAGATTCAAAATTATTTTCGCTTTTATTTTACATAACTACATCGGACCCATGAATTTCTGCACAAACACGTCAATTATTCGAGGAACGCTTTTGCTCGGGCATGCGTAATGTTCTGAACCGCTGCAGGGGAAAGCGGTTCTTCGAGACCCGGAATCAAGTCGCGATACATCGCTCGTTCCGGCAGCACCGACATCCGATCAGTCATTTACATTTGTTCTGAGGAGTGCTGATGAAAATTCAAATCAAACTGGCTGCTGCCGTTACGCTCGCACTGTGCGGTACGTCCTATAGCTTTGCCGACGGATCGCCGACGATTCTGCGGTCTGAAGGTCCGCTCTCTGTATCGCCGACAAACGCCGATATCTCGGTACTAGGCTCTCACTTCCGATTGAGCAGCACTGTTCACGTGATCCTCGATGGCGTGACAGTGACGGAGGGTCTTGCGAGCGTTGCACAACTGCCTCACGACGAAAGTCTTGCGGCACAGCTCTATAGCAGCGCTGATCTCGGTGAAATCACGACGGTGCGCATCAACACCCGTGAACAATATGTTCCGGGCGCGTCGTCCGTCACGTTAGTCGACACGATCAAAGCGATACGACCGTCCATTGCGCTGATGCAAGTCGGCAGCACCTGGATCGACTATTCGCATGCCTTGTCGGCTAACCCGAATTTCATTCCGGCGATCGGTCGCGTTGCCCAGGTAACAGGGACCCGACCGACTTCAACCCAACCGGTACTCGCCTCAACGGCAGTCATCGTGACGAGCTCCGTCGCCGCCGCACCGATTCATTCGCTCGGTATCTCGGGATCGGGCGCTGTCTCAACCGGAATTTCCGGATCCGGCGTGACGTCCACAGGCATCTCTGGCTCCGGCATTAAGGCGTCTGCGCATCCAGTCAGTTCATTGGGCATTTCGGGCTCAGGGGCTGTTTCCAACGGGATATCCGGTTCGGGCATCACCTCTATCGGGATTTCGGGATCCGGTGCGAAAGCATCGTCACATCCTGTGTCATCGCTGGGCATCTCAGG
>DAINQU010000023.1:7028-11848 GCA_036742455.1 Steroidobacteraceae bacterium | reverse complement strand
GGCTCCGGTGCCGTATCCATGGGTATCTCCGGATCGGGCGTCATCTCGACGGGGATCTCTGGGTCTGGAGTTAAAGCGGCCGCCCACCCTGTCTCGTCGTTAGGCATCTCGGGCTCTGGTGCCGTATCGACAGGTATCTCGGGCTCTGGCGCCAAGGCCGCCGTTCATCCCGTCTCTTCGTTAGGCATCTCAGGCTCTGGTGCCGTATCCACGGGTATCTCCGGATCGGGGGTCACCTCGACAGGGATCTCTGGCTCTGGAGTCAAAGCGGCAGCCCACCCGGTCTCGTCGTTGGGCATATCCGGATCAGGTGCCACATCCAAGGGAATTTCCGGCTCCGGGGTGACCTCGGAAGGAATCTCCGGATCCGGGGCTAAGTTGGCCGCGCATCCTGCCTATGGATTAGGCATCTCAGGTTCCGGAGCGGTTTCAACGGGCATTTCCGGCTCCGGAGCCGTGTCGACCGGAATATCCGGCTCTGGCGCTAAGGCAGCGCAGCATCCGCCTGTCTCGCTCGGCATTTCCGGGTCGGGTGCCGTATCGAAGGGGATCTCCGGCTCGGGGGTTACGTCGACGGGTATATCCGGCTCCAGCGCAACAAAAGCACCTTAATGGCCATGAAGGCTGGCTAATCATCGATAGGAATGGATGCCGGGGCATTAGCCCCGGCATCCTGATCAAAAAAAGTGCCCTACGTGTGAATTTCTATGCAAAGAGGGCAAATATTCGAAGTACTGTCGAGCGAAGTTATCCGGATAATGAGCAGCCACGAGACAACAACCACAAGCAGCAGCCGTGGACCCAAACAACAAATCGTCGGCCAATAAAGTCGCCTTCGGGATAGCTCAACGCTTTGCGTCACTGGCGCTTCCTTTAGGTTTCAGCATCGGCGAGTTTCTTGCCGCATCGAAGGAGGCGTTCATCGAGGCCGCCACCGAATTGCTGAAGAGCCGAGGAATTCGTCCAACGACGTCCCGAATCGCCGTAATGACCGGGCTAACTCGAGCAGAAGTCTCGAGAATACGCGATGGCAACACGATATTGCCTGCGGCCGTATCAGAACCTAGAACCGAGCGAGTGATGAACGCTTGGTTCACCGACCCGGAGTTTCTGGACGAGGACGGCGCTCCGCGAGTGCTTCCGGAGTTTGGAGAACTCTCATTCGAATTACTGGTCAAGAAATACAGTGGTGATATGCCACGGAGAGCACTGCTGGAGGAATTGATCGCTGGTGGAATGGCAACTCGCGAAAACGGAGACCGGATCCGAGCTCTGCGCCGCCATCACTGTGCCTCATCCATTTCGGATAAAGAGTTGTCGAAGCTGGAAACGGAGGTCGAGTTGTTCGTCGCCAATCCAGGCACGAACGCTACGCGCACTATCACCGTTGAATTTCCAGACGGAATTCCACCCGCGGTGAGGCGGAATATCAATCAGCGTACTGAAAGATTTTTGGAAGGTATCTCCGATTATTTACATGCGGAATCTGCCCGAATCTCTTCCGAGAATGACGGCCCGAAAACTAGGTTCAGACTTCTCGTCACTCACGGCGAGTCCAATCCAGAGAACTAGAAGACTATATGGCCACCCAAAAAACTGCCGCGTCAAACAAGGGATTCAAAAAGGATCCGCTGACACGATCTGCACGCATGAAGCTGATGCGCAGCGTTGACCTCCTTATCTCCAACTTCGAACCTGACGCACCCGTGCATCAAGAGCCGGTCGTTGATCCGACGCACACGAGGCTGCTTGATCGGCAGTACCAGCGACTGAGCGATACGGCAGCGACATTGAATCGGTGGCACAACGACAGTAATTATTTGACGCCGACGGGCAGTCCGAAGTCGGTTCCTCGTGTCGGCAAAGTATCCATGACGAGCCTCGCCCTAGACGCTCTGGGCGATGCGGTTCGCGCTGATCAAACTGCGGCGGACCTTATCGAATTTGGACTCGTAAAGAAGATCCGCGATAAGTACGCACCCGATAAGCGCTCGGCCGTTGTAGGCAAGCGATCACCGCTGATACTTGCCCACGCGACGTCCGCCGTTGCACGCTATATCGACACCGTGACCCACAACGTCTCAGGGCAACGCCCTGCCCGCTATGAGCGTCAGGTTGCGGATGTGATGATCCCAGCCAAAGAACTACCGCAATTTCTGCGCTTCGTGGAACAGCAAGGACAATATTTCATCGACGCGATCGACGACTGGCTGTCCAGCCGGATGGTTGATTCGCAGGCGAACGGAGAGTCCGTGTCGGTAGGAGTCGGTGCATTCGCTTACGCCGAACAGCCGAAGAAAACTAAGCCGCCGAAATCATCGCCTTCAACGCGTCCTCGTCGATAACAGCAACACCCAGTTCGATCGCCTTGGCGAGTTTTGAACCGGCGTCTGCTCCCGCGAGGACATAGTCGGTTTTCTTCGAGACCGAGCCGGTGACCTTGCCACCGGCCTTGCGAATCATCGCTTCGGCGTCGGCGCGTCCGAGGGTCGGCAGGGTTCCGGTGCATACGAACGTCTTCCCCGTCAGCGGAAGATGTTCTCCACGGGTGAGTGTTTGTGGCTCCCAGCGGACGCCGAGGGTGAGGAGTTGATCGACGACGCTCGCTTGGCGAGCGTCGTCCAAGAAACTGCGGATCGACTGGGCCACGACCGGACCCACGTCGGGAACCGCCTGGATCTGGTCCAGCGTCGCGCTGCGCAGCGGCCCCAGATCCCCGAAGTGCTCCGCCAACCCGAGTGCAGTCGCCTCTCCAACGTTCGGAATGCCGAGCGCAAACAAGAACCGCGGCAGAGTCGACTGCTTGCTCGCCTCGATGGCAGCGGCCAGTTTGGTCGCGCTCTTCTCGCCCATGCGCTCGAGCGAGGCCAGCGTCTCGGCGGTCAGTCGATACAGATCTGCCGGGCTCTCGACGAGGCCGCTCTCCACCAACTGATCAACCACCTTGTCGCCGAGGCCTTCGACGTCCATCGCGCGGCGGCCGGCGTAGTGTTTGATCGCTTCTTTGCGTTGGGCGAGGCAGACGTAACCGCCGGTGCAGCGAGCGACCGCCTCCCCCTCGATCCGATGAATGGCCGAACCGCACACCGGGCAGGCGGACGGTAAGGCCGGGGCCTCGGTCCCGTCCGGTCGACGCTCGGGGATCACCCGCACGACCTCCGGGATCACGTCACCCGCCCGTCGAATGACGACGGTGTCGCCCACGCGGACGTCTTTGCGCTGCAACTCGTCGATGTTGTGCAAGGTGGCGTTCGACACCGTGACGCCGCCGACAAAGACCGGTTCCAAGCGCGCCACCGGGGTCAAGGCGCCGGTGCGACCGACTTGCCACTCGATGTCACGCACCTGCGTGAGTTCTTCTTCGGCCGGGAACTTGTGAGCGATCGCCCACCGGGGGGCGCGCGCCACAAAGCCCAGCTCGCGCTGGCGTTGGAACGCATCGACTTTGTAGACGACGCCGTCGATCTGATAGCCCAAGGTCGCGCGGCGCGCGCCGATGTCGCGGTAATAGGCGAGCAAACCGGCGACCCCGCGCGCCACCCGTGTCTCGGGGCAGGTACGAAGCCCCCACGTGCGCAGCTGCGCGACGAAGCCGCTGTGCGTGGGCGGCAACACACCGCCCTCCACCGCGCCGATGCCGTAGAAGAACGCTTCCAAGGGGCGCGTGGCGGTGATCGACGGATCCAGTTGCCGCAGGCTGCCGGCCGCGGCATTGCGGGGGTTCACGAAAACTTTCTCGCCACGGGCGAGTGCCTCGCGATTCATGCGGGCGAAGCCCGCATCCGACATGAACACTTCGCCGCGCACTTCGACCAAGCGCGGCACGTCGCCGACGAGCCGCAACGGCACCGAGCGCATCGTCCGCAGATTGGCGGTCACGTCCTCGCCGGTGACGCCGTCGCCGCGGGTCGCGCCGACCTGCAGGAGGCCGTCGACGTAGGTCAACGAGATCGCCAAGCCATCGAGCTTCGGCTCGCAGTGGTAGTCGATGTCCTCGTCGGTCTCGAGACGTTCGCGCACGCGGCGATCGAAGGCCTCGACGTCCGCATCGGCAAAGGCGTTGTCGAGCGACAGCATCGGCACCCGGTGCGCGACCTCACCGAAGCTCTTTAAGGGCGTACCGCTGACCCGTTGGGTGGGCGAGTCGGGCGTGATGAGCTCCGGATGCGCCGCTTCCCACTCGCGCAGCGCTCGCAGCAGTCGGTCGTACTCGGCGTCCGGCACTTCCGGATCGTCGAGCACGTAATAGCGATAGTCGTAGCGCGCGAGGGTCGCTTTGAGCGACGCGATCTGGGCCGCAGCGTCCATGCGCTCAGTCCGGGCGTCGGCCCGACCGGGTCGCCGACAGCGCGCTCTCAAAATTCACGAGCTCCTCGCGCAGCGCGATCAAGCGCGCGCCGGTGAGACTCTGACCCATGTCGTCCTGCAGGGCCGCGCCCAATCGGTTCGCGAGCCGACGGCCGGTGGCGATCAACTCGTCGAAGGCTTCCGGCGCCGGGCGCGGACCGGGGAACACGGCAAAGAGCGACACGCCGAGATAGCGCTCGGTGGCCATCGTGTCCGGATCGAAGGATCCGGGCTCGACGAGGCTCGCGACACTGAAGAGCGGCCGATCACCGTCCACCATCCGATGGAAGATTCGGTAGCGGCCGTAGTCGAGTTGTTCGGCGCGGAAGGCTTGCACGAGTTGCTCCCCCGACGCGAGGCGACCGGAGAGCATGACGAGCCGCACCGCAATAATGCGCTGCTGCCGATCGGGCTTCGTATCGTTCGCCGGCGCCACGGTGGGGCTCGGCGCTGCCGCGGGTGCGGGCGCCGGG
>DAINQU010000023.1:0-6928 GCA_036742455.1 Steroidobacteraceae bacterium | reverse complement strand
CGCGCGCCACTCGCCATGATCTTACCGAGCGGTTCGAGCACCGGCGGCGCCGGTCGCGGGGTATCGAGCACCGGCACGGCCGGTGCCGCGGCGGGCGGCGTGGAGAGTTCCACCTGGTTCACGTCGTCCGGCAGATCGCTGATCGTGATGATCGGCGGATCGATCGGCGGCCGACGGATGTCAGCGGGCGACAGGACGGTGGTGTCGGCGTACTCGTCATCGGCATCGAAGGGCAACGGCGCATCGCGTGCCGGCCCAAAGCGCTCGTCGCCGTCGGCGGGTTCCGCGTCGGTGTAGCCCTGCTCCGCCGCGAGTGCCGCGGCCGCCGCTGCGGCGGCCGCTCGGTTCGCGCGGTACGTGGACCATCGCCCCCACGCCCAGATGCCGAGAATGATCAGCACCCCGGCACCCAAGAGGATCAGACGCAGTTCCGCCATCATGAGAGGACTCCTCGGCTCAACCGGCCGCTGCCATCCGCAGCGCTTCGTCGACGTCCACCGAGACGAGGCGCGACACGCCCGGCTCGTTCATCGTGACGCCGACGAGTTGGCTCGCCAGTTCCATCGTGTTCTTGTTGTGCGTGATGAACACGAACTGCACGCGTTCGCTCATCTCGCGCACGATCTCGCAGAAGCGACCGACGTTGTGTTCGTCGAGCGGCGCGTCGACCTCGTCGAGCAAGCAGAACGGCGCCGGGTTCAGGTCGAAGATCGAGAAGACGAGCGCAACGGCCGTCAACGCCTTCTCACCGCCCGACAGCTGGCTGATCGTCGAGTTGCGCTTGCCCGGCGGACGCGCCATGACGGCGACCCCGGACTCGAGCACATCGTCCCCGGTGAGCTCGAGGTAGGCGTTGCCGCCGCCGAAGAGCCTCGGGAACTTGGCCTGCAGGCCCGCGTTGACCTTGTCGAAAGTGTCCTGGAAGCGCTCGCGCGTCTCCCGGTCGATCTTGCGGATCGCGCTCTCGAGCGAGTTCAACGCCTCGGTGAGGTCGGCAAACTGCTTGTCGAGGTATTCCTTGCGCTCCGACTGTTCCTTGAACTCGTCGATGGCCGCGAGGTTGACCTGACCCAAGCGCTCGATCTTGCCCTCGACCTCGGCGACCTGCGTCTCCCAGGTCGCAACCTTAGCGTCCGCCGGCAACGCCGCGGTCACTTCGTCCAGATCGAAACGCGTCAGCGCAAACTGCTCGTTCAACGACTCGCGCCGCACGCGGGTCTCTTGCGCCGCCAGCTGCGCCCGCGAGGCTGCCGCCCGCCCCGACTCGACGCGCTGCTCGGCGGTCACACGGGCGTGATCGAGCGACTGGAACTCGCCTTCGGCGGTCTCGACGACGACGCGCTGCGCCGCCAACGCCTGTTCGCTCGACAGCCGCGCCGCGAGCAACCGCTCCAAATCCGCGGTCAGGCTCGCCAACGGCGCTTCGCTCGCGGCCAACTCGCTCTGCAAGTGGGCGCGGCGCGTCTCGATCTGATCGCGCTGCGCCACGAGGCGCGCGAGACTCGTCGCGAGCGACTGGCGCGAGGAGCGCCGCGACTCGACCGCGATTTCGGCTTGCTGGGCGGCGCGACGCGCCGCTTCGGCGGCCGGACGGGCCGCATCGAGGTCGCCGCGTAAGGCGACGCGCTCGGCTTCGAGTCCCGGACGGCGCGCTTCGGCCGCGCTCATCGCCTCGACCGCGACGGACAGGCGACCGCGCGCGTCGCGGCCTTCTTGCTCGGCGGTCGCGATCTCGCGGGCGAGTTCTTCGGACTCGCGTCCGAGGCGCTCTAAGCGTTCGCTGTTCTGCTGGGCGCGCGACTTCAGGTTGTCGTACTGACCGCGCAGTTCCACGAACTGGCGGTGTGCCCGGTTGGCCTCGGCCTGCGTCTCCTCGCGGGCGCGGTCGAGTGTCTTGATCGCGTCGCGCGCGGCGACGAGAGCCTGATCGCGCTCGGCGAGCGCGCCTTCCGCCGCTTTGACCTGTTCTTTGAGCGTGCGCAGCTCCTGCTCGCGCTCCAGAACGCCCGCGTGGGCGTCGCGGTCGCGACTGACGCGCAACCACTCGCGGCCGATCCAGACCCCGTCCTTCGTGATGATCGACTCGCCCGGGGCGAGTGACGCGCGCTTCGCCAGCGCATCGCCCAACGTGTCGACGGCGAGCACCGCGCCTAAGAGTTCGTCGAGCACCGCCGGACCTTGGACCTTGGCGCGCAGGCGCTCCGCGCCCTGCGTCGTCGCGCTCGGGGCGATGCCGCCGCCGATGAACGTGACTTGGCCGACTTTAAAGTCGCCGACGATCGAGGAGACCGCATCGAGACCGTCGACGCACACGGCCTCGAGGTAACTGCCGAGCACGGTCTCGACCGCGCGCGACCAGCCGGACTCGACGGTGAGCCCTTGCGCGAGACGCGGCTTGTCGGCGAGCGAGCGGCCCTTCAGCCAATCGACCACCTGCCCCTTCACCTGGCCGAGGGCAGCCTGCTGCATGGCCTCGAGCGAGACGACCTGACCGCGCACGCGCGACAGATCGGTGCGTGCCTTGTCGAGCGCGGTTTGGGCGGCGCGTTCGGCGTCGCGAGCGTTGTTGTAGTCGCGGATCAGCGCCTGCATGCGCGCCTGCGCCGCCTCCGACTCCTGCTGGGCGGCATCGCGCTTGCCCTGCAGCTCGGTGAGCGTGGCCGACACGTCTTGCGCGGCGAGGTTGTCGCGCTCGGTGTGCACCCGCTCCTGCTGCTGCAGGCTGCGGCGCAGACGACCGTCGAGCTGCTCGATGCGCGCGCGCTCGACCATCGCCTTCTGGTTCTCCTGGGCGCCGTCGCGCGTGAACACTTCCCAGCGCTGCTGGAAGCCCTGCATGGCCTCCTCGGCCGCCGACAGGGCCACCCGCGAGGCGGCCTCCGCGGCGCGCGCCTCGGCGAGCGCCGGCTCCAAGGTCGACAGCGCCTCGGTGAGGTTCGCGTGCTCGGCCTCGTCGCGGGCGTGCAAGGTGGAGGCCTCTTGGAAGGCCTGATTGGCTTGCTCGAGATCGGTGCGCTGGCGGGTGCGCAGTTCCTTGGCGTGCGAGATCGCCTGCTCGCAGCGGGCGGCTTCGGCGCCGGCTTGGTAGTAGCGCGCCTGCACCTCGGAGAGCACTTCGGTCTCGCGGGTGTGGCGCTCACGGCCCTTCTCGATGGCCGCTTCGGCGCCACGCAGCTGCGCGATCGCCGCTTCGAGGGCGAGTTCCGCCGCCGTCACCGCCGCGGTGCGCGTCCCGGACTCGGCGTCGAGGTCGCGCAGGCGCAAGGCGAGCAGCTCGGCCTTGAGCTTGCGCTCGTCTTCCTTCAGGCCCTGATAGCGTCGGGCGGTCACCGCCTGGCGCTGCAGGTGTTTCAACTGCTTATCGAGTTCTTCGCGAATGTCGTTGAGACGATCGAGGTTCTCGCGCGTGTGCGCGATGCGGCTCTCGGTCTCTTTGCGACGCTCTTTATACTTGGAGATGCCGGCGGCTTCTTCGAGGAAGGCGCGCAGGTCGTCGGGCTTCGCCTCGATGAGGCGCGAGATCATGCCCTGCTCGATGATCGCGTAGGAGCGACTGCCAAGGCCGGTGCCTAAGAAGAGCTGGGTGATGTCTTTACGGCGGCAACGCGAGCCGTTGATGAAATACGTGGACTGGCCGTCGCGGGACACCTGGCGCTTCAACGACACCTCGGCGTAGGCCGCGTAGGAGCCCGTCAGCGAGCCGTCGGAGTTGTCGAAGACGAGCTCGACCGAGGCGGTGCCGACCGGCTTACGCCCCGCGGCACCGGAGAAGATGACGTCCGTCATGTCGTTGCCGCGCAGGTGCTTGGCGGAGATCTCGCCCATGACCCAGCGCACGGCATCGATGATATTCGACTTGCCGCAGCCGTTCGGACCGACGACGCCGGTGAGGTTGGCGGGCAGATGAACCGTCGTCGGGTCGACGAAACTCTTGAACCCGGCGAGTTTTAACTTGGATAAACGCATGCAAGACCTTGATTCTTATGGTCCTCAGTGATCTGAAAGGGTCAGAACACCGGGAAATGGGTCAAAACCGTGACACCGCGGTCTAGTGTAGAGTACGCGCCTCTCTTCTGCGACCCGTTGACAGGCACCCCCATGGTCGATCGCAATTTGACTGTTCCCCAGGATCACGTAGACACCTTCCCGAACCCGAACCCCGGGCGGGATTTCGTCATTCGTATCCGCATCCCCGAATTCACCTGCTTGTGCCCCGTGACGGGCCAGCCGGACTTTGCGGAGATTCTCCTCGAGTACATCCCCGAGGCCAGCTGCGTGGAGCTCAAGAGCTTGAAGCTCTACACCTGGAGCTTCCGCGAGCGCGGCTGCTTCCACGAAGCGGTCACCAACGAGATCGCCGACACGCTCGCCGCGGCCTTGAACCCGCGCTTCTTGCGCATCACCGGCACCTTCAACGTGCGCGGTGGCCTGTACACGAGCGTCGTCGCCGAGCACCGCGCGGCGAACTGGACCCCGGCACCGACCGTGGTGCTCGCCGGTCATCCGGGTTGAGATAAATCGCAATACCGCCTCCATCCGGGCGGTCTATACTCGAAAAAGATGGACAGACCTTCGTAATGGAGTTCGACATGGCCGACAAGAAGAAGCCCCAGAGCAGCAAGGGGGCCACCAAAAAGACGGCAGCGAAGAAGCCGGTGACCAAAGCCGCCGCGAAGCCCGCGCCGGCCAAGAAAGCCCCTGCCAGCGCGAAAGCCAAGGCCAAGGTCGCCAAACCGGCCGCAAAGCCCGCGGCCAAGGCCGCCGCCAAGCCGTCGGCGAAGCCTGCGGCCAAGCCGGCGAAGCCCGCCGCAAAGCCGGCCGCGAAGCCCGCGGCCAAGCCGGCTGCGAAGCCGGCGTCGAAGAAGCCTGCTCCGAGTCCGAAGGCGCCATCCGCCGTGAAGCCTGCGCCGAAGGCGCCGGCTGCCAAGCCCGCCGCCGCGCCCAAGAAGGCCGCGACGCCCCCGAAACCCGCGTCGGTCGCGAAAGCCACCCCGGCCGCGAAGCCCGAGCCCGTCGCCGAGGTCGCCCCTGCGGCGGCCGTGGTTGCGGCGCCCGCGCCCGCGCCCAAGGCCGCGCCCGCCCCCAAGAAGCCGGCTAAAACGCCGGCTCCTCCCATGGAAGACCAGATCCTTAAACCCGCCCCCCGTTTACCCGTCGCCTCGCCCACCGAGTCCGACGACGAGATGGAACACTCGTTATCGCTGCTCTCGGGGCCCCGCAATGTGAAGCCCTACCTCGCCAAGAAAGGCGAGGAGTACATGGGCAAGGAACAGCTTGCGCACTTCCGGACGATCCTCTCGACCTGGAAGCGCGAGCTCATGGAAGAAGTCGATCGCACCGTGACGCACATGAAGGACGAGGCGGCCAACCCGCCCGACCCGAACGATCGCGCCACGCTCGAGTCGGAGTTCTCGCTCGAACTGCGCACCCGCGATCGCGAGCGCAAGTTGATCCGCAAGATCGACCAAGCGCTCGAGCGCATCGAGGACGGCTCGTTCGGTTACTGCGCCGAGACCGGCGAAGAGATCGGCATCAAGCGCCTCGAAGCGCGCCCCGTTGCGACCCTGTCCATCGAGGCTCAGGAACGCCGTGAACGTCGCGAGAAGCAGTACGGCGACCGGGACGACCGCTACCGTTAAGCGCGGTCGCTTCGCCCCGTCGCCGACGGGGCGACTCCACGAAGGCTCGCTGCTGGCCGCGGTCGGCAGCTATCTCGACGCCCGTCACGCGGGCGGCGAGTGGCTCGTGCGCATCGAGGACATCGATCGGGCGCGCGAGCAGCCGGGCGCGGCCGACGACATCCTGCGCACTCTCGACGCCTACGGCCTGCACTGGGACGGTCCGGTGCGCTATCAGCACACCCGCACCGAGGCCTATCGGGCCGCGCTCGACACGCTGATCGAGACCCGCCGCGCCTACCCCTGCGACTGCGACCGACGCGCCTACACCCCACCCGGCCACGTCGGTGAGGTCCGCTACCCCGGCCGCTGCCGCGATCGCCACCCGCCCCCCACGGGGGCGGTCGCCTGGCGCTTCGACACGCGCGGCTGCGCGCCCGTCACGGTGATGGACCGCAGCCAAGGGGCGATCACCCAGGACGTCGAGGCCGTGGTGGGGGATTTTGTGCTGTGGCGCAAAGACGGCTTTCCGGCCTATCAACTGGCGGTCGTCGTCGACGACGCCGATCAAGGCATCAGCGACGTCGTGCGGGGCTTGGATCTCCTCGACAACACGCCGCGGCAAGTGTGTCTGCAGCAGGCGCTCGGGCTGCCCTCGCCGGCGACGCTGCACCTGCCGCTCCTCCTGGCGCGCCACGGCGAGAAACTCTCCAAATCCAAACAGGCCGTGGCGGTCGAGGGGCACGATGCCTCGGCGACGTTGTCCCGGGTGCTCAGCGCCCTTCGCCAGCCGCTGCCCCCGGACTTGCGCACCGCACCGCCCGGGGTCCAGCTCGACTGGGCCGTCCGCCACTGGGATCCGGCCCGCCTCATCGGCTGCGGCGCGGTCGAGACCGAGGCCCGTTGAGCGGCCGGCGCCGCGGGCGCCGGCCGTGTTGCGCCGCAATGTCGCGCGCGTATGATGGTCGGACTGGGCTCTTACCCGGCGAAGGAACTGCCATGGCCGAACCGCGCGTCATTAAGAAATATCCGAACCGTCGTCTCTACGACACGGTGGAGAGTCGTTACATCACGCTGAACGATATCCGCAAGCTCGTGAACGACAAGGTGGAGTTCGTCGTCGTCGACAAAAAGACCGACGAGGACATCACGCGCAGCATCCTCCTGCAGGTGATCGCCGAGCAGGAAACCGACGGCGACCCGATCATGAGTCAGGACTTCCTGTCGCAGATGATCCGCGCCTACGGCGGCACCATGCCGCGCATGGTCGGCGATTACCTCGAGCAGAGCTTGAAGCTCTTCACCGCCCA
>DAINQU010000022.1:0-44756 GCA_036742455.1 Steroidobacteraceae bacterium | reverse complement strand
TCGAAAAGACCCACTTTTCGATGGCGCAGCAAGACGTTCGCTATTACCTGAACGGGATGTTGCTCGAATCTGACGGGAAAATGCTTCGAACGGTCGCGACTGACGGCCATCGTCTGGCATTGAGCGAGATGGAAATCGCGGTTAAGCCCGGCATTCATCAAGTGATCATCCCGCGAAAGGGTGTACTTGAACTGCAGCGATTGATCGGCAACGAGGGCGTTGCTGCGTTGCAAGTCGGCAGTAACCACATTCGCGTCACAATCGGCGACATACGCTTTACCTCAAAATTGATCGACGGTCGTTTCCCAGAATACGGCCGTGTCATTCCAGCAGCACCGGGACGACTGGTGAAAGCGGATCGCGAAGCGTTGCGCCGAGCACTCCATCGGACCGCCATCTTGGCGAACGAAAAGTACCGCGGGATTCGCCTCGCTTTGCGAGCGAACCTCCTGGTCTTGACCGCTCACAACCCTGAGCAGGAAGAAGCCGAAGAGGAAGTGGAAGTTGCCTACGACGGCGAGGAGTTTGAGGTCGGCTTCAACGTAAATTATTTGTTGGATGCTCTCGCGGCATTGGACGGTGTAGAAGTCGAGCTGGGCCTGACCGATGCGAACAGCAGCTGTTTGCTGCGTGCACCGGGCGGTGGCGCGAGCCGGTACGTCGTGATGCCGATGCGGCTTTGATCGGAGAATGACGCTCGCGAAGCTTGAGATAGACGATTTTCGTTGCCTCGAGCGCGCGAGTCTCAGTCTCGATCGCCGCTACAACCTCTTTGTGGGCGAAAACGCCTCGGGAAAGACCAGTCTTCTCGAGGCGTTGTTTTTTCTGGGGCGGGGAAGATCGTTTCGGTCGCGGCGGCTCGACCGGCTGATTCGGCATGGGCAAGAGGCATTCCAGTTAGTGGGATGGGTTGACGCGGACCGACACCAGACAGTCTTGGGTGTCAGAGGCTCCCGGAACTCCACGGAGATACGCGTCGGGGGCGCGCCGGCGGGCAGTTCCGCCGCGCTGGCGCAGCATTTTCCGCCGCAAATCATCGATCCGGAAGTGCACAAACTCCTCGAGGAAGGCCCACAGCGACGTCGTCGGTACCTCGATTGGGGCGTGTTCCACGTGGAACATTCCTTTATGGATGTCTGGCAGCGTTACCACCGCGCACTGCGGCAGCGCAATGCAGCGCTGCGCGCGGCAAATCCAGGCCATCACAGCGCTATCTGGGACGCCGAGTTACTCGCATCCGGGGTGCGCCTCGATGAATTGCGGCGCCGCTATGTCGACGCAATCGCAGCACCCTTGGCTGACATCGGTCGCGGCTTGCTCGGTCTGAGCGTCACGGCGTCCTATGCACCGGGCTGGGCAGCCGACGAAACCTTCCAGGCAGCACTTGAGAAATCGCGGGAACGCGACTTGCGCATCGGTATCACCCATGCCGGCCCTCATCGGGCGGATATCACGGTGAAGGTAGACGGCCTCGTTGCGAAGGAGCGGGTTTCCCGAGGTCAGCAGAAGCTGTTGGCCGCGGCACTGATTTTGGCGCAATTGAGTTTGCAGGAAACGCTTCATCCGGGACGCGGCGCGTTGCTGCTGGACGATCCGGCGGCCGAATTGGACGGGAAGCGCTTGGGCGCATTGCTGGAGGTCGTTCGTGGGCTGAACAGTCAGCTCTTTGTGACGTCGTTGCATCCCGAGTTGGCCGGCTTGGGTGTCCCTGGTGCTATGTTCCACGTGGAACATGGACGGGTCACTGCGCACACGGGATAAACTGTGGATAAGTCGTGAATAGTATGTTGAAGACGGGTGGCCATGACGGCACGAAATGTTCGCTGGGCGCCTGAAATAGCCAACCCGTCAGACCCCGTTGCCTGAGCAAGCAAACCAAGGAACGGGTCTCCCAAGGCCTTGAATGCTATACTGCAGATTCAATACGGTGGTACATCGACATGTCAGATAGCGACGTCTACGATTCGAGTAAAATCAAGGTCTTAAAGGGCCTCGACGCAGTCAGAAAGCGTCCCGGCATGTACATCGGTGATACCGATGACGGCACCGGATTACACCATATGGTGTTCGAAGTCGTGGATAACGCGATCGACGAAGCGCTCGCCGGTCACTGCGATCGCGTCATGGTGACCGTCCACGCAGACGAGTCGGTCACGGTGTCGGATAACGGCCGTGGAATTCCTGTGGATATCCATCCGGAAGAGGGTGTATCCGCCGCAGAAGTGATTCTCACGGTGCTCCATTCCGGCGGTAAGTTCGACGATTCCTCCTACAAGGTATCCGGCGGCTTGCACGGCGTGGGTGTGTCGGTCGTCAATGCGTTGTCGGAGTCACTCACTCTCACGATTGCCCGCCAGGGACAATTGCACCGTCAGGAATATCGCCACGGCGATCCGCAAACCCCGCTGAAAGTCGTCGGTACGACCGAAGAGCGTGGAACCACCTTGCGGTTCAAACCCAGCGCTGAAACGTTCTCGAACATCCAGTTCAGCTACGAAATCCTCTCTCGACGCCTCCGTGAACTCTCCTTTCTGAATTCGGGTGTGCGCATCGAATTGGTCGATGAGCGCGACGAACGGCGCGACGTCTTTCAATACGAGGGCGGAATTGGCGCGTTCGTTAAGCATCTAAACCGCGGTAAGACCCCGATACATGAGTCGGTATTTTACTTCCGCGACATGCAGGGCCCGATCACGGTAGAAGTGGCGGCGCAATGGAATGACTCCTACGCGGAGTCGATGTTCTGTTACACGAACAACATTCCGCAGAAAGATGGCGGAACCCATCTGCAAGGATTCCGCGCCGCTTTGACGCGAAAACTCTCGGATTACATCGAGAGCGAAGCGAAGAAAGAAAAGATCGATATGACGGGCGACGATGTCCGTGAGGGCATGACGGCTATTCTCTCGGTCAAAATGCCGGACCCGAAATTCTCATCTCAGACCAAAGACAAGTTGGTCTCCAGCGAAATTCGCGGCATTGTTGAATCCGCTGTCGCCGGCCGCTTGGAAAACTTCTTGCTGGAACATCCCGCAGAAGCCAAAGCAATTGTCGCCAAGATCGTCGATGCGGCGCGTGCCCGTGAAGCGGCCCGCAAAGCGCGCGAGATGACGCGTCGTAAAGGCGTGCTCGATATTGCGGGATTGCCGGGGAAACTCGCCGATTGTCAGGAAAAAGATCCGACCCTCTGCGAAATGTTCCTGGTCGAGGGTGACTCGGCAGGCGGAAGCGCTAAGCAAGGCCGCGATCGACGTACTCAGGCTGTGTTGCCGCTGAAGGGCAAAATTCTGAACGTCGAAAAAGCTCGCTTCGACAAGATGCTCGCCAGCGCCGAAGTCGGCACGCTGATCACCGCGCTCGGTTGTGGGATCGGCCGTAACGACTTCGACGTCGCGAAATTACGCTATCACCGCATCATCCTGATGGCCGACGCGGACGTTGACGGTGCTCACATCCGCACGTTGTTGCTGACGTTCTTTTACCGGCAAATGCCGATCTTGATCGAACGCGGACACATCTACATTGCTCAGCCTCCGCTCTACAAAGTGAAGCGCGGCAAGAGCGAGACGTATGTCAAAGACGACGGTGAGTTGAACGCACTGCTGCTACGCAATGCGCTGGACGAAGCGGCGATACACACGACCGACGAAACCGGCGCGCCACGCATCGTCGATGGCGCTGCTCTGGAAGTACTGGCGCGTCAGTACATCGACGTGCAGACCATCTTCACACGGTGGGCGCGTCGCTACGATGCCCGCGTCCTCGAAGCGATGCTGTATGTGCCTGTCGTCCGCTCCGAGCAACTCTCCGACGCCAATTTCCTGTCGGATTGGGCGAATCAGCTACAGAACCATATCGATAACGACGCCAACGAACCGCGTCGTTACCGGGTGGAGTTGCAACTGAACGCGGGCGGCCAGCCGGTGCGATTTGATGTCTTCCGCACTCAGCACGGCCTCACGACCGAGAAGCACATTCAGCGTGAGTTCTTCGAGTCGGCCGAGTACAAGCGGATCGCCGATCTGAATGTCGCGATGCAAGGGCTATTACCGAGCGGCGCACTCGTGGCCAAGGGCAACGATAAGCGCGAGGTCAGTGCCTTTAAGGACGCGATCAGCTGGCTCATGGATCAAGCACGCCGCGGTCAGACCATCCAACGCTACAAGGGTCTCGGCGAGATGAATCCAGACCAGCTGTGGGATACCACCATCAATCCGGAAACGCGGCGCTTGATTCAGGTGCGTATTGAGGATGCCGTGGCCGCCGACGACTTGTTCACGACTCTCATGGGCGACCAGGTCGAGCCGCGTCGCGAGTTCATTGAAAAGAACGCGTTGGCCGTCGCCAACTTGGACGTTTAAGACCGCGGAGTGGTCGCGGGGTGGCTCATCAGCCGCCCAATTCCGCGACCTTCGCATCGATCCAAGCCCGTGCTTCTTCGGAGACCTCACGGGGCTCCCGACCGGCGGTCTCGATGGGCGGACCGATGACGACGCGCACGGTGCCTGGCAACTTCAGCAGGCCACGCTTCGCCCAATAGCGGCCTGCGTTATGCGCGACCGGGACGATCTTCGCGCCCGATTGGGTTGCTAACAAGGCGCCGGACAAGCCATACCGCCGGCGCTCACCCACCGCGACACGGGTACCCTCTGGGAAAATAAGCACCCAGATCCCCTCCGCCAATCGTGCTCGCCCTTGGGCGACCACTTGATTCACCGCCGCTGCATGGGCGCTGCGATCAATGGCGATCGGCTTCAGCAGCATCGTGGCCCACCCCACGAACGGTATCCAAAGTATTTCGCGTTTGAGGACCCACGCCTGAGGCGGGAAAATAATGGCCTGGGCCATGGTTTCCCACGCGGAGGAATGGCGCCAATACGAAATATGGCTGCCAGTCGTTGGGATGTTCTCAACGCCTTCGACGGTGTAGTCGAGACCGCACAGCACCCGAACGGCCCACAACTGCGTGTAGGCCCATGCGCGCGCAAACGGAAAGCGTTGCCGATACGGGAGGATACCCACACACACGATCACGAAGCCGTAGAGCAGTGACGTTGCAAAGAAAAAGGTCGTAAAGATGAGCGACCGCAACCACTGCATACACACTGCCCTTTGAAGAAATGGGTTCGAGACGGGCCTCGCGTCTGTGCGAAGCCCGATCCACCTAGCCCGGGAGTCGAGACAGATCCGCTATGGCTAAAAATGCTTGCTGCACTGCAGCAAGCAGAGCTAACCGATTGCGCCGAACCGCAGGGTCCTCCGCGTTCACCATTACCCCGTCGAAGAACGCGTCGACGGCGGGTCGGAGCGTCGCCAGTTGGTGCAGCGCTGTTCGATAGTCGCGAGCGGCAATCGCGGCATTTGCACTCGGTGAAACCCCCGCGAGCGTCTCCGCGAGCGTCCGTTCAGCCTCGGTTTCGAACAGCGCGGGCTCCAGTGCGAGATCGTCCGGTACACCGGACTTACGCAGGATATTGGCAATGCGCTTGTTGGCGCCCGTGAGGGCAGTCGCGCCGTCCAACGTGAGGAACTCGGCCAACGCATGCAGCCGAGCGTCGAAATCGGTCGGCGAGCTGGGATGCCGCTCGAGCACCGCGTCGAACATTTCGCTGGTAATACCCGAGCCACTTTCCAGATAGACCGAACGCAGGCGCTCGAAAGCGTAATCGCACACATCCCGCACCACGGCGGTCGACTCCGGCAGCGGTGTTGCCTTTTGCCCGTCCGTCTTCGGCTTCGCGTGCGCAGTCAAATCCGCCAACGTGGCGTCGAACGCGGCCTGAACCAACAGGGGCAAATCGACGTCCCACTTTCCCTCGAGGACAATTCGCAGCACACCGAGCGTCGCGCGACGAACTGCGAACGGATCCTTCGCACCGGTTGGCTTCTGGCCGATCGCAAACGCACCGACGATCGTATCGAGCTTGTCGGCCAACGCGATGACAGTCCCTATCGTGGTGGCTGGCAGCGCGTCACCCGCGAAACGGGGAAGGTACTGCTCGCCGATCGCGGTTGCGACCGCATCCGGCTCACCGTCCTCTCTCGCGTAATACGCGCCCATGGTGCCCTGCAGCTCGGGAAATTCGCCGACCAATCCGGTCAACAAATCGCACTTCGCGAGGTCGGCGGCCCGACCTGCGAGCGCCGCGTCCGCGCCGAACGGGCCCGCTAACCGTTCGGCGAGCGACCGGATGCGTTTGCTTTTCGCGTAATAAGAACCCAGCTGTGCCTGAAAGGTCACGGCTTTGAGTTGCTCCATCCGATCCGCCAACGGCAGCTTTCGATCTTGATCCCAAAAGAACGCTGCGTCGGCGAGGCGAGGGCGCACGACGCGCTCGTTGCCTCGACGTACTTCCTCGGGCGCACGGCTGACAATATTGGCGACCGTAATGAACAGAGAGGTCAGGTGACCGGCGGCATCTTCCACCGGGAAGTAGCGCTGATGATCTTGCAGGGTGGCAATCAGCACCTCGCGCGGCAGCGCCAAGAATCGCTCTTCGAAACGACCGGCAATCGGCTCTGGCCATTCCACCAGCGCGGTGACTTCGTCCAACAACGCGTCGCCAATGATGGCGTGACCACCGTGGCTCGCCGCAAGAGATGTCACCCGCTCGCGGATGATGTCCCGGCGCTGTTCGAAATCGACGACCACGCGGCCGACCGATTCAAGCTGCGATGCGTAACTGCCCGGCGTGTGAATTTGGATCTCTTCCGGCGCCATGAATCGATGGCCCCGGGTCGCTTGCCCGGTGCGAATGCCTAAAATCTCCGCCGGTACCACTTCGGTGCCGAAGAGCAAGACCAACCAGTGCACTGGGCGAACGAACTCGGCCGTGCCGCTGCCCCAACGCATACGCTTCGCGATCGGCAATTTATCGAGCGAACTGCGCACTATGTCGGCCAACAAGGTGGTCGTCGGCGCACCGGTCTTGATGCCCGTGTGGAACAAGAACTCGCCTTTGGCTTCTGCGACGCGTCCCAACGCCGCCACGGTGGTGCCGCAGCTGTCGGCGAACGCAGTCGCCGCACGCGTAGGGGTTCCGTCCGCCGCAAACGAAGCCGAGACCGGTGGACCTTTGCGCTTGATCTCCTGATCCGGCTGCTGGTCTCCCACCTCGCGTATCAGTACAGCCAGTCGGCGTGGGGCGGCATAGCGCGTCATTTCGCCATGCGAAATCCCGGCAGCGTCTAATCCACTGACGACTCCGAGAGCAAACGCATCGGCCAATGCCAACAACGATTTGGGGGGTAATTCTTCGGTGCCAATTTCGACGAGCAAGTCCCGCGTATTCATGCGTGGCGCTCCCCAGTCGTAACGGCATTGGGGGGATCAACGAGCGGAATAACCGACTTCAACATGGGGAAACCCAGCGACTCACGGGACTTGAAATAAGCCTCAGCAACACCGCGCGCCAGCGTGCGGACTCTGAGAATGTAACGCTGCCGCTCAGTCACGGAGATCGCGCGTCGAGCATCCAGCAAATTGAAGGTATGCGAGCACTTGAGCATTTTCTCGTACGACGGTAACGGCAGAGGCACCGCTAATAACCGTTGGCACTCACGCTCATGCGCGTCGAACTGCCGGAATAGCTCGTCTGTGTCCGCATACTCGAAGTTATACGTCGATTGCTCGACTTCATTTTGATGATAGACATCCCCGTAGGTCACCCGACCGAGCGGGCCATCGGCCCAAACGAGGTCGTAAACGCTTTCGACACCTTGCAGGTACATCGCAAGGCGCTCTAAGCCATAGGTGATCTCGCCCATGATCGGGTGACAGTCGATGCCGCCGGCCTGCTGGAAGTACGTGAACTGGGTAATTTCCATACCATTCAACCAAACTTCCCAACCGAGGCCCCACGCACCCAGCGTCGGCGACTCCCAGTTGTCCTCGACGAAACGAATATCGTGCGTCAGCGGATCAAAGCCTAAGGCGGCGAGCGATCCGAGGTAGAGGTCGATAAAGTTGGGTGGCGACGGTTTGATGGCGACCTGGAACTGGTAGTAGCGCTGCAACCGGAAGGGGTTATCCCCGTAGCGGCCGTCGGTCGGTCGACGTGACGGTTGCACGTAGGCGGCGCTCCAAGGCTCTGGGCCTACGGCACGCAAGAAGGTCGCCGTATGAAAAGTGCCGGCGCCCACTTCCATATCGTAGGGTTGAACGAGCACACAGCCTTGGTCCGCCCAGTATTTCTGCAGGGCAAAGATCAAGTCCTGAAACGTGCGAGGCTTCTCTGCGGTCCGTGAACGAGGCATGGTCGCGTCTCTAAGTGCCGGGGGGCAGCGTAAAAACCGAGATTATAGCGGAGCAAACGGACCCGACCTTCGGGTATCGTCGGCATCCGAGCGCACCGTGAACTAGTGGGGGGGGGGTTATGACGGATGAATCGATCCTGGATGCTGATCTTATGCAGCGTTGGGAGTTGACCGTCGACCGATTGATTACCCATGCGGAACGCTGGCACGGCAGCCGGGAGATCAGCTGCCGCATGCCGGACGGGCGCATCGGGCGCACGACGTGGGCCGAGACAGCCCGCCGCGCGCGACAGGTCACGGCGGCCCTCATGGCAAACGGCGTGCAGCCGGGCGCTCGAATCGGCACCCTGGCCATGAACAACACCCGTCACGTCGAAACATGGTACGGGGTCATGGGTTACGGCGCGGTGTGCCATACCCTGAATCCGCGCCTGTTCGACGAGCAGCTCATTTACATGATCAACCATGCCGAGGACCGCTGGCTGTTCGCGGACCCGGCGTTTCGGCCGCTCGTTGAGCGCTTGCTGCCGCACTGCCCCGGCGTCGAGCGGGTGGTCTATCTCGGCGAACCCGGTGAGGCCGGCGATCTTTCGAGCATCGCGACAGACTACGAGACGCTCATTCAGGATGCCGACCCCGCGTCGGCGCGTTGGGGCGACTTCCCCGAACGAACGCCCGCCGCGCTCTGTTACACCTCCGGAACGACCGGCAATCCGAAGGGCGTGCAGTACTCCCACCGCTCTCAGATCCTTCATACCCTGGTCAGTGGACAGCGCGATTTCCTCGGATTGTCGGCCCGAGATACGCTGCTCTCCGTCGTACCGATGTTTCACGTGAACGCGTGGGGCCTGCCATTCATCGCGGCGGCCGCTGGCGCCAAATTGGTACTTCCCGGCGCACGACTCGACGGCGCCTCGGTCTATGAACTCCTCGAGACCGAGGGCGTGACGTTCACGGCCGCCGTTCCGACGGTCTGGCAACTGCTATTGGACTACCTGACGGCGAACCGGCTGAAATTAACCACACTCAAACGCGTCGCCATCGGCGGCAGCGCCTGCACAGAAGCGTTAATCCGAGGTTTCCGCGACGGCCACGGCGTTGAGGTGTTGCATGCCTGGGGCATGACGGAAATGTCGCCGATCGGCACGATCTCAGGTCCGTTGCCGGCGTCCTTGGGTGATCCGGACGATGCCACCCGAATGGCCTATAACCTCAAGCAGGGCCGAGTCCCCTTTGGGGTCGACATGAAAATCACCTCCGAGGACGGCGTTCGCCTCCCTCACGACGGTGTAGCGCCCGGCCATATTAAGGTGTCCGGACCGGCCATTCTGAATCGGTACTTTCGTGAAGAGTCGTCCGCGCTGGACGCGGAGGGCTATTTTGACACCGGTGACATCGGCACGATCGACCCCCACGGCTACCTACAGATCACGGATCGATCGAAGGATCTGATCAAATCCGGCGGTGAATGGATCAGTTCGGTGGAGATCGAGAACATCGCGTCAGGGCATCCTAAGGCGCTGATGGCGGCGGTCATTGCGATACCACACCCGAAATGGCGCGAGAGACCGCTGTTGGTCATCAAACTGCGGCCGGGCCAAACGGCCACGGCGGACGAGTTCTTGGACTTTCTGAAAGGAAAAATTGCCCATTGGTGGATGCCGGATGCCGTTGAATTCGTCGACGAGATGCCGCTCGGCGCGACGGGTAAACTCGACAAGAAAGTCTTAAGGGCTCGCTACACGACCGGGGCGGTTTGATCGCACCGATTTGGTGCGAATGTGCGACGATGTGCACCGGTATTGTGCAAGGACGGCGCGCCCGTCCGACAGCGCTGAGTTTAAGCGCCTGATTTCGCTCTATTTCAGTGCGTGGCACGTTTCCTGCACTGAGTAGTTCACTGTGTGTTTGTGACATTGCTGTTTAATTTGGAGGTTTGCGATGACGACTGCTGCCGATGTGGTGAAGTTGATCAAGGACAAAGAGATCCGTTACGCGGATCTGCGCTTTACCGACACGAAGGGTAAGGAGCAGCACGTCACTGTCCCGGCCCGCTACGTGACCGACGACTTCTTTGTCGACGGCAAGATGTTCGACGGATCGTCGATCGCTGGCTGGAAGGGCATCAACGAATCCGACATGATCCTCATGCCGGACGCCTCGACGGCGGTCGTTGACCCGTTCTTCGAAGAAGCAACGATCAACATTCGTTGCGACGTTATTGAGCCGGCGACCATGCAGGGCTACGAGCGCGATCCGCGTTCGCTCGCGAAGCGCGCAGAGGCCTACCTAAAGAGCACCGGTATCGCTGATACGGCGCTGTTCGGCCCCGAAAACGAATTCTTTATTTTCGACGACGTGAAGTGGACGACCGAAATGCACACGGCGTCGCACGCAATCAATTCGGTGCAGGGTTCTTGGAACAGTGGCACCGACTATGTGGATGGCAACCGCGGCCACCGTCCGGGCGTGAAGGGCGGCTACTTCCCGGTTCCGCCGGTCGACGCATTCCACGACATCCGCGGCGCGATGTGCGGCGCATTGGCCGACATGGGCCTCGTCGTTGAAGTGCATCACCACGAAGTGGCAACGGGTGGCCAGTCCGAGATCGGCGTCGGCGCGAATACGCTGGTGAAGAAGGCGGACGAAGTCCAGATCCTCAAGTACGCGATCCTCAACGTCGCCCACAACTACGGTAAGACCGCCACGTTCATGCCGAAGCCGCTTGTCGGCGACAACGGCAGTGGCATGCACGTGCACCAGTCGCTCATGAAGGACGGCAAGAACATTTTCTCGGGCGACGGCTACGCCGGCCTCTCGGAAACGTGCCTGTACTACATCGGCGGCATCATCAAGCACGCGCGCGCGCTGAACGCGTTCACGAACGCGTCGACCAACAGCTACAAGCGTTTGGTGCCGGGTTTCGAAGCGCCCGTGATGTTGGCTTACTCGGCCCGCAATCGCTCCGCATCGATCCGCATCCCGTTCGTGTCGAGCCCGAAGGCCCGTCGCATTGAAGTCCGTTTCCCGGACTCCACCGCGAACCCGTACTTCGCGTTTGCCGCGATGATGATGGCCGGTCTCGACGGCATTCAGAACAAGATCCACCCGGGCGATCCGGCAGACAAGGATCTGTACGACCTGGAGCCGGAAGAGGCCAAGCACATTCCGACCGTGTGCCACTCGTTGGACATGGCGCTGGAAGCGCTCGACAAGGATCGCGAGTTCTTGACGCGCGGCGGCGTGTTCACGGATGACGTCATTGATGCGTACATCGCATTGAAGATGCAGGAAGTCACGCGCCTGCGGATGACGACCCATCCGGTCGAGTTCGATATGTACTACAGCCTCTGATGGCCGAGGCGGGGTCCGGTCACACGGACCCCGTCGCCTCCCCCGGCCCGGGGGAGGCGGCTGCCACGGGGACCTTTGTCACCAGAAAAGCCGAGGGCTATGCTGATGACATGCACTCCAGAACGTCCGCCCCGTCACGCCATACGCGATCGCTCCTCGTCGCGATTCTGGTCGGATTGTCAGCCCAGGCAGCAACCTTATACCGTTGGGTCGACACCGATGGCGTCGTTCACTGGTCTGACCGACCCATCCCCGGCAGTACACCCGTCGAAATGCCGGTCGCACAGGGCTACCACTCCGCTACTCGCCCAGTGGTCGTCGTGCCGCCGAACAATGCCCAGAGCGTCGCTACGTATACAACGCTGGAAATCACGGCACCCAACGCGGATGCCGTCCTTTTTGAAACGGGTGGAATCGTTCAATGCAGCGTCCAATTGACTCCAGCGCTCGGCATTGGACATACGTTGTGGTTCGAGCTGGACGGGCAGCGTTACGACAGTCACGGAAGCCTTTCTCTGGATCTCCCCGCGCCGCGGGGCGAGCACGTTTTGCGCGCCTGGGTGACAGACGCCAGCAATCACACATTGATTGCGTCGGCACCGCTGACCTTTCACGTACGGCAGGCGTCAATCGCAAGCCCACCGGTGGGTTCCACGGTGAAGAGACCGCGCTGACCGCGTCAGTCGCGGAGGGCGGCCACTAATGGCCGCCATACCCGGCGTCGGAGCGCCCCAATTAGACAGTCTCTCGACGGCGCTTGTCGTGATCGATGGCAACGACATCGTGGGCTACCTCAACGCTGCGGCGCAGACGCTGTTGGCGGCCGGACAGAACAAAGTGGTGGGACAACCGCTGCTTGCCTTTGTGCGTGATCCTGCGCCACTGACGGCATTACTGCGTCGCGCTCGCACATCCGTGGAGCCTATTACCCATCGAATGTTGACGTTACAGCCGGTGATGCGCGACGACAGTCATCTGGTGGTGGATTGCATCGCGACGCTGACCGATGGCGATACTGTGCTTTTGGAGATCACCGATACCACCCGCCAGCAGCGCATCACTCGAGAAACTGCGCTGCTCGCACAACTCGATGGCAACCGTCTAATGGTCCGCCAACTCGCGCATGAAATTAAAAATCCGTTGGGTGGATTACGCGGTGCCGCGCAACTCCTCGAACGGGAATTGCCGACGGATACGGTACGCGACTACACGCGACTGATTATTCGGGAGGCGGACCGTTTACGGGCATTGGTGGATAACCTTCTGGGTCCCGGTTCGCTGCCCAGCAAAGCGGCCATCAATCCCCATGAACTGCTCGAGCATGTTTACCGTTTGCTGGCGCACGATGCCGGATCGGGCGTCGAACTGATTCGCGACTACGATCCGAGTCTGCCCGCCGTATTCGTCGATCGCGGGCAGATGATCCAGACGCTCCTGAATCTCGGCCGCAATGCCGTTCAGGCGGTTGGCGCGCACGGGCGAGTCACGATCCGTTCCCGAGCGATTGTGGGAGCGACCATCGGCGCTCGCCGGCATCGGATCGTTGCACGCATCGATTTTGAAGACGACGGACCCGGCGTCCCGATCGATATTGCCGACAAGATTTTTTATCCGCTCGTGACGAGCCGTCCGGAAGGAACCGGACTGGGCCTCGCTGTCGCACAAGATCTTGCGACGCGTCACGGAGGGCTCATTGAATTCGAAAGTAGACCGGGGCGTACGGTATTCACCTTATTGCTGCCGTTAGAGGGAGAGTCTCATGGCTGACGGATTAAACGTGTGGATCGTCGATGACGACTCTTCGATACGCTGGGTGTTGGATCGCGCCTTGAAAGCCGCAGGAATGTCCCCGCGAGCCTTTGAGGAAGCACAGTCCGCCATCGATGCGCTGCGCCTCAGCTGCCCCGATGTGTTGGTCACCGACATTCGCATGCCGGGTAAGAGCGGACTCAAGCTACTGCAAGAAGTCCAGACGTCTCATCCGATGCTGCCGGTCATCGTGATGACGGCACACTCCGATCTCGATTCTGCGGTCGCGGTGTACCAAGGCGGTGCGTTTGAGTATCTCCCCAAACCATTCGATATTGATGATGCGGTGACGTTGGTGCGTCGCGCCGCCCAACAAGCAGAGCCGATCAAAGAGACGGAGCCACCGGCCGCCACCATTCCAGAGTTGTTGGGTCATGCGCCCGCGATGCAGGAAGTGTTCCGCGCCATCGGGCGCTTGTCGCGATCGGCCATGACGGTCCTGATCAACGGCGAGTCCGGTACCGGCAAAGAATTGGTTGCACGGGCATTACATCGTCACAGCCCGCGTTCGGGCAAGCCGTTCATCGCGTTGAACACGTCGGCGTTTACACCCGACCTGCTCGAATCCGAGCTCTTCGGCCACGAACGAGGGGCCTTCACCGGTGCGGACAGTTTGCGACGCGGCCGATTTGAACAAGCGGACGGGGGTACCCTGTTTCTGGACGAGATCGGCGATATGTCCAAGGAATTGCAAACGCGGTTGCTCCGTGTCCTTGCGGAGGGCGAGTTCTACCGCGTGGGCGGCAATACGCCGATACGCGTCGACGTGCGCGTGATCGCCGCGACGCACCAAGATCTCGAGGCGCGTGTCAGTGCGGGCCTGTTCCGTGAAGACCTTTTGCATCGCCTAAACGTCATCCGAATTCTTCTGCCACCGCTGCGGTCTCGGCGCGAAGACATTCCGGAACTGCTGCGACACTACCTGGCACTCGCCGCCAAAGAACTCGGTGTTGAAACGAAAGTGCTGACGGCGGACGCTGAAGCGCGTCTCGTCAGCGCGGATTGGAGCGGGAACGTCCGACAACTCGTCAACGTATGCCGTCGCCTGACCGTGGCGGCGCCGGGCCGGGAAATTCGAGGGGAGGATGTGCCCGTGGAAGTCGGCGGCGTCGGTGGCGACGTACCGGGTGATTGGGCGCGTGCGTTGGAACAATGGGCGCGAGGCCACATCGCCGTCGGGCAATCGCCGTTATTGGACACTGCACTGCCGGAATTTGAACGCACGCTGATCCGTGTCGCGTTGTCCCGGTGTGAGGGGCGACGCCAAGATGCCGCCAAAGTGCTGGGTTGGGGGCGTAATACGCTGACGCGCAAGATGCGGGAGCTCGGGATGGACGCCCCGCATCTGTCCGACGATGCGGCGTGATGGCGCGGCCGACTGGCGATCCTTGCCTTGAGCGCTTAGGCTGCCGATAGCTTCATGCACGGAAGAGGCCCATGCAAAATCTGATGCGCATTCTCGGCCTAGGGCCGGCCGGTACGTTTCTGGGCAACTCGCTGATCGATTGGATATCGGCGTTGCTCTTCGGATTGGCGACGTTCACGGTCTTACTTCTCATCCGTCGCCAGATCGAACGACGCACGCGACGCTTTACCGGTAGTGAACTGCCCGCCGGCGTACGTTTCGCCCTTCGATTGGCGCGAAGCACCCGTCTGACCCCGTTATTTGCCGCTTCTTTGGCGGTCGGTTCCAAGTACTTGGATCTACCCGCTCGCGCGGAGCACGGCATCAGTGCCTCCATCGTGATCTTGGTCGCCATTCAGATCGGGATTTGGGCGTCCGTGGCCGTGCGACTCTATCTTGAGGAGTCCGCCAGTCGTTACGCCGATCGCAGCACCCAGACGCTCGTCACGATATTCCGATTTGTTGCGAATTTATTGATTTGGGCCATCGTACTGCTGCTGGTGTTGGACAACCTAGGCGTACAGGTCAAAGCGCTGCTGACCGGCCTCGGTATCGGTGGCATCGCCGTCGCATTGGCTGTGCAAAATGTGTTGGGCGATTTGCTGGCGTCGGTGTCGATTGCCCTCGATAAGCCCTTCGAGGTGGGCGATTCGTTGACGCTGGACAGTGGTTACACCGGCACGGTCGAAGCGATCGGTGTGAAGAGCACGCGCTTACGCAGCGTATCCGGCGAACAGATCGTCGTTTCGAACGCCGAGATGGGCAAAATACGGATCCGTAATTACGGCCGTATCGATCAACGTCGCGCCGTCATCCGTTTTAGCCTGAACTACAGCACGTCACCCGAACGCCTCAGCCGCGCGCCGGCGTTGGTACGAGAGGCGGTGGCGGCCTGTGCCGACGCAACGTTCGAGCGGGCGAACGTTGTCGCCGCCGGCGTCAACGGATTTGAACTCGAGTTCGCCTTCGTGGTGCCGGGCTCAGACTACGGCACGTTCTTAGGAGCCCAAGAGCAAGTCTTGCTGGCCATCGCGTCGGCGTTCGCGCAGGACGGAATCCACTTCGCGTCGGTGGTTCCCCGTGAGTGACGCGTGAGGTCTGCGCAGCGACTTAGCGGCGCGTGGTGTCCAGCGTACCGGTCAGTTCTGAAACGCTGCTGAAGCCATGCGCGGCGAGATAGCTCGCGATCTCCGCATTGATCTTCCGACACAGATGCGGATCATAGAATAGGCCTGTGCCTAACCCGACCACGCTCGCCCCAGCGATCAAAAACTCCAGTGCGTCCGTGCCATTCGCGATGCCTCCTTGGCCGATGATCGGGATGCGGTGATGCTTCGCGATGTCGTAGACCTGATGCACTTTCAGGAGCGCGATGGGTTTGATCGCGGGGCCGGACAATCCGCCCTGAATATTGCCGATGACCGGGCGACGACTGTGTACGTCAATGGCCATGCCCATGACGGTATTAATGACCGAGAGCGCGTCGGTGCCGGCTTCAATACAGACGCGAGCGCTCTCTTTGATGTCCGTTTGATTCGGTGACAGTTTGGTGATGAGGGGCTTGCGCGTCGCGGCCCGGCACGCGGCGACAACGCGTGCACTCATCTCCGGACTGTTCCCGAACTGAACACCCCCTTCTTTGACATTGGGGCAGGAGATATTGATCTCCATCGCGTCGATGGGCGAATCGTCGAAGCGGCTGACCACCTCGACATACTCCTCAAGGGTGCTGCCCGACACGTTGGCAATGAATCGGGTCTCGGAAAAATCGAGCGTCGGCAGAATGTGATCCACCACATAGTCGACACCGGGATTCTGCAGCCCGATCGCATTCAGCATGCCACTCGGGGTCTCATAGACTCGGTGGGCTGGGTTGCCGGGTCGGGCTTTACCGGTCGTCCCTTTGAGGACAACGGCACCGCAGTCCGTGTTGGAAAAACCCTCGACGCGGGTGTACTCCTCGCCAAACCCCACGCACCCTGACAGGAGCACGAGCGGGGAGGCGAACGACAGTCCGCAGAAAGTCGTGGCGAGGGACGCGGCGGGGGCTTCACGGACCGTGCTCATGCGAGGATTATAACCGCGCTTCCCACTGAGCCGGACTATGTTCCACATCATCTTGCACGAACCCGAAATTCCACCGAATACCGGCAACGTCATCCGTTTGACGGCGAATACCGGTTGTCAGCTGCATTTGGTGCACCCGCTCGGATTTTCCTTGGACTCGGCGCACGTTCGACGTGCCGGCCTCGATTACCATCAAATGGCGAGGGTCCACGAGCATTCCAGTCTGGACGCGTGCCTTGCGAGCCTCCGGCCCGAGCGGCTCTGGGTTGTCGAGACCGGTGGGGCGACCTGCTACAGCGACGTCGCGTTTCGCCCAGGCGATGCGTTTCTCTTCGGCCGTGAGACGAAAGGGTTGCCCGCCGAACGACTGGCTCAGTTCGCACCCGAGACGATCCTGAACATCCCGATGCGCCCCGGCAATCGCAGTATTAACCTGTCGAACTCCGTGGCCTTGGTGATCTTCGAAGCCTGGCGTCAGAACGGCTTCGCGATGGAGGAATGCCGTGTTGCACCCTGACGGTTCCCTGCTTCCGGCTTGGCGACGGCGCGTGATGCCGCTGATGATGGGCAGTTTACGGCTCGCCATAGTGTGGGCCATTTTTCGGGGCCCGTCGGCCTTCCTGTGGGCGCCGCCGGCTTTTTTACACCTGTCGGCGGTGCCGCGAGCTCTCTTTGCCGTCGCGCTGGTCACGGGGACTCCGTTGTTTTTGTGGCCTCGATACTGCGTTAGCGGCGGTCTTTTGTTGGCGGCAGCTGTCGGCGTTTACGAGTGGCTTTGGCGGGGTGCCGGGTTGCCGCCCGGCGGAATGCCGTGGCTTGCCGTCGGGTTGATCGGCGTGTTGGTCGCCGGGCAAAAGATCGCCGAATGGGCGCAACGACGCCTGTACCCACGCCACACCGACTGACGGTCAGTGCTCCGGGCGCAACTCCCGCTCCATCAGCGCGCGAGCCGCTTCCGGGGCCGAGAGGCCTTCGTGCAGCACCTGATGGACGGCACCGGCGATCGGCATGTCTACGCCGGCGCTGGCGGCGACGGCATGGACCGTCCGCGCGGCGTCGTAGCCCTCCACCACTTGACCGATCTCCGCCAGCGCCTCGGCAGCGCTCAGTCCGCGCGCGATCGCGAGGCCAAAACGGCGATTTCGTGACTGGTCATCCGTGCACGTGAGCACGAGATCGCCCAAGGCGGCGAGTCCCATGAACGTCGTCGGCCGTGCCCCGAGCGCCAGACCGAGCCGCGTCATCTCGGCCAGTCCCCGCGTAATCAGTGCGGTTCGTGTATTGGCCCCGAACCCCATGCCGTCCGCGATCCCGGTGGCAATGGCGATGACGTTCTTGACCGCACCACCGACCTCCACCCCGACGATATCGTCGGAGGTATAGCCGCGAAAATTGAGCCCCGATATCGAGCGCACTAAGGCGTCTGCGAACGTCGGATCCGGGGAGGCGACCGTCAGGGCCGTCGGCAAGCCGAGACCGACTTCTCGCGCGAAGGTCGGGCCGGACAGCACGGCCACGGGGACGCCAGCACCCAAGATGGATCGGGCGACCTGATGGGGCAACTGCAGCGACGAGGGTTCGAAGCCTTTCGTCGCCCACGCGACGCGCTGACCCGGACGTAGCCACGGCGCCAGTGCGACCAACGTGTCGCGAAACGCGTGGCTCGGGACCGCAACCACCACATCCAGCGCAGATTCGACCGCGTGCGCGAGCTCGGTATCAACGACCAAGCAGTCCGGGAAGCGTGCCCCGGGCAAATACCGCTCGTTGCAGTGCGCGGACTGCAACGCTGCTAAGTGCGTCGGGTTTCGGCCCCATAGGCGAGTCGGGCGTCCCGCGCGCGCGAACTGAATCGCGAGCGCGGTGCCCCAAGAACCGGCGCCCAATACGGCGATCGGCGGCAATGATGCCGCCTCGCCGGAGGGTTCCCGATTCAGTTAACCGTGCCCGTCTGCGCTTGGCGCGCAGCGGCTTCCAACGACTGCTGGAACAACTGATCAAAGTTGACCGGCGGGAGCAGGAACGGCGGGAATCCGCCCTTTGAAACGAGGTCCGAAATCGCGGCACGAACATACGGGAACAGCGTGTTCGGGCAGAACGAGCCGAGGATGCGGCGCAGATCTTCCATCTCAAAGCCGCGAATCACGAAGATCCCAGCCTGCTTCACCTCGGCGAGGTAAGCAATCTTATCGGCCACCTTCGCTTCGAGGGTGATCGAGAGGACGACTTCATGAACATTCTCCGCGACCAGATTGGTCGACGTGTTCATGTTCATACCGAACTGCGGGTTCCATTCGGCAACCTGCAGGTTCGGGCCGTTGGGCGCTTCGAAGGACGCGTCCTTGATGTAGATGTTCTGCAGGACCAGATCGTTTTGCGGCGCTTCCGGAGCGGCCGGTGCGACTTCGGTCGAGATTTCGTCAGACATGGGAAATCCTATTTTTCGCTGGTAAGGGTTTGGAACAATGAGAAACGGTTTGCGCCGCGTTTAGCGGGCGGTACCGGCCAGAAGCGGATCCAGTCCGCCTGCGGCATCGAGTGCGTGTAGATCGTCGCAACCGCCGATATGACGATCGTCGATAAAAATTTGGGGCACGGTGCGCCGACCCGAGCGCTCCATCATCACAGCACGCTGGGCGGGGTCTGCCTCGATATCGATCTCGTGAAAGGCAGCGCCTTTCTGCGACAACAGGGCTTTGGCTTTGGCGCAATAGGGGCACCAAGCCGTCGTGTAAACCGTAATGGATGCGCTCATGGGTGCTTCAGCCTTTCTGAACGGGCAGATTTTCCTGACGCCAGGCCGCAAGGCCGCCGCGCAGGTTAAACGCCTGTTTGAAACCAAGCCGCCCGAGGTGACGCGCGGCCGAACCGGCGGTCATTCCGGAATCGCAGTACGCGATGACCGGTTTGTCCTTGAATCGCTCAATGGCTTTGGCGCCCTCCACAATGGCGGCACCCGGGAAATGGCGGGCGTGCGCGATATGCCCGGCGTCGTAGGATTCCTTGGAGCGGATATCGAGCAGTAGCCCCCCGCTATTCATGAGTCGTACGGCTTCCATGGGAGAGATGGAGGCGAAACTCGCCGTGCGAGCGCGGGTTTCCAGCACGAGTACCACGATCGCAGCGGCGATGGTGAGTGGCACGAGAACCCAATGGTGGCTCGCGTACAGGAAGAATTGCTGCATTTTCAGAATCTTACGTTAAAGTTGGTCAAATCAACGCCAAAGTATACCAGTCGAGTGCGGGCCCGGTCTCCGCTACATTATCCCAGTGCGTCTTACCGTTATCACCGTTGCTTGCCTTTACGCCCTTGGCGTCTCGGCCACCCCGACCAAGTCGGCCAGTGAGACCGAAGCCCAACTCGGTCGCGTCGAATCGCGTATCCGCGCTGTGACGGAGGCGGTTCAATCGGACGTGGCCGCCCGTGACGCGGTGGCGGCGGAATTACGCCGGGCTGACCAAGCGGTGGCCGCCGCTCGTGCACGGTTCAATGCGGCGCACACCCAGCATGCGGACAGTGCCGCGCATCTGGCCGTCCTGCGTACGGATTCGGTACGGGCCCAAACCCGCATCGACCAAGCCCGTCAGATGTTGGCCGCCCAGCTGCGGGCTGCTTATTTGGGTGGACGCGAGGATTCCTTGAGGACGCTGGTGGATCCGGGTGATCCTGCCTTCGGCCAACGGATGCTCGCCTACAGCAGTGACTTCAGCCGCGCCCGCACGGCGGATATCGCGGAACTCGAGGCGCGAACGCGCGAGTTATCGACTGCCCAGACGGCGCTGGCCGCGGAGACCGACAAGTTGGCCGGCTTGGAGGCGGAGCGCCAACGAGACGCGGACGCGCTCGAAACCGCGCGACGCACGCGAGCGCGAGCCCTCGGCCAGTTGCAGGCACGCATCGACAGTCGTTCGGTGGAGCTGAAAGAGCTGAAAACCAACGCAGCCGCGCTGGAAGAGTTGCTCAAGCGACTGCGCGCCGCACTCGCCGAGCCCGGCGGCGAAGACTATGCGGCGGTGCAAGGCCATCATCCCTTCGCGGAACTGCGCGGCAAATTGCCATGGCCGGTGCACGGGGCGCTCTTCGCACGCTTCGGCGAAAACCGCGCAGGGGGGCTCACGTGGAACGGCCTCCTTTTCGACACCCATCGGGGTGCCGAGGTCCGAGCGCCGGCGCCGGGCCGCGTGGCGTACGCCGACTGGCTGCCGGGCCTCGGTTTATTGGTGATCCTCGACCACGGCGGCGGATGGATGACTTTGTACGGCTACAACGGTCGACTGCTGCGCACGGTCGGTGATCGGGTCCGCGCCGGGGACGTATTGGCGGAAAGTCTTACCGCGAGCGACGCCGGCAAACCGCAGCTGTACTTTGAGATCCGGGAAGCGGGGCGGGCCATAGACCCGCGCAGCTTCCTGAAAGGCAAACCCTGAGCGGGGCTTTAACCGCCGTGCTGATGCGCGAGTTCCAACACACCGCCGAGAATGGTTCCGCCGATTAAAACGACGATCGGCAGGATCGACAGCGCAAAACCGACGGTACGGGACTTCGGGTCTTTGATGTAGGCGGAGGCGTACAGGAACCGACCCACGAAAAAGACCGCCCCGAGCGCCGCGGCGTACAGCGGCGAAAAGTAGTACGCAAAGCCGTACATGCCCGGCAAGAACGCCACGAGCAACTCCAACGTATTCATTTGCACCCGGAAGTGACGGTCGAACAGGTCGTGTCCGCTCGTCGCCGGTGCGGCCACGCCATACAGGCCGCGCGCACGGCCCACCATCACGCCGAAATAGATGAATTGGGCTAATACGAGTCCGATGATGATTTGGAAGTACGGCATGGAGATCTCCGAGTGCTGTTGAGTTCGCGACGGGCGTCTGTTCGCCACGCATTCGTCCGTGCAGAATACCGCGCCGCCGCTGGGATACGGGTCTGATTTATGCGTCGTCGCTCTACGATCTTATCGGGTCTCGCAACTGCCGTACTGGCCGCCGCAGCCGGATCGGCCTCGGCGGCGGTGACGGCGTTGGTCGGTGGTACGTTGGTGGACGGCACGGGTACGCCACCGATCAACAACAGCGTTGTGCTCATCGACGGTGCACGCATCGTCGCAGCGGGCCGGCGCGACGCCATCGCCATCCCGTCGGATGCGGCCGTTGTGTCGACCGTCGGACTGACGGTGTTGCCTGGGCTCATCGATATTGCCGTCCATCTGGATCAGTTGGGTCACGGTAGCCGGGCTCGGTGGCATGAAGCCTATGAGCCGCTAACGGATAAGGTGGTCTTACCGGTCGCGGCGCGCGCTTTGCTGTCCGCCGGTGTGACCACGGCGCGGGATATCGGTACTCCCTTGGAGCGCACCAAGCCGCTGCGGCAACGGATCGACGCAGGTAAAACACCGGGCCCCAGCCTCTTACTGAGTGGCGCCCACCTCGGTCGGTCTGCGCATGGGCGTGAGCACGAGTGGGTGGCGCACACGGCCACGGAATTGCGCCAAGCGGTGCAAAAAATGGCCGCCCAAGGCGCCGATCTGCTCATCCTGGATGACGCGGCCGAGTACAGTCCGGGCGAACTGTCCACGTTGCACTATGCTGCCGAGGACGCCGGCTTGCGCTGGTTCGCCTGGGTGCAGACGGATGCGGACATCGCACCCAGCGTGCAGGCCGGAGCCTATGGGCTCATCGGGCTGGGGACCGACTTTCACGAGGCACTCCCGGCGGACGCGGCGGTTGCGCTGGCGAGTCGGGCGGCGGGCGGCCGTCCGGTGTACTGGGCGTTAGGCGCCTCGGTGTTGATCAACCATGAGTGGCTGCGCAGCAATGCGGCGCCCCTCGGTGAATCGCGCTGGAAAGCCGGATTGCCACCGATAGTGGCGGAGGAATTGCAACGCTCACTCGCGGATATCAGCGCGCATCCGATCGATCTGGAGACCCCGACCCTGCGCTCTCAAGCGCAGGGGGCGCGCATTCGGGCCGCGCGAGCGGCGGGTGCCCGTTTTATCGTGGGATCCTTGGCCGGTGAACCGGGTCATATCCCTTCGCGTGCGACGTGGCAGGAAGCGGAGGCGTTGGTGACGGAGGCCGGTTATAGCCCGACGGAGGCGCTCCGAGCGGCGACGCTCGACGCCGCCTTCGTGCTCGGTCGCGATGCGGACATTGGCAGTATCGTGCCGGGCAAGATCGCAGATATCGTGGCGGTGCGAGGCGATGTGTTGCGCAACATTGACCACCTCGCCGACGTGCGCCTCGTCTACCATCGCGGAGTACGCTACGCGCCAACGTCGGCCGACGATGAGGAAGCACCATGAACGGATTGCTGATGCGAGGGGCCTTTGCCGCCATCGGATTGTGGGTCGCGACCTTCTTCGTCAGCGGCCTACACTTCACCGACGCGTCCACGCTGCTGATCGCTGGACTGACCCTCGGACTGATGAATGCGTTCGTACGCCCGATACTCATCGTGCTGACGTTACCGCTGACCGTACTGTCGCTCGGTTTTTTCTTACTCGTCATCAATGGATTGATGGTCGGTTTGGTCGCGTGGCTGATGCCCGGAATGCAGGTGGCGGGCTTCGGCTCGGCGTTTGGGACCGCGCTGATCGTCAGCGTGGTTTCATGGATCGGCGGATCGCTCGCGCGCCGTTGACGTCATCTGCGGCAGGCGCCCGGGTAGCGTGACGGCGACGACCGCGGCCAAAATCACCGCCATGCCCATGAGTTGCAGTTCCGAGAGGTGCTCGCCCAAGAGCAGCCATCCGGTCACTGCGGCGATCGCCGGATTGACATACCCATACGTCGCCAGACGTGCCGGTGTCGTCCGCCGCATCAGAAATACGTACGCCGAATAGGCCAGGCACGAGTTCAATAGCGCGAGGTAACCGATCGCCAGCACGCTACGGACGTTGAACGTGAGCCGCGGCCATTCGTCCGTCGCCAAGCCGACTGCACCGAGCATCATGCCGCCGCACAGCATGGCGAGCGAAAGCACCACGGGCATGGGCGTCGTCATGTGATTGCGACGATAGTAGATCGTGCCGATCGACCAATTGAGGCACGCGATCAGAACCACCCCTTGCCAGGGAAGCGTATCCAACGCGTAACCGTCGCGAGGCCAGAGCAGGAGCGCCACACCGACGAAGCCCACGGCCAAGCCGATCCCCACCCGTCGACTGATGGCGTCACCGCGGGAACCGAGCGCGCCGAGTATCGGAATCCACAGCGATCCGGAGGCGTTCAATAAGGCGGCTTGATTGGACGCGATGTGCTGGGCCGCCACGATGTTCAGCCCCGCGGAGCCGGCGACTTGCAGTACCGCCATAACGGCGACATGCCGCCATTCGTCGAGGCCTCGAGGCAACGCAAACCCACGCCATCGCGTGACCGCGAACAACACGGTACCCGCTAACAAAAACCGGCTCGCGCCCGCGAGAAACGGTGGCGTCGATAGCACCATCACTTTCGTGACGGCGAAACTGGTGCCCCAAATCAGATAGACCGCCGCAAACGACAACGAAACGAGTCTCGCCTCCGGGTGTCGCTGCGGCAGTGCGGATGGCGTGGTCATCCGATAAGGATGCCACGTTCGACCTGTGCCGGGCGTGCCCGGCACAGGTCACGATGCGCTACGCCGACCGTTGTAGGGCCGCGCGGTACAGCCAGCGACCGATGAGCGCCAAAATGGCCAAACCGAACCACTGTGCGTACGGAATGCTGAGTGGCACGGACAACACGTCCACGCGTCCGGTGGCCACGATAGGGATGGCGATGAGCACGCCGACGATGGCTTCACCGGCAATGAGGCCCGACGCGTAGAGCAATCCATCCCGACGATCGGACTCTTCCCCCGAGCCGCCGTGTGCACGGTGCCAACGTGCCGCCAACGCCGCGAGGACGCCGCCGAGGAAAATCGGCGTGGTTAACTCCAACGGTAGGTACACGCCGACGGCCACCGCCAACACCGGCGTCCGGAACGACGATCCACGGCGAGCCAGCCACTGATCGAGCAGAATGACGCAGACGCCCAAGGCCACGCCCAGCTCGATCATGGCCCACGGCAGCCCGCCTTGAAAAATACCCTTCGCGACCGCCGCCATGAGCGTCGCTTGCGGGGCACTGAGTGCTTTGACCCCCGCGTGTGCTGGCGTACCGATGCCGTAGGCTTCGAGCAGCAAATTGAGAACCGGCGCCATGATCGCGGCGCCGGCGACAGCACCCAGCGCCAACATCACCTGTTGGCGCCACGGCGATGCGCCGAGCAGACGCCCCGCCTTGAGGTCTTGCAAATTATCGCCCGCGACAGCGGCCGCACTGCACGTCACCGCACCGATGAGTATCGCGGCGACCGGACCGATGGCATTGCCCGACCCCATGAACGCCAGCAAGACGAGCGAAGCGAACAAGATGGTCGAGATGGTGATGCCCGACACCGGGTTATTCGACGAGCCGACGAGGCCGGCCATGTAGCCACTGACGGATGAAAACACGAAGCCAGCGACCACCATGATGACGGCCATGGCCGCCGCGATGCCGTAACTGTGCACGACCACGCTGTAGAGCGCGAACAGCGGCAGGACGAACAAGACGATGCCCGCCAGAATGAACGACATGGGTAGATCACGCTCGCGATCATCGACGCCGCGGCCGTCGGTTGCGACGGCGAGGCCGCTGCGCACGCCAGAGAGCAACGAATGCCGTAACGACCACAGTGCCCACAACCCGCCCACGAGCATGGCGCCCACACCGATGTAGCGGACTTTGCTCGTCCAGATGAGGCCCGCAGCGGTTTCGGCATCCACCCCTGCAATTTTTGCTGCGAGGACGACGTCTTGCGCCGCGTAAAGAGCGTGGTAGAGCGGAATGAAGAGCCACCACGCCAGCAGCCCGCCGGCAACCGTCACGGTGCCGACGTTGACGCCGACGATGTAGCCAACGCCCAAGAGTGCCGGGGATAAATTCAGGCCGACGTAGCCAATCAGCCGGCTGCTGCCGAGGTAGCCGGACAGTGAGAATGACTCTGGCACCAAGCGCAGGCCGGACATGAGCAGCTTGAACAGAGCGCCCGCAGCGGCGGCGAGCCCCAATGATCGAGCGCTGCCCGCGCCTTCGCTGCCGGCCTTGAGCAGTTCGGCGGTCGCAACGCCCTCTGGAAACTGCAAGTCTTCCGCGATGATCAGCGTGCGGCGCAACGGCACCGAGAATAGGACGCCGAGTAGACCGCCGAGCCCGATGATGGCAAACACCCATCCGTAATCGAATCGGGCCCAATGCCCCAAGATGACCAACGCCGGCATGGTGAACACGGTGCCGGCCGCGATCGACGAACCCGCAGAGGCTCCGGTCGCCACAATGTTATTTTCGAGGACGCTGCTCCGTCCCAGCATGCGCAAGACGACCATCGACACCACGGCGGCGGGAATCGCCGTCGCCACGGTGAGTCCTGCGAACAATCCGAGATAGGCGTTGGCCGCCGCCAGCACCACCGTCAGCGCCATCGATAACAGGACGGCACGCAGCGTCAACTGCGGAGCTTCGTTCATCGCATCCCCTCGTCGGTCAGGGGGGCGGCTGAGGCCTTACTGGACGTTGCCCATCCAGCGCCGCAACAGCGGACCGAAGAGCAACATCAGAAGTCCACAACCGACCCCGTACATGGTCATGTGTAGGAATTCGGTCGGCATGGTGTGCACGTCACTGCCGATGTGTCCACCGATCTGTCCCGCCGCCAGATTGCCAATCGCGGTGCCGAGAAACCACATGCCCATGAGCTGCGACACGTAGCGAGTCGGCGCCAGTTTGGTGAAATTCGACAGTCCCACCGGGCTGAGGCAGAGCTCGCCGGTGGTGTGCAACAAGTAGGTTAACAGCAGCCATTGCGGGCCGACCTTGCCGCCGCTGGCCAAAATGAGGTTGGCCGCGAAGAACAACACCGCAAAGCCTGCGCCCAACATGATGAGCCCGAGGCCAAACTTTACAGGGGCCGACGGGTCTAAGTTGCGACGCCCGAGGGCGAGCCAGAGCCAGGCGAAGAAGGGCGAAAGGACGATGATGCAGACCGAGTTGAATGACTGGTACCACGTCGCAGGATGTTCGCCACTGTCGAAGTAACTGCCGAGGAACGAGCGATCGGTGAGGTCACGTGCAAACAAATTGAAGGTCGTGCCGGCCTGCTCAAACCCCGCCCAGAACAGCGCGGAGCAGAGGAACAGCACGATCATGACGCCGACGCGACGTTTCTCGGCGCTGTCGAGGCCACCGAAGAGCAGGATGTAGCCAAAGTAAAAAACGGCGATGCCGTAGAGCAGTCGACCGAATGCATCGGCAACGACCGGCGCGCTGACGGTATAGAGACCGAAGCCCGCACCGGCAACGGCCGCCAGGAGGACGAGGCCGCCGAAACCAATCCAGCGAAACCCACGCGCGCGCTCCGCCGTGTTGTTGGACTTCGGCGCGAGGCCCGCATTGCCGAGATGGCGACCGGTGGCGCGGAATTGGAACAAGCCCACGAGCATGGCGAGCGCGGCGGTCAGGAAGCCGTAGCGGAAATTGAACATCTCCCCGACGGTGCCGGAGACGAGCGGCGCAATCATGCCGCCGAGATTGATACCCATGTAAAAGATCGAGAATCCAGCATCCCGGTAGGCGCCGGGCTTCCCTTCATACAGTTCGCCGACCAAGGCGCTGATATTCGGCTTGAGCAGACCGGTACCGAGCGCAATCACCAACAGACCGCACAAAAAAACAAACATGGTCGAAGGCAGCGCTAAGAGCCCATTGCCGGCGGCAATCAATATGCCGCCGTACCAAATGCTCTTGCGCGTACCGATGAGGCGGTCGGCAATCCATCCGCCCGGCAGCGCAAAGAGATAAACGGCTCCTGCGTAGATGCCGTAGATCGAACCGGCCGTCGCATCGTCCACCCCGAGACCGCCCTTCGCAACGGCCGCTGTCAGGAACAGCACGAGCAGGGCGCGCATGCCGTAGTAGCTGAAGCGTTCGAAGAACTCAGTGAAGAACAGCGTGGCTAAGCCGCGCGGATGGCCGTAGAAGGTGGCGGCGGTCGAGTCGGTCATCAAGGCTCCCCCAGGGAATGATCCCCCAAGCGTTCAGTCTGACCGACGACGAGCGTTCATGGCAACGCCCGTCGAGCATTACTCGCCGGGCTGCTGCTCGGACTCACGCCGCGCACGATCCGCCTCGCGGCGCTTGGACAGCACGCGTGCCAAGACAATGCCGATCTCATAGAGCGCGTACATGGGCAGCGCCATGACCGTTTGCGACAGCACATCCGGTGGCGTGATGACGGCCGCTTGTACAAACACACCGATCAGCACGTAGCCGCGATTACGGGTCAGAGTCTCGATCTTCACCAATCCCGTGATGACCAAAAGCACGATGGCTACGGGAATCTCAAACGCGATACCGAACGCCAGAAACAGCACCAAGACAAAATCGAGGTACTGAGTCATGTCGGTCATCATCTGTACGCCCGGCGGTGTGGTGGCCGTGAAGAAGGCGAACATGATGGGGAAGACGATGTAGTAGCAGAACGTGATGCCGGCGTAGAACAGCGCAATGCTCGAAACGAGCAGCGGCATCGCAAACCGCTTCTCATGGCGGTATAAACCGGGCGCGATAAATGCCCACGCTTGATACAAGACGTACGGCATAGCCGAGATGAGCGCGACGTAAAACGCGAGCTTGAACGGCGTGGTGAGCGGCGCCATGACGCTGGTTGAAATCATGGCGGAGCCTTTCGGCAGCACCTTCATCAACGGCCGTGCGACAAAGCTGAACAGGTCGTTTGCGTACACCATCGCCGGAATGGTGACGATCAGGACGGCGATGACGGATCGCAATAACCGAGTCCTGAGCTCGAGTAAATGCGAGATCAGGGTGCCTTCGGCCATCGATTCCGGCGTATCAGGGCTTGGCATCGCTCGCCGAATTTAGAGGAGCCGCGGGCGTGGTCTGAGCCACCGGCGTCACGGGGACGACCGGTGTCACCGCGGCAATCGGTGTCACCGGCGCGTCGGCTGGGGTGCTGGCCACCGATTCCGCGGCTGGCGCTGACGCAGCCACCGCCCCGGTTGGGAAAGGGACTGCGACCGGCGAGGGCGCGGGCGAAGGAGGGGGCGGAGTCGGCGACGATGCGGATTCGGCGGCGGCTCGTTGTTGCGCCCGCGCCATTTCATCCAGACGGACTTCCTGTTCGAGTTGCGCGCTCAACTGGCGCGCCATGGAGCGCGCCCGACCGACCCAGCGGCCGATGTCGGCTGCGAGTTTTGGCAGCTTGTCTGGGCCGAGAACGACCAGCGCAATCACCAGAATCAGCAGAATCTCGCTGAACCCGACATCAAACATAAGCGTTGTCCCCTAACGGGCGGAACCGTCAGGAGTGGGTCTTCTGCTCGGGTTTGGAGGCCTGAGCATCCTTGAATTCGGCATCTTGGCCGATCACTTGCCGCAGCGGCGGTTGCGGTTGCTGCTCGGCTTCCTTCTCGCCCTTGTCCATCGCTTTCTTAAAGTCGTGAACGGCGGCGCCGAGGTCCGAGCCGATCGTCCGCAGCTTCTTGCCTCCGAAGATGAGCAGAGCGATAACCAAGATGACCAATAGTTCGCGAAAACCGATCGAGCCCATCGACATTCTCCCGAAAACGATAGCTTCTTAAATGCGACCTAGGGCGATGATACCCGAAAGGGGCAGCGTCTCGGTCAGACAATCCGCTCCGGCGGAACCTCCAACCAAAAGGTGACGGGCCCTTCGTTCACCAGATGAACCGACATGTTGGCGCCGAAACGGCCGGTTTCAACTCGGTCTACCCGACGGCGCGCTTCGTGGACGAAGTATTCGTACCAGCGCTCTCCTTCCGTCGGTGGAGCGGCGGTGCTGAATCCAGGGCGCGTTCCCTTCTGTGTATTCGCCGCCAAGGTGAACTGCGACACGACCAGCAACGCGCCCCCGACGTCCAAAAGACTCCGATTCATGCGTTGATCGGCATCCTCAAAGACCCGATAGGTCAGCAATTTCTCGAGCAATCGATCGGCCTCGCGCTGATCGTCACCGCGCTGCACCCCAAGCAGCACGAGCAATCCCCGGTCAATTTGACCGATAACCTCGCCAGAAACTTCCACTTTGGCGCTTGAAACGCGCTGAATTAGACCGATCATGTGCCTTATAAGCCTATAAATTCATAAATATGATGTTAAAAAACCACTTGCACTCAAAATTGTTTAATTCGAAAAGATTTTTCTTGATCGAATCAAAAATCAATATAAGAAGATATTTATTTTAGAAAAAATGCACTAATCGGGCTTCCAGTGGTTATTTAAAACAAAAATACCGCTAAAAAACAATCCAAGTGGCTTTTGGAGGGATTCCGGAACTGTGGTCTATGGGCGTCGCTCAAGTGAGCGTGGCGCGCGCTGAAGCGATGGTCAAGCGTCGCGGCCTCGTCTAATTTGTGCGGATGAACTGCGATCATTCCGCGACGCGCTTCCTGGAGCGCATGTCTGCCCACCGCGAAGCGGCTTTTTGGGGGCTGCAAGTCTTGGGCTGGAGCGCCTATTTTGTGGCGCAATTTGTGGCTGCGCTGTTTTACCCGGAGATGCTCGGTCCCCATAAGCTGCCCGGCTTTCTGACGGTACTGACCATCGCTGCGACCACCGGATTGGTGCTGTCCTCCGGGTTGCGGTACCTGTTCCGCCGAGTTCGGGAGCGCGCGATGGCGCTGGTTGTACCCGCCTCGCTGCTCGCGATTTACGCTGCCGCATTGCTCTGGCGCCTGTGCATCAATCAGGCCGTCACGGTTTTCCTGGATGAGCGCATCGCCGCGCACGGTATCGGACAGTTTTTTGCCGGCGCGTTGATATCCACCTATCTGCTCTTGTTGTGGAGCGCTCTCTACTACGGGATCTATTTCTACGAAGCCGTCCAGCGGGAACGCCTCGCGACGGCGCGGGCCGAGGGGCTCGCGCGGGAGGCGCAGCTGAAGATGCTGCGCTACCAACTGAACCCCCACTTTTTGTTCAACACGTTGAACGCCATTTCAACGTTGGTACTCGACCACGATACCCAGCGCGCGAATCTCGCCGTGACCCGTCTTTCCGGCTTCCTCCGCCACAGCCTGGATCAGGACCCGATGAAGCGGGTGACGCTCCGGCAGGAACTCGAGGCGCTGAGTCTGTACCTCGACATTGAGCAATTGCGTTTTGGGCCGCGATTGACGGTGATTCGCGACATCGCCGAGCCCACGCGGCAAGCGCTCGTGCCGTCTTTATTGCTGCAGCCACTTGTTGAAAACGCGCTTAAACATGCCATCGCGGCGCGAGAATCGGGGGGTACGCTGACGATTCGGGCTCATTTGCGGGGCGAGGATCTGGTGCTCGAAGTCGCCGACGACGGCCCCGGCTTGCCGGACGGGACCATACCGGCGCACGGCACGGGCGTCGGTCTGCGGAATACCCGAGACCGACTCAGCGTCCTCTACGGCGGGCATGCGCGTTTCATCGGTCGAAACCTGCCGCAAGGCTGCAGCGTGAGTGTCGTACTGCCGGCGGAGATGGCCACGTGACGATCCGGGCGCTGTTGGTCGATGACGAACGCCTGGCGCGACGCGGTCTGGAACTGCGTCTGGCAGCAGCCGCGGATTTTGAAGTCGTCGGCGAATGTGAAAATGGGCGCGATGCCTTGGCACACATCGCCGAGTTGGAGCCGGACGTCGTGTTCCTAGACATCCAGATGCCCACGATGAGCGGCCTCGATGTCGCCGCCCACATTCCGTTGGATCAGATGCCGCTCCTAGTCTTCGTGACAGCCTATGACCGTTATGCGGTCAACGCGTTTGAGGCGAGAGCCCTCGACTATCTGCTCAAACCGGTCGATGACGAGCGATTGAGCCGAACGCTCGCGCGCATTCGGCAGGCGGTTCGCGAACGGGACACCGTCGGACGGCACGAGCGACTGTTATCGCTGCTGGCGGAGGTTGCCCACGCCGGCGAGTTGGACCCCGAAGACTTGTTAGCGCGGGTCGCTGGATCCACGCGGCGCTATCCGGAATTTCTGACCATACGGACTGGCCGGGAGGTTCTCCGGATACCTTGCGCCCAAATCGACTGGATCGATGCGGCCGGTGACTATATGTGCATCCACGCTACGGGTGAAACGCACGTGCTGCGCGCCACGATGAAACAACTGGAGGCCGAATTGGATCCGGAGCTGTTCCAACGGGTCCACCGGTCCGCGATCGTCAATCTGACCCAAGTCCGAAAGCTCCGCCCTCACTCCAACGGCGAATACTTCCTGACACTGGCCGGCGGTCAGCAGCTCAAGTTGTCACGCAGCCACCGTGACAAGGTGGAGATCTTGTTGCAGCGCCGCAATCGCGCTCCTACCTGATAAAATCGACTGTCGCGCTGGCGTCAGCGCAGCTCATACTCGGGGAATCCCATGGCCGTCATCCGCGAAGACGATTTCATTCAGAGCGTTGCCGACGCGTTGCAGTACATCAGTTACTACCATTCTCCCGATTTCATCGGGGCGATGGGTCGGGCCTATGAGCTGGAGCAAAGCCCCGCCGCGCGCGACGCGATCGCCCAAATACTCACCAATTCGCGAATGAGCGCGGAAGGCCACCGTCCGATCTGTCAGGACACCGGTATCGTCGTCGCGTTCGTCAAAGTCGGGATGAACGTCCGTTGGGATGCGCACCTCACGGTCGAGGAAATGGTCAACGAAGGGGTTCGCCAGGCCTACGGATTGCCAGAAAATCGCCTCCGTGCATCCATCGTGGCGGATCCGGCCGGCAAACGTTCGAACACGCGGGATAACACGCCGGCTGTCGTCCACGTGGAACTCGTGCCCGGTGGCGACGTCGAGGTTGCGATCGCGGCCAAGGGCGGCGGCAGTGAAAACAAGTCCATGTTCGAGATGTTGAATCCATCCGACAACGTCGCGGATTGGGTGCTCGAACGCGTGCCCGAAATGGGTGCGGGCTGGTGCCCGCCGGGCATGCTGGGTATCGGGATCGGGGGTACCGCAGAAAAGGCGCTCCTGATGGCGAAAGAGTCCTTGATGGACCCGATCGACATTCAGGAACTCAAGGCTCGCGGGCCCCGTTCCCGCGCGGAAGAATTGCGATTGGAGATCTTCGATCGCGTCAATGCATTGGGTATTGGGGCGCAGGGCCTCGGTGGACTGACCACCGTGCTCGACGTCAAAGTGCGCGACTATCCGACCCACGCCGCATCGTTACCGGTGGCAGTCATTCCCAATTGCGCCGCCACCCGCCACGTCCATTTCCACCTCGACGGCACGGGTCCCGCGATCTTAACGCCGCCGAGCTTGGCGGACTGGCCGCAGGTGGGCTGGGCGCCGGACGCCAATACCCGTCGAGTCGACCTGGACACGCTGTCTCGTGAGGAGGTCGCGGCATGGCGCCCCGGTGAGCGTCTGCTATTGACCGGCAAGTTTCTGACGGGGCGTGATGCGGCGCATAAGCGCATCTGTGCCTTGCTCGATGCCGGACAACCGTTGCCCGACGGACTGTCTTTCAAAGACCGGGTCATCTACTACGTCGGTCCGGTCGATCCGGTGCGTGACGAAATCGTGGGCCCCGCTGGCCCGACAACCGCTAACCGGATGGATCGTTTCACCGAAACCATGCTGGAGAAGGGCGGCCTCTTGGCGATGGTCGGCAAAGCGGATCGGGGTCCTGAAGCCATCGAGGCCATTAAGCGGCACCGAAGCGCTTATTTAATCGCGGTGGGGGGCGCCGCCTATCTGGTATCGAAGGCGATTCGTTCCAGCCGGGTGGTCGCGTTTCCGGAATTGGGCATGGAAGCGGTCTACGAATTTGATGTCAAAGACATGCCGGTGACTGTGGCGGTTGATGCAACCGGCGAGTCGCTGCATGAATCGGGGCCCCGCGAATGGAAGGCTCGCATCGCCGGCATTCCGGTGATCGTCGAGACCTAACGTTCGGTCAGTGCCGCCAAAACGCCGGCATAAAGAGGACGGCGACGGTGAATACCTCCAGCCGTCCCACTAACATGGCGCAGATCGCGATCCACTTTGCCGGATCGGGTAAGTGGCCGTAGGTGGATGCCACAGAGCCCAGAGCGGGACCGGCGTTGTTGATGCACGAAGCGATGGCCGACCAGGCGGTCACTTGATCGGTACCCGCGGCCATCATCAGCAGCATTAAGACGCCGAACAGCACAAGGTACATCGCGAAGAAGCCAGTGATGGCCGCGAGTACCCGGCCAGCAACGGCTTTATCGCCAAACTTGACCGCCACCGCTGCGTTCGGGTGCACGAGGCGCATCAGTTCGCGCTGAGCCTGCTTCAATACCAACTGCCACCGAATGACCTTCATGCCGCCGCCGGTCGATCCGGCGGAACCACCGACGAACGTGACCAACATGAGCAGCACCGGCAGCATGCCGGGCCAATACGCGAATGACGCCCCCGCAAACCCGGTCGTGGACTGCATGGAGATTGCCGCAAACGCGCCGTGCCGCAGCGCTTCTCCAAGATTAGGGTACACGCCGCTCTGGTAGAGCGTAATGCTGACGATCGCGACCAGCGCCGCGCTGAGCAGCAAATATCCTCGAAACTGCGGGTCCGACAGATAGACGCTCGAGTCGCGACGCTTCCACGCCAGAAAGTGCAGCGCGAAGTTCACGCCGCCCAAAAACATGAAGACAATGGCGACTGTATCGATGGCCGTCGACTGGAAATAGGCGAAGCCACCGTCGTGTGTCGAAAAACCACCGGTCGACACCGTTGAAAAGGCATGCGAGACCGCATCAAACGCCGACATACCCGCAGAGGCGTAGGCGATCGCGCACACCGCCGTCATGAGCAAGTAAATGCCCGAAAGCGTCTTCGCCGTTTCCGTGATGCGCGGCGTCAGTTTCTCGTCTTTCACAGACCCGGGCGTATCCCCCTTGTAGAGTTGCATCCCGCCGATGCCCAGTATCGGAAACAGGGCGACCGCGAGAACGATGACGCCGATCCCACCTAACCATTGCAGCTGCTGCCGGTACCACAAGATTGCGTGGGGCAGTTTCTCCAGACCGCGCATGACACTCGCATTGGTCGTCGTGACGCCGGCAACGGATTCGAACACCGCATCCGTGAAACTCAAAGGGGTCGATGCGCTGAAGAAGAACGGCAGCGCACCGCCTAATCCGAGTAACGCCCAAAACAACGCGACGATGAGAAAGCCATCGCGCAGACGCAAATCTCGATTGACGCGCCGAACGGGCAGCCACAGTGCCGTACCCATCGCCACGAGGGCGGCGCCGACCATCAGAAACAGCCCTGCGGTGGTGCCACCGTAAACCACATCCACGACCACGGGCGGGAGCATGGTGAGACCGAAGGCGACGATCACCAACCCTAATATGCGTTGCACGAGACTCAGGTGCACGGCGAACCTCAGAGAAACGAAACGCCAACCTGAAACAGTTTCTCGACCGCCTCAACGTGACGTCGGTCGGTGAGGAACAGGATCACGTGATCGCCTTCTTCAATGACGGTGTCGTGGTGAGCCATGATCACGTCATCACCACGGACAATGGCGCCGATGGTCGTGCCATCCGGCAGATTGACGGCCTCGACAGGTCGGCCAACCACTTGAGACGTTTCGCTATCGCCATGGGCGATGGCCTCAATGGCTTCGGCAGCGCCTCGGCGCAACGAATGGACCTTAACGACGTCGCCACGTCGCACGTGCGCTAACAACGAACCAATCGTAATCGTCTGCGGCGAGATCGCGATATCAATACGATCGCTCTCCATGAGCTCGGCGTAGGCGGGACGGTTGATCAGAGCCATCACCTTACGGCACCCGAGGCGCTTCGCCAGCATCGCCGACAGAATGTTGGCCTCTTCCGCATTGGTCACGGCCACAAAGACGTCCGCGCTGTCGACGTTTTCCTCGATCAGCAGCTCTTCGTCCGCAGCATCCCCATTGAGGACGATCGCTTCGCGCAACGTTTCCGCAGCGCGGCGAGCGCGCTGCTTGTCCCGCTCGATCAGTTTGACCTGCAAGCGACCTTCGAGTGCCTGGGCCAGGCGAATACCGATGTGACCGGCGCCGGCAATCACAATCCGTCGAACGCGGGCCTCGAGCTTTCGCAACTCGCTCATGACGGTACGGATGTCTTCGCGTGCGGCGAGAAAGAAGACTTCGTCGCCGGACTCGATCAATGTTTCGCCGTCGGGACGGATACTGCGACCGCGCCGGTACATTGCGGCGACGCGCGTTTCGACACCGGGAATATGCTTGGGGAGATTCGACAGCGGCTGTCCGACTAACAATCCGCCTTCGACCGCGCGGACACCGACCAAGCGAACGCGCCCATCAGCGAAATCAACGACCTGTAGCGCGCCGGGGTGTTCGATGAGGCGCTCAACGTGCTCTGTCACCAGTTGCTCGGGGCTGAGCCACGTGTCGACGGCAAATCCCGTGAGTTCGCCGAACAATTGCGGGTGAGAGGCATAGGATGCCGCTCGGATACGCGCGATCTTTGTCGGTGTCTTGAAGAGTGTCCACGCGACTTGGCAGGCCACCATGTTCACTTCATCGCTCGACGTCAGCGCGACGAGGAGGTCCGCATCCGCGCACCCTGCGGCGGCGAGCACCGACGGGCTCGCGGCGTTCCCGCTCACCGTCCGTACGTCGAGTCGGTCCTGCAGTTGTTGCAACACGCCTTCGTCGGAGTCGACGACGGTGACCTCATTCGCCTCTTCGCGCGACAGGTGGTAAGCGGCCGTTCGGCCAACCTGACCTGCGCCCAGGATGATGATTTTCACGTGATCACGCGGGTGGACTGAAGGACGTCATTCTAGCAGGGTTCCACAAACAGCCGGTCAGGCCTCATATCGGCGAGAGTTTGGCATAGGCCGCCATCAGCACCTTTCGGCCGGCACGCTCAAAATTCACCTCGATTTGCGCTTGTTGGTCGCTGCCCTCGATGCGCAGAACGACGCCATCGCCAAAACGCGCATGGCGTACCCGTTGCCCTAGCTTCAAGCCCGTGCCGTTGTCGGGCTCGACCATCGCCGGCGACTGACGGGGCGGCGCGGATCCGCTGGACGCGCGCCCAAAAGTCGAGTGCGTGGTGCTGCCGCCGCGGCGTTCATTTTGTGACCAATGGCCGCCACCACCACCGCCACCGCCGTAGGTATCCCGCACACCCCAGCCACCACCGCTGGAACCGGCCGAGCTGACGGGCCGGCTGACCTGAACGCGGGGGCGAATTTCCTCCATTAATTCCGGCGGAATTTCGGCAATAAACCGCGACGGGGTGCCGAACTGGTCGACACCGTGCAGCCGCCGCTGCTCGGCGTAAGTCAGGTACAGGCGACGCATGGCTCGGGTGACGCCGACGTAGGCGAGTCGGCGCTCCTCTTCGAGGCCCCCGATGTCATTGATGGATCGCTGATGGGGGAATAACCCATCTTCCAGTCCGGCCATAAACACCAGCGGGAACTCAAGCCCCTTCGCGGTGTGCAGCGTCATCATTTGGACGCAGTCTTCCCACTCACCGGCTTGGCCTTCGCCACTTTCCAACACGGCATGTGCGAGGAACGCGTCCAGCTCGCTCATGCCTTCCTCGACTTCTTCGGGCTGGTAGCCTCGCGCCGCGGACACCAACTCTTCCAAGTTCTCGATGCGACCTTCGCCGCGTTCGCCCTTCTCTTTGCGGAAGTGATCAATCAGGCCGGACGCGGAAATCACCTTGTCGACGATTTCATGGAGCGGCAAACCGGCCGTCTCGCGCGCGATTCGGTCGATGAGTGAGAGGAACTCCAGCAGGGAAGCGCCGCCGCGTGGGCCGAGCGAACCGCCTTTAATGGCGGCCGTCGATGCGTCCCACATCGACACCGAGTGGGCGCGAGCGATTTCACGGACCATGTCGAGGCTCTTCGCGCCGATGCCGCGCGTCGGCAGATTGACGACCCGCTCGAAAGAGCCATCGTCGTGCCGATTCGATAGCAGACGAAGGTAAGCCAGCGCGTCCTTAATTTCGGCGCGCTCAAAAAAGCGTTGTCCACCGTAGATCTTGTAAGGAATCTTCGGCACGGTCTGAATAAAAGCCTCTTCCAACGCGCGGGACTGCGCGTTAGAGCGGTACAAAATGGCGCAGTCTTGCAATCGACCGCCGAGTCGACGCCATTCGTGGATGCGCTCGACCACAAAGGCCGCTTCGTCCCGCTCGTTAAAGGCGGCGTACACCCGGATCGGTTCGCCGCGATCACCGTCGGTCCAAAGGGTTTTACCCATGCGACCGCTGTTGTTGGCAATCAATGCGTTCGCCGCATTTAGGATGGTCGCGGTCGAGCGATAGTTCTGCTCTAGGCGAAATACGGTCGTGCCGGGGTAGTCGCGCTGATAACGCTGAATGTTCTCGACGCGTGCGCCGCGCCACCCATAGATGGACTGATCGTCGTCGCCGACGACGAACGGCATGCTGTCTCGTCCCGCAAGTAGCTGAACCCATTGATATTGGATCGAATTGGTGTCCTGAAACTCATCGACGAGGACGTGTCGGAAGCGCTTCTGGTAATGCTCCAGCAAGGCAGGGAAGTCGCGCAGTATTTCGAAGCTGCGCAGGAGCAACTCGGCGAAGTCGATGACGCCGTTTTTTTTGCAGGCCTCTTCGTAGGCGCTGTACACCTTGATCATGGTGCGGCGCGTCGGGTCACCGTCGTCCCCGAGCGCTTTGGGACGGCGCCCCTCGTCTTTCTGCGCGTTAATGAAGTACTGCAGATCCTTCGGTACCCAACGCGTGTCGTCGAGCTCAAGCGCTTTGACGACTTTCTTAACCAACCGTAGTTGGTCGTCCGAATCGAGGATCTGGAACGTCTGCGGCAATCCCGCCTCACGCCAGTGCAAGCGCAACAGTCGATGCGCCAGTCCGTGGAAGGTGCCGATCCAGAGCGCCCCCCCGGCCAAGTGCAGCAAACTCTCGATGCGGCCCCGCATCTCGGCGGCCGCTTTGTTCGTAAACGTGACCGCCAGAATGGAATGCGGGGAGACGTTCTCGCGGGAGATGAGCCAAGCGATCCGGTGGACCAGTACGCGGGTCTTGCCGCTGCCGGCGCCGGCCAACACCAAGACGGGCTTCGCGGGTGCGGAGACGGCGGCGGCCTGGGCTTCATTAAGATGCGCGAGTATGGGGTCGGTCTGCACGGGGAGCGGCTCGGCGGGGCGGTGCGTCATGGAGACGGCGGGGCCGCGATGCTAGCATCGCGTATGCATTCCGTAATCCTCGTTGTGAACTGTGGCAGTTCGTCGGTCAAAATCGCGACGATTCGACCGGATGGCGGTCGAGTCGATAGCCTTTCGGTCGACGGTGTAGGTGCGGCGCCGACCCTGACCGTGGACGGGGAGCGCCGGCCGGTTGAAGCGCCCGATCTCGGCGCGGCCGTTCGCGTGGCCTTGGACGCGCTGGAGCGGCATGGGGCCGTGCTCGGTCAGGTCGTCGCCGTCGGGCACCGAATTGTCCACGGGGGTGACCGCTACCGCGCCCCTCTTTGGATCGATGACGAGGCGCTGCAGGCGATTGAGGCGCTCTCACGCTACGCGCCACTGCACAATCCGCCGGCGGTGACCGCCCTGCGTGCCGCCCGCGAGCGCTTGCCGGCGGTGCCCCACGTGGCCGTCTTTGATACTGCGTTCCATGCCACGCTACCCCGACGTGCCCGGGAGTACGCCATCGATGCCGGCGTACGGCAGCAGTTGGGCCTGCGCCGCTTTGGCTTCCACGGCACCAGCCACGACTACGTCACGTCGCTCGCCGCGACGAGCCTCGGCGCCGATCGTCGCGACTTGCGCATGGTCAGCGCTCACCTCGGCGCCGGCGCTAGCATCACGGCGGTCGAATACGGACGCAGCGTCGATACGAGTATGGGACTGACACCGCTCGAAGGGTTGGTGATGGCCACGCGGTCGGGTGACGTGGACCCGGGGCTCATCCTGACGCTGTTACGCGAGGGCTACACCGCTGACCAAGTGGATCAGCTGCTCAACCGCGCCTCCGGCCTGCTCGGCCTGACCGGGAGCGCGGATCTGCGCGTCGTGGAAGAGCGGGCTCAGGCTGGCGATGACGCCTGCCAGATGGCGATACAGATCTACGCGTACCGGGTTCGGAAATACATCGGCGCGTATGCGGCAGCGATGGGCGGGCTCGACGTCATTGTCTTCACAGGCGGCGTGGGTCAGAACAGCGCGACAATGCGCCGCCGGATCGTGGAACGCTTGGATTTTATAGGCGTTTCTGTCGATGACGATCGCAATCGTGACGGCCGAGCGACAGCCGAACGACCGGTCGTTAATATTTCGAGTGACGGCGCTCGCTGCCCCGTATTGGTCATCGCAACCGACGAAGAAGCGGCGATCGCGGGTGCTGTTCGGGCCTTAATGACCGCGCAGCGGCCACGTGAAACGGCGCCGATCCCGGTGGCGGTGTCCGCCCGGCATGTGCACCTGACGCGCGATTCCGTTGAGGCGCTGTTCGGGCCGGGTCATGTGTTGACGGTAGCGCACCCGATTTCGCAACCCGGGCAGTACGCGGCCGTTGAGACCGTGACGTTGGTGGGGCCGACGGGACGTATCGACAACGTTCGGGTGGTCGGGCCGGAGCGTGGGGCGGATCAAGTGGAGTTATCCCGTACCGACGAGTTTCGGCTCGGGGTGGATGCGCCGGTCCGCGAGTCCGGAGATCTCACCGGCACGCCGGGGCTGCGACTGGAGGGGCCTGCTGGCACCGTGACCCTGCCGCGCGGCGTCATCTGTGCGCTTCGGCACATACACATGACGCCGGCAGACGCCGACCGCTACGGCGTGACCGACGGTGAGGATGTTGACGTGCATATTTCGTCAGAAGCCGGACGTTCGCTGACGTTTGGCGATGTACGAATCCGTGTGAGTGCGGGCGCTGCGCTCGAGATGCATATCGATACGGACGAAGCCAATGCGGCCGGCCTTCACGGACCGGCTGGCGGTTTATTGGAGCCCGTCGCGCATCGGGCCTCCGTGCAGGTTCGAGGGTAACGAATGTCCCTGCATCGCGAATCGACGGGCGAGGGGCCGGACGTCGCCCTCCTACACGGTTGGGGTCTCCACGGGGGCGTATTCGCGTCTCTGGCGAGTGCTCTGGTGCCGGATCATCGCGTTCACGTCGTGGATTTGCCCGGCCACGGCCTCTCGGCATGGTCTAAGAGCGCTCATGACTTGGAGGGATTGAGTCGCGTGGTCGCCGCTCACCTGCCGGAGCGCTGTGCCCTGGTGGGATGGTCTCTCGGCGGGCTCGTGGCGCAGCGCCTTGCGCTCCTGTTCCCGGAGCGCGTCAGCCACCTCGTCCTGATGGCAACAGGCGCTGTGGGCGCCAAGCGGCGCGACTTTGCGCATGCCGCCGACCCGGTGCTCCTGACCACGATCGGTGAGCATCTGAGCAAAAATTGGCGAGCGACCGTGCTCCAATTTTTAAATCTGGAAGTGCGCGGAGATGCTAACCAGCTGGAAGTATTAAGAATTCTTCGCCAGCAGGTGGATTCGCATGGACCCCCAAATCCCACCGCGCTCGCGACGTGCCTCGAGATACTGCGCACCACGGATTTGCGGCCGAACGCCTCCGCGATCCGGGTGCCCACGCTCGTGATTGCCGGTGAACACGATCGACTGACGCCACCCGAAGGCGCAAGGATGCTCGCCGAGCGGATACCCGGTGCGCAATTCACACTGGTACCCAAGGCCGCGCACGCCCCGTTTCTGTCGCATCGGCCGCTGGTGGAAGGCCTGATTCGGGAGTTTTTGGCCCGATGACGATCCTGCGGGTCCACTCACGTGCCCAAGAGCGTCGACTACGGCTCGCAGCCCCGGCGTTCGCCCAAGAGGCATTTCTGCATGCGCGGGCGCGCGAGGAGTTATTGCGCCGCCTCGAGCCGGTTCGATTGACGCCCTCGCGCATCTTGGATCTCGGCGGGGGAGTGGGTGTAGGGGCTCGCGCGTTGGCGGATCTCTACCGGAAGGCCGCCGTGACGATGGTGGACACTTCGGCCGACATGCGGGAACAGGCCGCTCGGCTGCGAGGGTGGTGGCGACGCTTCGATTGCCTGGCGGCCGATGCGACGGCGTTGCCGCTGCCGGACGCGAGCATCGACTTGGTTTTCGCCAACCTCTTGTTACCGTACTTATCAGACCCCGAGGCGCTGTTTCGCGAGGTTCGCCGCGTCCTTCGCCCGCGCGGCTATTTTGTGTTCAGTACCCTCGGTGCGGGCACGTTCGAAACGCTACAAACCGCTTTCGCTCGAGTCGATAACGTCCCTCATCTCGTTGATTTTATTGACTTTCATGACGTCGGTGACGGTCTGTCGCGGGCCGGATTTGTGGCGCCGGTATTGGATGCAGACCGGCTCACTGTCACGTACGCAACGCTCCGCGATGCCTGTCGGGACCTCCGCGCCGCCGCCGCTAGCCTCCCGGTCGATAACCGCAAGACGTTGACGGGGGCCAAACGCTGGGCCGCTGCCGCAGAAGCGTTTGCCGCCCAGCGGGACTCGGACGGCCGCATTCCGGTCGCCTGTGAACTGGTCTACGGGCAAGCGTGGGCGCCGGACCTCGAGGACAGCCGTTCGTCGCGCCGATCTTCCGAAGTGGTTGTGCCTTTGGCCAGTCTGAAGCGCCGCTAGCCTCAGTGCCGCAACCCGTTGTCATTGAAAGGTTTTGCGTCGCCCGATAGACTCTCTCTCACGGGGTTGAGCGAGTGCCCGAATCGTCTGTCACGTGGGGCAGCGGCGCGGCGACAGACGCGTTAGGCCATCAATTACCCCGCGCGGGCCGTCAAGAGGACGGCTCGGTCGGCGCTGACTTTCTAGGCGCCCGGCCGGCCGCTGGAGGGAAGCTTGCGTGAGACTTCAGGGATTGGTTATCCCTGAAAAATCACGATAGGGCGGAAATGGTGTTTTCCCGGCACCGGGTGGAGGTTACACTGCGCCGCCCTACGTGGCGGTATCCGGCAGACGCCGAAATGGTGAGTCTGTTTGGACGTATGCGTCGGTCCGGCCGTTTCCCGCGGGAGAGGGCGGGGCCACTGGACAAGGCCGATGGGCGACTGTCCGCGTGAGGAGACCGGTTGCGCGCGAGCGTATTTCGCGACAGCCGCTATGTACTTTATAGATTCAGACGACAGCGTAAGGGGCTTCGATGTTGAACCGAAAAGTGTTGAGCGCGCTCGGGGGAGTCCTCGCCGCGTTGCCCGCGTTCGCCTACGACAGCAGCTACAACATGCCAGCCGGTGTTACGGACGTAGCCCGCGAAGTGCATGGACTGCACATGACCGTGTTCTGGGTGTGCGTCGCTATCGCCGTTGCGGTGTTCGGCGTGATGGTTTACTCGATCGTCTCCTTCCGTAAGTCGAAAGGCGCGGTGGCGGATCAGACGATGTTGCACTCGACCAAGGTTGAGATCATCTGGACCGTCATCCCGGTACTCATCCTGATTTCGCTGGCCGTCCCTGCCGCGAAGACGCTGGTTCGGATGGAGGATACGCGCAACGCTGAAATCTCCATCAAGGTCACCGGCTACCAGTGGAAGTGGGGATACGAGTACCTCGGTCTCGGCGTGAATTTCTTCTCGACGTTGGCGCCGTCTTCAAACGAAGCGCGTCAACTGAAGTCGGGCATCGACCCGAACAGCGTGAAGGATTACCTCCTTGAAGTGGATCGTCCGGTCGTTGTGCCGGTGGACACCAAGGTGCGTCTGCTGCTGACCGGCAACGACGTTATCCACTCATGGTGGATGCCGGACTTCGCTGTGAAGAAGGATGCGATTCCGGGCTTCATCAACGAAGCGTGGTTCAAAGCCGACAAGATTGGCCACTACACCGGACAATGCACGGAACTGTGCGGCCGCGACCACGGCTTCATGCCGATCGTCGTCGACGTTGTCTCCAAGGAAGATTACGCCAAGTGGCTGGCTGCGCAGCAGGAAGCGACGAAAGCCGCGACCGCCGGTGCGTCGGCGACTGCGACGACGGCTGCTAATACGAACGCGCCCGCTGCGGCGTCGCTCTGATCGGATTGCTGGGAGTTTCATGACCATGGCACACGCTGATACGCACGATCACCACGATCACGATCACAAGCCGGCCGGCATCGGCCGTTGGCTGTTCGCGACGAACCACAAAGACATCGGCACGATGTACATGCTGTTCGCGCTCGTGATGTTCTTCCTCGGGGGCGCAATGGCCCTCGGGATCCGCCTTGAGCTCTTTAAGCCAGGCATGCAGTGGTTTGATCCGGGGTTCTACAACTCACTGGTCACCAATCATGCGCTGATCATGATTTTCGGTGCGGTGATGCCGGCTTGGGTCGGCTTAGCGAACTGGATGATTCCGCTGCAGGTCGGCGCGCCGGATATGGCGCTGCCTCGCATGAACAATTACAGCTTCTGGATCCTGCCTTTCGCCTTCACGTTGCTGATCTCGTCGTTCTTCACGGCGGGTGGTGCACCGGCGGGCGGTTGGACGCTGTATCCGCCACTCTCCCTGCAGGCCGGTGACAGCTTCCCTCTGACGATCTTCGCGATCCACATGATGGGTATCTCGTCGATCATGGGCGCGATCAACGTGATCGTCACGATCATGAACATGCGCGCTCCTGGCATGACGCTGCTGAAGCTGCCGTTGTTCTGCTGGACCTGGCTGATCACTGCGTACTTGTTGATCGCCGTGATGCCGGTGCTCGCCGGCGCGGTCACGATGCTCCTGACCGATCACTACTTCGGTACGAGCTTCTTCAACCCGGCCGGTGGCGGCGACCCGGTGATGTTCCAGCACATCTTCTGGTTCTTCGGTCACC
>DAINQU010000021.1:0-47961 GCA_036742455.1 Steroidobacteraceae bacterium | reverse complement strand
AGATCCCGAAGCGCGTCCGTTCGCACCAGGGCAGCGGACCGGCCGCGCTCGTGCAGTCGCGTCGATAGAAAACGCCGTGATAGTCGAGTCCGGTAACGACCGTCTCGCGGGCGGCAAGCCCATCGGCGAACCCAGCGAGTGTCGCCGCGCCAACCTGCCGCTCGAGGTCGGACCAGGGCTTGATGACGATGGCATCACGGCGTACCGCCCGATGCTCGCGGGCGCGCGCCCCGAAATCGACGTTCCTTGCCGCCTCGACGTGCGCCGGCGCAACCCCGGCCGCCGTGAAGTAGGTTTCGATGTGCGCCGGCGTCGTCTGCTGGACGATCTGGTAGCGCACGGCCGAGACGCGCTTGCCCCGATAGAGGAAGGTCGCAATGCCGTGGTGCGTCTCGCCCTCCTGCATGTGGACGAGCGAGAACGGGAACGCCGCGCGTGACCAACCGTGATCGCGAGGATCCGACCACACCTGCCCGGGCTGGACGATGACGTCCCAGTAGCTACGCCCACCCGGCAGTGAGCCGACCCGGATGACCTCCTCGGTCGTGGGCACGAGATCGCCGTCGACCGTCGTGAACGTGAGGGTCACTCCGGGGAAGAACTGCGGATCCTTACCGAGCACCGTGTGCGGGCCAAGGTCCGCCGGCCGGGTCGTCATGACATGCTCATCAAGCCTCAGCGCCCCCTGAAACCGCTCGTGCGCTCGCCGCGGGTGTGCGCTCGGGAGGAACGACGCGTTGTCGATCAGCCCTGACGGTGGCGTGCCCTCGAGCAATGCCGCCATCGGTATAGGCGCGGCAACCGAGGGTGCCGTGGCCGCGGCGAAAACAAGCGCGAGGCAGAGGAGTCGGTGGCAGGATGCGAGGCGCATGGACGAGTCCTTGTGGTGAGGGTGGCACCGGCTGCGCGGAGCAACGGGGTGCGTCGGACAGCGATGATAGCGGACGATGTTGAGGTTACCGAGGCGCATGATTCGGACGCTCTGGAGACCTCAGCGCGGACCCGAGCCCGTTTGGAGTGCATCCGACCAGACACTACACCCACGCAAAAGCCACCGAGCAGCCGAACTCAGATTCCGGCTTCACGCAATGCTATCCGCTACACGAAATCTGGCTGACATCGCTATTACCGCGAATTATCTGACCGAAGAGTAAATCGGTGACTTGCGTGCGGGAACGTAGTGCTCTCAAATCGTCTTGCGGAAGTAGCCGGCCGTGATTCCGTCGCGCGGCCGGGCATGAACGGCCGATGTCGGCGTATAGCCGGTCAAACGGTTTACATTCAGTCGGCCGAATCATCGGTACTGTATGGTTAAGGGGAATAGAAACGCTGGAGTAATCGCCTGCAAGCTGTAGGCAGCCGCGATCGTTCCCGTAGTCGACGTGCAAGCGAATCCGCCGGCAGAATAACTGCCCACGGCGTAACTCTGGTAACTCACACCGGACACGGGCGTTTGTCCCGGCACAATCACGTAATGGGTTGCCGCGGTCGCGGATCCCATCGCTGTGTTGATCCAAAGATTGAAGAGAGCGATCGGAACGTCGGCGTATGGCCGTCCAGAGCAATTTGCCTGCGTCCAAAAAATGGTCGCCCGCGCGACATCAATTGATGCTGGTCGCAGCGTGGCAGGGTTTGAATTGCCGTAATTTGGGGCGTTGTCGGAAGGGCCGGACGCGAGGCGCAGCGTCGGATTTCCGGCAGGCGGTACCGGAAACAGAGGCAGTGCGTACAGACCGGCCGTTGCGTCGCTCATCACCGTATACATGTAAGTGTTGTAACTGCCGCAGTAAATCGGCCCACATCCCGTGGTCGAGTAGAGCGGTCCGACGTAATTTCCTCCGGCATCCACGACGACCAGAGCAGGATTGGCCACTGCTACCGGACCCGTCGGTCCCGTCGGTCCCGTCGGACCAGGAGATCCGTCAGCACCCGCCGGTCCGGTGGGGCCAAGATCGCCCGCCGGGCCTATTGATCCCAATGGCCCCGGAGGTCCCATCAATCCATCTTGCCCCACCGCGCCCGAAGGGCCAACGGGACCTGGCAGACCGTCGTTACCTTGGGGCCCCGTTGGACCAGGCACCGTACTGTCGGCACCTTTTGCGGCCAGAACGGCCCAATTCAGACCAAAATTCGATTGGACGTCGTTCGCAGGTACGATCGCGGAATTAGATTGGATGGCGATATAGGCGCTACCGGAAAAAACGACAACATCACCCGCCTTAAACGGAATCGCAGCATCCCAATTGCCCTGAAAGGTAAAACCTGACCCGGTCGCACCCGTTGATCCAGTGGATCCAGTTGCACCCGGAATACCTTGCGGACCGGTAGCCCCTACAGGGCCCTGAGTGCCGTTGATTCCGTTGATTCCGTTGATTCCGTTGATGCCATTTATACCGGGTGCCCCGGGTACACCCTGGAGTCCCTGGGGACCCGCAACACCCTGGAGGCCTTGAACACCTTGCACACCCTGCAAACCGGTGGAACCGGCCGGCCCTGTTGCCCCGACCGCCCCTGTCGGACCAGTTGCGCCTTGGGGAATGGTGAAATTAAGCTTAGCGGTGGTGCTCGTTCCCGCGTTAGTGACTGACGCACTTGAAGCGGCTGCGCCGGTCGTCGTAGTCCCAATCGTAACGGTAGCTGAACCAGCGGCACCCGTTGCACCGGTAGCCCCAGTAGCGCCTTTTGGGCCAGCTGCGCCTGTAGTACCTGTCGCTCCCGTCGCACCTTTAGCGCCCGCACTACCAGCCGGACCGGTTGCGCCTGTTGGGCCTGTGGGTCCAGTTGGACCCTTGTCCAAACTCTCGACGTGTAGAGAGAACGTTGTTGGTCCCAACGTTCCCGCAGTCAGAGAAAGTGTGTAATCGCCGTCAGGAGGCGCAACAGCGAAGGTGGCAGTAAGGCTTCCTGCAGTCGCCGCAGACACTGTTAAATTGGAGCCGTTGACGGCAACCGTTGGCGACGTGGTACACGCACCGGTAGTGTTCGAACAAAACCCACTACCCGCAATGATTAACGCAGTGGGCGTCCCTTGTGATGAATACGTCGTGAGTATTGAGGTAATAGCCGGAGCGGCCTGTGCACCCGATGCCGCCAACCCCAATGCCGCGGCAACGGGGAGCCGAATCGTCCGTGAAGTCTGGCGCATGAAAGCTGTTCCTTAGCGAAATTCGTTAGATTTTGGTCGATGGACTGGGACTATTTCTTCTTAACGGGCGTCAATAGATAGACATTCGACAGCGCATCCACGACCAGTATCTGTCCGGAGTTGTTCATCGAAATTGCATACTGAAGATAGTTGCCGGGCGCGAGCGCGACATCTTGATTCAGGTCATGCATCGCTCCGCCGTGAGGTGCCGTAACGAAAGCGTGTGCCTCGACATTGCCGGCTATCTGTGAAGAACCCGTAATTGAGCCATTTCTATCAATCCAGTAAGGCCAGGTTGTGGTTCCGCCTAAAGACGGAACAATTCGCATGTTCTGGCCATTCGGATCAGCATAGAACGTCCACCGTCCTGCGGAAGCCCAACTGTCCCCTAGCAACTGAAGTCCCCCTGCAATTTCTCCAGCGTTATTCATCGCCGTGGGGATGCTCATGTACCCAGGAACGGAACCGATCTTAGTGACGCTACCGTTAGGCTCAATTCGAAGGCTATCGGCATTCGTCAATGGATTACCTGCCAATACTTCCGTGACCGCAATCTGACCGCTGTCGTTGATTGCGGCAGCCCACGTCTGCAGTCCTAACGAAGACAGCAGCTCGATAGGCACCTGCGTACCAACAGGCAGCGAAAAAGCTCGTTCAAATAACGTGGTACCGTTTCGCGAACGGCCAACTGCCGCGCCATAGACATTCAAACCGGTAATTGTGGCAGTCGTGTCAGAGCCCAAAGCTGGTAGGGCGTGAATCTGGGTAGCATTCGGGCCGGATAGGAAAGCACATTGACCGGAGTAGCCATCAGCGACCGTGACGCCTGGCACTTCACAGCGCCCACCGATCATTCCGCTGTCATTAATAGAATGTATCAGGCTGTTCGTAGCGCCCAATCCACCGATATCAGCAATACCCACACCATTAGGCCCCGTCAGAAATCCGTGATAGGTCCCATCACTCAAAAAGTAATATCCCGCGATTTGGCCTAGATTGTTGAGTGCGGTCGGTGCAACCAATCCATCAGGACTTGGCAAGAAAGTGATTTTGTATTTTGTAGAGGATGCAATCGGAGCGACAACCGGCTTAACCGGCCCGATCGGTATCGCCATACTCGCCGACTGAGCAGGAGCGAAAGACTTGTTCCCCAATTGAGAAACAGCGATGGAGCAGACCCCCATTTGTAAGCCTGTGACGAAAGGCGCCTTAACCGAGCAAACGGCAGGAGTCTGACTGCTGAATATCACAGGGAGACCAGAGCTCGCAGAAGCGAATAACGGCCCCACTCCACCGACAGAAACCAACGGGACAGGGCCTAATGAAATCGACTGAGGAGACCCTTTGGAGGGTGCCGTTGCACCATTGCTAGGGAATGCAAGACCAAGGGTGGCTACCAATCCCAAAGCAGCGGCAACGGCGACCCGAATCGTCCGTGAAGTCTGGCGCATGAATGGTCCTACTGAAGACTGACGGACATCGTTAGGGATCCAACATTATCCCCGGGCGACCCCTTCCCGGACCGTCTTGCCACTTTGAGAGACCAGATTGAGGCGCGCCGCATCGATGCCGTGCGTGAGCGCGGTGCTGCCGAGCATCACGCCCTCTTCGTTCGAGAACACGATGACCTCGAGGGGGTGACGCAGCGTCACCCCACGCTCCTTGAGCACCTGTGCCACTTCGATCGCCGCCAACGACCCGACATCCCCGTCGTAGTTGCCACCCTCGGGCACGGAATCGATATGGGAACCGATCACGAGGGGCCGCAAACCCGGCTCTGTTCCCTCGCGGCGCCGGACCAAATTGCCGGCCGCATCCACCTGCACCGACAAACCAGCCTCGCGCATCAGACCGAGCACGTAGGCGCGGCCCGCCACGTCGGCGTCGCTGTAGGCGACGCGACTCACGCCCCCTTGGGGGTTCTTGCCGAACTGCGCGAGGGCCTGTAGGTGGGCGTCGATGCGAGCGCCCTGTACCCGAACCGGCGGGGTCTCAGCCGTGGCCGTGGCCGCGGCCAACACCAACACACTCAACCACCGACCAGTCGCCATGGGCCCACCTCGCACAGAACGTAATGTCCGGGCCCGATGCATCAGGGCCGGATTCGCCTCCGAGGGTACAGGAACCGGTTGTACGCGGCGACCCGACGACGCCGTTCGACATCCACGCAAATGACGAGGTGATTTTTGCGCCGCAACGGCACTCGAAGACCGTCCCTGATGTCAGCCGGGGATACGGGGTAGCGGCACTCGAGGAGCGACGCTACCCCAGGACAGGATCAGGGCGAAAACCCGGAACGCCGATCAGTTCACGATCCGCTCACCATTGGCGTAGCGCCCATGGAAGCGGAACCAGTCCTCCGCCGTCAGCGCGTCTAGCACCACCTTGCGAAATTCCTCTGGCTCGCCACGCGGACCTTTCTCCCGTTCGTAGTAGAGGAACATGTGGTGCAGATCCTTGAAGAGCAACTTTCGAAGAAACAACGGCATCGCGAGTTTGGCCTTGACCGGCACACCACTCACCTTTTCCAGTGCCGCAGCCACCGCCTCGAGATCCCCCTTCCAACCGATCACGTCGAGGGACTTGCCAACCCAGGTCTCCGGATTCTGGAACATGACGGCAGCCGCCCTGCCGATGTCGTAGGTCGCGCAGTACTTACACTCGAGTGTGCTCATGGACTTGACTGCGCCCTTCTTCAGAGGATTCCAATTCGCTGGATCGTCGAAATTTTCGAAGAATGCGCAAGGGCGAAGGATCGAATAGCGTATCCCGGAACGCTTCACGTAGTCCTCGAGCGCCACCTTGGCCTTGAGATGGGCGACATGCTCATCGAAGAATTCCGCGTCGGCGACACTCATGAAGATCAAGTGATCGACTCCCGCCGCCCTCGCCGCGTCGATGGCATCCTTTCCTTGCTGGATCTCAACCGCGGCTTTCGACTTCGCAGCACCGAAAAAGTCGGTGATGACGAATACCTTGCGCGCCCCGCTTTGCGCAAAGGCCCGATCGAGGTCCGCGCGCACCGTGTAGTTGCACACCACCGGATTGACCCCTATTTTTTGAAGTGAATTCTGCGCGGACCGTGTCGTTCCGAACACGTCGAAGCCTGCCTCCTTGAGCGCGCGACAGACGTTTCGACCCACCTTGCCGGTCGCATTCAGTACCAAGACCTTTGCACTATTCATTGAACCCTCTCCAAACATGGGTAACGATCACTACCTACCGGCATCCCAGCACGGCAGACACAACACTTTGAACATCGACTCACATGCGCACATCGGCCTGCCCTTTGAGGGCCAGCATGGCGCGCGTCTCTGCGGGGCTTGCAACGATCAGCCCTAATTCCTCGATGATTCTTCGAATCTTCGTGACCTGCTCGGCATTGGACTCAGCCAGTTGTCCGCGACCGATGTAGAGCGAGTCTTCCAGCCCGACCCGGACGTTCCCGCCGAGCATCGCGCCTTGCGTCGCCAGCGCCATCTGGCTACGGCCGGCTGCCAGCACCGACCAGACATAGTCACGGCCGAAGAGTCGGTCGGCCGTCCTACGCATGAAGGACACGTTGTCAGGATCCGCCCCTATGCCGCCCAGAATTCCGAAAACGCTCTGGATCCAGAACGGTGGCTTTACCAGTCCCTTGTCCACGAAGTAGGCAAGATTGTAGAGATGCCCGATGTCGTAGCATTCGTGCTCGAAACGGGTGCCGAAGTCCGTCATGAGACGGTAGATGCGCTCGATGTCACGAAAGGTGTTGCGGAAGATGAAGGCTTCGCTGTCCTCGACGTACTGGCGCTCCCATGGAAACTTCCATTCCTGGATTCGATCCTTCATGCCGTGGAAGGCGAAGTTGATGGATCCCATATTGAGCGAGCACATCTCCGGCCGGAACCGAAGAGCCGCCGCCAGACGTTCCTCCACGGACATGCTGGGTGCGCCACCGGTCGTCAGGTTCATCACTGCGTCGGTCGCCGCATGGATCTGCGGCAAAAATCTCGCAAAGACATCGGGATTGCCGGTCGGCGAGCCATCGACCGGATTGCGCGCATGCAAGTGCAGGATCGACGCTCCGGCATTCGCGGCCGCTATCGCCTGCGCCGCAATATCCTCCGGGGTGTAGGGCAGCGCTGCGGACATCGACGGCGTGTGGATTCCGCCGGTCACCGCACAGGTGATGATGACCCGATTCGTGATGGGAGTCATGAGAGGTGCACGCTCAAGCACTCACGGCATCAATTTCATGGTTGACGACAAAGTCTGCCGGCAATGCAGGACCCCAACTGGCGAGGCTGTCGGCAAGGTCGTAGTTGGTCGGCGTCCACAACGCGTAGTCGTCGATGTAGTCGATATCGGCGTAATACTCGAACCAAGAGCCCCAGGGGTCCTGAATGTAGTGGAAGAAGTTCGAGCCGACCGTGTGCCGACCGAAGCCCCAATCGCCTCTCGCACTTTTCTCGGCCAACGCTCGACCACCACGACCCACCTCGTCGGGATCGGCAACCTGAAAGCTGGCATGGTGAAAGCCAATCCCAGGCGATTTGGCCAGCGCGATCACATGGTGATCGCTATTCTTTCTCGCGCAGCAAAACGCGATCACATCTTGAGCCCGGTCGGCGAGTCCCATACCGAGGGCGTCCACGAGGAATTCAACGCTGCGCGGCACGTCGGGGGTGAACAACAGAACGTGGCCGAGTCGCAACGGTCGGGCCGGCGGATATTGAGCCGCAGGCAGTATCGCCGAACGTCGGGTCCTCACGACGCGCCCCGGACCGTTGATCTCAAAGGGCGGTGCGGCCGCTAACGGCGGATCGGGTGGGCGATCCACCAACTGGATCACCATCCCATGGGGATCACGCAGCCATAGGCCCGAATTCTCGATGCCCGTCGGTGCGGCGATGACCGTACCGCCCGCCGCCGGCACCCGCTTCGCGATCTCGTCGAGGTGGTCCGCCCGCAGGGTGATGTGGTGGAGGCGCTTCTTCGGCGCTCCCCCGATCAGAACAATCGAATCCCGGTCCTGGCCAGCGCAACGAAAGCGTGCGCTAGAGCCGTCGGTCGTGCCCTCAAGCCCTGCATGGCCGTAGAACGTGAGCCCGTCTTCAAGACTGGGAACCTCTAGCGTCACGGACAAGACGTTTAGTACAGGCATAAGACTTCCTCGCAGATAGGGCTGAGACCGCCGGGCTCGCCATTGATTGATGTATTGAAATCAGAGCGCTGGTCGAATCACCCGATTCTCGATCGCGCCGATACCATCGATTTCACAGCGGACCACATCGCCTGCGCGCAGGAACTGCGGCGGTTGCATGCCAACGCCCACGCCCTCCGGTGTTCCGGTGGCGATCAAGTCACCCGCTTCGAGCGTGAAGGCAGTCGACAGATAGGCGATCTGTTGCCAGACGTTGAAGATCAACTGGCTCGTGTCGCTGTTCTGCCTGATCTCGCCATTGACATAGCAGCGCAGCTTGAGCGCATGAGGATCCGGAATTTCGTCCGCCGTGACGATCCACGGACCGATAGGGCCGTGCGTGTCGAAGGACTTTCCGACCGTGAACGTCGGTGAGTGGAACTGCCAGTCACGGGCCGACACGTCGTTGGCGACCACATATCCGAACACGTGGGACGGGGCATCGGACTCCGTGACTCTCTTGGCCGGCGCTCCGATGACCACGCCGAGCTCCACCTCGTAATCCAACTTTTCGGTAACCCCCGGGTCGATGTCGTCGTAGGGACCCGACAGGCAGCTGGTCTGCTTGTTGAACCACAGTTGCTGCTTCGGCGCAGGCACGCCGAGCCGCTCTGCCTCCTGCAAATGCTTCTGGTAGTTCATGCCGATGGCGAGATACTTTCCCGGCCGCTCCAGGGGCGACAGCAGCCGCACCTCGGTCAACGCCAGCGAAGTTGCGGTTGTCGACACAAAGCGATCTATCACCCGAAGCGCGTCGGCGCCTCCCTCGATGATCGACTGCATGCTCGGAAATTCAGAGCTCAGATCAGCGAGTTCGACGATCCGTTCGTCCTTGATGACACCGAGACGCGGGGCACCGTGCGAATCGAATCTAAGTAACCTCATCTATTCTCTCCTCAACGATCGCTTCAACCACTTCGATGCGCTGTTCACCCCAGCGAGCCACCCGACGGAACAGTTGTTTTCCTGCGCAACGCGGACACCGACGGCGTCTGCCTCGCGCATGAGGCTCACCACTTTTCGGCGAAAGGCCTCGCCTCCACTTCGAACGACCACGCTGACCTCGGTTGTCGCGTCAGCCATGCGGCGGTCTCGGCAACGTCGTTAGGTGAGACGAAAAATGCATCTGGCTTGTCGGGCATGCGGGCACGCGTGGCCGGAAGATCGACGACACCGTCGACGACGATCAGGGCGACGTGGATGCCCAAGGGCCCTAGGTGTTTGGCCATCGATTCTGCAAGGGCGCGCTGTGCCGCCTTGGCGGGAGCGAAGATCGCTGTTCCCGCCGCGCCACGGCGAGACGCCGTCGCACCCGTAATCACGATCGCCCCTGCGCCGGCGAGTTTCATCGCCGGTATCACCGCTTGGCTGGCAAGAAATAGTCCCAACGTGTTGATGCGCCAGGACGTCTCGAGGTCGGCTGCCGTCACCGACTCAATCGTGCCCCAGACGCCTGATCCGGCGTTGTAGACCAGCACGTCGATCGCACCGAGATCGGCGGCGATCTGTGCGAAGGTTTTCGTCACCGCCTGTTCGTCCGTGATGTCACATTGATAGGCGCAGCTACGTTCCCCGAGTTCGTCGGCCAGCGACCGTGTCGCCTCGGCGCTTCGCGCGATGAGGGCGACCACGTAGCCGGATTGATGAAAGCGCCGCGCATAGGCGGCGCCGAGTCCCGGACCGACCCCCACAACCGCGCAAATACGGCGAGTCGCCGTGATCGGCAATCCTTCCGTCTCGCGATCGTCGGCACGTCTGTCTGTTGTCGCAGTCACGCCAGCCGCCCTTGGTGCTTCAACTGCAGACCGATGTCCGCGATATGGCGCAGACCTGAGGCGAGCGCGGACTCGCTGGTATGCACTGAGTGTGGCCCGAGGACCAGGGGATGCTCGTGCCGTGCGGCTGATCCGACCAACACCCGGCACGGTGTCGAGGCACAGAATTCGAGGACCCCTGAGTCACCTCCGAACACCGCCAACTCGTCGCTCAGCGACTCTCCGTTGACCGCAATCACACCGCGTTGGACAAAAGCCCAGGCGACCTCGTGTGTTGCCGGCGGCGCGTACTCCCAGACCTCCCCGGCATTCAGGTTCACCACGAAGCAATTGGCGTCCAGCGATGTGGTGATCGGACTGCGAGCATCACCATGGCTGCCCAGCAGCACGACGACCGGGCCGACCTTCGGGATGTGCTCGGCGGCGATGAACTGCGCGCACGCCGCATCGCTCTCGTGAGCCGGCGGAAGCGCAAACCACAGCTGGAATCCCTGCACAGGACCACCGCCGAGCGGGCGAGCCCGGTGCCACAGCCCGCTACCGGCCACCACCCACTCGACACCGCCTTGGCGGACAACATCGATCTGGCCTGACGAATCCTCGTGCTCGATATCGAAGGTCAGTGGGTGCGTCAGCGTCGCGATCCCGGAGTGGGGATGAAAGCCAAATCCAGGCCCGCTGGGTGCGTTGACATAGTCGAGGAAGACGAATGGCTTGACCATTTCACCGATATCACCGGGACTGATGAGCCGGGTGATCGGACCGTGCCGATGGCCTTGAGAGCGCAGTATCAGCGGCCGCTTTTCGACAGCAGTGGTCATGGCAGGCCTCTCATTGTGTGGCGCGATTAGGTTGCTTCATCGGTGCGCCGTATACCCGCCCTTGCAGGTCCAGCCGCCATCAACCGGGATGTTGACGCCCGTCATGAAGGTCGACTCGTCGGAGGCCAGGAACAGGCCCAGATACGCGACGTCCAGCGGTCGTCCGGTACGGGCGAGCAGCGGCCAGCCGTCGAAATGATGGCGAAACTCCGCGCTGCCCTCGTAGAAACCCTGCGTGGCCGGCGTCACGATCGGCCCAGGCGAGATCGCATTGACGCGAATCCAGTGCGGCGCGCCTTCCAGCGCCAACTGCCGCGTAAAGCCGATGACGCCCGACTTGCCCGCCGCGTGCGCTGCAGCGCCGAGGAACTCGGAGCCCCGCATGCCGGAGCCGGACGCGATATTGATGATCGATCCGCCGCCGCGGGCGATCAGGTGCGGCCACGCTGCCTTGGTGGGGATGAATACTACGTCGAGCTCCCAGTGCAAGGTCTCCTGCCACTGCTGCAGCGTCATCTCGGCGAACGGCACCATGTGGACGCCGGCGCCGTTGTTGTAGAGCACGTCGATGCCACCGTGCCGGGCGACAGCGTCGTCCATCCAGCGTTGCACCCCGACCGGATCCGCCGCATCGACCGCCGAGGCATGCACCGCCAGGCGCTCCTGCTGAGCCAGGGCCAGCGTTGCTTCCATGCCCTTCGCATTGATGTCGCTTGCGACCACTACCGCGCCAGCACGCGCAAACAACAGGGCCACGGCCTGTCCCTGGCCGCTACCGGCGCCAGTGACCAGCACGACCTTGCCGGCCAGTCGATTCCCGACCGGTCCCTTGCTGTACCTTTCTTCCGGATTCACCATGCGCCTTCCTCTTCCTTGCATTCCGGTATACGGAACGGCTACACCGCAACGGGCTGACGTTCCTTCTCGATGAGGGACTCAATTACGCGCCGTCCCTTGACGGCCGCGCTATCGGCACGGACCAGTATCTCGCTGAGTGTTCCGCCGGAACGTTGAATCATCTCTTCGATGAGGCGAGCGGCGGTCACGTCCTCTTCGAGGGCGCGTTTCACCATGTCACTGGAGCGAAACGCCTCCGAAAGCGAGGGTTCGCCAAGACTAAAATTCTGTCCTTCGCCTTGGAAGTAATGCGTCGAATGCAGCGTCGCCGGAGTTACGGCATGGATGTGCAGAATGGTGCCCAAGAGCTTACTGCCGGCGCTATCCGTACCGATGCTCCAGGTCTGGTCGTAGAAGATGTGCAGGCTGGGCGCATAGAACCGGCTGCGATAGGTACGCCTCACACGACCTTCGTACCCGAACAGCTGCGAGAGAAACGGGGGGCATTGGATATCGGGCTGATTGAACTCGCACTCCACCCAATCCGGACCGCTCTGAATTTTCGGAATCTGAATGGCCCCGCCATCATCGCCGCCGAACGAATGACGGTGCAAGAATGGCACGTGATTCCCGTCCAGGAGGTTATCGTGCATCAGCATATAGCGCCCTGGAACGTGCCAATAGTTCCCGCCGGCGTTCTGATAAGCGGGATCGGTCAATGAAATTTCACGGTGATTCGGAATAAGACTCGGGTCGGCAAGACCGGGATCTCCGGCCCAAACCCAGACCCATATCCAATCCTCGAAGACCGGATAGGATCTCAGCCGGCAGCTGGCCGGAATGGCTTCCTGTGTCGGGATGCGCGAGCAGGAGCCGTCAGCGCGAAACGTCAGCCCGTGATAGCCGCACTCGATGTCATCTCCGACCAGCGAGGATTCTCCCAGGGGAAACCCCCGATGCGGGCAACGTCCCGCCAAGGCGACCGCCTCACCCCGTTCCGTCCGGTAGAAGACCAGCGGCTCATTGAGTATCCAACGCTCCATCGGCTTGCGGGTGATCTCTGACGACCAAGCCGCCACGTACCACTGGTTTCTCGGCGCGTAGTAGTCTTTCTTCAACGGATGCACATGCTTCTCCTAGGGTTAGTTGGCAAGGAAGCCGCCATCGACAGCCATGGCTTCACCGTTCACGAATGACGCACCGTCGGAAAGCAGCCATTTGGCCGCCTCGCCAATCTCCGCGGGCTCCGCGAACCGATGCATTGCGTGACGGAGCTTGAGCTGGTTGAAGAACGCCGCGAGATTCGGATCCTCACTGAGTCGTGCAATCAACGGCGTGCGGGTAATGCCCGGCAGGATGGCGTTGACGCGGATGCCCCGGGCACCGAACTCGATCGCTGCGGCCCGCGTGACGCCAAGGACGCCATGCTTGGCGGCGATGTATTCGCAAGCATTGGGTATGGCTAACTTTCCAAGGCCAGAGGAGGTGTTGACGATCGAACCCCCACCACTGCGCAACATGGCTGGAACCTGGTGTTTGATGCACAAGAACACCCCGGTCAGGTCGATCCGGATGCAGCGTTCCCACTGCTCCAACGTCAGATCTGTCAGGGCGGTGTTTTGTTGCTCCACACCTGCGTTGTTGAAGGCGCCGTCGAGACGACCGTAGGTGGCGACCGTCTTTTCGACCAGATGCCTTACCGAGTCCTCGGAACTCACGTCCGCTGCGATGACGGTCGCCTCAGCGCCAAGCGCGCGCACACTCTCCAGCGTCGACGCTGCGATCGCCTCGGAAATATCGCTGATCACAAGGCGAGCACCCGCGGCCGCGAAGATGGCCGAGCTCGCCGCGCCGATCCCGCCGCCGGCACCGGTGACGATCACGACTTTGTCTTTTAACGTGCTATCCATGATGTTCGTCCCTTCGACCATCGGCCTCACGCGGATCGACTCTCGTCTCCACGGACAACCCCGGCTTGATGTTTGCGAATAAAGAAATGGGGATCCGGCACCACGGCGTCGGTGCCCTGAGTAAAGAGCGGTGCCACGTCGAAGTACACGCTGGATCGATGAATCAAGCCGTCCTCGCGACGCTCGATCACCGTGACGACCGGGATGGCAATTCTCCGGCCGTCTTTCAGATGATAGGTACACACACCCTCACCCATGGCGACGTCGGCATTGCCGACAACCGGGTTCCAGGCGTGACTCAGCCCTTCGAAATTCTGGAAGAAATGTCCGAGGCTCGCGAGGAGCTCGGCCTTTCCTTGAGTGACGGGCATATTCCCGAATCGGGAGACGATATCGTCGGCATACCAACGAGAAAATCGTTCCAGCTGCCCACTGTCGACATCACGGTAGTACTCTTCCCACCATTGCATGGCGCTTCTACTCCGATTGGATACGTGGTTGCGTCTCGCCTCAGCGAGCCTTGATGAAAAACGCCGGCTCAGTCACCTGATCGCCTGACCCTGGCGGCGCGTAGAGCGGACCAAAATCAAGATAGGCGCCCAGTCTGCTGATGCGCCCGTTCTGCATTTCGAGGATGGTGACGCCGGGTATCGTCACCGCACGGCCATCGTGCAGGGTGAAGGTGACCGCAGCTTCACCGGACGTGTAGTTTCCCCTCGAGACCACCTCACCATGCTGATGGCGCAGCGACTTGAATCCTTTCCAGAACCCTTCGATAGCCGCGAGCGCGATCGTTTTGCCTCGGATGACGGGCTGATTGCCGAAGCGGACGACGATGTCGTCGTTCATCCACGGCGCCAACCGCTCGATGTTCATCGTGTCGACATCATTGAAATAGTCGTAGTACCACTGAGTGTCGGGCTGGGCATTCACGGTGTCGTCTCCAGGTTTCAGATGCGGTGGAACACAGAGCTGACGCCTAGTAGGCGCCCTTCGGTTCGAGGCCCAGTTGGTGCTGCCCGTATAGGCCGCCCACCACAGGCCATGAGAAGGTGATGTGGCGGGACGCGACGTTGACGTCGCGCCAAGCACGCTGGACGGGGTTAGAGAGCATCGCGGCATTCGCACCGAGCGCTTCGAAGACACCGGTCACGGCCTGCGCCGCGAGCTTCGTGGCGTAGGCATGGTCCCGACGGTTTCGAATGCGTTGGTCGACCGACGGCAGTTCTCCCCTCGCAAGTCCCGCCTCGAGTTCTGCCGCATCCCGAAGCAACAAGGTGGTGGCGGCATCAACCGCGGCGGCGCTTTCCGAGAGCGCCAACTGGATGTGGGGCAGTCCACTCAGAGCAAGCGGTGGCCCGCCGATCTGCGTGCCTGCACGGGCACGCGCGATCTCCGTGAAGTCTTGCACGCCACCGAGCGCCATTCCCACCACGATAGACGACAGCGAGAACGGAGCCGACCCGGCGAACGTCAGCCGGTAAATCGGATTGGAATTGACCTTCGAACCCGGGGCGTTGGTCGAATTGATCACGGGCAGAGGCAGGACTCGATGCTGGGGCACGAACACAGGGCTGTCGACGACGACCGTCTTGCTGCCCGTGCCGGCGAGACCGGCTGAAAACCACGTATCCTGAATCGTCGCATCCGAACTCGGGATCACAAACCAACAAGGCATCGGCGCACCGGCACCATCCTCGGGAGGAACCATGGCACCGACGATGTACCAGGAGGCGTTATCGCAGTTGCTGGCCCAAGCCCACGCTCCCGATAGATGGAAGCCGCCGGCGACCCGCTGACATTTACCGGATGGCAGGTAGGACCCTGCGATGACCGCGCCGGGATCGGCCCACACTTCCTGCTGGGTCTCGAGCGGAAATAGCGCGACGATCCAGTTGTGGATCAGCGCCTGTCCTGCACACCAGGCAGTGCTCGGGCAAGCGGCCCCTACGATCAAGTTGATCCGAATCATGTCGGCAATGCCGAACTCGAGGCCGCCGAATTGAGGCGGCTGCAACGTCCGGAACATACCCGCCGCTCGCAGCGCTTCCATGCTTTCCGGGGAGACGCGACGATCACGGTCTGTTTGCTCGGCACGCGCTTTCAGCATCGGTGCGACGTCGGCAATTCGCTGCAGCAATTCCTCACGCGAAATATCGTTCGGTGACGGGCTGCGTGTAGACGCTAAAACATTCGGATCGGTATTCGTCATTTGATTCTCGCCAACCTGGGACTCTCTACGGACCGGGTCTTCCTAGGGATGGCTAGGCTCGCGCCTCGACCCATGACTTGATGACCTCAGGAGCGGCATCTACGAGGGTTTGCGGATCGACGATGATGTGTTGCGCCGCGACCGTGATGTCACGCAGCAATCGGCCAAGGACGCTCGGATTTCGAATCGAGGCCGATGCACCTGCCCCGAAGGCGAACAAGACAACCTCTTTCGCTACCTGATGTCCCCACGTGGCCGCCTGACGGATGCGCGCCATCTCCACCGCGGATACTGGATTGCCATTGCGTGCGGTTTCCTCAGCGGCGCTATAGACCTGGTGGACGAGTGCGCGGGCCGCCTGGTAGAGCGCCTCATGGCGCATGAATTCAAGGCGGAACACCGAGTTGTCGGCAATCATTTCGGAAGAGCCGAGCCGCTTACGCTTGCTCGCCAGGCCGGCAATTTCCTGCAGGGCGCGGCGCGCGATACCAAGTACGACTGCCGTATGTCCACCGGTCGCATAGGCGTACGTCCCCATCTTCGCGATGGCGCCACCACGATGTGCGTCAGTAAAGTACTGATTGAAGGTCCAATCCTGTGGAACGACCTGTTCGGAGATCTCGAAGTCGTAGCTGCCTGTTCCCTGCAGACCGGTCACGTCCCAGTTGCCGTGTAGACGAACCTCGCTGCGTGGAACGAACGCGCCGACGACCTTCGGCATACCGTTCGGGAGCATCTGCGGAGCATTGCCGTCCATCACCATCAGGCCACCGCTCACCCAATCGGCATGAGCGATACCGCTGCCAAAGCCGAATCGACCTCCCACCTTGTACTTGTCATCCGTCGGCAATGCTCGACCGGTCGGCGCGAACGCGAGGGACATCACCGGAAGACGGGAACCGCCGAACATCCGTGCGACATGCGCATCCGAGCATTGCGTCGCCGCAACGGTCGTGGCAGTGGCGTTGGCCATCAAGGTCCAGCCGGTCGAGGCGTCGGCGCTGGCGACCTCTTCAAGGACGTCCATGTGCGTCAAAATGCTCTCTTCGGCCCCGCCGAGTTCACGGGGACATAGCGTCCAGAACAGTTGGGCCTCCCGCATCGCCTCGACGACATTGAGGGACACGGTTCCATTACGCTCAGCGTTGTCAGCTTCCGACTCGATCAATCCTCGAATCGCGCGTGCCCGGGCGATGAAGTCGCTCGAACTCGCCGAAGCGTTACGTGCTGCGCCGATCGTCGTTGCATTGGCCGCCATGTCTGTCTCCTGAACTTCCCTAGGGGAAAACTATCTCAACTGCGTCTGTCCACCGAGACGACGCCTAGGTGCCCGATCACCATCAACGTCATCCCGGCTGAGCCATGCACTTACTGACGCATCTCAAACCGGATGCCATAGGTCCGTGGAGGCTCGTAGAAACTTGCTGCGACGCCTGGTGCGACAGGGGCTGCTGCACCGAGGACGCCTTTATTCTCGAGATTGCGAGCCCAGATACCGACGCTCCAGTTGTCACTTGCGGAGTGATACGTCAATGAGGCGTTCGTCGTCGTGAAGGCATGCTGAAACAGGGTCGGGTTCACGGCATGATCGAGAGAGTCGCCGCTGTAGAAGCCACTCTCGTAGTGGCTCGACAGATTCGCCACCACGGAGCCGCCGAAGCTGACGTGCTGTGTGTGCTGGATCCCAAGATTCACGGTGACTTGCGGGGAATACATCAACTGTGATCCCGAGTAATCCACCCCGTTATTCGAAAATTCGTCGATTTTGGCGTGCAGCAGTCCGACGCCGAAGTTGATCTGATCGTCGGGTGTTGCGAGGAAAATTCCCGTCAACTCATTGCCGTAGATCCGAGACTTCGGAACATTGAAGTACGCATTGGCGCCGGTCGCGGCGCTGTAGGTCTGGACGATGAGATCCTTGTAATCGTAGTAGTACGCTTCGTCGTTGATCTGCAAGCGGTCGTTGAAGAACCGGTTCTTGCTGCCGACCGCCAGCGAGGTCAACGTCTGTGGATTCACGAGATTGCTAAAACTCGGGGTGCTGGGCTGCGGAGTGAAGGTGCCTGGGTTGTATCCGGTCTGGGCGGTCACGTAGAGCAGCGACTTCGGTGTCAGATCGAATTCGACGCCCGCCTTCCAATCGAAATGCGTCCAGGCGTGATCCACCGAATAGGGCAGCGTTCCCTTGACGAAATGGCCATCGGAGCAATAGAGCGGTGGTGCGCAGGTCGGGTAGACGAAGATCGCATTGTCCGCGGTGGTCTGATCACGCGAGAATCGTCCGCCACCCGTCACGCGGAACGTTGGCGAGACAGCATAGGTTGCCTGACCATAGGCCGAGTAATTCGTACGCTCATCCGGCACCGTACCGCCACTGAGGTAAGGCCCGAAGAGATACGAGTGCAGGGTTGAATTCTTCTGCCAATACAGACCACCGATCCACTGTAGCGCCGAAGTGTTGTCGCTCGTCGCGCGCAACTCTTGGGCGTATGTGTGGAGGTCAACGTCAAAGGCCTGCTTGAACCCGGCAATCAGTCGCAAGTCATGGTCGGTGTAGACAACTGCCGAGGGCAGATAGGACAGCAGGACGCCAGGGAGATGGAAATCCACCTGAGCGCCGGACAGGAACGCGTGATACTCCGCGCGACCGGCGGAGAGGTCGTTGCCGGGATAGTAGATAGCCGGGGAACCTGGGAATAGACCACCCGCCGGAATTCCGAACGGAGGGCCGACAGGGGGAATGGTCCACGGGTCGGAGGAGTTCGGGTTGATGAAGAACGGCGCCGCCGGACGATTGCGATCCTGAAAGAAGCTCGCCCACGCGTAGATGGACACCTTGTCGCTAGGATCGTAGATCGCCGACAGTCGTCCAGACATGGACGCGTCGTCGTCGGTGCCGATGCTCTGATAGCCGTCGTGACGGGAGATATTTACGGCAGCGCGCAACTTCAGCTTGTCATTGATAGGCGTATTGTCGACGAGCGTCGTGTTGACCGTTCCGTAGTTGCCGAGTTCGACCGACGCACTCGCTTCCTGGACGGCGGTCGGTCGATGGGTCGCGATATTGATGACGCCGCCGCTGGCGGCGCCACCGTAGAGAGTGCCCTGCGGACCCGGAGCCAGTTCGACTCGCTCGACGTCGTAGAGCGTCGATATGCTCGCAAAGCGGGTGACCTGCACGCCGTTGACGTTCATCGCCACGGCTTCGGGCACCCAGGCGTAGTCCAAACTCGTGCCGATACCCCGAATGAACTGCTGCGCCACGTTCGATTCGTACCCAAACCGAACCGAGGGGGTCAGTTGCACGAGGGCGCGAACGTCGGTGCCGGCATTCGCGATTTCCTCCCCTGTCACGACCGTCACGGCCTCAGGCGCCTTCTGCTCGCTGACCGCCCGCTTGCCGGCAGTGACCGTGATCTCCTCGAGAATGCCGCTCGACACCGTCGACCGGGCTGAGGAGCTGTCGGCCGCGCCGACGGCTCCCGTGGCGCAAGTGACGACAAACGCCAAAAACAGTGTGGCGGTCCGCTTACGAGTCATCATGCCTGTCTCCCCCTTTTTCAGACCGAGTCGTGCCGACGCGATCAGTGTTTCTAACGGACGTTCTGCGTAGTCGTGTTAACCCGACCTTCCGGCGAACATCCGCTCCTGCAAGACTTAACTGAAAATAAGTCTTTTCCCTTGATCGAGACGGTACCGTATCGCATCAAAAATTAACCGTCAAGCAATTTGGAAATTTCACAATCCGCTTCACTCGAAGCCGGGAAATTTCCCTCCCAGAGGAGCCTTTCGTAATTTTCCGAAGGGTTTTTCTGCATTTAGGACGCGGTTTTTCGCTCCGCGAGCTGCGCGTGCTGTGCGCACAAGCGGCTTCTGGCTTTTTTTTTCATTTGTTTACTGATACGGTCTCGTCTCGTATCGTTCCAAAGACGAGCGGGCCATGGGGTCAGCCGTACGGCTGGTTGGCAACTTCGCTCACATATTTCACTTGGGGAGAGCAAATTTTATGGTCGCGATCAGCACGTTTAACACCAGCACAATCACCCTCAGCAGCGCGAGAGCGGCCATCGATGCCGGTCTCGAGGCGGCCAAGGCCATGGGTATTCCGATGTCGATCGTGATTGTCGACCCGTCCGGCCTGCCAAAGGCCGTGGCTCGTATGGACGGTGCCAGCATTCTTACCTACGAGGTTGCCTACAAGAAGGCATGGACCGCAGCCGTGACCGGCGCGCCGACTGCCGGTGTGCACCAGTTCATCACGAGCGATGCCGGTTCCTTGCTCTCCATGCCGCACATGGACAATTTCTCGGTCGTGGCCGGAGGTCTTCCGCTTCGTGCCAACGAGAATTGCGTCGGTGCAATCGGCGTCAGCGGAGCGACGGCAGAGCTCGACCTCAAAGTGGCTGAGGCTTGCGCTGCAGCACTCGTCTGAGGATCAGGCATGTTCGGCAAACATTGGCGGCTTTCCCCACGGGAACATGACGTTCGGATCGAACGGAATGTGTCCGTGCCCATGTCGGATGGAGTGACGATTTCGGTCGATATCTTCAGACCGGCCTCTGAGGGCACGTTCCCGGCGCTTCTTGGGGTGCACGCCTATGACGCCGCCATGCAGTCGGTCCCTTCTAGGCCACAGGCGGTTCAAGGACGAAACGCTCAGGCCGAAGCGGGTGACCCGCAGTTCTATGTGCGACGCGGGTACGTACAGGTCATCGCCAACGCCCGGGGCACGGGACGCTCGCAGGGTGAATACAGTCACTACGGCCCGCGTGACGTGCAAGACATCGCGGAAATCATCGCGTGGATTGCAATTCAGCCATGGTGCACGGGCAAGATCGGCATGTTCGGTGCCTCGTACTTCTCGGTCTGTGCCAAGCAGGTCGCAGCGCTCAACCCACCGGCGCTCAAGGCGTTGTTTGCACCGTACGGCTACACCGATTTCTACCGTGACAAGTTCTACCACGGCGGCATTCTGGCCCACAGTTTCCTCACCAACTGGTCGAAGCAACTGGCCGGCGTGCGGGTCAAGGGCTGGTCGCGGCAGAATCTCGGCGAGGAGGAATATCAGCGCCGCCTCGCGCAACTGCGCACCAATCGCGACGTCATGTCGGTGCCGGAACTAGCGGTCGCGGTCAACGCCCCGGAGGCCGGGGCGCACCCACTCATCGTCGACGTACTGATGAACCCGCTGGATGGGCCGTATTGGTGGGAGCGCAACCCGAATCTGGAGAATATCCGCATCCCGATGTTGGTCGGCGCTTCGTGGGACATGTACTTCCTGCACCTGCCCGGTGACTTCCGTGCCTGGGAGAAGATACAGGCTCCGAAGAAGATGATCGTCGGCCCGCCGATCTATCTGGATCGGCCGATCTACCAGTACGCATTCGAATCACTGCGGTGGTTCGATCATTGGCTGAAAGACAACGACACGGGCTACCTGGAGGAGGATCCGATTAACCTGCTGGTGACCGGCGAGGATAATCGTTGGCTACAAGCGTCAGAGTGGCCTCTGCCCCACACCATCTGGCATCCATTCCATCTCCACAGCGGCGGCCTACTGAGCGAGCACGAACACTGGCCGCATGAAGGCGCTAGCAGCTACGAGGACAACAACTTCAATTCGCGTGGCGGAGTCGTCTTCGAATCGCCACCGTTGGTGGAGCGGAGCGAGGTCATCGGGCCGATTCCGGCCACGGTCTACGCCTCGACGACGGAACCGGAGTTGTTGCTGTTCCTGAGCCTCTGGGACGTCAGTCCTAACGGAGAGCGCAAACTCCTTACCCGCGGTTGGCTACGCGGCACGCTGCGCGACGTCGATGCGGCGAAATCAAAGCCATGGCAGCACCACCATTCTTTCCAAACGCCGTCGCCGGTGGATACGACGAGCCCCTCCTGCTACCACATCAATCTGATGCCCATCGCGCATGTGTTCAAGAAGGGCCATCGCATCGCCCTACGGGTCAGCTCGTCGGACACCGAGGCACCGGCCACGTTGTTCGACATGCTCTCCCAAGGACATCTACTGCAGCAACGACCGTCGTGGGTATCGATCCACCACGACGCCGAGCACCCCTCTGTGCTGTCGCTGCCCATTACCTCGGGCAATCGGATCGGCACCTTCATGTCAGGCGGTGCGGGCACGACGCTCCCTGGGGGCAAGCCCACGGGCGCGGGTGCCAAGACCGGTTGGGAACATACCTAGAGGATCCGACGCGCGCATAGCGCGCGAATTTCTTGAATTGCACGGATGGATAGCAACGTGACCATGAGTCTTACGCCGCGCATGCTGCGCGACGCCTTCGGAATGTTCGCCACCGGCGTGACGGTCATCACTGCGGTGCGGCCGGACGGTACACCGGTAGGGGTTACCGCCAATTCATTTACCTCGGTTTCGCTCGATCCTCCACTTATTCTCTGGTGCATCGCGCGACAGAGTCACAGTGTCTCCGCATTCGCCGTCGGATGCGCCTTCGCGGTGACCGTGCTTGGCGAGCGTGAGAAACATGTGGCGATGCATTTCGCGGGCCGCGCAGCCGAGAAGTTCCCCAAAGGAGCCTCCGCAGGTGCGCATGGACCTGCGCCAGCGATACCGGGGACCCATCCGTGTAGGCTGGACTGCACCGTCGAAGACGTCCATACCGCGGGCGATCACCTCATTATTGTCGGCCGCGTAATAGCGATCGATCGTCGGGGCGGCTCCCCTCTGGCATTCCACGACGGGCGGTTTGGCAAACTCTTGCCGGATGCCGGTGCAGCACCGTTGGATATCTGGAACTCGCTCGGTGTCGAGTTGCCCTACTTGTTCAATGAGCCCTTCGCCTGAGAGCCTAGCCTAAGTCCGCGATCACCGGACTGCAGCTCGAGCGCCGATCCTCGACCAAGCCGTTTGCTAGCGAGACTTGGTCACTCGCGTATTGGCAGTCTTCGCCGTCTTCGTCGACGACGGCGACTCGAGACCAGATAGAGCCATTCGACTCGCAAAGTCGATCTGTTGCGCAAACAAGCGGTGCCGCACGTCCGGCGCGAGCGCACTGAACAACAACTGCTGGAAGGTATCGCCTTGGATCGTGTGCAGGAAGGCCTGAGCGCGGAGCCACAACTCATCCTTCGGCACCAGGTTAGACAGGATTCTTTCGATTGCAGCCAAGCCTTTGGCAGGACCGCTCCAGTAAAACTGGCGTCCCATCTCCGGAAACCGCGAGGTCTCGCCCATCATCATCCGCAGCAGGGCCACGTTCTCGGGAGCGGTGATGAACTTGAGCAGCGAGGTTGCGAATTCCCGTAGCGCCTGGTTGGCTTCCTCAAGGGTCGATGCCGCCACGAACTTTCCACTGTCCGTGATGCGATCGCATTCTCGCCTCACGATCGCGACAAAGAGTGTCTCCTTGTCCTTGAAGTGACGATACACCGTCATCTTCCCAACCCCAGCCGCGGCCGCAATCGCCTCGATGCTGGTGCCGGCGTAACCATTGGCGAGGAATAGTTTCTGACCCGCGATTAGAACGGACTCAACGCTCTCGGCCACCTGCACTAGGCGGGGATCCGAAGGAGCCCAGCCTCTCCGACTGCTAGCAGGGCGCTTTATCTCGTGTTGAGCCACGACTTGAATCTCATTGGGAGCACTCTAATTGTCCAGTATAACACCAACATTTCGAGCCAAAAACGTCTCTCCCGCCCGGGCGTACGGACTCCTGTAAGTTAGAGCCAATGCGCCTAGGATGTTCCAACTATCGATCGCTCCAGTACGACTGATAGACGAGCCAGCCCACATTCAGCACCTGCAGCATGATCAAGGTACCAAACGTGAGTTGCATACCCCGAATCCGGTTGGCGAAATTCGGTGGAGGCTCGTTGATTCCCTTGGCGTGAAAGAGTCGCCCGAGGATCAGCGTGACGGCCGGGATCGCCACCAACCATTTCGGCGCACCGTTGAACTCCAATAGGCCGAGCAGGATCAACCCGAACGGCACATATTCGGCAAAGTTACCCTGAGCGCGTATCGCACGCTCCAAATCGACGTGTCCAGCGCTCCCCAAGGCCACCTGATGGCCGCGTCTTAATCGAATCACCGCGAACGACAACCTCACAAACAGGATCGTCAGCGCCACCGCCGCCAGGGTCGTGATTCGCAACATGGGCTTGAAACCTCGAGGTCTACAATGGGATGGACGAGTCGATGGACTATAGCGCAGCCAAATCGTCGCCACGACCCCGTTCGTTCGTCGCAGCAAAGGCAACCGTGGCGCTTCCTAGACTGACGTCACCCCGATTTTTCGTAAGTGTTTGTAACTAGAGTAATGTGCTTCCTCTCCTTGCATGGCAAGGAGAGGAAGCGATGAAGAAGTCGAAGTGCACTGAAGAGCAGATCCTGTTTGCTTTGAAGCAGGCCGATGGGGGTATGCAGATAACGAACCTACACCGGAAGCACGGGTTCTTGGAGGCCAGTTTTTATCTCTGGCGATCGAAGTTCGGCGGCATGGAGGTCTCGGACGCGCGACGCCGGGCAAGGGCTCAGGGCTGACGCGCGGCCAATGGCGTCTGCGGGATTTGCCTAAGGTTCTCCAACCGGTAGCCCGCCAACGTCATCACCTGCTCAGCTGCCGCATAATCGGCCGGCGTCATCACCGGCTGCCGGGCCATGATCCACGCGTAGTCCCGTGCAGCGCGACCGATCACCGTCCACTCGTAGCTTGGGGATACCGCGAGGATTCGGTAATCGGCCTCAATCGGCCACAGGAATTGCATACCCCACACGGCATTGCCTGTCCCGGGACGTACGAACCCTCGCGGGTGATATACCTTGAGCGGCCCATTACGGGTGCCCTTGCGGTAGTGGAAGGTCGTTGCGACGGTGCCATCGGGATCGAGGCGATAGGACTCAACCGCGTCAACCGCATCGCGCTCGAGAAGCGTCGGGATGCAAGCGATCACATACCAGTCACCCATGAAACGTGGCAAATCGACGGTGGGCGCTGGCGGCAAGGGCCCATGCGGCGCGCTTGCACAGCCACCGAGCGCGAACAGCAAGGTGCACACCGCCCCCCACCTCCGAGCGCGATACACGATACCCATAGCGGACTCCCGAGGAAAACCCATTGAATGACACTCTGAAGGTGGGGACAAGGCAGTACGGTTGCAAGAGTCCCTACCCGAGCGAGCGAGATAAGTTGCGGCCAACGCAAGGCCACCCAACGCTCGATAAGCGGAACCATCGAGAGTCTACCCACCTCGACGAGCACCCTTCCATGCGCGTCCTCACCTATGATCGGGACTTGCCGCTGAGGTTCGCCATGACACCGACCACCCGCCTGTTGCTTGCCTCGATCGCCAGCCTCCTCGTTACAGGCGCCGCGCCTGCAACCCCTTTTGATCTGCAGGAGGCGTCGATCGACACCGTACACGGGGCGCTACGCAGCGGCGAACTCTCCTGCCGAGCGCTCGTCGATCAGTATCTCACCCGCATCCGCGCCCTCGACCAGCCGATGCGGTTGAACGCCATCGTCACGATCAACCCCGACGCCACCGTTGACGCAGATCGTCTCGACGAGGACTACACGCGCACTCGGAGCCTCCAGCCGCTGCACTGCGTGCCGGTGATCGTGAAGGACAACTACGAGACGCGTGGCCTGCAGACGACCGCCGGCTCGCTCGCATTGAGGGGCTGGCTACCCGACACCGATGCCGACATGGTCGCGCGACTGCGCGCCGCGGGGGCGATCGTGCTCGCCAAATCCAACATGGCGGAGTGGGCGTTCTCGCCTTACCTCACCGAGAGTTCCATCGCCGGCATCACCCGCAACCCTTACGACCTCGAACGGGTCCCGGCCGGCTCATCGGGCGGCACCGCCGCCGCGATCGCCGCGAACTTAGGTCTCGTTGGGCTTGGCACCGACACCGGTAACTCCATCCGCGGCCCCTCCTCGCACAATGCCCTCGTCGGCCTGCGCCCGACGCTTGGGCTCACCAGTCGTCACGGCATCGTCCCGCTCTTTGTCCACAACGACGTTGGTGGCCCGATGACGCGCACGGTCGCCGACGCCGCAGCCGTACTCAACGTCGTCGCCGGCGCCGACACCGGCGACCCCTTGACCGCACGATCCTCCGGCCACATTCCCCCGGACTACCGGCGCTTCCTCGACCGCGACGGCTTGAAGGGCGTGCGGATCGGGGTGTTTCGTCGCTACGTCGATGCGCCCACGGGGGATCCTGAGATCCGCGCGCTCACCGAACGCGCGCTCAACGATCTGCGCAGGGCCGGCGCCGAGATCGTCGACCCCTTCGATGTCGAGGACTTCGAGGCGCTGACCCAGAACCTCTGGTGCGGCGACTTTGAGAGTGATCTCAACCGTTATCTCGCCGGTCATCCGAAGGCACCCGTGCACACGCTTCTTGAGGTGCACCGTTTGGGTCTCTACCTGCCGCACATCGACAGCGAACTTACCGCCGCACTCGCGCCGCCGGCCGCGGACGAACGGCGTTCGCCCTGCACGGACGTGTGGAGCGACGAGCCCAAGGTCGCTTTTCGGGAGGCTCTGACCGCGGCGATGACCTCAGCCCACATCGATGTGATCGTGTATCCCACCTGGTCGAACCCGCCACGCCGGGTCGGTGATCTCGACAGCCCCCCAGGCGATAACAGCCAGATCCTCTCGCCACAAACCGGTTGGCCTGCAATCACGGTACCCATGGGTTACACGCACACCGTACTGCCCGCGGGCCTCACCTTCCTCGCACCCGCCTACAGCGAGGGGCTCTTGCTGCGCTACGCCTACGCCTACGAGCAGGCGACCCACCACCGCAAGCCGCCCGACGCGTTTCGGGCGATAAAGCCCTGAGACCGCCGCCCTAGCGATCGAACGCTGGCTTGGCACGGCACACCGCCGAGTCGTGCGTCGCTTCGCTAGGATCCTTGTTCTCACTTCAGTCGAGAGACCCCATGAGCACCACCCGCCGTGACTTCCTCACCCAAGCCGCCCTCGGATTGGGCGCTGCCGCCGGCACCACGGCGATCGCCGACACGCCCACCCATCCACCGGCCAATACACCGCCGGGCACGCCGCCCGCCTTCGGCACCGGCGCCGGCATGGGGCCGGCCGTCTCGGCCCACACCTTCCTCGAAGCCGAAAAACTCATGCAGGTCACGCTCACAGCCGCCGAGCGTGCGCAGGCGGCGCACAGTTGGCGCGCCAGCATGTCGGCGCTCTACGAGCGGCGCACCGGCACGAAACCCGTCCCGCTCGGCGAGAAAAACGCACCCTACTCGACATGGGATCCGCGCCTGTCGCCCGCGGATGGAGGCCCCGCCCGCTCGCGCTTTGTCGCAAGCGGCGCGTCGGTGGGGGCGCTGCCCTCCAACGAGGCCGACATCGCCTTCGCAACGCTCAGCGAACTCTCGCATTGGATTCGCACGGGCGCGCTCAGTTGTGAGCGGCTGACGCGCATCTACCTTGATCGCATCGCGCGCTTCGACCCCAAACTTGAGTGCATCATCAACCTGAACCCGACAGCGCTCGAGCGGGCCCGCGCGCTCGATGCGGAACTCGCCCAAGGGCATTACCGCGGACCTTTGCACGGCATCCCGTGGGGGGCGAAGGACCTGCTCGACACCGCGGGCCTCGCCACCACCTGGGGCGCAGAGCCGTTCCGCCACCGGATCCCGACCGAGGATGCGACGGTCGTCCGCCGTCTCGAGGCCGCAGGCGCCGTGCTGATCGCGAAGTTATCGCTCGGAGCGCTCGCCCTCAACGACATCTGGTTCGGCGGTGTCACGAAGAACCCGTGGGCGCTCGAGGAAGGCGCATCCGGCTCGAGCGCGGGGCCGGGCGCCGCGACCGCAGCGGGTCTCGTCGCTTTCTCGATCGGCAGTGAGACCGGCGGCAGCATCGTCTCGCCGACGATGCGCTGCGGCATCACGGGCCTGCGGCCAACTTTCGGCCGCGTCCCGCGCACGGGCGCGATGACCTTGTGCTGGTCACTCGACAAGCTCGGCCCGATGACACGCACCGTCGAGGATGCCGTGATCGTGCTCGAGGCCATTCGGGGTCCGGACGCGGGTGATCGCCAGAGCATCGAGGCGCATCTCGACTTCGATGCGACCGCGCCCGTGGCGGGCCTGCGGCTGGGCTACATCGACGCGTGGATGCAGGAGAGCCCCGCGACCGAGGTCGACCGTGCGGCGCTCGAGGCGCTGCGTGGACTCGGCCTTAGGCCCGTCCCCGTGACCCTGCCGGACTGGCCCTACGGGTCGCTGAACACGATTCTTTTCGCCGAGAGCGCCGCGGCCTTTGAGGACATCACGCTCAACCATGCGATCGACACGCTGTGCGAACAAACGGACGACGCCTGGCCGAACACCTTCCGCCAGTCACGCTTCATCTCGGCGGTGGATTACGTGCAGGCCGATCGGCTGCGCCGGCGGGTGTGCGAGATGATGGCCGAAGTGTTCCGCTCGGTTGATCTCCTGCTCGTGCCGTCACTGCGCGATGAGATCCTCACGATTACGAACCACACGGGGCATCCGTCGCTGACGCAGCGCGCGGGGTTCATCCAGATCGAGGCCACGCGCAGCGACTGGGCACCGGGACCGACACGCCACGTGACGACCTACTCGCCGCCGCGGCGCGTCCCGCATGGCGTCACGCTGATCGGCCGCTTGTTCGACGAAGGCACGATCGGTCGCGTCGGGCTCGCCCTCGAGCGTCAGCTGAAGGTCGTAGCCGAGCGCCCGCCGGGCTTTTGAGCCGATGCGCCTCGGTCAGCGTTCGGCGTCCACCGCCACGAGCGCGCGTCCGAGCACGTCGGCCCCCTCGGCCACGTGCTCCGGCCGCGTGAACTCCTTCGGCGAGTGGCTGATGCCGCCCACGCTCGGCACGAAGATCATGCCCATCGGTGCAAAACTCGCGACGTTCTGAGCGTCGTGCCCGGCACCACTCGGCAAATCCCGGGTGGCCAGGTGCGCCTCCTCAGCAGCCCGTCGAATCGCCGCGCGAAAGCGTGGGTCGGTGCGCGCGGCGGGACTGACTTCGGGCACTGAGCATTCGATCGACACCCGCTCGTCAGTCGCGATCGCGGCCAAGCGCGCCTGAATGCGTTGGTCGATGCGCTGGATGCGCGCCTCGTCGAGATCGCGGATCTCGACCGTGAACGCCACATGACCGGGGATCACGTTGACGGCCCCGGGTTTGGCGTCGATCCAGCCGACCGTTCCGACCGGATGGCCCTCGGGTTCAGCACGCACTTCCTCGCGCACCGCCAGCACCGCGCGCGCGGCTGCGGCCAAGGCGTCCTGACGCCGATCCATCGGCGTCGTGCCCGCGTGGTTCGCGAAGCCTTGCGCTGTGCAGGTGCGACTGGAGATGCCGACAATCCCCTCGACCACCCCTATCGGCACACCCGCAGTCTCAAGCACCGCACCCTGCTCGATGTGCAACTCGAGGTAGCCTGCAATCGCGCCGGGTGCGATGCGTGCATCGGACAGATGTGACGGATCCCCGCCCATTCGGGTGAGCCAGGCGCCAAGCGTCGTGCCATCAGTATCCCGCCGCTCGGCCATGCCCTCGGGCAACTGCCCTGCGGCCGCATCGGAGCCGAAGGAGCCCAGGTAATAACGCCCGCCCTCTTCGTCAGACCAGACCACCACCTCAAGCGGGTGGCGTAGCGTGATGCCATCCGCCGCGAGCGCACGGGCCACCTCGATCGCCGCCAGCGTGCCGACATCGCCGTCGTAGTTGCCGCCGTGCGGAACGGAGTCGATGTGCGAACCCATCAGGAGCGGTGCGAGCGCCTCACGCCCGGCACGGCGGCCGAAAATGTTGCCGGCGGCATCGATGCGCACGCTAAGACCCGCGTCCTGCATGAGGCCGATCACGTAGGCACGACCCGCGAGCTCAGCATCGCTGAAGCCGACGCGACTGGCGCCGCCCTCTGGGTTCGCGCCGTAGGCCGACAGTGCCGTGACGGTGGCGTTCAGCCGCGTCGCATCGATGTGCGGCGCGGCCGCGAAGGCTCCGCTCACAGCGACCGCGGCACAAGCGCCGAGCCATCGACCTTGACGTGCGCCGCGCACCCTCAGCGCCCCGCAACGCTGAGTCGCGGGATCCCCTGCCGGTGCAGGAGCTCGTTCAACGCCGGCAGTTCGCTCGACGCCAGGCTCCTCCAGCGCGCGAGCTGCGTTTCGAGGCGTTCATGCAGCATGGCCGCGACCTCGCGCTGCGGCATGGTCGGCGGCGCATCGCCGTCGAGCACGTTTGACAGGTAGGCGAACTGCTCGTTGAGCTTCACCGGATAGCGCAGCGTGTCCTCGCTCGCGGCGAGGCGCACCTGCACGAGCTCTTCCTCAATCGCGGCCACCTGCTTCAAGAAGCGATCGGCGGAGGCGAGCACGGGCTGCGCGGCAGCGTCATTCGCCGCCCATTTTTGCAGCGTGACGATCTTGGCACGCAGGTCGCGCATCTCGTTCACGGCGCGGTGCAGCGCATCGATGTCGCGGCCGACGGACAAGGCAAGCGTCTCGAGCGCGGCCAGATCGGCCGCCTTCACCGAAGCACTGAGCCTCGGATCCAGGATCACCTCGAGCGGTTGCACCGACACCTCATTGCGGAAGGTCAAGCGCACCTGATAGTGGCCCGGGCGGACCAGCGGTCCGCGCGGCAGACCTTCGCCGTAGACGGCACCCGGCAGCGGAGTCGGCTCCTCGCGGTGCATGTTCCAGGCAAAGCGGTTCGCACCCGCCTCCGCCGGGATGGTCTCGACCGGCGCCTCACGATCGGTCCACTCGGCCGGCTGATCGTAAGCATCGGCCGGGCGATGGTTCGAGTAGCGCTTCAGCACCGCACCCGAGGCGTCGAGGAACTCAAGCGTCACCTCCTCGTCGGCGGTGGGTTTGTCCTTCAGGACGTAGTCGATGACCGCGCCGGCCGGCGGATTGTCACCGACCGGCAGACGCCGCTCCACTTCCTCCGGGATATGACGGCGCACGGCGACGGCGGGCTTCAGCAAGGTGGCCGCACGCGTCAGCGTCAGATGGCTCGCCTGTCGCACGGGCGAGAGGTCGTCGAGGATCCAGAACGAGCGGCCGTGGGTAGCAGCGACGAGATCACCGTCCTTGACGATAAGGTCGTGGATCGGCGTCGCCGGCAGGTTCAGTTGCAGCGATTGCCAGTGCGCACCGTCGTCAGCGGACACGTACACGCCGCGCTCGGTCGCTGCGTACAAGAGACCGGCCACCACCGGGTCTTCGCGCACCGAGCGCACGTAGGCGCCGTCCGGCAGTCCCGTGACGATCCGTGTCCAGCTCTTGCCGAAGTCATGGGTGCGGTAGATCAGTGGTTTTTTATCGTCGAGCTTATGGCGGTCGACGGCGATGAACGCGGTCGCCGCGTCGTGTGGCGAGGCCTCCACCATGCTGACGAGGCTCCACGCCGGCAAATCCTTGGGCGTCACGCGCTCCCAGTGAGCGCCGTCATCGCGCGTCAGGTGCACAAGGCCATCGTCGGTGCCGGCCCACAGCAGCCCCCGCTCGCGCGGCGACTCTGCGAGCGTGAAGACAGTGTCGTAGTACTCGACGCTCGTGATATCGAGCGTGATGTCGCCACCGGACGGCGTCTGCTTGGTTTTGTCGTCACGCGTAAGATCGGGGCTGATGGTCTGCCAGCTCTTGCCCTGGTCCTGGCTTCTCATCACGTATTGGGATGCGGTGTAGAGCACGTTCGAGTCGTACTGCGACACGAAAAGCGGTTCAGTCCACTGCAGCCGGAACTTCTGCTCGGCGGCGCCCTGACCCGAGGTCTCGAGCGGATACGGCGAGACGTCGCGCAACTCCTGGGTGCGATGGTCGTAGCGGGTGATGACACCACTGTTGTCGTTGGCGTAGACGATCTCCGGATCCTTTGGATCCGGCGCGATATAGCCACTCTCACCGCCGCCGACCGGATACCAATCTTGCCGCCCGATCACGCCGGCATCGGTGCGGCTGGCGATGGCGACGGTGGTGTTGTCTTGCTGAGCGCCATAGATCCGGTACGGCACGTGGTTGTCGGCGACGACGTGGTAGAACTGCGCCGTCGGCTGGTTGTAGGGCGCCGACCAGTGCGCCCCGCCATCCATCGACAGGCTCGCGCCCCCGTCACTGCTCTCGATCATCCGACGTGGATTGGTCGGGTCGATCCACAGGCCGTGGTGGTCGCCGTGCGGCGCCGACAGCAGGTCGAAGGTGCGACCGCCGTCGTTCGAGCGGAAGAGCCCGGTGTTGGCGACATAGACGACGTCGGGCGACGAGGGGTCGGCGAACACGTGACTGAAGTACCACGCGCGCTGGCGAAACCGGTGATCGCTGTTGACGCGCGTCCAGGTCTCGCCGTGATCATCGGAGCGGTAGAGGCCACCCTCCTCCGCTTCGACCAGCGCATAGACCCGACCCGAACCACCGCCCGCGACCGAGAGCCCAATGCGACCGATGAGACCGCTCGGCAGACCATGACCTTGGATGGGCGCCCAAGTCGCGCCACCATCGGTCGACTTGTACAGACCGGAGCCCGGGCCGCCGCTCGTGAAGTGCCACGGCTCGCGGCGCATCTGCCAGAGCGAGGCGTACGCGATCGACGGGTTCGAGGGGTCAAGCACCACGTCAGCGGCCCCGCTGTCCGCGTCCTTGTAGAGCACCTTCTGCCAGTTCCGACCGCCGTCGGTCGTGCGGAACACGCCGCGCTCAGTGTTCGGACCATAAGCGTGGCCGAGGGCCGCGACCATCACGATATCGGGGTTGCGCGGGTCGATCGTGACGGCGCCGATGTGCTCGCTGTCCTTGAGGCCGATGTTGCGCCAGCTGCGGCCACCGTCGGTCGACTTGTAGACGCCATCGCCGTAAGTGATGTTGCCGCGCGGGCACGGCTCGCCGGTGCCGACATACAGTACGTTGTGGTCGCTGTCGGCGACCGCAATCGCGCCGATCGACGAGATCGCCTGCGCATCGAAGAGCGGCTGCCAAGAAGCGCCCGCATCGCTGCTCTTCCAGACGCCACCGGCGACGGCGCCGAAGTACCAAGTCGCGGCGTCCCCGGGGACGCCGGTGACCGCCTCAACGCGCCCACCGCGGAAGGGCCCGACCTGGCGCCACTGCATGGCACCGACCACGGACGAGGGAATGTCGGCATGCACTAGCGGTGCAAGGACCAGAGAGAGCAACACACACAGACTCGGCAATCGGCTAGGAACCGGCATGGAGGAACTCCGGGCAGTTGGACGCAAAGAGGGCCCCATCCTACGTCAGGCGCGACCCATCGATGGGGTCGGATACTCTTCGACCGCAGGCACGATGATGAGCGGCTTCATGACAACCACACCGCTGCAAACATCGGCCTGAGCGAAGATGCGATTCGGCAACGTTCAACGCCGCGCCGAATCATGGCCAACACTGGGCCAACGGCGACGCCCCGATCCGCCAGATGATGTGTTCCGGCAACCACTCGCACCCGCTCAATCGTTTACATCCGATTCTGCGTCAACTACCGGTTAATACTGGCTGACATCGATGACCCTGACACCGGTACCGTGAGTTGGAGATTCGAAAAACGCGTTCGCCCGGCCTTGAGTCTGAACCTGACCGATGGCGGTCAAACCAGACGCGATCGTTTCTCGTTGATAAACCTCTTGTGCTGCCTGTTCCTCGTTCTCGGCAGCGTGGGTCGTTTAGTCTGTTGAGGCCCCAGTCGCCGCCCCCACAGCCAGTCCCGCAAGCATTCCCGCCGCAGGGTCGTAGCTCTGATTGGTGCCCGAGACAAACACCGACCGCTCAGCGTTTCCGTCCGGTCAGATCGCTGACACTTCAAGCAGTAGGTGCTGTCTGAAATCTGCGCGAATGCGACGGTCCATCGCGCTCACTTCGCCGATCACCTGACCCGTCACCAGATCCTTGACCCGATAACGACCCGTCCCGAGGCCCCTCAACTCGATCGGTCCTCGCCAGTCAGGGGCATAGAACGCATAGTAGAACTTGCCATCTTTGGCAATCACGTGGGCCTCAGGTTTGTCGAAGCCGATGTCGTACATCTGCCCAAGATAACGCCCCTTCGGCAGCAGGTGCTCGCGATAGAGACCAATCCAACGGCGCCACTCGCGTTCCTTCTCGTCCGTCAGCAGGTAGCCGCCGGGTGGCTGAGGCGCAGAGGGATGCGGTGTGTCGTGCGGCCACGTGAACTTCGTGGATACGACGGCTCCGACTCCGATCGTCGACGCGAAGTCGTTGCCATGATCGCTGAGTTCAACATGATCGCCGGCGAAGGATCCGCCGCTGCCCAGCAGCGCCTTCAGCGTTTTGCCCTTGTGTCGCACCTGCCAGGACGATTCGGGGTCCGATGCTGGCGTCTGGTTCATCGCGATGATGTTGTGAAATGCGAAAGACGTCCCGCAGGGGCAGAGCTCAACGACCGCGTCGGGATTCGCCCGCAGAGCAGCACGATAGAGTGCAACCCAGAACGCACCCAACTGCTCGACCGACTCTTCCGGACGGGCGTGCTTATGGGCCGGGTTGTAGCAGGGAGCAACGCCATTTAGATGCTGACCATCAAGCTTAAGCCCTGCGTAGCCCCATTCGCCGATGATCTTCGTAACGAGCTTTTCGTGGTACTCGATCGTCGGCTGATACGCGGGACAGAGGTAGAACGCGTTCCACCAGCTGATGTTCTGGACCGCGCCGTTCTTGTCGAGCAACAGCTGATCCACGTGGTCATGCAGAAGATCAGACCCGGGACTGACCGCAAGTGGGGACAGCCATAGTCGCGGCTTCATCCCGGCTGCCGTCACACGGCCGGCGAAAGCTTTCATGTCAGCCTCACCGCGCGGGAACTTGGTGCGGTCGACGTACCAGTCCCCCTGCGTGGTCTGCCAGCCATCATCGAGCACCGCCCACTCGAGGCCGAGGCTCTTGGCCTTCGCGAGCGTGCCTTCGATCTCTTCGAGCGTGAAGTTGCGCTCGTAGCCCCAAGCGCACCAGATGGGTTCGAACGCGGCCTCCGGCGCCTCTGGTGCGGCGAGTCCCTGATCGGACATTAACTGGCGATAGTGCTCGAGTGAGGCGAAGTAATCACCGCGATGGGCGTGCACGAGGCAGGTCAGCGTCTGCAGTTCATCACCGGGTGCCAACACGCCGGAGTGGTCGCAATCGATGGCGATCGAAACGCCGTTCGGTTCGGCGACAATCGGCAGCGAGACGAGCGCCGGATGCGGATTCAGGTGTCCGACTGCAAGCCCGGCATCCGCTCGCCAGACATCAACGACGGGCGTGCCGCCACCGTAATCGGACGCGTTCATCCCGAGAAAGTTGCGCTGCGCGAAGCCGGCCTTGACCGGCTGCACCCAGTCGCGTCGGTTCTCGTAAGACGCACCTGAAAAGGACCAGAACGACGGCTTCGCATCCGGAACACCCGGCAGCCGATGCGACGCCACCGTCCAGCCAGCGACCGTGAGCGGATTGCCGCTCAGGTTGCGAAACCGGACCTGCAGCAGCGCGACACCGGGATGCCGCTCATAAAAACGGACGACGAGCGTCTTTTCCACACCGTCGGCCGCGAGTCCGGTCAGCGTATGCCGTGTGCCTCGGCCGTGAGCGTCATCGATCCGATCAACCGACTGGGCCCGCAGCCTAAAGTTCTCGAGGACTCGATGGTCGGCAAGGCGAAGCGTTTCGCTCGCAGAGTGTGGGGTCAGGGAAGCTTCGCGTCCGTCCACCCACCAGCGAACAGCAGTGTGCATTTGATCGTCGATGCTGATCGCAATGTGGCCATCGCCAAGCACAGCCGGCTTCCCGGTCATCGTCGATTGGTCGCTTGCGAACGCTAAGGTGCCACCCGCTGCGGCGCCGGCGGCCAGAAGCTGCAACACTCGCCGCCGCCTCATGGAAATTCCCTTGGGCTATTGCCCCGAGTCTGCACGGTTGATGACAGGAAGAGTCTCCCGGAATTCCGCTTGTGTGGCAAGCCAAGTCGCGCTAAAACGAACCATCTAATTTTCGTTATGTTGTTATTCGTCCTCACAACGGGAAAACCAGATGCGCCGGATCGCCCTCAGTTTTATCTTGCTTTGTGGCGGCGCGACGGCGACCCCGGCGACCGAAACTCCATACGGTCCTGGAGATTTCGCGCGCGTCCACAAGTTCGACGCGCACGTGCATGCCAATACCGATGAACCGGCATTCCTGGACATCGCGCGCGCCGACAATGTCGAACTCCTAACCATCAATGTCGACTACCCCGACTTTCCGGCACTCGATGCCCAGGCGGCGATCGCCCGTGAACTGCGGCGCCGCGACCCGCAGCGCATCCACTTCGCGACGACCTTCTTGATGGCCGGCTGGTCCGCCCCGGGATGGGCTGAGGCCGTCAATGACGCGCTCACCGCAGCGGTGGCGCAAGGGGCGGTCGCGGTCAAGATTTGGAAGAACATCGGCATGGTCGAGCGCGACCCGAGCGGCAGACTGCTCGCGATCACTGACTCCGCCCTCGACCCGGTCGTGCGACACATCGAAACGCTCGGTGTCCCGCTGATCGCTCATCAGGGCGAGCCCCACAACTGCTGGCTGCCACTTTCAGAGATGACGACCGACAACGACCGGAGCTACTTCGCCGAGCACCCGCAGTACCACATGTACCTGCACCCGGAGCTGCCGAGCTACGAGCAGTTGATGTCCGCCCGCGATCAGTTCGTGGGACGGCACCCGAACCTGTCCTTCGTCGGGGCACATCTTGCAAGCCTCGAATGGAACGTCGATCGGCTCGCGACCTTCCTGGACGAGCATCCGAACGCAGTGGTGGACATGGCCGCGCGAATGACGCAGCTACAGTACCAATCGGTGCGCAACCGGGCGCGCGTGCGGCGCTTCCTCATCCGCTATCAGGACCGGGTGCTGTACGGGACAGACCTCACGATCGAAGCTCACGCGCGCCCGGAGGATGTCCGGCGCGAGGCGCATGAGTTCTGGAAGTCGGACTGGCTGTATCTGGCGACGCGCCAATCCCAATACGTGGCCGCAATCCGTCAACGGGTGCCGGGACTCGCGCTGCCGCGGTCAGTCATCGACAAGATTTACTTGCGCAATGCAAAACGTGTCTTCATCGAGCGCAACCCAACCGGCTAGCGCTCAGACAAGCGTTAGTTCAAAGCCGAGCGCTTCGCTCGCCGGCCCGAGGTAATCGGGCGCTGCGTGATCGGTGATTAATCCCGTGATCTCGTTGAGCCCGATGATTCGGTGCAGGCAGACGCGGCCGAACTTGGAGCTATCGGCCACGGCAATGACCTCGCGGGCGACATCGGCCATTTTGCGGTTTAGCATCGCCTCCGCTTCATGGTGGGTCGTGATACCGCGCTCAACGTCAAAGCCGTCAACGCCAAGGAAGAGTTTGTCGACGAGGAGTTCATTGAGCGCGCTGACGGTCTGGGCGCCGTAAAACGCCATGTTCTTGCGGCGCAACTCGCCGCCAATCATGACGATCTTGATGTGTGCCTTCTGTGTGAGGGTCGCGAGGATGCCAAAGTCATTGGTGACCACGGTGATCCCCTCGACGTCGGGCAGAAACCGGGCGATCTGGAGGGTAGTCGTACCCGAGTCGAGCACGACCGAGTCGCCCGGCTTGATCAGGCTCGCGGCATATCGGCCGATGCGTTCCTTCTCCGGATTGTGCAGCGCAAGTTTAGCCGAGACAGGCGGCTCGGCGACCGCGCTTACGCCCCGCGCCGCAATCGCGCCTCCATAGGCGCGAGCCATCACCCCGAGCTCGGTGAGGTAGTGCAGGTCCTTGCGAATCGTCTGCATCGACACCCGGAACTGGCTGGCAAGCGCCGCCACCTGCACGCTGCCGGACTCACGCACCATGGCGCTGATTTGGCTGCGCCGTTCGCTCGTATCGCGCTTGGCGCGCGGAGGGGAGAAATCGTTCATCAAAGGCTCGGCTGGCTAGTTGCGGCGTTCAATGCATTGTCACCTAACGGTTGACTGACACCAATGGAAACTTTTCCGATCCTTATCATGGCGTCACTGAAGTTTCGAATCGCATTGTCTGGACAATCCGAAACCGAAAGAATATAAAAAGAAAGATCTGGATCGTTATCCGCAAGGAATCAACCGTGCGCGACCGTCTCAAACCCCTCCGCTCGCGAGCGGAACACCTACACCCGGCGGCAGGCTGATGCCGACCAAACCCTGGCTACTTTACGCGCTCATCACGACACTCTTCTGGGGGGTCTGGGGCGCCTTCGCGGGCCTGCCGACGGAGCATGGCTTTCCCGAGACGCTGGTCTACGTCGTCTGGGCGTTGACCATGATCCCTCCGGCGCTCTATGCCATGAACAAGGTGGGCTGGCGACTGCAACGAGATGCCCGCTCTATCGGCCTTGGTGCCGTGATCGGCTTCTTTGGTGCGGGTGGCCAGATGCTGCTGTTCCACGCCGTGCATACGGGTCCGACCTATCTGATTTTTCCGCTGATCGCGCTCTCACCGATCGTGACGATCGGTCTCTCGATGATCGTGCTGGGGGAGCGCGTGACACGCATCGGCGCGATCGGCGTGCTGCTCGCACTCCTTGCGCTGCCTCTGTTTGACTACGATCCAGGCGGTGACACGCCGATGGCGGGCTATGCGTGGTTCTTATACGCGCTGATAATCTTGGTCGCTTGGGGCGTGCAGGCCTTTGTCATTAAGCTCGCCAACCGGACGATGGATGCCGAGAACATCTTTCTTTATATGACACTAACCGCGCTGCTTTTGATCCCAGTCGCGCTGGCGATGACCGACTTCAAGCAGCCGATCAACCTGTCATTCTCCGGTCCCGGTCTTGCGGCCATCACGCAGATCCTGAATTCCATCGGCGCGCTGATGCTCGTCTATGCGTTCCGCTACGGCAAGGCGCTCGTTGTGTCGCCCCTGACGAACGCAGGTGCGCCGCTGATCACTGCGATCCTCTCGCTGGCGCTCCTTGGCGTTGTGCCACAGCCGCTCAAGATCATCGGCATCGTACTCGCGTTTGCCGCAGCCGCGCTCCTCGCGCTCGAGCCCGAAGCGTCCCCGGAATGAAGGCCCTACTGGATCTGGTTGCCCAACACCGCGCCGGCGCCGCCGTCGGCATTTACTCCGTATGTTCGGCGCATCCGCTGGTTATCGAAGCGAGTCTCGCGCAGGCCCGTCGCAATTCAAGCCTCGCGCTCATCGAAGCAACCTCAAACCAGGTGAACCAGGACGGGGGTTATACGGGCATGCGTCCGGCGCAGTTTCGTGACCTCGTCTGGGGCCTCGCCGATCGCGCTGGGCTGCCGCGAGAGCAAGTGCTTCTCGGTGGCGACCATCTGGGGCCAAACGCGTGGCAGCACATGCCGGCGGCAGTCGCGCTCGAGAAAGCCACGGTCATGGTTGCCGAATACGTGTCGGCAGGCTTTCGGAAGATCCATCTCGACTGCTCGATGGCCTGCGCAGATGATCCTCGCGCGCTGGATGACCGGCGGATTGCGGAGCGCACAGCGATGTTATGCGCGGCGACCGAGCGCGCTTGGGCAGAGGTGGGCGGCGAGCCGCCGGTCTACGTGATCGGCTCGGAGGTGCCCGTCCCCGGCGGTGCGCATGAAACGCTGGGTGAGCTCGCGGTCACCGAACCCGCCGCTGCCATCGCCACAATCGAGGCGCACAGAGAGGCCTTCGCCGCCCGTGGCTTAGATGCGGCTTGGGAGCGCGTCATCGCGCTCGTTGTTCAGCCGGGCGTTGAATTTGATCACGACCGCGTCATCGACTACCAGCGCGAGAAAGCCGTAGCGCTCAGCCGATGCATCGAATCGCTTCCCGGATTTGTCTATGAGGCTCACTCGACGGACTACCAGACACCGGCCAAGCTCGCCGACCTCGTGCGCGATCACTACGCCATCCTGAAGGTTGGGCCCGGCGTGACGTATGCGCTGCGCGAGGCGCTGTGGGCACTCGATGCCATGGCCCGTGACTGGCTGGGTGAGCGCGCGGCGCCGGGACTGCGCACAACGGTGCTGCAGGTGATGCACGCGGACCCGACGCACTGGCGCCGGTACTACGACACGCAGGGCTCGACACTCTCGACCCAGCTGCAATACAGCCTCAGCGATCGAGTGCGTTACTACTGGCCGGTCGCCGAGATCGCCGCCGCGACGGAGCGTCTCTATGCACTGCTCGATGAGACGCCGCCGCCGCTGTCGCTCGTAAGCCAATACCTTCCGGAGGCGTATCGTGCACTGAGGGCGGGAACCCTGAACTACAGCGCGCGCGACTTAGTCATCCACCACATCCAGGGCGTGCTCGCGGACTACGCGCGCGCCTGCGGCTCGCAGGAACACTGAATTGATGTCGAACCCGCACGGCACGATCGCGACGACGGATCCCAGTTACAGTGACTGGACGTCCCGCGAAATCCACCAGCAACCCGCCGCATGGAGCGAGGCCCGCGCGGTGCTCGCCGCCATGGAACCTGCGGCGCGCCGCTTTCTTGCGCCTCTACTCGCCCGCGAGAATCTAAGGATCATTCTCACGGGTGCGGGGTCCTCAGCCTATCTGGGCCGCTGCCTCGCACCTGAGCTCGGCGCGAGCCTCGGCCGCCGCGTAGAAGCCATTGCCACCACCGATCTCGTGGCCGGGCCTCGACTCTATTTACAGCGCGACGTGCCGACCCTGCTAGTGTCGTTCGCCAGGTCTGGCAACAGCCCCGAGAGCGTAGCCGCCGTAGAACTTGCGGAGCAGCACCTCAGCGAGTGCCACCAACTCATCATCACCTGCAATGCGGAAGGGACCCTCTATCGTCGCGGAGCCAGACAGACTCGCTCGCTAGCGGTCCTGCTGCCGGATTTAACCCACGACCGCGGCTTTGCGATGACGTCGAGCTTCAGCTCGATGCTGCTCGCCGCTTGGTCGCTGTTCGCGCCCGAGACATTCACGGACGACGCCTGTATGCGGATCGGTCGGGCGGGCGCCACGACGCTCGAGGCCGCGCCCACGCTGCTTCGTCCGCTCCTCGCGCGTCAGTTCCGGCGCACCGTCTATCTCGGCAGTGGCGGCCTCAATGGGCTCGCGAACGAGGCAGCGCTGAAGCTCCTCGAGCTCAGTGATGGCGGTGTTGCGGCGCTGTCCGAGTCTACGCTGGGTTTCCGACATGGCCCGAAAACCTTCGTGACCCCCGACTGCCTGGCGATCGTCTTTTTATCGTCGAACCAACTGACACGCCGGTACGACGTGGACCTCGTCCGGGAGCTCCAGTCCGACGGGATTGCCGGTCGGGTACTGGCGTTGAGCGGGACTGACGCGGATCTCGAAGGCCTCGATGCCTGGGTCGTCTCCGGGATGAACGAAGCCTCCGACGCGGAACTCGCCTTTCCCTACCTTCTCGTTGCACAGCTTTATGCCTACGGCATGTCGCTTTCGCTCGGCTGTACGCCAGACAACCCGAGCGCCTCGGGCGTCGTCAACCGCGTAGTCAAGGGCGTCACCATTCATCAGGTCGAGGACTGAAGCCCATGTATCTCGGCGTCGATGGCGGCGGAACCAAAACGGCCTTCGTGCTCGTCAGCCAAGACGGACGCCTGATCGCGCGTGCTATGCGGGGCAGCTGCTATCACCCGGAGATCGGCCTTGAGGCCGTTCGTGCGGTGCTCACCGACGGCATCCGTGAGGTGTTGACCGTCGCGGGGATAGCGCGGGATGACGTTGATCACGCCTTTCTGGGGCTGCCGGCTTTCGGAGAGGATCCGGGAGCCGACGGTACCCTCTTAGCCATGCCCTCGGAAATCCTATGCGAGGGCCGCTACACCGTGGGCAACGACATGGTGTGCAGCTGGGCCGGGGCGCTCGCGTGCACCGACGGCATCAGCGTCATCGCCGGGACCGGTTCAATCGCCTACGGAGAATTTGCCGGCCGCTGCGCACGCTCCGGCGGCTGGGGCGAGGTCTTCGGCGACGAGGGGTCGGCCTACTGGATCGCGCGAGAGGGACTGACGGTGTTCGCTCGCATGTGCGATGGACGCCTCGAGCCCGGGCCGCTGCAGGCCCTGATCCGCGAGCACTTCCAGCTCGACAACAATCTTGATCTCGCCGGCCACATCAACGGTCTTTCGACGAATGAACGCAGTTCCATCGCGGCCCTCGCCACGGTCGTAGCCGAGGCGGCAGCGGCAGGCGACACCGCAGCTGGCGAACTCTACGCGCGCGCGGCAGCGGAACTCGCGCAGGTCATCGTCGCGGTACGCAGAAACCTTGGCGTTCCGCCCGACGCGGAGCTGCCCGTGTCCTACACGGGAGGGGTTTTTCAGGCGGGCCAGATCATTCTGAGGCCACTGGCCGATGAATTGCGCCTCGCAGGTCGCTATACATTGGCAGCGCCACAACTCGAACCAGTGATCGGAGCTGCGCTCTACGCCGCTCGGCGCAAGGGCGTGACGCTGCCACTCAACAGCCTGCGGGCAGGGACCGCAAGCTCGGTCTTTGCCACAGACGAAGGAACCATCCTTCGCTCTTGAACGATGTCAGGAAACATAAGGGGTTGCGGACGCCTACGGCGCCGCCTGCCACGCTCGGGGATGAGGGTCTTAGGAGTCAATGACAATGAAACGTACCGGTCTCGCCATGGCGATCCAAGTCACCCTGCTGGCCGCTGCCGGCAATGCCGGCGCGCAAGTCGCGCCTACCACCGAGACCATTGACGAGGTCGTGGTCACCGGCACACGCGCCAATCTCGAGAAGTCGCTGACCGTGAAGAAAGACGCGGCGATCGTTCTTGATTCCATCAGCTCGACGGAGCTAGGGCGCTTTCCCGACGACGATGTCGCCGACTCTCTCGCTCATCTGCCGGGCATTACCCTGACGCGCACCACTGGCGGTGAAGGTCAGAAGGTTAGCGTTCGCGGCCTTGGCCCGCAGTACAACTTAGTGACGTTGAACAACCGACTGCTAGCAACCGACGATGATGGCCGTGATCTGGCCTTCGACGTCTTGCCGTCGGAAGTCATCTCCGCCGCGGACGTGCTCAAATCGGCACAGGCATCGGCCCTCGAAGGCAGCATCGGCGGCACCGTCAACCTGCGCACCTCGAGTCCCTTCGACAATCCCGGCCTGCACGCGGGCGTTCACGCCGAGGGCAATCGCAATGCGATGACGAAGCTCAACGGCACCAAATATTCCGCTTTCTTCACCGACACGTTCGCTGACGACAAGCTGGGCTTGCTTGTCGGGCTCGTTCATTCCGACAACAACACGCGAACAGATTCGCTCAATGCCTACTCCCAGATCCCGGCCGATCCGAACACGTATACGGTCAACGGCATCGCACCGGTCACGCCCTGTTGCATCACCTTCGGTTCGATCTATGACGAGAAGAAGCGCGATGCCGTTTCTGCTCGTCTTGAATGGCGACCTAACGACGCACTGACCGTCAGCGCGGACGGGCTGTTTACGCGTCTTCGGGATCCTCAGGTCGGGTACAACCAGTCCTACTACTTCGCCTATGGGCTCGATCAGAACGGCAATCCCACGTGGTCGAACCCGACCGTGAAGGACGGCGTCATCAGCAGCGTGAGCGTCAGCAATTTCCAGCCCGAGATGGTCAATAATACGATCAATCGGAACGTGGATACGTCACTGTACGGCCTCAACGTCAACTGGACGCCGACGGATCGACTGAGCTTCGGCTTCGATGTCTACCGGTCGGTCGCCAATCGTCCTGAGGGTGGCACGGATACGTTCGTAACTGCCGGACTGGTCAGCAACACACCTTACGCACCGGACATCCTGAACGTCACGAACCTTCCGCACAGCCTGCCAAGCCTCAATGTGGTACTCCCGCCGAGCCAACTCGGACTGTCAGCGTGCCCGGCGGGGGCTTCAAGTACCACCAATGCCGGGTACTGCTCCTATACGGCGTTGATCAATTCGGGCTTTCTAAACGACAACAAATACTGGTCCACCCACTACGTCGGCCTCAACGGCTATTCGGTTCACGATCAGGTGACGGGCTTTACGCTCGACGGCAAGTACAACGTCGATCGCGGCGTATTCAACCGACTGCTCTTCGGCATCGGCGACACCAGCCGTGAGAAAAGCCGGGTGGACATCAGCAACGATTGGACCAACGGATCAGGCCAGTACGGCACCCTCTACAACACCGCCGGGTGCGACATCCAGTGCACGCCTTATTCCTTTGCCTCGCAGGGCTTCAACGTCGTTTCTCTGATCAGCCCGCCGAACTTCATGCAGGGGGCGGGCGGTTCCTATCCGAGCAGCCTGCCGGCCCTGAACTCCGCAGCATTGCTCGCTTTTCTGCGTAGCCTCGACGGGAAGCCGAACCCTTTTTACTGCCAGACCTATCCGACGACCTGCACGGCACCGTACACGCTATTCAATTTCGCGAATACGCTGCCGCAAGCCAACCCGTATAACTCGTACGACGTGACGGAGAAGACGCTCACCCTGTATGTGCAGGCGGACCTCTCCGGGGAGAACTGGGCCGGCAACCTGGGACTTCGCGTCGTACGCACGGACACGACTGCCTCCACGGCAGTTGCCGTGCCGGTCTCCCTGTGGACACCAACCACGGCGGGCGCTACCCAGACTTGGAACGTGCAGTACGGCGTAGGGAATCCCATTGGCGCCAACGGTCACTATACGCTAGCGCTGCCGTCGGCCAATCTGAACTACTGGATCACGCCTCAGACTCTGCAACTCCGCGTCGCCGCCGCCGAGACGATGTCGCGGCCGAACCTGAATCAGCTCGCACCGACATCGACCAACAACGCGATCAACGGTCAGCCTCAACTCTTCTACGGCGGCCTCGCGGGTCTGCGACCGATCAAGGCCTATCAGGCCGACGTCTCGCTCGAATGGTACTACCGGCCGCACTCGGCGTTGACGGCTGCGGTATTCGGCAAGCGCATCACGGATGACATCTATACGGGTGTCACGACCGAGGTAGATCTCGGCACGATGCAATACGTGGGCGGCCCTCCGGGTACCGTTCCAGGCACGCCATTCCTCTGGACCATCCAGGCGCCCGCGAATGGTGCGCGCAGCATCTATACCGGCCTTGAGCTCACCTGGCAGCACCTCCTCGACAACGGTTTTGGCGTGCACGTGCAATATACGGCGACCAAGAGCCGGGGCTATGACCAGAACGGCAACTTCGCGGGCGCCATCAATGCCGTCCCCACTTCGACCGTCTCGGTGAGCCTGCTGTACGACAAGGGTCCGCTCGCGGCGGATATCACGTGGGACCATGCGTCGAGCTACACCTACGCCTGCTCGCAATGCACCGAAGTCCCAGGATTTCCGGCAATTGCCGACGCCTTCGACTGGGTCACAGCGAGCGTTCATTACAAGTTCTTTAAGGGCTTCGAAGCCTATGTCGAAGGCAAGAACCTGACCAATTCGATCGCTCGAACCTATCTGAACGGGAATCCTCTGTTGCCGTGGGCGCCTGGTCAGCAAGTCGGCCAGTCTCAGAGTGGTACCGGCATCGGTTACAGCGCCTACGGACGCATGTACGTGGCTGGAGTCGCTTACCGGTTCTAGCGCGGCACTCGCTAAACTTCCGCCTCCGGAAGTGGCGCTGGCACCCCACAGTCTCGTCACTGTGGGGTGAGCTTTGATTGCTTTGACCTTGGAAAACTCTTTACTGGGCTGCTGCCGATTTCCTACACAGTCGCGCCCCAGGTCGGGGGCGATGTGCCGCTGTCGGCAACGCCCGGCAGCGTGACCCTGAACACTGTGGAGAACGGGTCGACCGCGACCGTACTCGCGGTCACTCTCCCGTCGTGGAACCCGCAGGTGACGGCGACAGCGGAGTACCCGGGGAACGCAGCGAGCGGCTGGCTGACCCCGACCGCCGTCACGGGCGGATCCAGCTCTCGGCCAATGCCACCGGACTCCTCGCGGGCTCGTACACCGCCACGGTGCGGTTGCACGGCGCGTACCCTGCCACCGACGTTCTGGTGCCGGTCGCGCTCACCGTCGGACCGGGCCTCGTGCGACCGGCCGATACCCTGCTCACGGTGACTGCAGAGACCGTCCCGGCCAACCTGATCGCCAGCGTACCGATCACGCTGGCCGCCGGTCCGGCGGTCGGTTGGAGCGCAAGCGCCAATGTAGCGTGGCTCGGATTCACGCAAGCCTCGGGCACCACGGGCCAATCGCTGACGTACCAGATCGACAGCGCGCAGCTCGCGGCACTGCCCAATGGGGCCACGTATCCGGCCACCATCACGGTGACCCCGGCATCGCCGACGATGACGCCGATCACGTTCCTCGTCACCGTCAACAAGCAACTGCCGGCGATCACGCGCCGTATACGCAGGTGTCCGGGCAGGTGGCGCGCGTCGTCCTGCGCGGGATCGGGTTCACGGGGATTGCAAACCCGGCTGCACGCCTGCTGATCCAGGGCAGTTCGCCGCAGAGCGTCACCGTCGTCAACGACACGGAGATGGTTGCGACCGTGGCCGCACTCAACCCCAGCAGTCACGTTGTGAGTGTCTCAAACGGTCTGGGCTACTCGACTTCAACCCGCAGCATCACGGCCGTTCTCGTATCGGTTCTCTCTGAGTGACAAGGGCGATCGCGTCGTGTTCGATGCCACCACCCTGCGCGATGGTGGGTTCAATCAGTTGGGGCAACTGGTGATTCCGGCCGCCGACGGCTATTCGGCGATCGACGCGCTCGTGTCTCCGGACGGGACCCGGATCTACGCGCTCAGCTATCCGAACAGCGCCCCGTCGGGGACGCCGCCACCGAGGGTTTATGTCTTTGACGCCACTGTCGCGCAGGCGGCGCTGCCGGTGATCGGCTACTTCACGCTCAACGATTACCCGTCTTGTCCTCCGGCAGGGGGGCCGCCCAACTGCACGAACTACAACCACGCCTCAGCCATCAGCATTGACGGGCAAACGCTGTATTACGCCGGACAGCAGAATTTCGTGGTGGTACCGACCAACACGCCGCTCGGGGTCGCTTCGGCTCCGCCGACGCTGATCAAAGCCGGACAGCGCCGTGCGGCAACGCCGCGGCCGTTACGCTTGCACTGAGCGTCTGAAACCGTTGGCAGTATGCAACGCACGGACGGACCCTTGCGATTAGGGGTTCGTCCGTGTGCGCCGAGGATCCGGTCTTTTTAGGGCCACAGTGGGCGCCATGTCGCAGTGAGTGGGTCCATGCGCCTAGAGCGCGACACATCGGCGTTAGTGCTGACCTGCGGTCGACGGGAAGGCCGGCAGCGTTACTAATTCCTGCCTCTCGAATCGTTCTACATCGGAATGAGTCTCGTTGAGACCAACATTCTGCCGTCATTTATCGAAGGCTCGAACACGAACAGGATCTCAACCTAACAAGAAAGGGCGGCTTACAGCCGCAGACGCGGGCTAACGTAAACAATTATCACCAGAGGTCGCGCCGTGTCACCTTAGACATTGCATTTCTAGCGTGACTTCCTTCGGATATTGAAAGCTTGCTCCGCTCGCCATATCAACACCGACTCCCACGATGCCGCCGAAAATCAAATTTCCGGCGGTTGACCATTTTCCCGACGACTGTAAAGTCGCTCTGCCCTTACCCTCTTGGGATTCACACTCTATCGTCAGATCACCTGCTGAGCGCTGAACATTCACCGCTACTGGCGTCATCACACTTTTTACGCCACGCGAATTTGAGAGCATGCATTGAGCGTGAACGACGGTCGTAGAGTGTGCACACGTCGTAATCAAAGTCACCGACTGATCTGTATCTCCAGCCATGGTCGCACAACCAACGAGCGCGACGGAAAACATAGCTGCAAATACAAAAACCAGTGATCTCATGACGACGTGTACGCTTTGTAGCCACGATCGGTCATGCACTGCGAAAGAATATGCTCTCGGGCCTTCGCTTCTTTCTGCTTCGCATGACCGCCCAATGCACCGCCACCAGCAATAGATCCTGCGATGATAAATGGAAGAGCCGGTAAGAATACGGCGCCTGCGACTGCGGTAGCGACACCCGCGACGGCTGCGCCTCCGGCCACGGCACCAACGGCCGCGTTTGCAGTTGCATTACCGCTAAGATCATAGTTCTT
>DAINQU010000020.1:18845-56951 GCA_036742455.1 Steroidobacteraceae bacterium | reverse complement strand
TCACTGCTGCGACACCGAACGGCTGGAAGGTGTCGATTGCGCTCGAAGAACTGGGCCTGCCATACACCGTGCATCCACTCGATCTCGGGTCTGGCGAGCAGAAAGCGCCGTGGTTTCTGAAGATCAACCCGAATGGCCGGATACCTGCCATCGTTGATCGAGGGAGCGACGACTATGCGGTCTTCGAATCGGGAGCGATCCTGATCTATCTGGCAGAACGGACCGGACGTCTGTTGCCCAAGGAGCCGAAAGACCGCTCGCGAGCGATCCAATGGCTGATGTTTCAAGTGGCCGGTGTGGGCCCGATGATGGGTCAGGCCAACCATTTCAGCCGTTACGCGCCAGAACCGATTCCGTATGCGATTGAACGGTACCGAAGCGAGTGTCGGCGCTTGTTCGACGTTCTGGAAAGGCGCCTGGCCCAAAGTGAGTACTTGGCTGGCCACGACTACACCATTGCTGATATCGCGCACTGGAGTTGGGTGCACTGCCATGGGGACGCTGGCGTCGGGATTGATGGCCTGCCGCACCTCAGCCGGTGGATCGATAGGATCGCCCAACGACCCGCCGTACAACGCGGTCGCGCGGTACCACCGCAGCGCTGATCGCTCCCCTCGGGGCGGTCACGGTACACTCTGGTATCGGCCTTGGGCCCGCAGGGAGCAGTGCGTATGACGAAGTTCGATCAGCGTTACGCGGCGGATGCGTTTTTTTACGGCACCGAGCCCAATCGACTCTTAGTAGAGGCGAGTGCGCTGCTGCCGCCAACGGCCGAGATCTTGTCGCTGGGTGAAGGCGAAGGTCGGAATGCCGTTTATCTAGCGAGTTTGGGCCACAGAGTGCATGCGCTTGATGAGAGTGCGGTCGGCCTCGCCAAAGCCGGACGTCTCGCGGCCGATCGCGGGGTCTCGATCACGACCGAATGCGTGGACCTCGCCCATTACGCCATCGAACGCGGCCGGTGGGACGTGATTGTGTCGATTTGGTGCCATGTCGACAGCGCGCTGCGCCGTCGATTGCACGCTGAGGCGGTGCGCGGGTTGCGTCCAGGCGGCGTGTACGTGCTCGAAGCTTATACCCCCGCGCAGATAGGTCGGGGTACCGGAGGGCCGTCCGATCCTGATTTGATGCCGACGGCAGCGCAATTGGACGCTGAACTCACCGGATTGGAGATCCTGCGCTCGGCAGAACTGGAGCGCGACGTCCATGAGGGTCAAGGGCATCGCGGCTATAGCGCGGTGGTCCAATGGATCGGGCGTCGCACGGTAGGAGCACGCTGATGGGAGTGGTGCTGACGTGGGTGGTTGGCATTGTGGTCGCCATTCTGGTCGCCCGATCGATACGCGGTATGCGTAGCCGGCGCCGTGTGCCCGCATTGCGGGCCGATGGCGCGACGATCGTCGATGTGCGGACGCCGGACGAATTCCGTGCGGGTCATGTTGACGGCAGCATTAACGCTCCGCTGGCGACATTACCCGACGGTCTCGAACGGGTGGATCGCAGTCGTCCGGTGATTGTCTGCTGTGCCTCGGGTGTGCGCAGCGAAGCGGCGGTCGGGCGCTTACGACGGGCGGGTTTTATCGATGTCGTCAATGGCGGCAGTTGGCGCGACCTGCGTTGAGGAGATAATCGTGACAAATGATCTGCGCGTATCGGTGGTGGGCTGCCATGCCGAGGGCGAGATTGGCGACGTGATCGTGTCGGGTCTACCAATACCCGACGGCCCGAGTGTCTATGCGCGCATGGATGCCTTTCGGTCGCGCCACGATGCGCTGCGACGCTTGCTGATCCTCGAGCCGCGCGGCAGTGTGGCTCGGCACGTTAACCTCCTCGTGCCCTCTTCGGATCCACGGTGTGTGGCCGGAGCCATCATCATGGAGCCCACTGAGTACGTCCCAAGCTCCGGATCGAATTTAATTTGCATCGCTACGGTCTTGCTTGAGACCGGTCGCGTGCCGATGCACGAGCCGATCACGCGTTTCTCGATCGAAGTGCCGGGCGGCGTGGTCGACGTCACGGCCACGTGCCAGAACGGCAAATGCGTGTCCGTCGAGATCGCGAATGTGGCGTCTTTCGTTGATCGGCTTGCCGCACCCTTGGAGGTGGCCGGTGTTGGCACCATAACCGTGGACGTGGCGTACGGCGGCATGTTCTACGCGCTGGTCGATGCGACACAGTTGGGTTTCCGGCTCGAGCCGCACGAAGCCCGTGATCTCGCCGTGTTGGGCGAGCGCGTCCGCCGCGCTGCACGTGAACAGTTCGACGTCGTGCACCCTGAGAATCCGGGTATACGTGGCGTGTCGATCGTGCAATTAAACGAGCCGTTCCAGGGGGCCGGCAAGGTCACGCGTAACACCTGCATTGTGGCGCCGGGCCGTTCGGACCGCAGCCCGACCGGTACGGGCACGTGTGCGCGCATGGCGGTGCTCCATGCGCGCGGGGAACTGCACGTCGGTGAAGGGCTCACGCACGCGTCGTTGATCGGCTCTCGTTTCGAGGGCCGTATTCTGGGTGAAACGCGCGTGGGCAATCGGCCCGCGATACTGCCGTCGATTCGCGGCCGAGGGTGGATTACCGGCTATCACGAGTACGTGCTGGATCCGACGGACCCGTTTCCTGCCGGTTATCTCCTAGCCGATACCTGGGGCGTGGGCGGCGATGCGACGCAGGACGGCTCAACCGGCTAAGGTCCCGACGGATGCAGCGCTGTTGCGACAAAGCGCACGATCTCTTGGGGCGGTAATGCGCCGGCTTGTCGGGCGATCTCCTGGCCGTTACGGAACAGCACGGTCGTCGGGATGCTGCGTATGCCGAGTCGGGCGCTGGTCGCGGTCGCGACGTCGCTGTTGACCTTGACGACGACAACTTGCCCGCTCCAGCGGGCTGCGGCCTCTGCCACGATCGGACCGTATTGCCGGCACGGTCCGCACCACGGGGCCCAGAAATCCACTAAGACGGGTAGGTCGTTGTGGCGTACGAAGGCCTCAAAGCCCCGATCGTCCAACTCAATTGGAGCCGACCGCAACAATGGGGTATGGCAGGCGGGGCACTGTGGGGCCTGATTCAGGCGGTCCGCCGGTACGCGTACGGCACGAAAACAGTCCGGGCAGGCTACGTGAAGTCGATCAGGCTCAGTCATGGCAAGATTCCTGCGAGGTGATTGGTTACCATGGGGTCATGCACATGAGTTTAAAGGACACCGTGCCGTCGGCGGCGGGCTGGGATCTCGATCCTGCGGCCCTGCTCGCGCTCAATGGCGAGGAAGAGCAGGCGACCTCACCGCTCACGGCCGAGGCGCTCGAGGCGCTGTTGCGGCAAGCGTTTTACGCCGGTGGTGTCGATGCGGGTCGTGAGGCGTTCCTGATCGCCTTCGATGCGCATGCCCGCTATGACAGCCCGAACTACCGGTGGTTTTGTGAGCGCAGTGCCGATTTTGTGTATATCGATCGAGTCATCGTCGCGAGTACCGCTCGCGGTCGCGGTCTTGCGCGCCGGCTCTACACCGAATTGGCGGACGCAGCGCGGCGCGCCGGGCACGCACAATTGGTTTGTGAAGTGAATCTCGATCCCCCCAATCCGGGTTCCGACGCCTTTCACGCCGCCCTCGGTTTCACGGTCGTCGGTCAAGGCTCGCCGATGCCGGGTAAGACCGTGCGTTATTGGTCGATGCCCCTCCGATGAAGGCCGGCTACGATGGACGTGGCGCAGTCGACGCGGCGCAACGCGCCGCGGTTGCCGCACACCTTCGTGCCGTGCTGCCGTCGACGTCGATACTCGCCACCGATGAAGCGGTCGCCCCTTACGAATGCGACGGTCTCAACCTTGAGCGCCAGCATCCGCTGCTGGTGGTCTTGCCGGCCAACGAGGCCGAAGTCGCGGCTGTGCTCAGCATCTGTCATCGACTGCGCGTGCCAGTGGTGGCGCGTGGTGCCGGGACCGGATTATCCGGCGGCGCCTTGCCGCATCGCGAAGCCGTGTTGCTCTCGCTCGCGCGCCTTGATCGCATCGTTCACATCGACCCAAAGGCGTGTACGGCCCGCGTGCAGTGCGGTGTGCGCAATCTCGCGATCAGCGAAGCGGCGGCGCCCTATGGTCTTTTTTATGCGCCGGACCCCTCGAGTCAGATTGCCTGCACGATTGGGGGCAACGTCGCCGAGAATGCCGGCGGAGTGCAGTGCTTGCGCTATGGGTTAACCGTTCACAACGTGCTCGGTGTGACTGCGTATACGGTGGCGGGCGAGCGCGTCGAACTCGGCGGCGCCGCGCTCGATGCCCCGGGCTTGGATCTCTTAGCGTTGACGGTGGGCTCTGAGGGGACGCTGTTGGTCGTCACCGAAGTCTTGGTCCGCCTGCTGCCCCGCGCGGAGACCCGCTGTTGTCTGATGGCCAGTTTTGCAAGCGTTGAGTCAGCCGGTCGAGCGGTCGCGGATCTGATCGCGGCGGGCTTCGTGCCCTCAGGCCTCGAGATGATGGATCAGGCGGCCACCCGAATGGTTGAGCCCTTTGTGCACGCCGGGTACGACCTTGAGGCCGCGGCGATCTTGCTGTGTGAGGCAGATGGTACCCCTACGGAAGTCGCTGAGCGCATCACCGCGATGCGCGCACAGCTGCAAGCCTCGGGGGCGACGCGCATCGCCGCCTCGCGGGACGAAGCGGAACGACTGCGGTTTTGGGCGGGGCGTAAGAACGCCTTCCCCGCAGCGGGCCGAGTATCGCCCGACTATTACTGCATGGACGGTACGATACCGCGTCGGCAACTGGGCACGGTACTGCGCGCGATTGCTGAGATGGAGACGCGGTACGGCCTCGGCTGCCCGAATGTGTTCCATGCCGGTGATGGCAATCTACATCCGTTGATCTTGTATGACGCTCAGGATCCCGACCAATTGGCGCGAGCCGAAGCCTTTGGTGATGAGATCCTGCGGACGTGTATCGCCGTCGGCGGTACGGTCACCGGTGAGCATGGCGTTGGACTGGAGAAAATAGATCATCTGTGCGTGCAGTTTGATGCGCCGACGCGGGCGAGTTTCGAGCGGCTGCGTGCTGCCTTCGACCCGTCGGGGTTGCTTAATCCCGGAAAAGCGATTCCGACGTTGCGTCGCTGTGTCGAGCACGGCCATACGCACGTGCACGCCGGTCACGTGGCCTTTCCCGAGTTGCCGAGATGGTGATCACCGTGGCAGCCGCCGAATTGGTGGAACGCGTTCGCGCCGCGGCGGCCGGTGGCACGCCGCTGTGTATAGAGGCGGGCGGTACGAAGTCGTTTTACGGGGGAACGGTGCATGCCGAACGACTCGACCCTCGGCCGTACCACGGCGTGATCGAGTACGAACCCTCGGAGCTGGTCATCACCGCGCGGGCGGGTACGCGGTTGGCCGACGTGGAGGCGTTACTCGCCTCGCAGGGACAGATGCTCGGCTTTGAACCCCCGCATTTTGGTGCGGCGGCGACCGTCGGTGGCATGGTTGCTGCCGGGCTTGCCGGACCGCGTCGTCTTGCGCACGGTGTGGGGACTGGGGCGGTTCGGGACAGTGTGCTCGGCGCACGCCTGATCGATGGCCGTGGCGACGTGCTGACCGTCGGCGGTCGAGTGGCCAAGAACGTGGCCGGTTACGACGTCTCTCGCGCGCTGGCGGGGTCGCTCGGTTCGTTGGGCGTCATCTTGGACGTGTCGCTCAAAGTCGTGCCGATGCCCTCCTGCGAAGTCACGCTGGTGCACCGGCAACCGGAGACGACGGCCTTGGCATGGATGACGAATTGGATGCGGTTGCCCTTACCGATCTCGGCGACCTCGTATGCGGACGGCGCCTTGCACGTGCGCCTCTCCGGTGGCGAAGCGGCAGTGCGCCACGCGGAACACACGGTGGGTGGGGATCGGCTGTCCCCCGCTGAGGCCACGACGCACTGGCATGCGGTGCGAGAACTCACCGGACTCGCGGATGCGGCGCGCCCGCTGTGGCGCTTAGGCCTGCCGGCGGACGTGCCCGCACTCACTGCTTGGGGGCCCATGCTGGTGGAATGGAGCGGCCAACGGCGTTGGGTCGTGACCGATGCACCGGCCACGGAGATACGCGAGACAGTGCGCCGCTTTGGCGGGCATGCGACCCGCTTCCGCGGTGGTGATCCGTCCATCCCAAGTTTCCCCGCGCAGTCGGCTGCCGTGGCGCGTCTTGAATGCGACTTACGCGCCGCATTTGACCCTCTGCACCTCTTCAACCCAGGACGATGGTATGCAGACCCGCCTGTCTGACGCGCACGCCGGTACTGCGGCGGGTCGTCGTGCGGAAACGCTGTTGCGCGCCTGTGTGCACTGCGGGTTCTGCAACGCGACGTGCCCGACCTATCGGCTGACTGGCGCGGAACTCGATGGCCCCCGCGGGCGGATCTATTTGACCAAACAGATCTTTGAAGGTGGGCCGGTGTCTGCGGTGACGCAGGCGCATTTGGACCGCTGTCTCGGCTGCCGGTCCTGTGAGACGACGTGTCCGTCCGGCGTGCAGTACACCGAGTTGCTCGAACTGGGGCGCAACGCCCTGCGCGAGCAACGCCCGCGCCCGTGGACGCAACGGGTCATGCGCGCGCTCCTGCGCGGTGTGCTGCTCGGACCGTGGTTTCGCCCACTCTATCGCGTTGCGCAACGACTTCGACCGCTGCTGCCGCGGCGATTGCGCGACTACGTGCGACCGTTTCAATCCCCGGCCGCGGTGGCGCCCACGCCCGGTATCCGCCGCGTCATCCTGCCGTCCGGGTGCGTGCAGCCGTCTGCCTTGCCGGGTATCGATGCCGCGTTTGTGCGCGTGTTGCAGACGTTAGGCGTCCAAGCGCTGCAGCCATCGGCGCGCTGCTGCGGTGCGCTGGCACACCACACCGACGACCCGTGCGGATCGCTTCAGACCGCGCGCCGCAATATCGATGCGTGGTGGCCGCTGATTGAGGACGGGGTCGAGGCGATCGTATGGACGGCGACGGCATGCACACTCGAAATCCGTGAGTACGGGGCCCGGCTCGCCGATGATCCTCGGTATGCCGAGCGCGCGCGGCGTGTCAGTGCGCTCGCCCGAGATCCCGGAGAATTTTTGTTGGGTGAACGCGAGCGCCTCGTTGCACGGTTGCGTGAGGCATCGACCTGTCGCGTCGCATTCCACGCACCGTGCACGCTGCAGCACGGTCTGAAGGGGGCTGCTGCCGTGGAGTCGGTGTTGGAGGCGTGTGGTGCGACCGTTTTGCCGGTGGTGGATCGCGCGCTGTGTTGTGGCTCGGCCGGCGCCTATGCGCTATTGCAGCCGGAGATCTCCGATCGATTGCGGCGCCTGAAGCTCGAACACTTAACCGCACTGTCGCCCGACGTGGTGCTCTCGGCGAATGTCGGCTGCTTACTGCACTTGTCGGCCGGTACGACGATCCCGCTGCGTCACTGGATCGAATGGGTCGACGAGCGACTGCAGACCTGACGGGGCCGCGAGCATTCCATTGGCGGCGGCATCCACTCTCCCAAGCTTACCGCCGGCTCACCCAGTCCCGGCCCGGCGTCCACGACGAACGGGCGACTCACGTTGGTCGAGGAGGATCCGCGCAGGTGCGGTATCGGGGTCCCCGTGGAGTGGGGCGGTGGAAGTGTGCGGCGTCGTCAGGCGACACAGCCCCATGAATCGCGTTAGGAACCTGTCCGACGGTGGTTTATCGTAGACGGCCTTGCGTCGGGCAAAGGCTGACGCAATCGTGAGCAGAGGGGGAAGATTCTATGAAGTATCGAGCGAGTGGCCGCGTCAAACCTTTCGGGTTGGCTGCGATGACGGCTCTTATGGCGTTGTGTGGCGGGGCGGCGTCGCTGGGACAGACCGTGCACACGGCGTTGTGGCCCGAAGTTCACCCAGCACCACTCGTGGATCTTGCCACCGAGGCGCGAATCGCCGCGCTCGTAAAGCGTATGTCGCTCGAGGAAAAGGTCGGACAGACAATCCAGACTGACATCAGTTCGGTCACGCCGGCGGACCTGCGGCAGTACCCGCTGGGCTCCGTGCTTGCCGGCGGTGACTCGGGCCCTGAGGGGGATGAGCGCGCCAAGCCGGCCGAGTGGTTGCGCCTTGCGCGCGCATTCCACGCCGTTGCGTTGGAACACCGTCCGGGCCATGAGCCGATCCCCGTGATGTTTGGGATCGACGCTGTGCACGGACACAACAACGTGGTGGGCGCGGAACTGTTTCCGCACAACATCGGTTTGGGCGCCGCCCACGAGCCGGATCTTGCGCGCCGCATCGGCGAGGCGACGGCGCAAGAAGTGGCGACGACCGGCATCGATTACGCGTTTGCACCCACGATTGCGGTGCCGCAGGACGTACGCTGGGGACGTACCTACGAAGGGTTCTCCTCCGATCCGCAGGTGGTGGCGCAATACGCTGCCGCCGCTGTGCTCGGCCTACAGGGCCCGAACGGAATGCCGCATCGCCTGGCCAGTGGGCACGTCGCGGCGAGCATTAAACACTTCCTCGGCGATGGCGGTACGACGCTCGGCGAAGATCAAGGCAATACGGAGGTCTCCGAAGAGACGTTGATCCGCACGCACGCACAAGGTTATGCGGCGGGTATTGAGGCAGGGGCACTCACCGTCATGGCGTCCTACAGCGCCTGGAATGGCCAGAAGATGCACGGCGCGAAAGCGTTGCTGACCGATGTCTTGAAAGGTCGGATGGGTTTTCAGGGTTTCGTGATCGGTGACTACAACGCGCATGCCCAGTTACCCGGTTGCACGAAAGAGCATTGCCCTGATGCGCTCAATGCGGGACTCGATATGTACATGGCCCCGCTCGCTTGGCGCGATCTGTACGCGAGTCTGATCGCCGATGTGAAAGCCGGGCGGATTTCGATGGCGCGCCTCGATGACGCGGTCACCCGCATTCTGCGTGTAAAGTTTGCGCTCGGCATGTTTGATGCAGATCGCCCGCTCGAAGGGCATTTCGAACACCTAGCCTCGGCCGAGCACCGCGCTCTGGCGCGCGAAGCGGTGCGCAAGTCGCTCGTGCTCCTCAAGAACGATGGCGTCTTGCCCATTCGAGCCAATGCCAAGGTGGTCATTGGTGGTCCGCATGCAGGCAGTCTGGCCGTTCAGACCGGCGGCTGGACGATCTCCTGGCAGGGCGATGACACGCGTACGAGTGATTTTCCCGACGCGGAGCTCGCTGCCCACGCGATCAGAGCGGCGATTCGAGACGGCGGCGGTCGCGTGCTTCAAGAGACCGATGATCTCGTGAAAGACAAGCCCGATGTGGCGATCGTCTTTATCGGTGCTCGTCCCTACGCGGAGATGTTCGGCGATATCAAACTGCCGATCTACAACGAACGGACCGGATTGCGCGCGTTGAACGCGTTTAAGCGGATGGGTATCCCGACGGTGACGGTTTTCCTGTCCGGGCGACCGCTGTGGACGAATCCGGAGATCAATGCGAGCAATGCCTTCGTGGCCGCGTGGTTGCCCGGATCGGAAGGCGGCGGTATCGCCGATGTGTTGATCGGCGATGCGAACGGCAAGCCGCGGTTTGATTTTGCCGGTCGGCTGTCGTTTCCTTGGCCCCGTTCAGCGCTCCTGCCGCCCTACGCGGCACACGGCGCGACGGAATTTCCGATCGGTTTCGGGAGCAGTTATGCGATGCCGGTGCACACGCCGCACCTGAGCGAACGGCTCGATGGCGCCGACGAGCCCTCTGCGCCGCCTGTGCGGAACCGCTAAACAAAAAGGCCCCGGGAACACGGTCCCCGGGGCCTTGGTTTGGACGGGAAGCGCTTACTTCGCGTCGCCGACGCTCAAGAGTTCCACGTCGAAAATCAGCAGCGAGCCCGGCGGGATCTTGCCCTGACCCGAATCGCCATAGGCGAGATCGGCCGGAATGAACAGCTGCCACTTGGCGCCCGGCTTCATCAGCGGCAGGGCTTCCTGCCAGCCCTTGATGACGCCGTTCACTGGGAACGTCGCTGGTTGACCGCGATCGTAGGAACTGTCGAAGACGGTGCCGTCGAGCAACTTGCCACGGTACTGAACCGTGACCGTGTCGGTAGGCTGCGGGGAGTTCGCCCCCGTCTTGCCGGCGTCCACGATCTTGTACTGCAGGCCACTGGCGGTCTGCACGACGCCATCGGCCTTCGCATTCTTGGCGAGGAACTCCGCAGCGGCCTGCTTGGCTTTCGCCGCACCGGCTGAGCGCAAGTCCGTCATGTACTTGTTGATCCGTTCGCGATCTTCCGCGCTCGTCGCTTTGCCGGCGAGACCGTCTTGGAGGCCCTTAGCAAGCACGGCGAAGTTGACGTTGGTAACGCCCGCTTTTTTCATGCTTTCGCCGACGGACAGGCCCATCGAGTACTCCGGTGAGGATTCGGCGGCAGCGTCTTTGGCCGGAGCCGCGCTGGTCGCTTTGTGATCGGCGCCTGCGGCCGCGGTGGGGGCGCCGTGGGCGGAGAGCGCCAGGCCGATGAGACCAGCGGCCAGCGGCAGGGAGCGTGTGAGATGTCGGTTCATGAGGATTCCGTGGTGTGAAGAAAAGTCGAGGCGGCCCGTTCCTGGGCACGACACCGATGCAGAGAGAGTCTTACATATTGTGATGACGAAAAATCTAGACGCAGTCCGCAGATTCGCCGGTTCTGCAGGTGGCGTAGACTGCCGGTGCGGTTGTGCTGTACCGAGTGGAGGTCGAATGTCGATTCCTTGGGATGCGTTGCGTGCGCACGTTGCCGCCGATGTATACAACCCATGGTCGGACCCGGACGACCTGGATTTGCCGGTTATAGAGGCCGGCCCGGCCGCGCGCCTGGAGCGCTTGCGCGCTCATTTCGCCGTCGATGCGCGTCTCATCTTGGTGGGTGAAGCGTCCGGCTACCAAGGCTGCCACTTCTCGGGCTTAGCCTTCACTAACGAGAAACTGCTCTTGGCCGGTGCCATCCCGCGAGTGCGCATCGCCGATCGGATCACCGCGCGACCACGCCCGTGGTGCGAGCCTTCGGCGACGGTCGTGTGGGGCGCCTTGCACGCTCACGGGCTCGCGGAGCACACCGTGCTGTGGAACTCGTATGCATGGCATCCGCACAAGCCGGGCAACCGATATTCGAACCGTACGCCCACGCGCACCGAATTGGAGAGCGGAAAAGCCGTGCTCGATGCCGTCCTAGACCACTTTGCCGACGCTCAGGTGGTTGCCGTGGGTCAGGTCTCAGGGCGCACGTTACGCTCACTGGGGCGCGAACCGGCGGCGGTCGTGCGGCATCCGGCGATGGGTGGAGCGACGGAGTTTCGGGCGGGGCTCGCAGCCTTAGCCCGGTCGCTTACGGGTTGAGCGTCGCCAACGCCGCAGTCAGCACGGCCGGGTACCACGACCAGCGACGCACTGCCGCGGGATTTTCGATGCGATGGACCTGTCGATGGAACACGGGGGCACCCGAGACAACATACAGAGCCCCGGCGGCGAGCGAAGCCGCGGCATGGCGTCGCGGTAGGTAACCCTTCGCGCCGTTGCGCAGCAGGTATTCAAGCGCCCAGTCAGCACAGGCCAGCGTTACTTTCGGCGATGGCGCTTGCGCAAAGCGTTCGGCGTGCCGGCGCCGAAATTCGTCGCCGTGATCGACGTAGACGTAGTGGCCGTCGAGTTGCGGATCCGCCTCGGGCATCGCGCTGACGAGGATCAGCTCGTCATCAAAGGCCGGCTGACTGACGAGACCTTCGCTGGCATGTGGCACGTAGTCGAAGGCCACGTCCACGAGGCCGATCTCGAGCCATCGCTTCAATTGACGGTGCTCGCCCGGCCACACCGCAACGGCGATCTCAGGTACCGCAGCGCGGGCTAGCTGCAACAGGCGCTCGCCAAAGCCGCGCCACAGATCGACGGCGAGCCCGATCGTGCAGGCGCTTCCCGCTCCCTCGGGCCGCGAGAGCTCGTCACCCGCTTGCCGAGCCAACTGCACCATCAGTTCCGCATAGCGTTGCAGCGTGAAACCCGCTGCCGTGAGCTCTACGCCAGACTTGCCGCGATGCAGCAGTCGCTGTCCGACCGACACTTCCAGCGACGCGAGGCGCGCTGTGACCGTTGAGGGGGTGACATGCAAACGACGCGATGCGGCGACGAGGCTTCCCGCATCGATGATCTCGAGGAATGTCCGTAGTTCATCCAGATGCATGTCAGCACCCGAGTTGTCGGCGCAGATCGAGCAGGGTGCCTTGGATGTGTGCGCTCAGTCGTGCTTCCACGGCCTGGGCGTCGCGCCGCAGCCACGCATCGAGCAATTGGGCGTGTTCGTCCTGCGCGCGCGATCCGCGTCCGCTAGGTCGTAAATGTTGCACGACATAGCGCTCGGCCAAGAGCGTGAGACGTTCGATCAGTTGCCGGGTCAGGGGACGCTCATCAGGACGGATTAAGGCGAGGTGGAATTCTCGATTGCGAATCGCCGCGTCGGTCAGATCCCGGGTGCCTGCGGATTTAAGGGCGGCGTAAGCGGATTGAACCGCCCCTTGATCAAGCGTCGTCGCGCGCAACGCACCACGACCCGCACAGGCGGGCTCCACCGACAGGCGCAGCGCGTAAATATCCTCGGCTTCTGCCAGGGATAGGGGTCTGACGTACCAGCCACGATTCGGGAGGCTCACCACGAGGCCGTCCTGGGCCAAGCGTGACAACGCTTCGCGCACCGGGATTTTACTGACGCCCAATTCCTGCGCGATCGCGTCCTGACGGACGGGATCGTTGCCGGGCAATGAGCCGGCAACGATCCGCTCACGCAGGATCTCGAAGATGCGATCCGGGAGCGATCGGACGACGAGACTCACGAATTACAGCGCCGGACGTGTCGCTGCCGCTGCTTCGACCATGGCGATGACCTCAGCGCGTCGCTCGCCGACGAGTGGCATCCGTGGCGGCAGCACGCGTTCGGAGCCGCGCCCCATGACCTGTTCCGCCAACTTGATGGATTGGACGAGGTCGTGTTCGGCGTCGAGGTGGAGCAGTGGCATGAACCAGCGATAGATCTCCAGTGCTTTCGCCAGATCGCCCCGACGCAGCGCGGCGACCAAACCAACCGATTCCTTGGGGAAGGCATTGGTCAGGCCCGAGACCCAGCCGCGTGCACCCAGCATCATGCCCTCGAGGGCGACGTCATCGAGGCCGGCGAAGAGCACGTAGCGATGGCCCACCGCGTTGTACACGTCGGTGAACCGGCGCGGATCCGGCGCGGATTCTTTGAGCGCCACAATATTCTCGATGCTCGACAACTCGATGAGTGTCTGGGCATCAATCATCGTCCGGTAAGCCGGCGGATTGTTGTACAGCATGATCGGCAGCGAGGTCGCGTTCGCGACGCCGGCGAAGTGGGCGATGAGTTCATGACGCTTGGGTACATAGACCATCGGTGGCAGCAGCATGAAGCCATCGGCGCCTGCGGCTTCGGCCGCCTGCGCGTAGCGGATGGCACGACGGGTATCGTATTCGGAGACGCCGGTGAGCACCGGGACACGGCCCCGAACGACCTCCACGACCGCGGTGAGGACCGCGAGCTTCTCGTGGGCTTCCAGCGAGTTGTTTTCCCCAACGGTGCCGAGCGCAATGATGCCGTTGACGCCGTCGCGGATGAGATCGTCGACGACTCGCTGCGTGTTTGCGAGATCCACGCTCAGGTCTTCGTGCAACTGCGTTGTGACTGCCGGAAAGACGCCTGCCCAATCGATCTGCATGTCGGTGCTCCGCAAGGACGGTTAAAACGTATACGATATACGAATAAACGAGTCTTCGGGAGTCTCTCTCAATTCGATAAATTTGAATCGAAACGCTAATTATTTTCGTTTTTCGAATGCTCGCCGATCTGGCACGGTGTATTCGGCTGAAGGGGGGCTCCCATGGATTTCAATCATTTTCTGTCTGCGTACTACCCGGATCCGAGCTACGGTGGCGATCGGCTGTATGCCGACATGCTCGAGCAGGCGCGCCTCGTCGAGCGGGTGGGCTACCGCGGTGTCACGATCCCCGAACACCACCTGATCAACATCCTGCTCGTGCCGGATCCGCTGCAGTTGGCGGTCAAAGTGGCCAGTATCACCTCGACGCTGGAAGTGGTGACTTCGGTCTCGGTGCTGCCTATCCACGACATGCGCATCTTCGCCGGTCAGGTGGTGCAGGCCGACATCCTGTGCGAGGGGCGTTTGATCCTCGGGGTAGGGCGCGGCGCGTTTGCGTACGAGCTGGCGCGTCTGGGCAAACCCATCGAAGAATCGCGCCAACGTTTTGACGAGTCGCTCGACGTGCTTCAAGCATTGCTCGCGCGCGAGAACGTCGAATGGCACGGGACGTACTACGACTTCGCGCCGCTCACGGTCATGCCGCGTCCGGTGCGGCCGATCCAGATCATGTTAGCCGCGATGGTGCCGGAGGCGATTGAGGCGTCGGTGCGCCGCGGGTTTCACATCCAAACCACGCCGCTGAACGCGACCGTCGAAACCATGACCGCTCAGGTCGGAGCCTTCGCCCGCGGCAAGCACACACTCGGCGATGCCGGGCGGACTCTGCGACTCGCGCTGTCGCGGGTGTGCTGCGTGGCCAAAGACGACGCCGATGCGAAGGCGAAGCTCGCCTTGGCCCGCGGTTACTACGGTCGCTTCCACAACGTTTACACGGGGCCGGGTCGCGTGGACAGTGGCGTCATCGAACCGCTGCCGTTACAGCAGTCCGAGGAAGAGTTCCGCTCGAGCGTGCTAGTCTGCACGGCCTCTGAAATGATCGACCGCTTGGGGCTGTACGCTGAACTGGGGATCGACGACTTCATCATGAATCCGAATATTGGACACTCTCAGGCCGAGTCGCTGGACGCGATCGAGCGCTTTGCGAGCGACGTCATGCCGCACTTTCGTGTACCGAAGGCGCTGACGTGATCGCGCGCGATGACTTTATCCGCGCGATGCGGACCGTCGCGCACAGCGTCACTGTCGTCACGTCGGACGGCCCCGCCGGTCGTTGGGGCAGCACCGTCTCGGCCTTTACGTCCGTTTCTGCCGATCCGCCGTCGATACTGGTGTGCTTGAACGCGGAAAGCCGGATCGCGGCAACCGTCAAAGCAAACGGACGCTATGCGGTGAACGTGTTGCGTGAAGGGGAGAGTACGCTGGCTGACCGCTTCGCCGGTCGCGGTGTTGCGCCCGATACGGATCGCTTCGACGGTGTCGACCTCGTCGACGGCGCGGAGCAACCGTCCCTAGCGGCGGCGCATACCGTCTTCGTCTGTGCTGTCCAAGACATCGTACCGTGCGGCTCGCACTGGATTGTGATCGGCGCTGTGGAGGCTGCGATCTCGGGCGCCGCTCGGCCGCTCGCCTATTTAGACGGCGCCTACGTGGCTGTGATTCCTCAAGCTTAAGGAGACGTCCATGCCGATCATCACGGTAGAACTGTTTAAAGGTCGCACGCGGGAACAGAAACGCGAACTGGTGCAGGCGCTCACAGAGACGTACGTGCGCGTCCTCGGCGGGCGGCCTGAATCGGTGACGATCATCCTCTCGGACGTGGCCAAAGAGGACTGGGCCGTCGCCGGCGAGTTGATGGTCGATAAATACCCGGACTGAGCCTATGACAGCCATTCAATCGGCATATTCCGTCGAGGGCAGCGGTCCGCCGTTGTTTTTGATTCACGGCATTGGTGCGTCACGGCACAGTTGGGACGGTCTCGTGCAACGACTGGCGCCGCACTATCGGTGCATCGGCTACGACCTCCGCGGTCACGGGAAGTCGCCGACACCCACCCCGCCGTACACCCTCGATGACCTGGTCGACGACCTTGAGGCGCTCCGGGCGGAACTGGGTATCGAGAAGGCCCACTTCGCAGGACACTCCCTGGGCGGCATGATTGGTCCGCGCTATGCCCAGCGATACCCGAATCGGGTGCTGTCACTTGGGCTGTACAGCACCGCGGCCTTCCGCACCGACGACGATGCCGCGAAAGTACGCGGAGTGGTGACGGCTATGCGCCAAAAGGGGATAGAACCGGTTTTGGCCGCGCTCAAAGACCGCTGGTTCACCCCAGAGTTTGCTGCGCGCTGTCCGGAGGTCATTGAGCGCCGGATGCGGCAGGTGATCGATACCGCCCCCGACGTCTTTCTGTCGGTCTTCGATATTTACGCCGAGACCGAGATGGCGCTTTGGCTGCACGAGGTCAAGCATCCGTGCCTCGTCCTCACCGGCGAGAACGACGGCGGCTGTAATCCGCGTCTCAACCGCGCCATCGCCGATGCCTTGGACGACGCTGAGCTCGTGATCCTGCCGATACTCCGCCATGCCATCTTGCTCGAGGACCCGGCGAGTGTCGCCGGGCCGGTTCTCGACTTCCTGCGTCGCCACTCCTGAGGGTGGATATCGGGCGGATCAGCGATCCGCCCCCATCTCCTTGAGCAAGCGATAGACGTAGTCGAGGCTTTCATCAAACGCGCGTACGCCGATGCGCTCGTCTCGGCCGTGCGCGCGGTTCTCGCCGTTCTCCATCCACAGTCCACCGACGTCATAACTCGGAATGCCGGCGTTACGCGTTTGCCGATCGTCGCTGAAGCCGGTTGCCATGGAGGGCACGAGGGCTACCCCCGGCCACAGCGAGTGCACCACCCCCGCGATGCGCTCCATGACGGCGGGCGTCGGCATGGATTCGGGGCTGACGATTGGCGTGGCATCCGGTTGAATGCGAATGCGCGGCTCGCCGATCACGCTTTCGAGTGTTGCCTGGACATGGTCGGCGGTGTCCCCGGGCATCATCCGACACTGCACAGTCGCTTTAGCGCGTTGCGGCAGCGCATTCTCCGCGTGGCCCCCACTGATCAGCGTGGCCACGCAGGTGGTGCGCAACTGTGCATTGAGAAAGACCGATGACGAGAGATGTTCGACCGCGGATGCCGAGTCGACGGAACGTGCGACCGTGCGGAGGTCGTCGCTCATCGCGCCGGGCTCCAGATCCGCCATGGCGTTGAAATAGGCGCGTGTGGTTGCCGTCGTCACGGCGGGGAATTGATACGCCTCGAGGCGCCCGAGTGCCTGCGCGAGCCGGTAGATCGGATTATCCGGACCCGGCAACGAGCCATGTCCACCGGGTGCCGTCGTTTCCAGTGTGTAGGTGACGTACGTCTTTTCGCTGGTGCCGACTTCGTAGAACGTCCGCCGGCCGTGATCGAGCCCACCACCGCCCCCATCGAGGTTGTAGGCGACGGTGGCGTCGATGAGCTCGCGATGCGTTCTGAGAAGAAATGCAGGTCCGTTAGCGTCGCCGCCGGCTTCCTCGTCGGCCGTGAAGGCGACGATCACGTCGTGATCCGGTTGCCACCCCTCGCGACGCAATCGAAGCAGCGCGGCAGCCATCGCGGCATCACCGGCCTTCATGTCTTCGGTACCGCGGCCGTAGAACCAGCCGTCACGCTCCGTGAGTTCAAAGGGCGGGACCGTCCAGTCCTCGGCGTGGGCCGCGACGACATCGAGATGGCCCATGAACAGGACGGCCGGCGCCGTCGACTTGCCGCGGACCCGTACCACGAGGTTCGCACTGCGCGGGTACGCGGGGGGTGCGACCTCGGTGAGCTCCGTGTCGCTGAAGCCGCCTCGGCGTAACCGGTCGGCCAAGGTATGCACCGCCAATGCCGTGCCCTTGTCGTGTTCCGTATTCGTGCTCACGAGCTCCCGCAGGATGTCCCGACCGAGACGAACCTCATCGGGCGGAGGCAACGGACCTGGATCTGCGGTGGCTAGACCCACGACACTCGACAACAGCAGACCGACCAGCGAGACGATAGTGCGCATGAGGCCTCCGACACAGAGGCCTCAAGCCTAGCAAGATCGGAGCTCGGAATCCGTCAGTGACTGTAGGTTTGCGACGTTGTATCGCCGCCGCGTCCGGTCCAGTTCGTGTGGAACACCTCGCCACCGGGACGGTCGACGCGCTCATACGTGTGCGCGCCGAAGTAATCCCGCTGCGCCTGCAGCAGATTGGCGGGCAACCGAGCGGAGCGATAGCCGTCCCAATAGGCCATGGCCGCGGATAAACAGGGCACCGGGATCCCCAACGACACGGCGGTCGCGACGACTTGGCGCAGCGCGCCTTGGCGGGACACCACCGCGTCGCGGAAGAAGGGATCAAGCAGCAGATTGACGAGGTTAGGATCCCGATCAAAGGCATTCTTGATATCGCCGAGAAACGCCGATCGGATGATGCAACCGCCACGCCAGGTCAACGCGATGCCACCAAAGTTGAGCGACCACCCGAGGGACTGGCCCGCGGAGCGCATCAATTGATAGCCCTGCGCATACGAGATGATCTTCGCGGCGTACAACGCGTCGCGCAGGCCCGTAATGAGAGCGTCTCGATTACCGTCATAGGCCCGCGTCTCGCCACCCAATGTAGCGGCGGCCGCGAGTCGCTCGTCTTTTGCCGCCGACAGGCAACGCGCAAATACGGACTCGGCAATGAGCGTCAGCGGCGAACCTTCCTCAAGCGCGGAGACCACGGTCCACTTGCCGGTGCCCTTCTGGCCTGCTTTGTCGAGAATCACGTCAATCGTTTCCGTGCCATCACCGTCTACGTAGGCGAGGATGTCTCGGGTGATTTCGATCAAATAGCTATCCAGTTCGCCGCGGTTCCACTCAGCGAAAATCTCCGCCATCGCCGGGTTCGAGAGTCCAAGACCACGCTTCAGCACGTCGTAGACTTCGCAGATGAGCTGCATGTCGCCGTACTCAATGCCGTTGTGAATCATCTTCACGAAATGACCGGCCCCACCGTCACCCATCCAGTCGCAGCACGGCTCTCCCGCAGGAGTCCGCGCGCAAATGGCCTGAAAAATCGGTTGGATATGAGGCCACGCGGCGGCGCTGCCGCCCGGCATTAACGAGGGCCCCTTCAGCGCCCCTTCTTCGCCGCCGGACACGCCGGAACCGACGTAGAGGAGACCCTTAGCTTCGACCGACTGTACGCGTCGGGCGGTGTCGGTGTAGAGACTGTTGCCACCGTCGATGAGAATATCGCCGGGAGAGAGCAGTGGGGCGAGTTGTTCAATCAATTCGTCGACCGCTTTGCCCGCCTTGACCAACATGACGATGCGTCGAGGGGTACTCAAGGAGTCGACGAAGTGCTGCAACGTGGTGGCACCAACGAAGCGCTTGCCATGCGCGCGACCGGCTAAAAAGTGCTGGACTCGTTCCGCCGTCCGGTTATAGACACACACGGAGAAGCCGCGACTCTCCATGTTCAACGCTAAGTTTTCGCCCATTACCGCCAGCCCAATCAAACCAACGTCACACTGCATAATTGGATCCTTAACCGTGAGCGGTACCGGCGCCCGTCGGCGACAGCGCAGGTGTGAAGAATAGCGTGAGCGGAAGGGTTTGTGAGGATCGCGCCAGTATGGCGTTTAACGGTCAATTACCCCGATGCCGAGGGCGCCTCCGGTGGGGCGGTTTGCAGTGCCGCTAAAACGAATTGCAAATGGGCCTCGGCATAGCGGTCTAGATTCATTGGGCGACGGTCACCGAACATGAGTTGCCAGTTCGAAAACGCGACGCATGGAGCCAGTAACAGTTGCGGGAATTCCTCCGCTGAGGTACGCCGGAACTCGCCGGTAGCGACTCCTCGCCAGAGAATCATTCGGAAGGTGGCTGTGCCTTTGGCGATCACTTCGTCGTGATAGAAGTCTCCGAGATCCGGGAAGCGACGGCCTTCCGCGACGAGGAGACGAACCAATTCGCGACGCAGGTCATCGGTTGTCATCTCGCGGTAGATCTCGGCGAGTACCGTGCGGAGTAATTCCGTCGCCGACCCCTCGGCGACGATCACTGTTTCCTGAATACGCGCCAACACTGGGTGGATGACGGACCGCACAGCCGCCTTAAACAGGGTCGCCTTATCCGAGTAGTAGAGGTAGAGCGTGCCTTTCGCGACGCCCGCGCGGTGAGCGATATCATCGAGGCGCGCGTTTTCGAACCCTGACGCCGCAAATTCTGCGATCGCGGACTGCAGGATGACGGCCTCACGTTCACGCTGGCGGGCCGTGCGAGCGTGAGAGCTGTCATGGTTGTCACATAAATGTTCGGCATTATCGTCTGACATAAACTGTACAAAAACCGAGAATGACTTGACAGTCATTTTTAAGCATATTTACTATACGCGCAAGTCATACCGACTTTCCGGAACTACCAGATGAGCAGTGTGTATCGCCTGACGATGGTGACTCTGGCGGCTGCGTGGGTTTGTGCCTGCACCCCATTGACGACCGTGGAATTGCCCGCGCCCGAGCAAGACCCGATTTTGGCTCGAACGGCCGCCTCTTGGCCGAAAGTCGATGCGGTAGGGCCTATTTCTATCGGTTGGTCACAGTTCGATGACCCGGCGCTGACGGCACTGATCTCGAAAGTCTTGGCGGCCAACCCGTCGTTGGCGACAGCGCGCGCGCATGCCCGCGCAGTGGCGGCCCTTGCTGACGGCCAGCGCAGCACGCTTGGCCCGCAACTGGGCGTCAGAGCCGACGCCGGTCGTGAGCAGATCAGTGCCAATGGCATGTTCCCCAAGCCCTTTGGCGGACAGACCTTTTCGCTGATCGAGGTGGCGAGTTCGCTCAGCTACCACTTGGACCTGTCGGGCATCGCCCACGCTCACGCGAGCGCGGCACGAGCCGAGGCACAGGCGGCATCGGAGGACTCGGAACGGCTCGCCGACACCTTGAGTGCGGCTGCTGCGCGCCTCTACTACGGCCTAGCCGCCGCGATGGCCGATCGGACCGAGTTGCAACGCCAGCAGGACATAGTTGAGCGGACTCGTTTGCTAGACGGGACGCGAGCTCACGTCGGACTGGAGACATCCGTCGTCGCGCATCGATCGGCGGCTACGGCGGAATCGTTTCGGGAGCAGCTCATTCAGAATGAGGAGACGGTCTCCCGTACGCGTCAGATGCTCGCAGCGTTAGTTGGTGAAGGGCCTGATGCGATGTTAGATTTCACCCCGACGAGTCTTCGGGCAAATCCTCCCATCGCTTTGCCAAAAGACATAAGGGTCGGTCTATTGGGCCGTCGCGCGGATGTCCGCGCTGCTCGGAGCCGCGTCGAAGCCGCCGCCTTCGACCGGACGGCTGCGCAACGGGCCTACGTGCCGGACGTTGATTTCGCCGCACTTCTCGGCCTGCAGTCCCGCTCAGGTGGCACCCTGTTCAGCGCCGGCAGTCGCGAATGGTCCGCCGTGCCAGCGCTCTCATTACCCGTGTTTGACGGTGGTTTACGCCGATCTGCGATTGCGTCGCAGATTGCCCAATACGAGGCAGCCCGCGCTGATTACGAACGCCTCGTAGTAGCGGCGGTCGACGACGTCAGCCGCGCCTTGACTGGCCGCGCAGCAGCGACTGCTGCGCTTGCGGTCGCTCAAACCTCCGAGGCGGAGGAAGCCGCTGCGGTGGGCAGCATCGAGCGACGCGTCCGTGCGGGAATTTCGCCAGAGGCGGAGCTGCTCGCGGCCAAAAATCGCCTGATTGAGCGCAATCGGGAGGTCCTCCGTCTCATCGAACGCTCCCGCTCACTCGATGTCGATCTCATTGAAGCACTCGGTGGAATGCCCCGAGAGGAAAAGCAACCATGAACACGCCGTCCAACACCGAAGCAAAGTCGTCGACACGTCGACGACTTCTCTCGATCCTCGCCTTACTCGTACTGACTATTCTTGGGCTACTGGGGTTGCGCTGGACGCTACATGGTCGATTCCATGTGGAGACAGACGACGCTTCAGTCGCCGGTGATATCGTCGCTGTGACGCCGCAAGTGGCGGGAACGGTGTCGAAGATTCTGGTCGAGGATACGCTGGTCGTTCATGCGGGCGATCCACTCGTCATCCTTGATGCGACGGACTTGAAACTAGCAAGAGAGCGCGCCGAAGCAGAATTGCTGCGCACCCTGCGCGAAGTACGGGCGCTGTACGCGCAAACGGATTCGATGGTTGCCGATGCCGCTTCGGCGCGGGCCGACCTCTCGGTCGCCGAAATTGATCGGGATCGTGCGATAGCCGACCTGTCACGGCGTCGGCAGGCCGGCGTGGACGGCGGTGTCATGGGCGAAGAGTTGGCTCACGCAGAGGAGGCGCGCAATTCGGCAGAAGCGCGGGTAGTGGCCGCCGCACGTCGCTCAGATGCCGCAGGACAACGGCTTAAGGCGCAAGCCGCCAATACGGCCGGTGTGGACGTCGTTCATCATCCACGCGTCCTCGCCGCGGCGGCCGCCCTGCGTCAGGCGATCATTAACGAAGGACGGGCCACGGTGCGCGCGCCGATTGACGGTCAGATTGCGCGTCGGGCAGTGACGAGCGGCGCCTTTGTGGGGGTCGGTGCGCCGTTGATGTCGATTGTTCCGCTGACCCAAGTTTGGGTGGAAGCGGACTTCAAGGAAGCACAACTGACCGATGTCCGCATCGGCCAGCCGGTAGAGCTGCATTCGGACCTCTACGGTACATCCGTAGTGTTTCATGGGCGTGTGGCCGGTCTGGACGCGGGTACGGGCTCTGCGTTCGCACTGTTGCCTGCTCAAAATGCCACCGGTAATTGGATCAAGGTGGTCCAACGCGTGCCGGTTCGAATTGCATTGGATCCCAAAGAGGTGGCGGAACACCCGCTGCGCGTCGGTTTGTCGATGACGGCGGATATAGACCTGCATCCCTTGGACGCGGCCGCCGTTCCCGCCTCTGCCCCGGTCGCCGCGTCCGCCGGCTACGAGCGGTTGGATGCGGAGGCAGACGAGCGCGTTGCGGCATTGCTTGCACAGTCGCCTGTTATGCCGTCGACCCCGGGCCTGCATAAGCCATCCGCGGCTCACCACCAGTCGGTCAGCCGGCCGTGAGCGACGCGGCGGCGCATGGTCCTTTAGAGGGTTCGGCGCGGTTTTACGCGACGTTCTTTCTTGCGCTCGCGAATTTTATGGTCGTGTTGGACATGACCATCGCCAATGTGTCCGTGCCACACATCGCCGGTAGTCTGGCGGTGAGTCCAAGTCAGGGCACGTGGGTGATCACTTCCTATGCGGTGGCCGAAGCCATCATCGTGCCGTTGACCGGATGGCTGACGCGTCGGGTCGGCACGGTGCGTCTCTTTGTTTTCGCGATACTCGGGTTCATCGCCGCGTCGCTGTTGTGCGCTTTTTCGAGCAGTCTGGCCATGCTCGTGACCGCCCGTGTGATCCAGGGCCTGTGCGGCGGGCCGATCATGCCGTTGTCGCAGACGCTGCTACTGGGCAGCTATCCCCGTGGCAAGACGGGGCCGGCTCTGGCGGCGTGGGCGATGACCACTTTGCTGGCGCCGATTGCGGGTCCAGTGCTCGGCGGTTGGATAGCCGACAACTTGGCGTGGCAGTGGATTTTCTACATCAACATTCCGGTTGGCCTGGCTTGCGCCTTCTTGGTTTGGGGAATCTACCGCACACGAGAGACCGCCCGTAGCAATGACCCGGTGGACGGCGTGGGTCTGGGACTGTTGGTGCTCTGGGTTGGCGCGCTGCAGTTGGTGCTCGATAAAGGGCGAGAGCTGGATTGGTTCGGGTCCAATCTCATTGTGGCGTTGACGTGTATCGCTGCAGTGGGTTTCGTTGCGTTTCTCATATGGGAACTGACAGCAGAACATCCGGTCGTGGATCTGTCGCTATTCGCCAATCGCGGGTTTGCCGCGGCAGTGGTTGGCATGAGCACCATCTTTGGTGTGTTTTTCGGTTACGTCGTCTTGATGCCGTTGTGGTTACAGTCATTCAAAGGCTACACGGCGATGCAGGCGGGTCTTGCCATTGCACCCATGGGCGTCTTGTCGATCTTGATGTCGCCCGTGATCGCGATGACGTTGCAGCGGGTGGATCCGCGCCGCTACGCGACTTTCTCGGTCTGTGTGTTCGCGTCGGTATATCTGTGGCGCTCGCAGATGGCACCGGATGTTACGTTCTCGGATATCTGGATACCGCAGTTGGTTGTCGGTCTCGGCATGTCGACGATGTTTTTGCCGATGACCTCACTCGCAATGGCCGAAGTGCCGAGCGCACAGATCGCAACCGCTTCCGGCTTGCAGAACTTTGTCCGTACGCTGTTTGGTGCGTTCGGCACCGCAATCGCGGCGAATTATTGGGACAACGGCATCACGCGCCATCATGCGGCGCTCGTGGAGACCGTACACAACGGCGCTGTCGCTGTGCCTCGCTCAATGAGTCTCCTCGAACGGATCAGCGGCTCACACCAAGGCGCATTGGCGCTCGTCGATTACACGATCAATCAGCAGGCGGCCGTCCTCGCTTTTCGGGATTTCTGCGCCCGGGCGGCGGTCGTGGTGTTGCTGCTCTCGCCGCTGATTTGGCTCACACACCGACCGAAGCAACCGATCGATACCTCGCAAGCGCATTGACGCTGTAGAGATACGGCGCACGCCCTATGCGTGCGCCGTGCGCTGCACCGTAACGGTTACGCCCGCGTAAGACGCTTCAGGGGCAACTCTCGAATCCGCTGACCGGTCAACGCATACAGCGCGTTGGCGACGGCCGGCGCGAGCGGCGGTGTGCCCGGTTCACCGATGCCCGTCGGGGCCTCGTGACTGTCCACAAGATGGACTTCAATGGTCGGTGCCGCTGGCATCCGCACGATCGGGTAACTGTCGAAATTGCCCTGTTCGATGCGGCCGGCGTTGAGTGTGATTTCACCGTAGAGCGCAGCTGAGAGCCCGTAGATCACGGCACTTTGGACCTGGCGCCGAACAATCGCCGGATTGACGATTTTGCCGCAATCGACCGCCGCTACGACTTTGTGTACGCGCGGAGTGCCGTCGTCCGCCAAGGAGACCTCGACCACTTCGGCGACGTAGCTTGAGAAGCTCTCGGCCACCGCGATTCCGCGCGCATGTCCTTTCGGCAGCGGCTGATCCCAGCCGGCTTTCTGCGCGGCCAGATCCAGCACGGCCAGTAGTCGTGGTTGCTCGGCGAGCAGTGCCCGCCGGTACGCGTAGGGATCCTGCTGGGCGGCGTGCGCCAACTCGTCCACGAAACTTTCCGCGAAAAAGGTGTTCTGCGAACACCCGACGCTGCGCCAGAACCAGACGCCCGGTCCGTTGCGGTATTCGGACCATTCCACGCGCAGGCCCGGTGTACGGTACGGCCAAGACGCCAGTCCCTCCACGGCCTGCCCATCGACGTCGTCTGCCTTGCCCATGCCCGACGCTCGGGTGATCGATGCACACACGGCGCGCGCGACAAACGATTGGGGATGACCTTGTTCGTCCAACGACGCGCTCAGGCGCGCCAGTGCGGCCGGGCGGTAGTACTGACCGCGCATATCGTCCTCACGCGTGTACACCACCTTGATCGGCTTGCCGGTCAGCTTCGATGTTTCGACGGCGGCTATCACAAAGTCCGGACAGAAGCGCCGCCCGAAACCACCCCCCAGGAACGTTTGGTGCACGTCCACCTGCTCGGGCTTGAGGCCCAACACGCCGGCGATGACCGCCCGGTTCACGCCCGGTGCTTGCGTGGGCGCATGAATCTCACACCGATCCGCCTGCACGTATGCGGTCGCGTTCATCGGCTCCATGCAGGCATGCGCCAGGTAGGGGGCAGCGTACACACTCTCAAGACGCGGGCCGCGACCGTCGGTGATCGTGCCACTCTCACGGGCAACCCGCGACTCCGTCGCATCGAGTAACTGGGTCATTTCTGCGCGAATGGCGTCGCTGGAGACGGTCGAACCTGCTGATTCGTCCCATACAATGCGCAGGGCGTCGCGACCCTTGCTGGCCGCGTAAAAGTTGTCGGCGACCACGGCAATGCCGCTGCTGATAGCGACCGCGTCGTGTACGCCTTTGACGGCCTTGCAGGCCGTCGCATCAAACGACACAAGGCGCGCCCCAAGCGACGGCGGGCGTGCAACCACGGCCGTTTTCAGTCCCGGATAATCCACGTCGAGTCCGAACAGCGCGGCCCCGCGGACCTTAGACCGAGTGTCTGTGCGGGCAATGTCGTGGCCGATCAATCGGAATTGGGACTCGGACTTGAGCGACGGAGACGCCGGTGGCGTCAAGGTGACCGCTTCGGCGACCAGGTCCCCGTAGGGCAGGCGCTGGCCGGACGGTCCGATAACCACGCCGGTCTCGGTCGAGCAGTCACTGGGTGCCACGCCCCAACGGTGCGCGGCAGCTTCGATCAGCATTGCACGGGCGGAGGCCCCAGCGATTCGCAGCGGCGTATAGAACGCGCGCACGGAGCTGGAGCCGCCGGTGCCTTGCATGTGAAAGAGCGGATGGTTGTACTTCGGATCGACGGGTGCTTGTTCGACGAGCACGCGCGACCAGTCGGCATCCAATTCCTCAGCGAGGATCATCGGCAACGCGGTGCGGACGCCCTGACCCATCTCGGCCATTGAGACGACGAGTGTGACCGCGCCGTCCGGCGCAATGCGAATGAACGCATTGGGTGCAAAGGACGCCGACGCCGGTGCGGGAGCACCTTCGGCGAGCGCTGGCATTTGTAATGCGACGATCAGTCCGCCGGCGCTGGCCAAGGAGCCGCGCAAAAAATCCCGCCGGTGCATCTGAGGGGAATTCATATTAGCGTCCCTTTGACAGTTGACCGGCTGCCGTGTGAATGGCGGCGCGGATATCGTTATACGTACCACAGCGGCACAGATTGCCGGCCATCGCGTTATCAATGTCCGCGTCCGTCGGGTGCGGGTTCCGCGCGAGCAACGCGGCGGCGCTCATAATTTGGCCGGACTGACAGTAGCCGCACTGCGGAACCTCATGCTGAACCCACGCGCGCTGCACGGCGTGCTCCCCTTGCGCATGCAAGCCTTCGATCGTGGTGATCTTCTGACCGGCTGCGGCGGAAACCGGCAAGATGCAACTGCGTACCGCTTCGCCATTCAGGTGCACCGTACACGCGCCGCACAGTGCCTGCCCGCAACCGTATTTTGTTCCGGTGAGCTTTAGGTGATCGCGCAAGACCCACAGCAAGGGCGTATCGGGATCCAAGTCCACCTGCTGCAGGTGCCCGTTAATGGTCAGCGAAATCATGAAATCTCCTCAATGCAATCGAGTCACAGGGTTCACTCAGGCGATTCAGGCGTCGCCGAGAAGGTGGGTCGAATCAATTCGTCGGGAACGATGAGCCGGCTGGGTAAACCGGCCATGGCGGCGCGTTCTGCCGCGCTCCAGCCCGTATCCGTCGTGGAAAGCGTGGTGTATTCCTCATCCCAGGGCAATACCGCATAGCGAACGTCTCCGACGGTATGCCGCAAGGGCGTGACCGTGGGGACGGTCTGCCCACGCACGGAGTCGATGAAGACTCGGCTGTCGGGAAACTGCGCGAGCCGCAGTCGCAGATGCTGCAGCATAAAGTGGGTGACCGGGGCAGCTTTGAGGCCTGATCGGTCTTCGTCGGCCAAATTCACCCACTGAAAAGCATCGGCTTCACCGGCATCCAGGGAGGGCTGTTGACCGTTCGGGGCATGCGCCAGATAAAAATCGGTGTCGAAGCGCTGTGCCACGTCATCCGGGGGTAACCAGCGTGTCCAATACGCCAAGGCTTCCCACTGCGGCCGTGCCTTTTCAGCCGTCATGAGTGCCTCGAATGCGCCGGCGTCACGCCCGATGGCCACGCGCCAGTCTGCCGAGTGGCGGTGGTAGCGCTCCGGCAACGCCGGGTCGCCACTGACGGCGTAGAGCAGTCCGCACTCTTCGAACGTTTCGCGCACCGCTGCGAGCAGCGAGGGTAAGTGATCGGGAATTTCGACAGTCCGCGCCTCACCCGCGTAGAGATCCGGGCCGTCATCGTCGTCCGCCGCTGCGCGCAGCCACGCCGCATAAGTGCGATCCGCCGGGTCCACCTTGCCCCCGGGGAACACCCAGTAGCCGCCGAACGCCGTCAGCGAAGCGCGGCGCCGCAGCATCAGCACCTCCGGCCCCTGCGCACCCTCGCGAAGGATGAGGACCGTTGCCGCGGCGACCGCGATCGAAGGGCGCTGAGGGGATGGATCCGGGGAAACGCTCATCCGTGGAAATTACCATACCGATGCGCCCGCACGATGACATCCGGCGCTACACTTTCGCGTGCTGCAGTTGACTCAGAGTGTGCCCGTGAGCGCGATGCCTGACCCGACGTATGACCTCCCGTGTCCGTTCGTACAGGACCGCATCGTGCAGTCGCACGAAATCGACGAGTACCAACACGTCAATAACACCCACTACGTCCGGTGGTTGGACGATGCCGCGTGGGGACATTCTGCGGCGCTCGGCCTACCGGTCGATGCGTGTGTGGGCTTGGATCGCGGCATGGCCGTGGTTCGTACGGTCATTGTCTACCTGCGTCCCGGCCTCCTCGGCGAGTCACTGCAAGTGGCGACGTGGCTCCTACCCGGGGTTTCCCGAGTCCGCGTCCGCCGGCGCTTTCAGGTAGTACGGCCGGCCGATGGCCAGACCTTGGCGCGCGCCGAGGTCGAATATGCCTGCATTGAACTCTCGAGTGGCCGACCGGCCCGTTGGCCCCGGGCGTTTCACGACTCGTACGCCGTGCTGCCCGAAGTGAGCGCGGCGGTCGAACGGCTAGCGCCGTTATGAGTCGCTCTGCCAGTCGGCGTCTGGCCGCGGCCGCTGTCTTGGGTAAAGCGCTGGTGATCGTCACCGTCCTGTACTGGACGGTGACGATCCAGACTCGTTAGGGTGTGTTCGGCGCGGAATACTTGAACGGCTCGGTGATCTCCGGCTTCGTCGGCAACGGTTTCCGCGGCATCGGGTAGTCGGCATTGGCTGCGTCCAACAGCAAGGTCGCGAGGACGACCGCCGCCTGTCGCAGATCATCCGGTCGCAGGTGATCGAAGGTATCCAAATTGGAGTGGTGGACGCGCGTGCTGTAATCGAGAGGGTCCTGCACGAACTGGAAGGCCGGCAAACCCAAGCGGTTAAAGAGTACGTGATCGGTGCCGCCGGTGGGTGACGCGACAACCGACGCCGCATTGAGGCTCGCGAGAGGCCCGAGCCATTCGCGCAGCAGATGGGTGGCCCCAAAGTTGCCTTCTGCGTGGATACCCCGAATCTTGCCGGAACCGTTGTCGATGTTGAAATACGCGGCCAGATCCTGATACCCCGGCAACGGCTCAACGGCGCTGCCGTCCCAGAAGCGATACGCGCCGCCGAGCGCTGCGAGCGGATTGCTGGGGCGCGGCCAGTGGGCAAGGTGCTGTTCAATGTAATTTGCCGAGCCGTGCAGACCCTGTTCTTCGCCCGACCAGAGCGCGAACCGAATGGTGCGCTTGGGCGTAATGTTGAGGCTGGCGAGGATGCGCGCGGCTTCCATGACCACCGCCGAGCCCGCCCCGTTGTCGGCGGCACCGTCCGCGGCAACCCAGCTGTCCAAGTGCGCGCCGGCCATCACGTACCCGGCCTTGGCATCACGGCCCGGCAGATCCGCGATGATGTTGTACGCGTGGGTGTCGGTGTCGTCGTAGTGGACGAGACTGTTGATCGCGAGCGTGACGGGACCTTTCTTCGCTAAACGCGCGAGGCGTCGATAGTCCTCCGCGCTGATTTCGACGCCCGGAAGTATCGGCGTATGACCAACCTGGTAGCGATAGCCCTCTCCGTGCACGAGTGAGCCGGGGCGGACCGACATGCGGGCCCAAGCCAACGCGCCTTCCTCGGCTAAGAAGGCATCCATTTTTTCGGCGAAATAGAAGCGATCGAGAGACTGGCTGAGGGCGTGCTCGTCGGTGTGTGGCAACTCGTAGCGATCCTGGCGTGCCAGGTCCGTCTCGTTCAGACGCTGGAACGGCGCCTCGGTATCGTCCTTGGGATCGTCGGGCTGCGAGACCAACACAATCTTGCCCTTGAGTTGCCCTTTGTATTGGGCCAGGTCGCGCTCGTTGCGCATCGGTGCGACGACGATCGGGGCGCTCAGCGTCCCGTTGGTCGCCGGGGTCCACGCGACGGGGATTGAGCGCAGCGTGATGGGCCGCGGCGTCAGCATTTGCGTGGACGCGGATTCAATCCACCAGCCGCGACCGAAGTCGAAGCCTTCCGGATGGACGTTTTTCAGCCCCGCGCGATGAAACTCGTATTGAGTCCATCGTTCGGCTTCGCGCATGGCCGGCGAGTTGGTCATGCGGCCACCAATGTTGTCGCTGAGATACTCGACGTAGTTGATGACTTGGCCGTGATTGAAACCCGCGTCCGCGATGCGTTCCATGGTCTGGGAATCGACCGGCGGTACTGCGAGAGCGGCATGACTGACAAGGCTAAGCAGCCCGAGCAGGGCGAGACGACGCAGAAGCATGGGATGTACCGAGTGGAGGAAAGACCCGGATGCTACGGGTCGTCCCGGCCCGTGCCAAGAGGGCGGATGACGACCGTCTAGTGGTGCAGGCCCTTGTAGATCAGTTGCAGCGATACGGCGAAGAGCGCCACCAGCAAAAAGCGGTAATAGGTCTGCTCCGCCACCTTGCGAACCACAATTTTTCCGACTTGAGTGCCGATCAGCGCCGGAAGGCACAGGGCGAGAGACAGACGCAAGTTTCCGGTCGAGAACTGGCCCAGTGCCCAGTAGGGGATGAGTTTGATGGCGTTGACGGCGGCAAAGGTGATAGCGCTCGTCCCAGCGTAAATCACTTTCGGTAAGCGTTGCGGTTGCACGTAGACCTGAAAGGCCGGCGCGCCGGCGTGGGAGACGAAACTGGCGAACCCCATGACGAGACCCCACAGTGTGCCGCGCGCTACGCTGCCTGGGACGGGTGTCCCTTGAAGGTGCATCTTGCGGCGCAACGTATTCGCGCAGAAAGACAGGCCGATGAGACCCACCAGCACTTCAATCTCACGATCGGAGACGCTCGCCGCGAAATACCACGCCAAACCGATGCCCACGGTTGCCGCGGGGATCAGGATTTTCAGATTGCGTGCGCTGTATTCGTGTCGGTACAGATACAAGGCAAAGAGATCCGAGAACACGAACACCGGCAACAAGATAGCGGCACCGCGCACGGGCGACATCACCAACGCCATCAGGGGTACGCCAAAGGTTCCCATCGACGCGAGCCCGCCCTTGCCAAGGCCCACGGCAAAGGCAGCCAGTGTGCTTGCGAAGATCAGGCTCACATCACCCGTCACGACCGACACCTCCGCATGGACGCGTCGTGCGTACGCCGCCCATCAGGGGCGACTCCATCGGCGGACGGGTCATTCGCGGGACTCCAGATAGACGGCGAAGGTACCGAGCCAGTGGCCGCCCTCGTAGTGCTCCCCCGTGACGGCCGGCAGACCCGCCATGGCGTGCGCTTGCGCCGCTGACAACAACCCGGCGCGGCGGCGATCCGTCATGGGCAAGGCGCTGGCAATGCCACGCAACATCCACGCCCGACTCAAATTCAGGCCGTCCAGATGGGCGAGCTTTGGGTCGGCGCGGTCAGTGACTACCGCAGGTGTCAGCAGATCCGGCTGCCCGGCCTTCGGCAGAAAGCGGGTCAGCCACTGGGCAAAGTCCTTCGCCGGCAAGACTCGACGCATGAAATCCGCCTCACCCAAGCACGGCGAGAGAAAGTCCTCACCGGAGGGCTCATACGCCAACGGGCAGCCTGTATCGGTTTGATAGAAGCGATGCGCGGCATCGCGCAGGAGTGCCTGCACGTCGCGGCGTTGGGCGACCTCTGCCCAATCCCAAATCAGACCGAACGAGAACGCGGTTTGGTTGTGTTCGCCAATGCGTATCGGATAGTGCAGTTTGGGTAACCACGTGGTCAGTCGTTCGACGGCCACGGTCTCGAGCGGCGTCAGAGCGCGGACCCATCGGCGGGCATCGGGGTCGTCCCATTGTCGCAATTCGCTCATGAGCGTCAGTAACCAAGCGAGACCGTACGGCCGCTCGAAGGAGGCGCGATTGGGTTGCGCAAAATAAGCCACTTCCTGGGCCACCCGCTCGGCGGCAAAGTGGTCGTTCAGGCGCGCACGGGCAGCGGAGGCCCAATCGGCGGTGGGATGCAGCTTCAGCAAGCGGACGAGAAGCCAATGGCCGTGCACGGCCGAGTGCCAGTCGAGGCAGCCGTAGAAGGCCGGATGCAGCGTGGCGGGAGGCAACAGGTCGGCATCGTTGCCGACTGCCAACGAGAGGTGGTTGGGATATTCCTGCTGTGTGCACGTGAGTGCTAAGCGAGCGTAGCCGTTGGTGTCCAAGCCGACGATGGGCGGCGTTGCAGAGGCGGCGAGCGGCGCCGCGAGCAGAACGAACAACAGAGCACGGCGGCGCATCACAAGCCTCCCTTTCGGAGACCAAATCATAGCCTCACGGCGCGGCGGACGCAGGAAAGCGGTGCCAAAGGTCCGCAGACGGTGGCGGCAACGGTCCGTCCAGTCGGTGGGCGTGATCGCTGAGATGTTCCTCGGCGGCGCCGAGGACCGTGCTGTAGACCGACCGGCACACGGCGAAGGCAGCCGTTCCCGACCAATGTGCCGGCAGCAGCGCTGACGGAAGCATGGGGTCCCGCAGATGGATGCGGCGGTATTCGTGCACCAGCAACGTGCGTATGACGAACGCGAGTTCCGGTGTGAGCTGCGCGGGGTCGTGAAGCGCGGCGTCGATCGGTGCGAACGAATCGCAGAAGCGACGGTAGCGTTCCGCGAGCGTGGACAGATCCCATGCCCGGGCGACCAACGAGGCGGGGGCTGCCCCGGCCATCAGTTGCGAGCCGAAGATCAGCGCGTCGTCGATACCGTGTCCTGCCAGATACTCGGTGACTTCGTCCGGCGTGATGCGGGGGTGAGCAAATACGCCGGGATCCAATTCCCCGAAGCCCTCGAGTCGCAACAATTCGCGCAGACGCGTCCGGACCCCCGATTCCGCGGGCGGCAGAACCACCAGTGTCCAGTGATCACCCGCGGCCTCGTGCGGCCCGCTGTAAATACGCCGAGTGGCGTCGGCAAAGCGGCGTAACCCCGCTGCGGATAAGCAGTATTCCGACAGTCGACCGTGCCGGCGCGCGGTCAGCCAACCGTCGATGGCGAGACGTCCGACAGAGGTGCGTACCAGTCGATCGGTCAGGCCGAAGGGTGCGACAAGCGGGATCAAGCTGCCGAGCGTAATCGCGGCCCCGCGAGGCGCCAACGCATCGCCAAAAACGGTGACGATCAGCGAGCCGCCACGCAGCGGTCGCTGGGCGCGAAAGCGGTCCAGTAGGCGGGCGGTGGATAGCAGCAAGGTCATCGAGGCACTCCCAGAGAGACCGTATTGTGACACGGAAAAAGTTGATCAACGATAAAATGCGTGTCACGATCCTTGCGTGGTGATCCAGCGCGTCCGCGCGGGCATCCGCTCTGCGTAGGGGGAAACTGGTGTACACACAAGGGCTGAACGAATCGCCGGTGCGTGCGACGGACGCCGTGGGTGATAGCGAGCGTCTGCGACGATTTGAAGCGCGTATCGACGCCGAAGAGAAAATCGAACCGAAGGACTGGATGCCCGATGCCTATCGGCAAACGCTCATTCGGCAGATCTCCCAGCACGCGCACTCTGAGATCGTCGGCATGCTGCCGGAGGGCAACTGGATTTCCCGTGCCCCCTCGCTGATGCGCAAGTCGGTCCTGATTGCCAAAGTGCAGGACGAGGGTGGCCATGGCGCGTATCTCTACAGCGCGGCGGAAACGCTCGGTATCTCCCGCGCAGAGCTGATCGATCAGCTGTTGGCCGGGCGCGCCAAGTACTCATCCATCTTTAATTATCCGACGCCGACCTGGGCGGACACGGCCGCGATCGGCTGGCTCGTTGACGGCGCCGCGATCATGAACCAGATCCCGCTCTGTCGCTGTTCCTATGGCCCCTACGCGCGAGCCATGGTGCGGGTCTGTAAGGAAGAGAGTTTCCATCAACGGCAGGGCTATCACGCCATGTTGGCGCTCGCCCGTGGCACGCCCGCGCAACGGCGGATGGCGCAGGATGCGCTGAATCGCTGGTGGTGGCCGTCCCTGATGATGTTCGGACCTCCGGACGGCGCGTCGCAACACACAGCGCTGTCAGTGCGTTGGAAGATCAAGCGCTTCACGAACGATGAACTGCGGCAAAAGTTTGTCGATTTCACCGTGCCGCAGGCGGAATTCTTAGGCTTGACGGTGCCGGACCCGCTGCTGGCCTTAGGGGATGACGGTCATTACCGAACCGGCCCGCTGGATTGGAATGAGTTCAATGCGGTACTGAAGGGTAACGGCCCGTGCAATGCGGAACGGTTGAGCGAACGTCGTGCGGCGCACGCCGACGGTGCTTGGGTGCGCGAAGCCGCGCTGGCGCATGCCGCCAAGCAGTCGGCGCGGGCGGTGGCTTAGCAACTCTGGAGACGTCACTCTCATGACCACGAAAATGGACTGGCCGCTGTACGAGATCTTTGTGCGCGCCAAGAGCGGATTGGATCACAAGCACGTCGGCAGTTTGCACGCCGCCGACGCCGCCATGGCGATTGAGCACGCGCGCGACCTCTACACGCGCCGACAGGAAGGCGTGAGCCTGTGGGTCGTGAAGTCGAGCGATATCACGGCGTCCGACCCGGCGGAGTCGGATGCCTTGTTCGAACCGGCCATCGACAAGGTCTATCGGCATCCGACGTTTTACGACATTCCCAAAGAGGTCGAAACGCTGTGAGCGCAGGCACTGCTGGCGATGTGGCGACGTCGACGCACACCTATGTCGTCCGTCTTGCGGACACGGCCCTCGTCCTCGCGCAACGTCTCTCGGCGTGGATAGGTCACGCACCGGCCATCGAAGAAGATCTGGGGCTGGCCAATGTGTCGCTCGATCTGCTGGGCCAGGCGCGGCTTCTCTACGGGTATGCTTCGGAACTCGAAGGCGCGGGCCGGACCGAGGACGACTACGCCTATCTGCGGGAACAGTGCGATTTCTTGAACGCGTCGATGGCGGAGTTGCCCAACGGGGATTTCGGGATGACGATCGCGCGACAATGCCTGATGGATGCGTGGCGGATCGAACTGTACGAACGGTTGACGGAGTCGACCGATCCCAAGCTGGCGGCAATCGCTGCAAAGTCGCTCAAAGAGATTCGCTACCACTGGCGCTACAGCGCCGCCTGGCTGATACGGCTCGGCGATGGAACGGCGGAGAGTCATGAGCGGGTGACGACGGCGCTCGCGACGCTGTGGCCGTATGTTTACGAGTGGTTTGCCGAGGACGACATCGAGCGGGAGCTGGCGGCTGCTGGAGTGGCGCCGAGCGTGGCTGCGGTGAAGGAGGCTTTCGAGGCGCGTCTCAACCCGGTATTGACCGAGGCGACCCTCGGCCGGCCGGTGGATGTGACGTACCGTTGGTTCGGCAAACGCGCGCAGCACACGGAGCATCTAGGCCGACTGCTCGGGGACATGCAGTCCTTGCATCGTGCGCATCCCGGGGCGACCTGGTGACGGACGATCCGACGATGGCCGCGATCTGGTCGGTACTGCGCGCGGTGCCAGACCCGGAGATACCGGTGCTCTCGTTGGTGGATCTGGGTGTCATCCGCGATGTCCGTCTGGCCGACGGGGTAGTGCACGTTGGGATCGCGCCAACGTATACGGGATGTCCGGCGACGCTTGTGATCAAATCGGATGTCGCAGCGGCGCTTACGCAAGCGGGCTTTGCCGCTCGCGTACACGACGTGCTCTCGCCACCGTGGACCAGTGCGTGGATCACCCCCGAGGGCTGCGAGAAATTGCGCCAGTACGGCATCGCGCCCCCCGAATTCCCCGTCGACAGTGTCGCTGCGTTGACCGGACGTCTTATGGCGGCCGCGTGTCCGCGCTGCGGCAGTCGCGACACAGAAGTGGTGTCGGAATTTGGGTCGACGCCCTGTAAGGCGTTGCACCGCTGTCTCGTGTGTCTTGAACCCTTTGATCGTTTTAAGTGCATTTGAGAGCGCGTATGTCCAGTTACCTTCCCTTGACTCTGGTCCGTCGCGAAATCATCGCGGAAGACGCCTTCGCCATTGAGCTGGCAGCGCCCCACGACGCATCCGACCTGTTCGTCTTTGAGGGGGGGCAGCATCTGCCGCTGCGCGCCATGGTTGATGGTGTGGATGTGCGGCGTACCTACTCCATCGTCTCCAAGCCCGGCGGTCCACTCGTCTTAGGTATACGTCGACAGGGGACGATGTCCGAGTACCTCGCCACTGTGCCGGTCGGGTCGGCGATCGAGGCGATGCCGCCGATGGGGCGCTTCCGCGCTGCGATTGATCCGTCGCAACCCCGGACGCATGTCGCTATCGCGGCAGGCTCGGGTATCACCCCCATCCTGTCCATCGTGCGCAGCGTCCTCGCCGAGGAGCCGGACGCACGCGTGGTGCTCTACTACGGCAATCGAACGCTGTCGCGCACCATGTTTGCCGACGCGATTCTGAGTTTAAAAAACCAGTACCTCGACCGATTCACCGTGCATTTTCTGATGAGCCAGGAGGAGCAGGAGATCGATCGTCAGTACGGCCGTCTGAATGCGGACACCGTGAAGTCGTTGGTGTCTGCTGACCTCGACCCTGCGGCTGTCGACGAGTGGTATCTGTGTGGCCCGGCCACGATGGTGGCCGATGTGACGGCGATGCTGCGTGCGCTGCCGGTGGCCGGTCGTATCCACAGCGAACGCTTCGGTGCGACTCGGCAGCCCATCGCGGTGCCGGTGAAGGAAGCGGTGCCGTCGGCCGACAGCGTGGAGGTCACGGTGACCGTGGACGGTCGTCAGCGTCGATTTACCATGGCGGCGGAGGGCGTAGTGCTGGATGCGGCGGAGGCGGCTGGCCTGCGCTTGCCGTATTCGTGCCGCGCTGGGATCTGTTCCACGTGCCGGGCCCAAGTCACGCACGGCCGTGTGGCGATGGACCGGAATCAGGCGCTTGAAGACTGGGAAGTCGAGGCGGGCTACATACTGTGTTGTCAGGCGCGCCCACTCACCGCGTCTGTGCACATTACCTACGACGACGTCTGAGGTTCGCTCATGGCCTACGAATCCATTCTGTACGCGTGTGATGGTGGCATAGCCCGCATCACCTTCAACCGCCCGGATCGCCTGAACGCCTTCACCGCAGCCATGCACGGCGAAGTGCGCGACGCGTTGTCTCGGTTAGGCGCTGACTCCGCTCGCGTGTTGGTGTTGACGGGCGCAGGGCGCGGCTTCTGCGCCGGTCAGGATCTGAACGATCGCGCGGTCGCGCCGGGCAGCGCGGCGGTGGATCTTGGCGATTCGATTGAGCGGCATTACGCGCCGCTCGTGATGACCCTACGTCAGCTACCGATGCCGGTGATCGCGGCCGTGAATGGCGTCGCCGCGGGCGCCGGTGCCAATTTGGCGCTCGCCTGTGACCTTGTGATCGCGGCGCGGTCGGCGTCGTTCATTCAGTCTTTCGCGAAACTCGGCCTGGTCCCGGATTGCGGCGGGACGTGGACGCTCCCGCGCGTCGTCGGTCAGGCTCGTGCCCTCGGGCTCGCGTTGCTCGGTGACAAGCTGAGCGCCGAGCAGGCGGCCGCGTGGGGCATGATCTGGCAGTGCGTGGAGGACAGTGCACTCACGTCCACCGTCGATGAGCTTGCGCAGCGCTTGGCGAGTGCGCCGACGCTGGGGCTCGCGCGCACCAAAGACGCCATCTACGGGGCGGGGTCGCGTACGCTGGCTGAACAGTTGCTCGTCGAGCGCGATTTGCAGCGCACGCTCGGGTACAGCGAGGACTACGCAGAAGGCGTGGCCGCCTTCAAAGACAAGCGCGCACCGCAGTTCCGCGGTCGCTGATTGACGCGCAGTGAGTACAAGGGGGGTCGTATGTCGGTAGACGCACAGCATCTGGCTGAGCAGTCGGTCGCGGCTCTGTACGAGCCGGACCGGGCGAGCCAGTCGTTGGGTATCACGATTGTGTCCATCGCCCCAGGGGCAGTCTCGGTCGCCATGACCGTCCGTGATTCGATGCTTAACGGCTTTGGGATCTGCCACGGTGGATTCCTTTTCACCCTCGCCGACAGCGCCTTCGCCTTCTCCTGCAATTCGGCGGGCGAGACGACCGTGGCGGCGAGCGGCCAAATTGAATTCCTGGAAGCCGCCCGGTTAGGTGATTCGTTGGTCGCCTCGGGTCGACGTCTGTGGGAAC
>DAINQU010000020.1:0-18745 GCA_036742455.1 Steroidobacteraceae bacterium | reverse complement strand
GAAGCCGCCCGGTTAGGTGATTCGTTGGTCGCCTCGGGTCGACGTCTGTGGGAACGCGGTCGCCAAGGCATTTACACGGTCGACATCACGCGGGGTGACGGGGCGCTGGTGGCGCTGTTCCGCGGTCGGTCCCATAAAATCGGCAAGACGCAACCCGCAGGGTGAGAGTGACGCTATGAAACACGCCTTTATTTGTGACGCGATCCGTACGCCGATCGGCCGCTACGGCGGTGCGCTGTCCTCGGTGCGCGCGGACGATCTCGGCGCGGTGCCGCTGCGCGCACTCATGGCGCGTCATCCGACGCTCGATTGGGACCGCCTCGACGACGTGGTGTACGGCTGCGCCAATCAAGCCGGTGAGGACAACCGTAACGTGGCGCGCATGTCGGCGCTGCTCGCCGGTCTGCCGCTCTCGGCCGGTGGTGTCACGCTGAATCGCTTGTGTGGGTCTGGCCTCGATGCGGTCGCCAGTGCCGCCCGGCAGATACAGGTGGGCGATGCTGAGTTGGTGATTGCCGGCGGTGTGGAAAGCATGAGCCGAGCGCCGTTTGTGGTCGCCAAGGCGGAAAGCCCGTTCGCGCGTGATCCGCAGATGTACGACACGACGATCGGTTGGCGTTTTGTGAACCGGTTAATGAAGGCCCAGTACGGCATTGATTCGATGCCGGAGACGGCCGAGAACGTGGCGGCTGAATACGGCATTTCGCGAGCGGATCAGGACGCCTTTGCGCTGCGCAGCCAGCAGCGCGCGCTACGCGCACAAGCTTCCGGTCGATTCGCTGAAGAGATCGTCCCGGTCACCATCCCGGCCCGCAAAGGCGACCCGATCGTCGTGAGTCAGGACGAGCACCCTCGTCAGACGACTCTCGAGTCATTGGCCAAACTGGGTACACCGTTCCGCGAAGGCGGCAGTGTGACAGCCGGCAACGCGTCGGGTGTCAATGACGGCGCGGCGGCGCTGATCATCGCGAGCGAAGCGGCGGTCGAGCGCTTCGGTCTGACGCCGCGGGCGCGCGTCGTGGGCACGGCGGTTGCGGGTATTGCACCGCGGATCATGGGGATGGGTCCGGCACCGGCCACCGAAAAGTTGCTGGCACGGTTGGGCCTCACGGTGAGTCAACTGGACGTCATCGAGTTGAACGAAGCGTTCGCCGCGCAAGGCCTTGCGGTGATGCGCCGACTGGGTTTGTCGGACGATGCGGAGCACGTCAATCCGAACGGCGGAGCGATCGCGCTCGGGCATCCGCTCGGTATGAGCGGCGCGCGCCTCGCTACCACGGCGATGCTCGAATTGCATCAGCGTGCGGGCCGCTATGCGCTGTGCACCATGTGCATTGGTGTCGGCCAAGGTATCGCGCTTGTGCTGGAGCGCATCGGATGACCGTACGCGATTTACACAGCTACATCCGCGGGTCCTGGTGGCGCGGGACGGGTTCGGCGACCGTGCTTCGCGATGCGAGCACCGGTGAGGGCGTGGCCACGGTGGTGGCCGACGGTCTGCCGGCCGAGTCGGTGTTGGCCTACGCGCGCACCGTGGGCGGGCCTGCCTTGAGGAGCCTCTCCTTTACCGATCGTGCGGCGATGCTGCGAACGGTGGGCAAACAACTGATGGCGTTGAAGGAGGAGTTTTACGAACTCTCCTATGCAACGGGCGCAACGCGCGCCGACGGCTGGGTCGATATCGAAGGCGGAATAGGTACCCTGCTCACATTCGCCAGTCGCGGCGCCCGCGAATTGCCAAACGCCCGCTGGTTACTAGACGGCGAGGCGGAACGTCTCTCTAAGCACGGCACCTTTGTCGGTCAGCACGTGCACGTGCCGATGATGGGCGCTGCGCTGCAGATCAACGCCTTTAATTTCCCCGTCTGGGGGATGCTCGAAAAAATGGCGCCGGCGATCTTGGCCGGCATGCCGGTCATCGTGAAGCCGGCGACCACCACCGCGTATCTGACCGAAGCCGTGTTCCGCCGTATCGTCGAAATGCAGGTGCTCCCGCCGGGCGCGGTGCAACTCATCATCGGGTCGGTGGGGGATCTCTTCGATCATCTGACTTGTCAGGACGTGGTGTCGTTCACGGGTTCCGCGGCGACCGCATCCCGACTGCGCAGTCACCCGCAGGTCCTCGCGCAGTCCGTGCGCTTCATGGCGGAAACCGATTCGCTCAATTCGGCGGTGCTCGGCCCTGATGCAGTCCCAGGCACGCCGGAGTTTGAGGCGTACATCCAGGAAGTGGTGCGTGAGATGACGGTGAAGGCGGGGCAAAAGTGCACCGCTATTCGCAAAATCATTGTGCCGATCGCGACGAGCGATGCGGTGCAGGACGCACTGCGCGCGCAGTTGAGCGCCATCACTGTCGGCGATCCGCGATCGGCGGACGTCCGTATGGGGCCGTTAGCGAGTCAGTCGCAGCGCGCGGAGGTCGAGCGTGCGTTAGGGTTGCTCAGCCTGGAGGCGCGGCGGGTCACCGACGCGTCGAACGCGGACCTGCCGGCCGCCGGCGCGTTCATGCGGCCGGTGGTGTTGGCGCACCCGGCGCCGATGACCGCGACGCAAGTGCACGTCACCGAAGCCTTTGGACCCGTCGCCACGGTGCTTCCCTACGGTTCGCTTGATGAGGCGATCACACTCGCGCAGCGTGGCGAGGGTAGCCTTGTGAGTTCGGTGTTCACCGCCGACGATGCCGTGGCGGAATCGTTGGTCTTGGGGCTTGCGCCGTACCACGGGCGTCTACTCATCGCCAATCGCCATTGTCAGCGTGAATCCACCGGCCACGGTTCGCCGCTTGCCACATTGGTTCATGGGGGTCCCGGTCGCGCCGGCGGCTCGGAGGAGATGGGCGGGATGCGGGGTGTGTTGCACTACCTGCAACGCGTCGCCTTGCAAGGCTCACCGGACACACTGACGCGGCTCGGCGGTCGATACATCCGCGGGGCTGCGACTCCTACGACAACGGTCCACCCGTTCCGTAAGCCGTTTCACGAGCTCGCCATCGGTGACACCTTCGTCTCGGGCGAGCGGGAGATCACCATCGCCGACATCGAGGCCTTCGCGGCCTTGTCGGGCGACCATTTCTACGCGCACATGTCCGAGGAAGAGGCGGCTCGAAATCCGCTGTTTGGCGGCCGCGTCGCCCACGGGTATTTTTTGATCAGCGCGGCCGCGGGCCTCTTTGTGGACCCGGACTATGGCCCGGTACTCGGCAACTACGGTCTCGATGCCCTGCGCTTTGTGAAGCCCGCCAAACCGGGCGATCGCATGCGCGTACGCCTTACGTGCAAGCAGAAATCCTTGCGGGCCGATAAAGGCTGGGGCGAGGTGCGCTGGGACACGGAAATCACCAATCAAGAACACGACACGATCGCCTCGTACGATGTACTGACGATGGTGAGCGTCCATGCGGTGCCCGATCGGGCCGAATAAGACACGACAGACGAGGGGGGTGGAATGCAACACGGAGCACGGGCGGGTCTTGAATCGATCGAGACGGCGAGCCGCGACGAAATCACCGCGCTGCAGCTGGAGCGTTTGAAGTGGTCGCTCAGTCATGCGTACCGAAACGTGGAACATTACCGCAAGATTTTCGACGCGGCCGGTGTGCATCCGGACGAGGTGACCTCGTTAAGTGACCTGGCGAAATTCCCGTTCTTATTGAAGAGCGATCTGCGCGACCATTACCCGTTCGGTCTTTTCGCCGTGCCGCGCGAACAGATTGCCCGAATTCACGCCTCGTCGGGCACGACCGGAAAGCCGACGGTAGTGGGTTACACCAAGCGAGACATCGACACGTGGGCGCAGTTGGTCGCGCGGTCGATTTATGCCGCAGGGGGCCGAGCCGGCGACATCGTCCACGTGGCGTATGGGTACGGCCTGTTCACGGGCGGCTTGGGTGCCCATTACGGTGCGGAGCGGCTCGGCTGTGCCGTGGTGCCGATGTCCGGTGGGCAGACCGAAAAGCAGGTCCAGTTGATCATCGATTTCAAGCCGCGCGTGATCATGGTGACGCCGTCCTACATGCTGACCATCGCGGAGGAGTTTGAGCGCCGCGGATTGGACGCGCGCGGTTGCTCGCTCGAAGTGGGTATTTTTGGGGCAGAACCGTGGACCGGGGCCATGCGCGACGCCATCGAGCAGCGCATGGGCATCGACGCAGTCGACATTTACGGTCTGTCCGAAGTCATGGGGCCAGGGGTTGCTAACGAGTGTGTGGAGACCAAGGACGGGTTGTGTCTCTGGGAGGACCATTTTTATCCCGAGATCATCGACCCCGAGACAGGCGAGGTGTTGCCGGACGGCATCGAAGGCGAGTTGGTGCTGACGTCGTTGACCAAAGAAGCCTTCCCCGTGATCCGCTACCGCACGCGCGACCGCACCCGACTCCTACCGCCGACGGCGCGCTCGTTCCGCCGTCTGGGTCGGATCAACGGACGCACCGACGACATGTTGATCATTCGCGGCGTGAACGTGTTCCCCTCGCAGATCGAAGAGATTCTGCTCAATCAACGCGTGTTCCTACCGAATTACCTGCTGGAGGTGGATCGGGAGGGTCATCTGGACACGTTGACCGTCAAGGTCGAGTGGCCATCGGCGCCCGTCAACCCGGGCGTCACGCCGGAGTCGGCGGCGCGCGAGTTGGCGCATCACGTCAAGTCCTCGGTCGGCATCAGTGTCGCCGTGGACATCGTCGGTGCCGGCACGTTGGAACGCTCCGTCGGCAAGGCCCGTCGCGTGATCGACCGTCGACCGAAGGGCTAAACCCGACGGTCGGACGGCGTCCGCGCACGGTCAGTGCGCGGTCAGGTAATCGACGGCGACGGAGGCCATGGCACGCACGCCGATCACCATCGCGCTTTCGTTGACGGTGAAATTCGGCGAGTGGTTGGCCGGAGCGTGGGCCGGATCCACCTCGGGCGGGTTGACGCCGAGCGTGAAGAAGAAGCCCGGCACTTGCGCGGCGAAATAGGAAAAGTCTTCGGACGCGAGCGTTGCTGGGAGTTGCTCGGTGGTGCTGACGCGCTTCAGTGACGGCAGCATCTGCTCGACGAGATCCGGGTTGTTGTACGTGACACCGTAGCCGTGCTCGATGTCGACTTGCGCCTCCAGCCCTGAGGCTTCCGCCGTTAATTTGGCGATGCGCGTGATCCGCGCCAGGAAATCCTCTCGCTGCGTCGGGTCGAGGGTTCGGATCGTGCCCTCCATCGTGACTTCACCGGGGATCACGTTGCTGCGCACGCCGCCGTGGATGGAGCCGATTGAGACGATGGCCGGTGCGCGCGAGCTGTTCATCTGGCGACTGGGGATCGTTTGCAGCGCGACGACGATCTCGCCGGCAACCGTGACGGGATCCTTGCCCATCCAGGGCATCGCGCCGTGCGTCTGCACGCCTTTCACGGTCAGATGCAGCGTGTCGCTGCTGGCGGTGGCGCCGCCTTTCTGCCAACCGAGGAGACCGGCGGTGCCGGGCATCACGTGCAGACCGAACACCGCGTCCGGTTTCGGGTTATTGAACGCGCCGTCTTGCAGCATGCCTTCCGCACCCCATGCGCGCGACCGATCATCGGCCCCTTCTTCGGCCGGTTGGAAGATGAACATCACGGTGCCCGGAATGTCTTTCTTGAGACCGGACAAGACCGTGGCGACGCCCATCAACATCGCCGTGTGCGAGTCGTGGCCGCAGGCATGCATGACCCCGACCTCGCGACCTTGGTAAGTGGCTTTGACGGTCGATGCAAACGGCAGACCGGTGGCTTCGGTGACCGGAAGCGCATCCATGTCGGCGCGCAGGGCGACCACTTTCCCGGGCTTCCCGCCGCGCAATATCCCGATGACACCGTTCTTGGCGAGACCCACGCGGACCTCGTCAAAGCCCAGCTGTCGCAGGTGTGCCGCGACGAGCGCGCTCGTGCGCTCTTCGTGATTGGAGAGCTCCGGGTGCTCGTGCAGATCGCGCCGCCAGCGCACCACATCACCCATCGCCGCTTCTGCCCGCTGATCGAGGTCCGCGTGCAAATCGCGACCGCTGGCGGCAGCACTGAGCAGGGCACACATCACGGCGGTTAGGATCAGGCGCATGGAGGCGTCCTCGTCGGTTAAGTAGGAGTGTCCGATCCTACCGGTTTTGAGGGCGATCGCGGTCCTACGGGGCTTGCGCCGTATACGGCGTGCGGCGGTTCATGCCCAATAATGCCGAAAAAAAATATAACTCTCTATTTTATAAATGAAAAACGATCGTACCTAATAGTTTGAAATTCGCGCGGTGATGGCTTGAACCACCCCCGGTGGGCGGGCACGTTATTGATCCCACCCTTCCGCGTGCGAGGATCGATCATGCAAGACGCGTTGATTGCATCGGATACCCGAGAAAGCCGTTTGTCGGCGCACCTGTCACTCCTGCGCAAGGGTTTTGGTGGAGCGCCTTTCATCGCTCAGTGCGACGGGGGCTTGATGGCCGTGGCGGAACGACTGTTCGACGCGTCGTCCTTACCGTGGGTGTGGACACGCCGACTAACGGTCCGCGGTGGGATTACCTCCTGCAAGGGTTGTCGCGCCATGCGCCGTGGGTCGCCCTGTACAACCCCGGCCCTACGCGACGGATCGCCTTGTGCCGACTGCCGGTCGCACTCTACGACCACTATGCCCGTGACCTTGATTTTTACCCGGGTTCGAGCGTGACGGATGTCCCGGTGCAGTGGCAGCGAGTGCTGGCGCGCCTCGCGTTTCAGACCGGTCTGAGTGCACACGACGAGCCGGCTTGGCAGGCTGGGGAGACGCTTGTCATTCCGCACCATCGGCACTGGGCGTACGACATTGTCAGTGACAGCCGTGCGCCCGCCGAACCGCTGTGCCAGCTCATTGCACCCGGTTGGCGCTTCAACGGGCATCAGTTGTGGCGAAGGCTACGTGAGCTGGGCTTTGAGTCTTTTTTACCCTGGTACGCCCGGGCGCAGCGCTCATAAGTCCTGACTATACGGACCGCGGACGACCTGATAACGACTGTTGACGTTGGCCGCGTTTACATAGCGCGTGCCCTCGTTATCGAGAGTCCCGGCGCTGGCGTGCACGTGTCCGAAGCAGTGCAATCGAGGCCGGAGTACGGCGAGTCGTCGGGTGAGCGCCTCGCAACCGCAGGCGATGCCCTGCCGATTCCGATCGAGTATCCCGCGAGGAGGGGTGTGCGTGATGAGCACGTCGGTCCGGCTTGGTATCCGCGCCCAACGCGCGGCGAGCGCGGACGGCGACTGATAAAACGCCCACATCGCTAACTGTGGGACCCACGGCGCGCCGTAGAAGTGAAGGCCACCGATCTCGATCCCATCGTCTTCGAGATACAACGCGTTTTGAAATACCGGCCGACCGGCCTTCGAGAGGGCTTCGACCCCGAAGTCGTGATTTCCGCCCACGTACAAAATCGTGCCAAACGCTTGTCGGCCAAACCATGCGTCGAGACGAGCGACGTCCTCCGGATCGTTATAACCGGGTATCTCGCTATCGCCACAGTGGATTAACACGTCGCCGCTGAGGGGGCCGAGTTCCTCGTGTCCGCCGTGAGTGTCGCTGATGATGACAATGCGCATGACCGTCCTTGTAATCGGGCCAGCCCTCCATGGGCCGACGTCCTCTCTGTGGACCGTTACGCATGGCACCACGACGCCGTGTCGGATCGCGCGTGCAAACGCGTGCGCGTCCCGTACACTACAGCCTCACCCCGACCGATGATCGTCGATTTATTTTGCTACGGAGACTGACCGTGAAAAATCTTAATCCCCGGATCTCCGCTGCAATATTTACCGTACTTCTGCCGTTCGCAAGCCGAGGGGCGCCGGTCGTGAATTCCGCTGAAATCGAGGCGGGATTGGAGGGGTGTTGGTTAGGCGCTTTGCATTACAAAGATTATCAATCCAACCGCATGTTCGATTTGCCGATTTATACCCAAATTATGGCGATTGGCGATCATCGCACCTTCGTGCGCAAGTCGAGATTTGACGACGGTCCTAAGCGAAAAGTCTATATCACCACGCTGACGCAGTTTTCGAGCGCGGGTGACAAGGTGTTTTACGCCAGTTCACGCGTGGGTAATGATTTTGAGATCACCACCGATGATGTCGTCGTCGAGTCCTATCAGGATGCGACGCATTGGCGCGAGCTCTATCAACGTGTCGATATTGACGGGGATCAGAAGTCGAACATTCGTGTTCAGGTGACTCGGGACGGGGACAAACTGATTTCCGAGAAGCAAGTCAAAGGCATCGATGAACCGGCGGATGCGTTCAAATTTCGCAATCAATCCGAATTGCATTTAATGCCGACCTGCGATGAAACCGGCACCCTGTCGTCGATTGGAACGCCGTTAGGTGGCCACCGGTAAACGGCCAGCAGTAAACCCGAGCTCTCCGGGGGTTTCTGTGCTGGATACGCCGCGCAGCGGGAGTGTTGTGATCACCCGACCCGCGTAACGACGAGGCTGTCACGACGAGCCGCACGGGCGGGTGCTCCGTGGTGCATTCGATGACACGGATCCGTACGCGAATTACGTCCGCGGAGTCTGTGAACGCGACAGGGGATAAAAAGGGGCAGTTTCCGGGCACAGCCCGTCGTTTCCCGCGGCCTCGCGACCGCCGCAACAGGGCGACGGCTCAACGGGCGCATAGACACCCCCAGCACGGCGGCGTCGATGGCCATACCGGAACCATGGCTCGGACATACCCCGTGACCGTACCGCTGACGCCGGCGATCGCCAGTAGCAAGAGCCACTCCCCGAGCGTCCAGCGCGGTCGGGTCCGCGGCGCTGTCCGGTCCACCGTCGATGAGGCCTCCGTCGGCCTCGACTGCGGAGTCATGCTCCGCCGCCTCTCGGCACTCCCAACCCAGCCGCACGATCCGCGGTTGAGGTAAGCCTCACCGGCGCACCAGCGCGTGTGGGCATCCTAGCGCAGGCTGCGGGTTGCACCGGTGGGGGGCCTCTCAAGGCCTCGGCAATTGATCCACGGCGATGTTTAAGGCCAACACGTTGACTGACGGCTCCCCTAGGAGTCCCCAGACCCGCCGCCGGCTCTGGCGATGGACGACGTCCAAGAGCGTGGACGCGGCTATACCGGTGGCGGCGGCCACGCGAGGGACCTGCCATTCGGCCGCCGCGATGCTGATCTCCGGATCGAGTCCGCTGGCCGAGGCGGTCACGAGATCAATCGGCACGGGGCCATGCGAGGACGGGTTGCTCGCCTGTAAGGCCGTCACGCGCTCCGCGACTTGCTTCGCCCACTCGGGGTTGGTGGGCGCCAGATTCGAGGCCGCGCCGAGTGCGGCGTCGTACGGCACTCCCGCGGTCGCCGACGGCCGACCCCAAAAATGCTCCGGCGCGGTGAACGACTGGCCGATCACGACCGAGCCGATGGTGGCGCCGTTGGGCCCCGACACGAGGCTCCCATTGGCTTGATGCGGGGCGACGAGTTGCAGAATCCCCGTGATCAGTAACGGATACCCCACCCCGAGCAATAGCGTACAGGCCAACACCAACGTCACGGCCGGGCGTACGGTCGCGAGCAGCGCGTTGAGGCTTTTCAAAAGGCACCTCCCAGCATCACCAGGATAACGTCGATCAATTTGATACACGGGAACGGCAGCACGACCCCACCGAGTCCGAAGATCGCAAGATTACGACTCAAGAGTTTGGCGGCACCGATGGCGCGATAGCGCACGCCGCGTATGGCCAAGGGAATCAGCGCAATGATAATCAACGCATTGAAAATCACCGCCGACAGAATGGCGCTCTTGGGCGAGTGCAGGTGCATGACGTTGAGGACGCGCAATTCCGGGTACACCGGCACAAAGACCGCCGGGATGATCGCGAAATACTTGGCCAGATCGTTCGCGATCGAAAAGGTGGTTAACGCTCCGCGCGTCATCAGCATTTGCTTGCCGGTCTCGACGATCTCAATGAGTTTCGTGGGGTTGGAGTCGAGATCCACCATGTTGCCGGCTTCTTTCGCTGCCTGTGTACCCGTGTTCATCGCCACGGCCACGTCCGATTGCGCCAGCGCGGGCGCATCGTTGGTGCCGTCGCCGGTCATGGCCACCAGATGCCCCCCCGCCTGTTGCTCGCGTATCAGTCGGAGTTTGGCTTCCGGCGTGGCTTCGGCCAAAAAGTCATCCACACCGGCTTCGGCGGCAATGGCCGCCGCGGTCAACGCATTGTCGCCGGTGATCATGATGGTCCGGATGCCCATGCGACGCAGTTCGCCGAAGCGCTCACGGATGCCGCCTTTGACAACATCTTTGAGCTCAACCACACCGAGGACGCCCCGATCGTCGGCCACGATCAGCGGCGTGCTGCCGCGCCGGGCGACCGTGTCGGCGATGTCGGACGCGGCGGTCGGGAAAACCCGGCCACAATCGCGCACGTACAGGCGGATGGCGTCGACGGCGCCTTTGCGGACCCGACGTGCGCCGACGTCCACGCCGCTCATCCGCGTCGTCGCGCTGAAGGGGATGAAGGTGCCGCCCAACTCGCGCAGATCGCGCTCTCTGATCTGATAGTGATTCTTGGCGTAGACGACGATGGAACGGCCCTCCGGCGTCTCGTCGGCGAGCGATGCCAACTGTGCCGCATCCGCAAGCTCTGCCTCGCTCACGCCGGGGACCGGTAGAAAGGCGGAGGCTTGTCGATTGCCGAGCGTGATGGTTCCGGTCTTATCGAGGAGCAAGACGTCAACGTCGCCGGCGGCCTCGACGGCCCGACCGGACGTTGCGATCACATTGGCTCGAAGCATGCGGCTCATGCCGGCGACGCCGATCGCGGACAAAAGCCCACCAATCGTGGTAGGGATCAGGCAGACCAGCAAGGAGACCAGCGCCACAATACCCACCGGGGAACCGCGGCCGCTGACCGTCACCGAGAACACGGAGAAGGGGAGGAGCGTCGCGACAACCAGCAAGAAGATGATGGTCAGGGTGATCAACAGGATCGACAGCGCAATTTCATTCGGCGTCTTCTGCCGGGCGGATTGTTCGACCATCGCGATCATGCGATCGAGGAAGGTATCACCCGGGTCCGCGGCCACTTGATAGACGAGCCAATCCGACAGCACTTTGGTGCCGCCCGTCACCGAGGAAAAGTCGCTGCCGGCGCTGCGGATCACCGGTGCGGATTCGCCGGTAATGGCGCTCTCATCGACCGAGGCGATACCCTCCACCACGTTGCCGTCGGTGGCGACGGTTTCGCCCGCACGGACGATGACGTAATCGCCACGACGTAAGGCGGAAGCCGGGGTTTCGGTGTAGTCGTCGGTTCGGGAGGGATCGGCGAGGCGCCGGGCGATGACCGTCTGGCGCATAGCGCGCAGTGTCGCGGCCTGGGCGCGACTGCGACCCTCGGCGATGGCCTCCGCGAAGTTCGCAAACAACACCGTAAACAACAGCCAACCGCTGATGATCAAGGCATAGCTGTCCCAGGCGCCGTGCGCCGGCGTCTGCACCGCCATGAACGCCGTGAGAACGGTGCCCACGTACACCACGAACATGACGGGATTGCGCCACTGCACGCGCGGATCGAGTTTGCGGAACGAATCGACGATTGCGGCCAGTAATATCTTGCCGTCGAACAAAGACTGATCTTGCCGTATGTCGCTCATGGCGCAGTGCCCCCTGCTGTCACCAGCGCATCGGCCACCGGGCCCAGTGTGAGTGCCGGCACGAAGGTCAGTACGCCGACGAGGACGATGGTGCCGACCAACAGCATTCCGAACACTAAACCGGACGTTGGCATCGTGCCGGGACCGGGCTCCAACGGGCGTTTTCGGGAAAACGTATCCGCAAGCCCCAAGGCCGCAACGATGGGCCAGAAGCGCCCGAGGAACATGGCAATGCCGAGCGAGATGTTGAAAAAGGGCGTATTCGCGTTCAATCCACCCATGCTGCTGCCGTTGTTGTTGGCGGCAGAGGAGTACCCGTAGAGGATTTCAGTAAATCCTCGCGCGCCGGGATTCCCCACCGATTTCAATGCATCCGGCCACAACACGGCCACAGCGGTACCGATCAGCACGAGGGCGGGCGTGACGAGGACAAAGATCGCGACCAACTTCATCTCCGTCGCTTCAATCTTCTTGCCGAGGTACTCGGGTGTTCGGCCGATCATGAGTCCCGCGATAAACACCGCGAGCAAGGCATACACCACCATCGTATAGATGCCGCTGCCGACACCGCCCGGTGTGAGCTCTGACAGTTGAATCAGAAACAGCGGGACAAAGGTGCCCATTGCCGTCATCGAGTCGATGGACGCGTCCGTCGCACCGGTCGAGGTACCGGTGGTGGCCGCCGTAAAGAGGGTCGAGCTCACAATACCAAAGCGCGTCTCTTTGCCTTCCATGAGACCGCCGGATTGAAGGGCAGACTGTGCCGCGGACACGTTGATGCCGCTCGGTACGGCGTTGCGCTGCTCCGCAGCACCGCCCAGAAACGCCAACGCAACGAGCAATCCCAACATCACCTGCCGCAGCAGGCGCGCATCTCGCGGACGACCGACTTGCAGACCGAAGGTGTAGGTCAGTGCGAATGGGATGCACAGCAGCGCCACGATTTGCACAAAGTTACTCAGCGCCGTGGGGTTCTCGAACGGATGCGCCGAGTTGGCGCCGAAGAAGCCGCCCCCGTTCGTGCCAAACATTTTGATCGCCTCTTGGGACGCGACGGGTCCGACCGCGATGTGCTGGACGGTGCCTTCAACGGTGTGTACCACGGCGTCGTACTGCAGCGTCTGTACCGCGCCGGCGATACCGAAATAGAGCGCGAGCAGAATGGCGCCCGGCAAGAGCACGTAAACCGTGGTGCGCAGACAATCGGCCCAAAAATTCCCGAGTAGGCCCTCTGCCCGGCTGCCGAGGCCGCGGCCGAGCGCGACAGCCACGGAAATGCCGGTTGCTGCCGAGAGAAAGTTTTGTACCGTCAATCCGGCCATCTGCACGCTGTGATTCAACGTGTTATCACCGGAATACGCTTGCCAGTTGGTGTTGGTGAGGAAACTGAGCGCCGTATTGAACGACAGATCCGGGCTGAAGCCGGGACGATCCGCCAGAGCGAGCGGTAAGTGGCCTTGCAGGCGAAGCAACAGGTATAGCGCAATCCCGCCGACGACGTTGAAGGCGATGAGGGCTCGCGCGTAGCCCGCGAAGCCCATCTCGACGGTCGGGTCGATGCCCAATCCGCGCCATACCGCGGACTCAAGGCGCATCCAACGCGACGCAGAGGCGGGCCCCACGGCGACCACGCGATAGACGTAGGCGCCGATCGGTCGCGCCAACACGGCCACCGTCACGATGACAGCGATCGCATAGAGGAGAAATTCGGTCCAGAAATCGATCATTTTCCGTCAGCCTTCAGCAGTTCGCGGATCAGATAGATCAGCAGTAGACCGGCCACGATGCCGGCGACGGCCACGGCGGTCATGGACGCCCCCGCGGGGGTGTGATCGCCGCAATCAGCCACGCCGTGACGCCCACAAGCGCGACATAAATCAGCAATAAAATGATGTCCATTTCGTCCTCCGGCGCGCAGTGTAGAGCCAGCGGTGTGAAAAAACGGTACATTTTTTAACGCTCGCATACCCCCGGACGGTTCAGTAGAGTCCACGCTTCCAACGAGGATTGGCTACATGGAACGCCCGAACCCCGACGAACTGCTGAGCAATCTGCAGCGTGAAACCGCCAAAGCGCAGCGTGGCCGGCTCAAAGTGTTTTTTGGCGCCAATGCGGGCGTTGGCAAAACCTATTCGATGCTTGAAGCGGCGCGTTTTGCCGTAGCCGCCGGCGAAGAGGTGGTTGCCGGGTATTTGGAATCCCACGGCCGTCAGGAGACCGATCGACTGGCGGCAGGTCTTGAGACGATTGAGCCCTTGATCGTGCGCAGCAACGGCCTTGAGCGCAAGGAATTCAATCTCGACGCCGCGTTGCGACGGCGTCCCCGCATCATCTTGGTGGACGAGCTCGCGCACTCGAACATCGTCGATGGCGATCCGCCGATGCGACACGCCAAGCGCTGGCAAGATATTGAAGAACTCTTGGATGCCGGGATCAATGTTTGGACCACCGTCAACGTCCAACATATTGAGACGCTGAATGACGTCGTCGCCGGAATTACGGGTATCCGACAGCGCGAAACCGTGCCGGATCGCATTTTCGATGAAGCCGACGAGGTCGAGCTCATCGATTTGCCGTCCGACGATCTCTTGGCGCGACTGCACACCGGGAAAATTTACAGTCTCGACAAGGTGCCGGCGGCGACTTCCGGGTTCTTCCAAGCCTCCAACCTGATTGCGTTGCGCGAATTGGCGCTGCGACGGACCGCCGATCGCGTCGATGCGGATGCGAGGGAACTCCGATCGGAGCATGGGAAATCGCGACCGTGGCTCGCGCGGGATCGTTTTTTGATCGCGGTGGATGCGAACAGCCAAGCGGAGGAACTCATCCGGTTCGGCAAGCGCTTCGCCGATGCCCTCGATGCGGACTGGGTGGTGGCCACGGTCGAGGTGCCGATCGCTCGCGTGCAGAGTCGTGACATCATTCGGGTGCAACGCGCGGACAAACTTCGGTTTGCGGCGAGCTTGGGTGCGGAAACGGTCACGCTCGATGGCGTGCATATCGCCGAAACGTTGGTCGAATACGCCCGCCAACGCAACATTTCGAGAATCGTGGTGGGGACGCCGACGCCGCGGCATTGGCAGATTTGGGGGTCTCGCCCGTTAAGCGCGCAGCTCCAGCAAATTGCGCCGGACCTCGATGTTTCCATCATCGCCCGCCGCGCCGTCAATACGGCCGAACGGGTGGCACGTGACGAGCGCAGTCGGACGGCGGCGAAACGCAAGCCGCAATGGAAGTCCTATCTCGCCATCGTTGGCATTTCCTCACTGTGCACGCTCGTCGCTCAGCTCATGTATCCGCACTTCGAGCTGTCGAACATCTTGATGGTCTACTTGCTCGGCAACACCCTCATTGCCTATCGCCTCGGTCGTCGACTGGCGTCGATCGCGGCAGTCGTTCACGTGCTCCTTTTCGACTTCTTCTTCGTGCCGCCCCGGTTTACCTTCGCGGTGGCGGACGCCCAATACCTCGTGACCTTTGCGGTCATGCTGTTCATTTCGCTCACGATCGCCGCCCTGGTCTCCAACGTCCGCGCGCAGACGAAGGTCGCGATCGCTCGCGAACGACGAACGTCCCTCTTGTACGGGATGACTCGGGAATTGGCGGCCGAGCGCTCGGTCGAACGGCTGATTGCCATTGGCTCCCGACACGTCGCCGAAGTGTTCTCGGTGGACGTCTGTGTCTTGCTCGTGGATTCGATCGGGCGTCTCGTGGCGCTCACCCCCGTGAACGACATCGACCGGTCCATCGCGGAATGGGTCTACACCCATAACCGACCGGCAGGCCTCGGCACCGACACGCTGCCGGGCACCTCCCGGCAGTACCTACCCCTCACCGGAACCAAGTCGCCTCTGGGTGTGCTGGCAGTCCGCCCGGCGGACTTGTCGCGCCTGAAGGCGCCGGAGCAGCGCTTACTGTTGGATACCTTCGTGGGGCAAATCGGTCTCGCGATCGAACGCGCCCAGACCAATGAAGCGGCCGAGCACGCGGTGGTGGTGGCGGAAACAGAGACGCTGCGCAACACGCTGCTCGCGTCTGTGTCGCACGATCTGCGCGGGCCCTTGTCGGTGATAGCCACGGCGAGCGGTATGTTGACGTCACCGGAAGTCAATTTATCGGAAGCTAAGCGCAGCGAGTTGTTGGCGACGATCGCGCGCAAGTCATCGGAAATGTCGGAACTGGTTCGTGACGTGCTCAGTCTGGTGCGCCTCGAGTCCGGGGCGATTCGTCCGGAGTGCGCGTGGTGCGACGTCGACGAGATGGTATCGAGTGCGCTGGAGATTGCCGCTGAGCGATTGGGGTCGCGCACGGTCCGGCGCTTATTGGCGCCGAACTTTCCGCGCGTCTATCTGGACGAGGTGATGGTGCTGCAGTTGCTCGGCAACCTGCTCGACAATGCTGCGAAGTACACGCCGGAGACGGCGACGCTCGAGATAGGCGCGGAAATCCGAGGGCCCGTTCTTGAACTGTGGGTCAGCGATGACGGGCCGGGCATTCCCGGTAGCCAGTTCCCGCAGCTCTTCGAGAAATTTCACCGGGGCATCCCGGAGCGCAATGACGGAGGGGCGGGGCTCGGTCTTGCGATTTGTAAGACGATCGCACGGTTGCACGAGGGTCAAATCGTCGCCGAGCCGGTGTCCCCGCACGGACTCTGCTTCCGTCTCACGTTGCCGCACGCCGTGGAGGGTTCGGCCGTTTGAACAGCCGCTACACCGTCTTGTTGGTGGAGGACGACACGGATATTGCGTCCGTCATGGTGAGCCTCCTGGAGTCGCAGGGTTACCGTGTGCGGGTCGCGGGCGACGTGGCAACCGCTCAGCGCGAGATTGCCTCCGCGCGTCCTGATCTCATTCTGCTCGATCTCGGCTTGCCCGACGGTGATGGGCTAGCGGTGTTGCAGGCCGCGCGGAGGGTGTCGGCATTGCCTGTGATTGTGGTGTCGGCACGGGAGGAGGAGTTCGAGCGGGTCAAAGCCTTGGACGCCGGTGCCGACGATTACGTTTTGAAGCCGTTTACCGTCCCGGAGTTTTTGGCGCGGATCCGCGCGGCGCTGCGGCGGCTAGCCCACGACGGTCGGCAGTCGGCAATTTTGGCGCTCGAGACATTGACCGTTGACCTGGAGCGGCGACTGGCGATGCGCGATGAGAAAGCCGTGCATTTGACGCCGATCGAGTTTCGGTTGCTCGAGGCGCTGGCACGCCGCCGGGGTCGGCCGGTCACAACGGCTGCGCTCATCCGGGAAGTCTGGGGCGAGGCGCGCAGCGACGATACGCAAGGATTGCGCACGTATGTGCGTCTACTGCGCCAGAAGATCGAAGCGGACCCCACGCGCCCTCGCTTGCTGTGTACCGAACCGGGCGTCGGTTATCGCTTGGCAGGCGACTGATCGGCAGACCCTCTGGCCGGAGAGGGCCGGGTTGCCGAGAGCGGGATGTGGGTGTCTGCGAAATAACTCGACCTACGCTACACTCGCACGAATCAGGGGTTCGTCGGCGACAGGGCTTTCGGTGGCCTCGGTGGCTGTGCGCAAATCCAGCGAGGGTGACTAAAATTCATGTCTGATTCCGACGTCTCCAAGAAGAATAACGCCTCCGGTGTGTACATCACTGGGTTGGGGCTGTTGGCCTCGATCGTCATTATTCTGACGAGCAACTCACTGATCATGATTGCCGACACGCTGGGGTCGGCGCTCGATTTTTGTTCCATCCTGTTCGCCTATCTGACTCTCCAAGCCATCCGGAACGGCGATCATCCGGCTTTCGATTACGGTCTCGGCAAGCTGGAGAACCTCGTCAGTCTCGTGATCGGGATTTTTATCCTGATCGCCGTCTTTCTGCTCGTCGGGATGGCCGGCTACCGGGTCTACCATCCGAGGCACTTGGAAGGGTTCGGCATTATCATCGCGCTGATCATGGCGACGGGCTTTTCGGTGGCCAACGCCGTGCTCTATCTCAAGAGTATGCGGGTCTGGCGTCGTTCTCAGTCGCCGGTCGTGTATGCGCAGGGTCGGGTCTTCCTCGTGAAGGCGCTGGCTGATGCCGCGATCGTCGGGATCTTTGTGACGTGTAAAATCTTCGACGGTGTCTGGACCGAGTATTTGGACACCGTCGCCGCGTTCGTGCTGGCGCTGGTGATGATACGCAGCGGCTGGCATCTGATTCGGTACGCCGTGCGCGATCTCTTGGACCACTCCGCCGCCGAGCCCATGCAACTGGCGATCAATCGGCAGCTGGCGGATCATTTTTCGCACTATGCCTCCTTCGTGAAGGTCCGTAGCCGCTGCGCCGGACGCGATTTTTTTGTCGAGATTTTTCTCGGCTTTGCCGCTACGACGACGATGGCGGAGATCGCGGGACTCACAGAATCCATGCGGCACATGATCCGCGACGAGTTTCCCGCCGCGCACGTCGAGGTTATTCCCGTTCTGCAAGGCGATTAGTGCCGGACGGGACGTTCGTCCGAGCGGCAGAATTGCGCTCACCGCGCTTGCGTCACCGGCGACTATCGGGGCGTGTCCAAACCGTTTACGCTGCGCAGGCGTAAGCGCGATCGGGTGCTCTCCATCCCATTTTCACGAGGTTCGAAGCAATGTTGAAAATCACGGCCCTGGCGGCAGCGGTATTGACGCTCATTTTCGTCCGCCTTTCGTTTGCCGTCATAGCGTTGCGTCGAACCAATCAAGTCGCGCTGGGCAGCGGCGGAAACGTGGCGTTGGAGCGGGCGATTCGGGCCCAAGGCAATTTCTCCGAATACGTTCCGCTGGGGTTGATCTTGCTCGGCTGCCTCGAATTGAACGGCGCGCCGTCATGGCTCGTGGCCATCCCCGCGATCACCCTGATTATCGGTCGGCTCTTTCACGCCAAGGGCATCAACGAGCCGCCCCCGCACTTTGCCAATCGCGTGCGCGGCATGATGTTCACGTTCGCAACGTTGATCACACTGGTGGTATTGAACGTCGGTTGGGTCGCTTACCAAGGATTGATGACGACGATGCCCTGAGGACTCTGCGTGGGTCAGTTTCTGGGTCGGCTGCGCCGCGGACTGCACGTCGCTGTGTTGTGTCTCGCGTCCGCCGCGGCGGGTGCGGGTAGCCTCGGCGATGCGCGCGCCCCCAGCGCGGC
>DAINQU010000019.1:0-57205 GCA_036742455.1 Steroidobacteraceae bacterium | reverse complement strand
ATGCACTGCAGGCCACGAGCCTTGCCCTGAACGAGGACGGCTTTCGCGTCATCGCACTCGCCTACCGCGTCTTGCCGGCGAGCCAAACCACCTGCAGCGTGGCCGACGAGACCGACCTCACCCTGCTCGGGTACATCGCGTTCTTGGATCCACCCAAAGACAGCGTACGGGACGCGCTCTCAGCGCTCGCCGCGCACGGCGTCGCGGTCAAAGTACTGACCGGCGACAACGCCGTTGTGACGCGACGGATCTGTCAGCAGGTGGGGCTGCCCGTGACGGCGGTCGTGCTGGGACCGGACCTCGACGGGCTGACGCAAGACGCGATGCGCCCCATCGTCGAGCACGCCACCGTGTTGGCCAAACTCTCGCCCTCCCAAAAAGCCGACGTGATCCGGGCACTGCAGGCTTCGGGGCACGTCGTGGGTTTTTTGGGCGACGGCATCAACGACGGGCCGGCCTTGAAAGCCGCCGACGTCGGCATCTCGGTCGACTCCGCCGTCGACATCGCCAAGGAGTCGGCGGACATCATCTTGTTGGAGAAGAGCCTGCTCGTGCTCGACGAAGGCGTCATCGAAGGTCGCAAGGTCTTCGGCAACATCATCAAGTACATCCGCATGGGTGCGAGCTCCAACTTCGGCAACATGTTCAGCGTCATCGGCGCGAGCGCCTGGCTGCCCTTCTTGCCCATGGCCCCCGTTCAGGTGCTGACGAACAATCTGCTCTACGACTTCTCCCAAACGGCGATTCCGACGGACGTCGTCGATGACGAGTACTTGGTGAAGCCACGGCGCTGGGAGCTGGGGAACATCGGTCGGTTCATGCTGTTCATCGGCCCTGTCAGTTCGCTGTTCGACTACGCGACCTACGCCCTGCTGTATTTTGGCTACGGGACGATCACCGCGGCCGACGCGCCCTTCTTCCAGACCGGTTGGTTCGTGGAATCGCTGCTCTCACAGACCCTGATCATTCACATCATCCGCACGCGTCAGATCCCGTTTCTGCAAAGCCGCGCCAGCTGGTCGCTGATGGCGACGAGTCTCGTCATCTGTGCGGTGGGCCTGTGGCTGCCCTCCTCGCCGTTTGCCGGCGCGCTCGGGTTTGTCGCGCTGCCGGGGTCGTTCTACGGCTGGCTCGGGCTGATCCTGCTCGGCTATCTGACCCTCACGCAACTGATGAAAACCTGGTTCTTCCGCCGCTTTGGACTCAGTTGAGCGCGGCCCCCATCGACACCGCCGCGCCCGCCGTCGGCCGACAGAGTCGGTGCGGGCGCCGTGACGGCTCAGGCGCGTTCAGCGGCGAGTACCGCGCTCGTTCGCCGCATCCCAGTCGGCCTGCCACGCGAACCATTCCGATCGGCGCAGACGGTAGCGCGCGATGTTCCCTTCATGGAGGTTCAGTAATTCCGACTCCGCCATGACAGCGAAGCGTTCCGCGTCTTCGGGCGGTATCGCGTCAGCGACCCACGCTCGAATCGCGGCAATCACGTCGATGCGCGGCACGCGCTCGCGCACCAGCCTCGCGATCAGTTCCGACAGCGGCTCGCGATAGCGGATCCGAAACGGGTCGGGCTCGCCAATGGATTGGCGCACCGCGGCATAACGCAGGGCGGAGCGCTCATACGCCCACACGTAGACCTCTTTGCACAACGCCACGTCTTGCAGTTCGTACACGCCGAGCAGGGCTTCCACATACGTCTGTGCGGGCACCTCCGTGAACGACAAGGGCGTCAGGTTTTTTTGGATAAACGGGATATTGGCGGCTAAGCGCGAGACCCGCTTGTTGACGTCATCGAACGGCTGCAAATAGGGCAACTGCACCATCACGAAGAAGGCTTGCTCGAAGGGATCCTGAATCGCCGCCGCGGTCCTCAAGAGGCGATTGAAACCCTCGTCAATCTGTTGCGGCACGTCCAGTGGATGAAAGACCGACCCGCCGGTGCCGACGCTGATATGCCGTAATCGCCCTGCCGCCGCCGGGTCCGCGAGCAGATCCTGCGCGAGCAATGCGTGCACGTTGAGGATCGTGTAGCGGTCAAAGCCGATATCGCCGGCCGAGCCCACCAAGAACTCAATCGCCTCTTTGTGGTTGAGAATCATTCGGGCTTCGAGAGCGGTGTGCCCCTCGGCCATCACACCGAAATCGATCAGGCGCTGCGTGTCGAGGAGCGTGTAGGTGTTCCCCTCCAAGCGACTCGAATTCCACGACAGGTCGATGAGCAGCCGCGCGAGGATGCGCTGCGCAAAGGTACCGGCCGGTAACGGCGCCGTGGGTTGCTGGCCGACCTCGGCGAGATGGGCGCGCTCTTCCGTCGTCAGGTAGAAGGTTCGGTTGGGCTCGTAACGCGTGAGGAAACCCGGGTCGTATCCCACCGGCCGGCGTCGGGACAACGGCTGGCGGACCGCGTCGCGGACGGCGAGGCCCGCTGGCGTCAGCGGAACGTCACTCCGCGCATCGGATCGGGCCGTCGGCGGCAGCCCCGTCGGGTCGCTGACCCGGTAGCGCGCCCATCGTCCACTGCTCTCACGGACGAGCGACGCCTCGTTCACCAAATGGCGAAGTCGGTATTGCAGCGTGCGTGGTGCGATCGGCTCCGGTAAGGACGCCTGTATTTGGGCGGCACTCAGCCCCGCCGGATGGTCGCGGACGATGGCCTCGATCGCCTCGAGCGCGTCGTCTGGGAACTGATTGGCCATGACCTTGCGCCTCGCCCACCGTCTATGCGCAATATTAGCCAGTCTATACGCAACTATAAAGTCTATGCGCAATCAAGAAGGGACGGGGGGGCGACAACAGGGGGGCGCTGCCGAACCCCGACACCGGGGTGCGGCGTACGGCGTCACGAACGCCTACGCCGCCGCCTGCACCGCCGGCGCGCGCATCCGCGCACCCAAAATCAGCACGTTGATCAGGCAACCGACGGCGGTCGTGACGGCGAGTGCGAGCCCCAAGGCCCCGCTTCCGCTGAACCCGTGCTCGCTGAGGATCGCCACAGCCGTCGGCCCCACGCCCGCCCCAATGGCGACGTTCAAAAAGAAACTGATGGCCATCGCGACCCCACGCTGGGCCCCCGGCACCGCATCCAGGATCGCCGAGAACCCGCAGGCGGTGACGGCACCCGAGAGCAGGAAGTACATCGGCACGGCCGCCATCACGACCGTGTAGCGGTCGGACGTCATCGCCCATGCCACCGGGAGGATCAGGACGGCAGCCGCAAGACACACCCGCAACTTGCCGTGGCCCGAGGGATGACGCGCGGCCCGATCCGAGAGCCAGCCGCCGAGAAGCACACCGATCCCAAAGCCCACCGTGAGCAGCAGCCCCAGCGTGAGCCCCACATCGCCGGCGTCGCGGCCAAAGTGACGGATGATCAACGTCGGCGACCACGCCCCCACCGCGTTATCGAGCAGCGACGCCATCGCCACGACCGCGTACACGGGCGCCGCCACGCGGAAGGCCTGGAGGACACTGTGCCCTGCGCCTGCGACCACCGCCTCGCTCTGCTGACGCGCCGGTTCGCGAATGGTGAGGATCGCCAACGACCAGACGAGTCCCGGTGCCCCGACGAGCAGCAACACCAATCGCCACGGCGTGATCCCCGCGAGCAGCGTACCGGCCAGCACGCCGGCGTGCACGGCGTGCAACGCCGCGCCACCGATCAGGATCGAGGCGCCGCTACCGATCGCAATGCCGCTCAAGAACGCCCCGACCGCCAGCCCACGCCGCTGCGGCGGGAACGCATCGCTGATCAGCGAGATCGCCGCCGGCGAGAGCACCGACTCGCCAAGGCCGACCACGACGCGCGCCAGAAAGAGCCCCGCAAAACTCGAGGCTGCGGCGCACGCGAGCGTGCCGAGGCTCCAGACCACCACGCCGACGAAGATCAGGTTGCGGCGCGAGCGCCGATCCGCGAGCCAGCCGAGTGGGATGCCTGCGACGCCGTAGATCACCGCAAAGGCGGTGCCGAGCAGCAAGCTGATCTGCGTGTCGCTGACGCCGAGTTCGGCGCGAACGGGGTCGACCAACAGGCTCAAGACCTGTCGGTCGGTGTACGACAAGATCGCCGTCCCGATCAGGATCGCGACGCAGTACCACGCGTACCCCGGCGCCGGGTACGAAGCCCCGGCGCCGTGTGCGGACGTCTCGGCCGGTCGCGCCGCCACGGTCAGAAGCGGTACGCGAGGTCGAGGCCGATCGTGCGCGGCTGGACCGTCGCCACGCGCTGCAAGATCGGCACGTTCGCCGACAACGCGCCGGTGTTGCTGAGCAACGCCTTCTTGTTGGTGGCGTTATCGCTGAGCAGGTACGCCGACCAACGGCCGGCCTCAAGCCCAATGCGCGCGGCGACGAGGTCGTAGGACGGCAGCGTGTTGCGCGTGTAGGTGATGTCCTGCATCGAGCCCACGTAACTGTTGTTGATGCGCGCGACCATGGCGAGGTTCGCCCCCACCGTCGTGCGGTAGTTGAGGCTCGTGTTCGCCGTCCAGGTCGGCACGTCGAGGAGACGGTCCCCCGAGGTGACACCGGCGAGCGGCACCGTTTCGGCGTTGGCGGCGTTCGTGTACGCGACGTTCTGCGAGAACGTCACGCCCTCGGCCAACAGCACCGACAACTCCAGCTCCGCGCCGTACACGCGCGCCTTACCCGCGTTCGCCGTGTACTTGAAGCCACAGCCCGGCGCGACCTGCTGTTGCACGTCCGACCAGTTCTCGTAGTACACCGCACCGGCGACGGTGGCGTGTCCGTCGGCGAAGCGCGACTTCTGGCCCACTTCGTAGTTCCAGACATTGTCCGGACCGAACTGCGTCGGCGCGGCACCCGGGCACGGCGGCACCGGAATCGGCGAGTTCGGACCACCCGGACGGAACCCCTTCGAGATCGTCGCGTAGGTGGTGCTGTTGTCGTCCGGGGTGTACGCGAGGTTCAGCTTCGGGGTCACACCGGAGTTTTGCGCGCGGCCGTAGAGCGTGGCGTTCGTGCCGTTCGCCGACACACCGCTCACGCTTGTCGCCGAGTCGCTGTGGTAGCCGTAGTACCGCGCACCCACGGTGGCTTTGAGGTGATCGGCGAACGCGTAGGACGCCTCCCCGAAGAGGGCGTACTGGTCGATCGACAGCTGGCGGTGATTGTCGGCGAGGTTGTTGGTGCCGAAATCGCCGTTGAAGCCGACGTCACTGACCGGGTAGAACGAGTAGACGTGCGAGGTCGCGCCGTAGTGGCTGTAGTAGCCGCCGGCAATCCACTGCAGCGGGCCACTGCCCGTGGACGTCAAGCGCAGCTCTTCGCTGAACTGATGCGTCGAATCGTCTTCGCTGATGGTGCCGGGTCCAAAGCCATACCAGGTGTTGCCGCCCTCGGTCACCGTCTGGGTCGTGCCGAACGGGAACGCCGCTTGCGGACCGAAGAAGCCGCCGATGTAGTACTGCATCGCCTCCGAGATGTCTTGCGTCTGATCCTGCTCGCGATCCCAGTTCGCGGTGGCCGAGACCAACTGGAACGCGTCGAAGTCGACCTTGACGGTCAGCGAGGCCAGGTTGAAGGTGTCCTTGAACGGCTCGGCAACGTCGTAGGGCTGGTAGTGCGCCTCGTTGAGCGGCGGCGCATCGATGGTGCTCGCCCCGTCCTGATTGATCGCCTGGTGCATGAAACTCGCCGTGATGCTGAGGCGATCCGACGGCGTGACGAGTAAGGTCGCGCGGCCACCGCGCAGCGTCTCGGTGTTCGAGTGCTGGATCACCGCCGACGGCGGAGTCCCGGCCACGTCACCGCGTTGCGTGCTGTTGTTCACCTCGGTCGGGAACGGGTTCAGGACCACGCGGTCAATCCAGCCGTCGACCGACTTGTCCGTGCCGACGAGTCGCAACGCCGCCACGCCGTCTTGAATCGGCAGGTTGAGCATCGCGTTTTCGGTGTGGTTGAACCCGCCGCCGTTTGCCGTCGTGGTGAAGATGCCCTGCGCACTGCCGGCGAACGCGTGGGTGTCGGGCTGATTGGTGATCAGCTTGATCGTACCGCCCATGGAGCCCGCGCCGTACAGCGTGCCCTGCGGACCGCGCAGCACTTCGATGCGCGCCAGATCGTACAAGCTCGGATCGATCACCGTCTTGCCGTTCTGGGCCATCGCGGCCGGCGTGAGCACCGCGTCATCGAGGTAGAACCCCACGGTCGGCGACTCGCCACCGGTGGACGTCAAACCGCGCATCTCAAACTCCGTCTGACCGGGGCCCGAGGTCTTGAACGAGATACCGGGCACTTGCTGAGCGACCGTCGTCAAGTTGGCGATGCCCTGCGCCTCGAGTGCGGCACCGTCGATCGCGGTGATGCTGATCGGCGTCTTCTGCACGGTCGAGGTGCGCTTCTCGGCGGTCACGACGATTTCGGTCAAGGTGTCGGCCGACGCGATGGGGTGCGCAGGCGCGCTCTCGGCCGCGCGGACCGACGGCGCCAAGAGGGTGCTGCCGAGCACCGCGGCGGTGGTCAGGCTGCGAAGCACAGCGTTTTTGAGGGTGGTGTTCATCGTTCGATCTCCTTCGGTGTGCGCGTCGGGGCCGCGATCGGCCCGTCGGTCACCCGTGCTGGGGGGGGCGATCCGCTGGGTGCGGATTCGTTGAGGTTGTACTTCATGATGCGGCCGTGAGGCCCGCTCTGATCGCGTTCGAGGCTGTAGACGTCGCCGGACGGACCGGTGCGTCGGGCGAGCACGGCGGCGATCCGCGCACGGTCGGCCGCGGTGAGTGCGAGCGCATCGATCGCGGCGTGCTCCGCGAGGTGCGCGGTGTTCGTCGCACCGACGATCGCCGCCGACACGCCCGGGCGATCGAGGACCACCCGCGTCGCCACGGTCGCGATATCGGTGCCGTGGGCGCGCGCGATGTCCGCAAGCACCGCAAGCAGTTCCTGATACAGCGCCCAGCCGCCGAAGTCGTCGATGATGAGTCGGTACTTGACGAGCGAGCGGTTGGCCATCGGTTCGACCGGGCTCTCCCGTCCGAGCCAGCGATTCGAGAGGAACCCGCCCGCGACGGTGCCGTAGCACAACAACGCGATGTTGTTCGCCGCGCACAGATCCACCATCCCGTGCTCGGGGCGATGATCGAGCACGGAGTACTGCAACTGGAGGGCCGCAACGGGTACGCCAGCGCTTAAGATCTCCTGCAGGCGAACGGTGTCGAAGTTCGTGACGCCGATGCGCGCGATCTTGCCCGCCGTCTGCAAGCGTTGCAGTTCCTGCGCGGCCTCGACGTAGCCCGGGATGCGGTAGTCCCACCAGTGGAACTGCACGAGGTCCAACTGCTGAACGCCCAAGCGCTGCAGCGAGCGATCGATGATGGCCGTGACGTAGGCACGATCGAGCGTCGCCAGCCGATCCAAATCGGGGACGAACTTCGTGTGCACCTGCAGGCGCGCCGCGTGCGCGGGATAGCGCGCGCGAAAGCGACCGATCAGCGCTTCGACCCCGGTGTAGATATCGGCGCAATCGAAGGTGGTGATGCCGGCCTCGACAAAGGCCGCCATGTCGGCGAGCGCCTGCTCGGGGTCGACGTCGCCGTGCCCGCCGGCCAGATGCCAGCCGCCCTTGATCAGTCGGGAAATCGTATAGCCATCCGCCCACTGCGCGCGCGCGATCATGCGCTCGGCTCCGCAGGCAGTGGCACCGCCGTCACGTCGGCGTGGCGAAACACGCGTTTCTGGGTGCGCGTGATGCGCAGACGCGAGGGGCAGTTCGGATCCGGACAGGCGACCTCGGCATCCGTCGTCATCCAATCGTTCGGGTGCGTGACGCGTTGCTTCGCGGCCAACAACGGCAGCACGGAGGCCAATGAGTAGAGGGAGATCCCCTGCCCCGGCGGCAGATACAGCATCTCGCCGTGCAGTTCGAAATAGTCCCCGACCCGGGCGCCGCAGTAGAGGCGCGCATCGGGCGGCGCGACGACCTCGACACGGAGGTCCCACAACTCAAACGACTGCGCTGACGCAGGCATCGGTTCCGTACTCACGTCGGGTCTGTCCTCGCCAGGTGGGGGGCCGCTCGCGGCACGGTCTTGTGGGGCGGTGGCGGCGACGCCATCCCCGGCGCGACGCACTGCGGTGTCATTTCGCCGTATTATTGCACCGCAATACCGGAAAAGGCACGCGTGGGTCGCGGATGTCTGGCCGCGAACCTTGAGGCGACGCGTTGGTGGAACCCTTAGCGCAGAGCGGCGTCGACGCCGAGACATGGCACCTCGCGACCGCGCCGACTCGGACGTGTCCGAGCGCGTGGACGGCGTGGATCACGGCGGACGGACTCTTGACCGACCACATCGGCCGCGCCGCCGGGGGGCCGGTCACGGTTCGCGTCGTGGACGAAGCGCGCGTGACGCTTACGTCGGCCGAACAAGCCTATATGCAGGCCGATGATCGGACCGCCCATCGACGCCGCGTGGTGCTGAGCGCCGCTGACGAGCGCTGGGTGTACGCCGAAACCCTGATACCCCTCGCCACCGTCGCGGCGCATCCGTGGTTGGTCCACCTCGGCAATCAATCCCTCGGCGCGACGCTCGCGCGTCATCCGGGACTCCGGCGCGGCCCGTTTGAGTACACGGCCCTTCAGCCCACCGGTTCGGCGCTCGGTCGGCGCGCCGGCGCGGCTCTCGAGATCCCGGAGGGTGTGCTCTGGGCGCGCCGCTCTTGGTTTGCGCTCGGCGCCTATCGACTCTGTGTGCTCGAGGTCTTTCACCCGCGGGCAGGCGCCGAGGCGTCGTCTCCCTCCCCCCAAGGCGGCTGATCACCCTATCCGCATCGTGTACAGGACAAACTGACGGGTCAATTCACCATTTTTTCCTGTACAAAACCTGTATTTTTTGGCGCCGCTTCGCTACAGTCCGATGACAACCCACACACGGAGGCTGCGTCTCATGCGTCAATCACTCTCATCCCACTCACTCCACCGCCTCGTGAGCGGGATCCTCGCTGTGGCCGCGAGCGCGGCCGCATCGGCGCAGCAAGTGGGACCCAGCGCGCCGGCACCGGCCGAGATGGCCGACATCGTCGTGACCGGATCGCTGATCCGTCGCACCGACGCGGAGACCGCAAGCCCGGTGACCGTGTTGTCGGCCGAGGATCTGATCAAGTCGGGCTACACCGACATCTCCGACGTGCTGCGCAACATCAGCGCCAACGGCGCGAACAACTTAAGCCAAGGCTTTAATGGCGCCTTCGCGGCGGGCGCCTCGGGCGTCTCGCTGCGCGGTCTTACGGTCGGCGCGACCCTGACGCTGATCGACGGCCACAAGATGGTCGGCTATCCGTTGACGGACGACGGCGAGCGTAATTTCGTCGACCTCTCGGCGATCCCGTTTAACGCCGTCGAGCGCATCGAGGTCCTGAAGGACGGTGCATCGGCAGAGTACGGCTCGAACGCCCTGGCCGGCGTCGTCAACATCATCCTCAAGAAGCACTATGACGGGGCCGAAGTGTCGGCCGAAGTCGCTGACTCGGCCAAAAACGACGGCAAGCTCGTCCACATCGGCGGCCTCTGGGGCACCGGCGATCTGCAGAGCGACGGCTACAACTGGTACGTCACGAGCGAACTGCGTCATCAGGGCCAGATTTTGCTGAACAACCGCAGCGGCCTGTGGACCAACTTCAACTGGTCCGATTTCGGCGGCCTGAACGGCACGCCGGGCGCCGGCAGCAATCCGTTGGTGTCCTATCCCTTAAGCACCTCGGGCTACATCCTGAACCCGAACGGCACGGACGTGACCTACCTACCCGGCTGCACCGCCGCACTGCAAGCGGCCGATAAGTGCACCTTCGTGGCGCGCGGTCTGCAGATCCAACCGGCGACGGGTAGCGCAAACCTGCTCTCGAAGTTCACCAAGAAACTCGCCAACGACTGGCAGTCGATCACGACCGCGTCGGTGTTCCACACCACCGCGCAACAGTCGGGCGGCTACTCGAGCGTGCTGCCCAATCCGTTCACCTTCATCGGCTACCCGCCGAACGGCAGTCCGACGCTCTACAACTACCCCACGGTGACCTTGCCCGCCAATTACCCGGGCAACCCGTACGGCGCGCCGGCAGCGTTTGTGTACACCTTCGCCAACATGGGCTCGACCATCACGGACGTGCACACCGAGACTTATCGATTGGTTGAGGAGTTGAACGGTCACGCGAAGGGTTGGGACATCAACCTCTCCGCGGGTCTCATGTACTCGCACCTCGCAGAGAGCATCAGCAACTCGATCGCACCGACGCTGCTGCAGGCCGCCCTCAACAACGGGTATATCTTGGGTTCCGGCCACGAGACCTCGCTGTTCGCGCCGCCGGGCGACGCGACCTCGGCAAGCTACCTGTACTACGTCAGCGCCAACGGCTCGCACAAACTCACGACGCTCCCGGGCGGTGACTTGATGCTCGCCGTGGGCGGTGAAATCAACGAAGCAAAGGACAACGCCAACGCGCCGCCCGCGTCGGTCGCCGGCACGCAGAGCTTCAACAACGCCTGGGCATTGGGCTCGCAGACCGACCAAGCGGTCTTCACCGAGTTGGATGCGCCGGTGTTCCACTCGCTCGATTTGAACGCCGCCCTGCGCTACGACCACTACAACACCGGCTCCGGCGGACAGGCCACGCCGAAATTCGGCTTCAAGTACACGCCGATTCAGTCGTTGTCGTTCCGCGGCACGTGGGGCAAGGGCTTCCGCGCGCCGAGTATCCCGGAACTGAACTCGGGTCTCGCCTTCGGCGCCGGCTCCATCACCGATCCGCTGCTGTGCCCGAACTATGCCTCCGGCGTGGCGGCCTCCCCGGGCAACTTCCCAAGCCAGTGTCAGGCACCGCTGTCGGGCGTCCAGCCCGGCAACCGCGCCCTCAAGCCCGAGAAGACCACCAACCTCACGCTCGGTACGGTCTGGGAGCCGCTGAAGAACTTCAGCGTCTCGCTCGATTACTACGACATCAAGATCAACCAGGACATCATCAGCGCGTTTGAGGCCGGCAATCTCGGCGTCAACGTGCCGGGTCAGCAGTTGGTGCGCGGACCGTCGCAGAACCTCACCTACATCCTCCCGGACGGCACCTCGACGATCGCGAGCACGCAATCGATCTACGGCGTGGGCCCGATTGCGTATCTGACGTTCCCGTACTTGAACGCGAGCTCGGACGAAACGAGCGGCATCGATCTCGATGCGCGCTACAAGCTGGACTTGGGCAGCGCCGGCAGTCTGACGGCCACGGTGACGTTCACGCACATGCTGTCCTACAAGCTCAACGCGAATGGCGCGAGCTACGAACTGGCCGGCACGCACGGTCCGTCGGGCGTCTCCGGCGACACCGGCAACCCGAAGGATCGCGGCAACGTGTCGCTCACCTGGGATCGCAACGCGCTCTCGCTCACCGCCACGGTCAACTACGTCAGCAGTTTCAGCGTAGTCGACCCGTCGGTGCCGTACGAGCTCACCTGCGTCAATGCGATCGCGTACGGCAACGGTCGTCCGAACTTCCTCGGTTCGGCCACCATCCCGAATGCGTTCTGCACCGTCGCCAGCTTCACGGACGTGGATCTCTACGCCCGCTACGAGGTGAGCGATCACTTGCAGGTGCACGCGTCGGTGCTGAACGCGTTCAACAAGGCGCCGCCGGTGGATCTGACGACCTACGGCAGCGTCGCGGCGTTCAACCCCTCCTTCCATCAGGCGGGTGCGATCGGCGCGTACTTCACGGTGGGTGCGACCTACAAGTTCCGTTAAGTCGGTTCCTGTAACGAGTAAAAAAACGGCCTCGAAAGAGGCCGTTTTTTTTCGACGAATAGACGCTCCGCTCCGTCGTCACGATAAACGCTCCTCGAATAGGGTTTGGGCTAATGCGCGTTCACGGGCAGTGCCGGCGCGGATGGCATCGAATAGCGCTAAGTATTCGTACAACGTCGGACTGCGCCGTGCGGCATCGGGTACGGTGGGATAGAGCGGAATCAGCGCCCATCCGCGGGTTGTACCCTCGATGGAGGCCCACACCGGCGGAGGATCCGCAGACGGGGCGACGTGACTGCGTAGGGGCTCAGCGGCATAGCCGCTCGGCAAACCCGCGACGATGCCACCCCGAACGGCTGGAAACGCGTACTTTGCACCGTGAAAGAGGAACTCCTTGAACGCGTCTATTAAGACGCGCGGTTTTCGCTCGTCAAAATGCAGCAGTCGCGCAACCTGACAGCGTTTCAAGGCGGAATGAACCGCGGACAGCGCAAGTCCAGAGGCGACCGAGAGTTCGGGGTAGGTTGTCCCTTCACCCTGACGCGAGGCCAAGATCATCAACAGATACAGGTCCTGAGGCTTCAGAGTCGGTTGTCGTTGTCGCAGTGAGATCATGGGTTTTCTCATTTCTTGAAATGAGAAATTACCTCCATGGGCCAATAACCTCAACCCGCGTCCTTGCGCACACCCCAAACGAAAACGCCGCCCGAAGGCGGCGTTTTCGTCGACAGCGTCTCCACTATCCGATCAGGTCGAACCCGTCCGGCGCGGCTCTTCCTCGACGTCTTCGGACCGATAGACGATGTACGGCCGGGTATCGCCGCCAATCACCGACTCGTCCACAACGACCTTGTGGACATTCTTCAGGCCCGGCAGCTCGTACATGGTATCGAGAAGGATGTGCTCCAAAATGGTCCGCAAGCCGCGCGCGCCGGTCTTGCGCGCCAACGCCTTACGCGCCACGGCGCGCAGCGCCGGCTCCAAGAACTCGAGTTCCACGCCTTCCATTTCAAACAGTTTGCGGTACTGCTTGGTCAGCGCGTTCTTCGGCTCCATGAGGATGGAGATGAGGGCGTCCTCGTCCAACTCTTCGAGCGTCGCGACCACCGGCAGACGGCCCACGAACTCCGGAATCAGACCGAACTTCACGAGATCTTCCGGCTCAACGTCCTTGAACATGTCCGCGCTCGGACGACGCGCGTCTTCCGAGGGCTTCACCTCGGACGTAAACCCGATGCCACCCTTCGTCGTGCGGTTGGCGATGATCTTCTCAATGCCCGCGAACGCACCGCCGACGATGAACAAAATGTTCGAGGTGTCGACCTGCAGGAACTCCTGCTGCGGATGCTTGCGGCCACCCTGGGGTGGTACCGATGCCACCGTCCCTTCGATCAGCTTCAGCAACGCCTGCTGCACGCCCTCGCCCGAGACGTCACGGGTGATCGACGGGTTGTCGCTCTTGCGGCTGATCTTGTCGATCTCGTCGATGTAGACGATGCCGGTCTGCGCCTTCTCGACGTCGTAGTCGCACTTCTGGAGCAACTTCTGAATGATGTTCTCGACGTCCTCGCCCACGTAACCGGCTTCGGTCAGCGTCGTGGCGTCGGCGATGGTGAACGGCACGTTCAGCAGTCGCGCCAGCGTCTCCGCGAGCAGCGTCTTGCCCGAGCCGGTCGGCCCGATCAGGAGGATGTTCGACTTCTGCAGCTCGACCTCATCGCCCTTCGCCTTGCGCTCGCCGGCGGGGGTGCGGTTCTGCAGTCGCTTGTAGTGGTTGTACACGGCCACCGCCAGCACCTTCTTGGCGCGGCCCTGGCCGATCACGTACTCGTCGAGAACTTTCTTGATCTCGTGGGGCTTCGGCAGCTTCTCGCGCGTCCGCTCCTGCTTTTCCTCGAGCTCTTCCCGAATGATGTCGTTGCACAACTCCACGCATTCGTCGCAGACGAACACGGAGGGGCCTGCAATGAGCTTGCGGACTTCGTGCTGACTCTTGCCGCAGAAAGAGCAGTACAAGAGCTTGCCGTCATCCTTGCCGCGGGTCTCGTCAGTCATTCTGGTCCTCGTCGGTGGCGAGCAGGTATCCGCCCACGGATACCGATGCTCTGCCTTGGGTATATAGCACGCGGCCCCGGCGCCTGCAAAAGCGCCGAGGCCGCGGTGTGATCTGCGTCAAAGTCGTCCAAGTGGCTGATGAGACTCGGAAATCCGTCTTAGGCGCCCGCGATTTCGCCGCGGCGCGAGAAGACGTGATCGACGAGTCCGTAGGCCTTGGCGGCTTCGGCGCCCATGAAATTGTCGCGATCGGTGTCACGACCGATGGTCTCGATGGCTTGACCCGTGTGCTTGGCGAGTATGCCGTTCAGGCGCGCGCGCAGGTCCAAGATCTCACGGGTGTGGATCTCGATGTCCGTCGCCTGCCCCTGAAAGCCACCCAACGGCTGGTGGATCATGACGCGCGAATTCGGCAGCGAATAGCGCTTGCCCGGCGCACCGGCCGCCAGCAGTACCGCGCCCATCGAGGCCGCCTGACCGACACAAATCGTGGCGACCTGCGGATTGATGAACTGCATCGTGTCGTAAATCGCCAACCCCGAGGTGACCACACCGCCGGGGCTGTTGATATAGATCGCGATGTCCTTGTCCGGGTTCTCGGACTCCAGGAAGAGCAACTGTGCCACCACGAGGTTGGCCATGTGGTCCTCGATCGGACCCACGATAAAAATGATCCGCTCCTTTAAGAGGCGCGAATAGATATCGTAGGCGCGTTCACCGCGGGAGGTCTGTTCGACCACCATCGGCACGAGGTTGAGGGCTTGCTCCAGCATTCGGTCTCTCCTCGGCTCAGGCGCCGAAGTTCATGATGTCCTTAAAGGACGCCGGCACGTCGACCACCTGCATCTGGGTCAACATCCAATCCACAGCCTGATCCTCGAGGATGGTGCCCTCGATGTTCTGGCGGAACTGGTCGTTGTCACGGATCTGGCGCATCGCCGACTCAGGGTCGGAGTAGCCGACGGCCGCGGCTTCGAGGCGTTCCTCGAACTTGGCGGCATCGACCGTGATCCCCTGCTGGCGGATCACTTCACCGACCAAGAGGCCCACGGCCACTCGACGGCGCGCGGCCTGCTCAAACGGCTCACGCGGCGGCGCCTGCTTGATGTCTTCCGGCTTCGCGCCGATCCGGCGCAGCCAGTCGATCTGCAGGACGCGGATCTGCTCGTCGACCGCCGCTGCCGGCAGGTCGATCGGATGCGCGGCCCACAGCTTATCGAGCACCACGGTCTTGACGCGGTTGCGGATGTTGTCGGCCAACTCGCGGCGCATGTTCTCTTCGACTTCGGCACGCAACTGCGTGATACCGCCTTCGGTGATACCGAACGCGAGGCAGAAAGCGTCGTCCATCTCCGGCAGCGTGCTCTCGTCCACCGACTTCACGGTGACGGTGAACTCCGCGGTCTTGCCCGCGAGGTTCGCGGCCTGGTAGTCGGCCGGGAATTCCACCGGGAACGTGCGGGTCTCGCCCGCCGTCGCACCGGTCACACCGGTCTCGAAGGGCTTCAGCATGCGGCCCTGACCGAGGATGAAGGACACGTTTTCGCCCTTGCCGCCCTCGAACGGAACGCCGTCGAGCGTGCCGTCGAAGTCGAGGACCACGCGGTCGCCTTCCTTTGCAGGTGCCGTCGCCGGCTGCCAGTTCAAGCGCTGCTTGCGCAGCGTCTCGATCATGGCATCGACGTCGTCCGAGCCGACGTCTGCCGTCGGGCGCTCGACGGTGATGTCCGACAGCCCCTGCAGGGTGACCTGCGGGAACACTTCGAAGATCGCCGCGTACGCGAGGTCCTGACCCGGCGCGAGCGACAACGGCTCAATGCGCGGGTTGCCGACCGGGAAGATCCCGCCCTGGGCGAGCGCCTGATTCAGGCTGTTCTGCAGGACTTCGGAAACGACTTCCTGACGGATTTGGCCGCCGAACTGCTGTTCGACCACCTTCGCCGGGGCTTTACCCGGACGGAAACCCTTCAGACGAGCCGTACGGCCGAACGCCTTGAGGCGGTCGCCATAGACCTTGTCCACGTCCGCGGCCGGTACCGCGACTTCGAGACGGCGCTCAAGCGCTCCGGTCGACGTTAACGAAACCCTCATCCTCAAAATCCTCTGGTGCGAATGGAGGGACTCGAACCCTCACGGGTTGCCCCACTGGAACCTAAATCCAGCGCGTCTACCAGTTCCGCCACATTCGCGTTTTTGGTTGGACGAAGCTCCTGGCAACCGGGAGCCTCTGGTAAGCCACTCAGTATAGCCGTTGCCACCCCCGCCCGAAAGCATTCGGTCACAATCGGTCAAAAAAGCCCGGATCGCGGCGCGCGGGCCGGCCCAACCGGGAGGACAGGCCCGCCGAGCGCCGCTAAAATCCGCTTGCCCTCCCCACCGTGCCCGCCGGAGATGCCCCATGGCCGAGATCGAGATTCACCACGAACACGCCCACAGTGCCGACCCCGCCGGCAAAACGGTCGGCTTCCTGGTCGGCGTCATCGGCGTCCTCCTCGCAGTCGTCACGATCTGCGCCCACCGCACGCACACGGCGGCGGTGATCCATCGCACCGAAGCCAACGACGCCTGGGCGTACTATCAGGCGAAGAAAATCCGCGAGAACACGGTCAGCACCGCCGCCGACGTGCTCGGCGTGCTCGCCCCGACGGATGCGAAGGGCGCGCGCTCGGAAAAAGCCGACAAGGCCATCGAAAAACTGCAAAGCCAGCGCGAAAAATACGTCAAAGACGCCGAAGAACTGCAAGACAAGGCCAAGGACAAGGACAAAGAGACCGACCGGGACGAGGTGCTCGCGCTGCGCTTTGACCTCGGTGAGGGCTTGCTCGAGCTCGGCCTCGTGCTCTCCTCACTCTATTTCCTCGGTCGCCAGAAATTCTTCCCGATCATCGGCACGATTGCCGCAGTGGCGGGCGCTCTGACGGCGTTGTCGGCGCTGCTGATCGGCGGTTGAGGCGACCCCGCTCGGGCACCGAGGAGCGGCGCCATCGGACCGGGGGACTGTGAACTGGCTCCCAGTTGCGCCGGTTGGCCCCGCCGCGGGCCCCGCGATCGGCGGTGCGGAGGGTATCCTTAAGAGTGCCGGACGTGCGTCCGGTGCCCCGAGCAGGAGTCCGATGAACCGTGCGCCCCTTCGACGTGACCGACGCTGTCCGCACACCGCGGTCGGCGGGTACACGCTCATCGAACTGATGGTGGTGCTCTCGGTCGCGGCGATCCTCGGCTCGATCGCGATACCCGCGATGCGGACAATGCTCTTGAACGGCCGTCTGACGAGCGGCGTCAACGACTTGCTGGCCTCGGTCAGTCGGGCCCGCACCGAAGCGCTCAAGCAACAAGTCCCCACGGCGGTCTGTTTGACCTCGAACCCGACCGCGGCCACGCCCACCTGCGACTACGCGGCGGCGCGCGGTTGGATCGTGTTCGTGGACAGCAACGGCGACTGGGCGTACGAGTCCGGGGAGCCGGTACTGGAGCGCCACGCACTGCTCGACAGCTCCGTGACCGTCAAAGCCGACGGCGATGCCATACTCGCGTTTTCGCCCACGGGCTTTGCCACGCCTTCGGGCGCCCATCAGGCGCTGCGCAATGTCGTCTTGTGCGATGCGCGCGGCGTCGTGGCGCTCGGCCCTTCCTCGACCGCCCGGGCGCTCGTGGTCGCGACCACGGGGCGCGCGCGCGCCGTGTCCTCGGTGACCGACGTGACCGCCGCGCTCGGCGGAGGCACCTGCCCATGAGACGGACCGCGCGCGGCTTTACCTTGGTGGAAGTGCTGGTGGCACTCGTCGTGCTCGCGCTGGGCTTGCTCGGGGTCGCCAAACTCTTCGTCGTGACGATCCGCGGCAACGCAAGCGCCACCTCGCGCCTCTATGCCGTGAACCTCGCCGCCGATCTCGGCGACCGGATCCGCGCGAACCGCACTGCCGGTATCGCCTACGCCGGCAGCGCGAAAGACTACGGCTGCATCGGCGGCACCGTGGGCGCCATCCAGTGCTCGCCGGCCCAGATGGCGGCGACGGATCTCGCGCAGTGGCAGCGGCAAATCGCAAGCACCTGGCCGAGCGGCGCCACCGGCACTGTCACCTACGCCAGCGGCGGCACGGGCTTGCCCGCGACTTACACAATTACGGTGGCTTGGTTAGAGGCCGGCACCGGCCAATCGCTGTCGTACGCCGTGCGGGTGATCATATGACGTCACCGTCGCGCAGCCGGGGCCTGACGCTCGTGGAACTGATGATCGCGATGGCGATCGGCCTGCTGATCGTGGCCGGCGCCTTTCGCATCTATTTGCAAAGTTCACAGACCTACGGCGTGCACGAAGCCGAAGCACGCCTCGAGGAAAACGCCCGCTACGCCTACTCCATTTTGGAGCCGGATCTGCGCATGGCCGGGTTCTGGGGCTATGCCAAAGGCGCGACCGGCATCACCGGCTCGAATCTGCAGACCGATCCGGCGGCCACCACCATGGCCGGGTCGGCCGCCTCGACCTGCGGCACCAACTTCGGAACCGACCTGAGCACGCCACTCGAAGGCTCGAACGACAGCTACCCCTTGCTCTGTCTCGGCTACAACGGGCGCGTCATGCCCTCCGCCGACACCCTCACCGTGCGGCGCGCCTCGGCGCTCGTCAGTGCAGTCCCGACGAACACGGTCGGGCCGTTGCGCATCTGCTCGACGCGCACCGCCATCACGCTGGTCAACAACGCGGCGAACTGCCAGGCGGACACGTCGCCCGCCGCGATGTCCATGGGCACTGTTCGCGATCTGATCGTCCACACCTATTACGTCGCCCGCGACAGCGCCTCGGCCGCCGGGGTGCCCACGCTGTGGCGCAAATCGCTGAACAACGTCGGCACCGTACCCACTTTCCAGGACGAAGAAATCCTGGCCGGTGTCGAAGACCTGCAAGTGCAATTCGGCATTGATTACACCGGTGCCACGGGTGTCGTGCAGCAATACGTCGATCCGGTGGCCGCGGCCAGTTTGCCGGCCGGCGCACAGATCGTGGCGATTCGCCTGTGGATCCTGGTGCGCGCCGACGCCATGGAAGCCGGCTTCGTCGATAACCGGACCTATGCCTACGGCAACCGCTCGACCTTAAACGGAACCGTGAGCAACCTCACCGGCGCCGCGACGGCCGGCATGGCGTACCAACCCAACGATCATTACCGGCGGCTGCTCGTCTCCCGCACGGTCATGATCCGCAACGTGCTCGGAACGTGAGCATGCGTCGCCCGCCACAGGCCTTGCCTTCCCCGCGCGGCGTCGCATTACCGGTCGCCTTGATGCTGCTCACCTTGCTGCTGCTGCTGGCCGTGGCGGCCATCCGATCGGCGAGCCTCGGGTTCATCATGGCCGGTAACGAACAGTTTCGACAGAATGCCTTTGTCGCCTCGGAGACCGGCATCGAGCAAGCGATGGCCTTCGGCACCTTCAATCCGGACAACACGACGGCGGCGTTGAACGGGACCGTTCCGGGCACGACCGCGGACACCTACACCACGACGATCGTGACGCAACTGCAAGGCGCGCCGCAGGGCGCGGTCTTCGGCTCCAGCTGGAACGCGTTCTCGACGTACCATTTTGAAATCCAAAGCACCGGCGCGTCGGCCCGCAATGCGGCCACCACCCATATCCAAGGTGTGGCCATCATCGCCCCGTACAGCGTGGTCATCACCGGCCCCGGCGGTCCCTAATCATGAGTCCCATGTCACGCACCCTCGCCACGCTCTGTCTGCTCGTGTTCAGTGCCGCGGCCCTATCGAGTCCACCGGGCGGAGCCTCCGCAGGGCCTGGCGGCTTTGTCTCCACCGAACGGGCACTGGAATCGATCTCCACCGCTCTGCTGTTGCCCACCGCCGTCGGCGGCACGCTGGGTCTGCAGACGTGCACGACCTGCGCCACTGAGCGGCATCCCACCGACGCACAGACCCGGTACCTCTTGGGTGGCGTCAACGTGCCCCTCGCCGCTTTCGCGGCGGCCGTCACGAACAGCGGGCCGGCCGCTGTGACCGTTTATCTCGATGTGCGGACGCACACCGTCACGCGCATCGTCGCCAATCTGCCGCCGCCTGCGCGCCTATGAGGAATTCGCCATGAGCCGCCTCCGTGCCTGCTTATCACGCCTGGCGTGGGTCGCCCTGCTGGTGGTGAGCGTCGCCAGTGCCGATGACTCGGAGATTTTCAACGCATCGGCGGGCACGTCCTCCGGTGGCCCGAACATCATGTTCATCATCGACACGTCGGGCAGCATGGGCTCGACCGTCTACTCGCAGCCGGCGTACGACCCGACGGTGGTCTACACGGCCAACTGCAGCACGCCGTTTGATGCGACCAAGGTCTATTACTCGCGGGGCAGTTCGGTGCCCTCGTGCGGCTCGACGAACGCCGTGGCGCGCGCCTTGTTCAACTGCCCTGCGTGGGCGTCTGCCATTGACGGCTCGCCGGGCACGGCGATCGACGCGGCCGTCGCGTGGATGACGACCAGCTACAACTACGGCGGCTCGACCTTGCTCGACTATTGGTCGGGCCTGAGCACCGTCTTTGGCGACGGCAACTATTCGGGGAGTCACAATTCGAACCCGACCTACCAGTGGTCGTCGTCGTTCAGCGGCTACGGGTCTTCGTCGTCAACACCGTTAATGATCGTCTGCAACGCCGACACGCTCGCCGGCACCGGACCCTACCCGACCGCCGGCTCAAGCACGTCCGCCACGCCGCAGTACGCGAGTTCCGCCGCCACGAGTTGGTGGGGCGTCTCGGGCAACACCCCGGTGACCTACTCGTTCTACTCGGGCAATTACCTGAACTATTACTACTCGGTACAGAAGACCGTGCAAGGCACGCGCCTCTCGGTCGTCACCACCGCCGCGACCAATCTCATCAACTCAATGAGTAACGTCAACGTCGGGTTGATGCGCTACAGCGACAACTCCAGTCATCAGACGCCGTGTATCAACCAAGGATCCCTGCCGTCCAGCGATTGCGGCGCACAGGGTGGCATGGTGGTCTTCCCCATTACGCCCATCGCGACCGGGCGATCGGCGTTCTTGACGACGCTGAACAAATACGCGGCCAACGGCTACACGCCGCTGTCGGAGACTATGTTTGAGGCCTACCAATACTTCTCGGGCGGCCCGGTGGTCTTTGGCGACACGTCGTACGTTGGGAACACGCTCACGCCGAGCGTGGCGGCGTCACGGGTCGGTAACTCGCTCTCGCAACACACCTATCAGTCGCCGATCCAATACTCGTGCCAGAAGAACTTCATCGTCTTTCTGACGGACGGCTTGCCCACCGAGGACAACGAGGCCGACACGCTGATCAAGGGACTGCCCAACGAAGCGACCTTGGGGGGACCGTGCGACAACGTCAACCAGCCCCCTTACACGAGCACCCAATGGGGCCCGTCGGCCTCGGCCGGCCAATGCCTGTCGGCGCTGACGAAGTACATGTTCAACACCGACTTGAGCAGCGCGCTGCCCGGCCAGCAGAACATCCAGACGTACTTCATCGGTTTCGGCGACGACCCCCAACTGGCGGTGGCGTTCTCGTACCTACAAACCGCCGCGAGCAAGGGCGGCGGCCAGGCCTACACGGCCGGGGACCTGTCCTCGCTGCAATCGGTGCTGACCTCGATTGCCTCGAACATCATGCAGATCTCCACGACCTTCACCGCGCCCACGGTCGCCGTCAACGCGTTTAATCGCACGCAAACCCTGAACGACTTGTACGTCTCGGTGTTCCAGCCGTCCGCGACCTACCATTGGCCGGGCAACCTCAAACACTACTTGCTGTCGAACGGCGTCATCGTGGATGCCAACGGTCAGCCGGCGGTGGACCCCGCGACGGGCTTCTTCAAGTCGAGCGCTCAGAGCGTGTGGTCGCCGACGATTGATGGCACCAGCATCCCGACGGGCGGTGCCGCGAACTTGATTCCGGACTGGAACCCCGCCGACGCGCCGCATCGCAACCTCTACACGTACGTCGGCACCAACAAGCCGACGGCCCCGGTGACGCTCACCGCGAGCCCCAACAACCTCGTCACCACCACGAACCCGTTGCTGACGAACGCCCTGTTGGGCGCTGCCTCGCAAGCCGCGCACGACGCGATCATCAATTACGCACGCGGCGAAGACTTGCGCGATGAGAACGACAACCAGTCGACCACCGACACGCGCCACAGCATGGGCGATCCGACGCACGCCCAGCCGGCAGCGGTGATCTACGGCGGTACGCCCGCGGCGCCGGATCCGACCGACGGCGTGGTGTATGTGGCCGAAAACGACGGACTGCTGCACGCGATCGCCACTGCGACCGGCGCCGAGCTGTGGAGTTTCGTGCCGCAGGAAGTCTTGCCGACGCTCGGCCTGCTCTATCAGAACGCCGCGCAACCCTCGAAGCACTACACGCTCGACGGCTCGGTGCGCGTCTTGAAGTACGACGCCAACAACGACGGCATCGTCGACCCCTCGGCGGGCGACCGGGTGTTCATCTATTTCGGTCAAGGTCGGGGCGGCAGCACCTACTACGCACTCGACGTGACGGACCGGAACAACCCGAAGTTTATGTGGTCACTGAGTCCGTCCGATCTGCCGGGACTTGGCTACGCCTGGTCGACGCCGCAGATTGCCCGCGTGCAAGTCGGTGGCGGCGTGCAAACCTCCAAACAAAGTCTCGTACTCGCGATCGCCGGGGGTTACGACCTCACCGAAGAGACGCCGACCTACGCGACGAGCGACGGCACCGGCAACGCGCTCTACCTCGTCGACGCGGTCGCCGGCACGGTGCTCTGGTCCGGCGGCGGTACGGGTTTGAAGACGAGCACGAACTTCGCGCGCATGGACCATGCGATCCCCTCGGATATCGCGATCCTCGACACCAACGGGGACGGCTACGCGGATCGGATGTACGTCGGCGATATGGCCGGTCAAGTCTGGCGCTTCGACATCACGAACGGCGCACCGGCAAGCAGCCTCGTGACGGGCGGTGTGATCGCTTCGCTCGGTGCCCACGACCTGACCTCACCCGGCATCGCGGATACGCGGCGCTTTTACAACGCGCCCGACGTGTCGGTCGTGCAAAAGCGCGGCCAATCGCCGTACATGAACATCGCCATCGGCTCCGGCTACCGGGGCCACCCGCTCAACACCGCGATACAGGATCGGATGTATGCGATTCGCGATTACGCGCCGTTCGCGCCCCTGACGAACGCCCAGTACAGCAGCCTCGTGCCGCTGCGCGACGCCGACTTAACCGACATCACGAACTCCGTGGCGCCCGCGCTACCGGCGAACGCGCGCGGCTGGAAACTGCTGTTGGACGTACCCGGAGGTTGGCTGGGCGAAAAAGTGCTGTCCCCAGCGACGACGCTGAACAACCAACTTCTGTTTACGACCTACACACCCGGCGGCGGCGGGGCCGTCGCGTGTCAGCCAGTCCTCGGCACCAATCGCTTCTACGCGGTCAGCGTCGTGGACGGCAGCCCCGTGGCGAACCTCAACAACCAAAACAACACGGCCATCGGCGATCGGTCCACGACCCTCGCGCAGTCGGGCATCGCGCCGAACATCGCGTTCTTGTTCCCTGCACCCGTACCGGCCACGGACGGCAGCGGCCATACGATCCCGAGCAGCACGCAAAGTCAGGTGCTGTGTATGTCCGGTGCCGAGATCCTCGGCTCGTGCAAAACCTTTTCCAGCCGCGTGAAGACCTATTGGAAGGAAACCGACGCACCATGACGAGGCGACCGCGCGGCTTCACGCTGATTGAGCTCATGATCGCGATCGTGGTGGTGGCGATTCTCGCGTCCATCGCGATCTCCAGCTACCGCAGCTCCGTGCTGCGAGCGAATCGCACGGACGGTACGACGACGCTGCTGCAGGTGGCCGCGGCCGAGGAAAAATACTTTCTGCAAAACAGTCAGTACACCGCCGATCTCGCGGACGCGCCGCCGGCGGGCCTCGGGCTCGGCGCCACGAGCCCGCGCGGCTACTACACGTTGGCGGTGACCGCGGGATCGACCGGCTCGTTGGCGACCTCGTGGCTCGTCACCGCGACGGCGACCGGCAGCCAGACCCAAGATATCGCCGCGTGCCAGACGATGAGCATCGACGATCAAGGCAACCGCAACCCCGCCGATTCGAGCGGTTGCTGGCGCTAAGCGCGTCGCGCGCCCGTTAACCGGGCGCGAGTCGGCTGCGCAGCCGACATTCGGCGCGGACCGTCTGGCCGCTCGCGATCCCACTCGGCGCCAACAGCCGCAGCTCGACCTGTTCGGGGCGCCGCCGCACCTCGGTCCGCGCGAGCGGTGCGTGACCCAACACGTCCACCGAGTCCCCCTCGGCGACCCGCAGCACGGAGCGGCGCGGCCAGGCAAAGGGGGAATCCGTTGAGGCCACCGCGTGCCCGGCACCCAAGGTGCCGGGGGGCACCTCCAACACACTGCCGACGGGTGCCGCGAGGCGCGTGACGAAGCCCCAACTGCCGTGGATGGGCGTGTGCCGCAGATTTTCGATCGCCAGCGCTAGATGCAGCCCCCAGTCATCGACCGTGACGATCAGGCGGGCGTGCAATGCCAACCCGCCGTGCGCATCGACCGTCGCGGTCTCCAGTTCGGTCTGGTCTCGGGAGATGCGCGTGACCGCCCAGCGTTGCGCGGAGCCGGTCGGAACGGGCAGTACCGCCTGGCAGCCCAAGCCCGTCGCGGACAACCAGGCGCGCTGCCGCCCGAGCCCGCGCGTCTCGAACGCCACCACGGCGCCGCCCAGCGTCGGCTGGACGGTCGCGGTCTGTCCATCCGAACCGATGTGGATGCCGGGGTGCGACGGCGGGACGGTCAGCGGATCCATGGGGTGCTCTCGGTGCGCGACGTGGTCGTAGGCTAAAAAGGCACCGGTCGGCCGTAAAGCATTGAATCCTGATTCATCGGTCTAATTTTTTGATGCAGAGGCCTTAGCGACCCGGGTCTGGCTGCGTTAGAGTGCGCTCCTCCCTCACCGGACAGCCCGTATGCGACGACCGTTACCGCCGTTGAACGCCTTGAAAAGCTTCGAAGCGGCGGCGCGTCTCGGCGCCTTCCGCGCCGCCGGCGATGAGCTGTGCGTGTCGCACTCGGCCATCAGTTATCACGTCAAACAACTCGAGAAGCACCTCGGGCTGTCGCTCTTCCACCGCGAGCCGCGCGCGCTCAGCCTCACGCCCGCCGGTCGCACCCTCTACGCGACGGTTCGCGACGCCTTCACCCGCATCGCCGACACCGCCGAGCGGCTCGTCGCGCCGCGCGGCGGCGACGTGCTGACGCTGCAGGTGTACTCGACGCTGACGATCCGCTGGCTGATCCCGCGACTGCCGGCGTTCGAGGCGGCACACCCGCACCTGCGGTTGCGGTTGATGACCTCCCAGTGGGACGTGGACTTCGGCCGCGACGACGTGGAGGCCTGCGTGCTGTTCGGGTATCGGCATTACGCGGATCTCGATTACACCTACCTGTTCTCCAGCCACGTCTTTCCGGTCGCAAGCCCCGCGTTGCTTGCGCGCGCGCCGCTGGCAACACCCGCGGACCTGCGCACCGTACCGCTCTTGCAGGTGCATCCGTCGCGCAACGACTGGCAGGTGTGGCTCGATCAGGCCGGCGTCGGCGACGTCGATCCCGACGCAGGACTCGCTTTCGACAGTTACGACCACGCCCTCGCCACGGCACGGCAGGGACTCGGCGTCGCGCTCGCCATGGAGGTGTACGCCGCCGACGAGCTTGCCCGCGGTGATCTCGTCGAGCCGTTCGCGCCGCTGCGCGCCGCGCACCCGGCCGACTGGTGGTTTGTCTGCCGCCGCGAGCACGTGGCGAGCCCCAAAGTGCGGGCTTTTCGCGAATGGCTCGTCGCCGCGGTCGCGGCCGATGCTCGACTGACCCGTCGCACTAGCGAACTCGACGCATGACGACGCTCCTCCTGGTCGGACTGAACTGGGCCTCCGTGATCAGCGTGATCATGGTCCTCCCCCTCATGGGCCTAGCCCTCGTCGGCGTTTGGGGACTCGCGCATATCGCGGATGCGATCGAAGCGCGCAGTCGCATTCCCGCGAGCGTGCTCTTGGTGGCGCTCGGCAGCCTTCTCGCGCTGACGCCATGGTCGCCACCGGCACTGTCGCGCGAGACGCTGATGACCGTGCTACTCGCCCCCCTGCTATTCGAGGGAGCGCGCGCGGTCGACATCCCGACCTTGCGTTCGGATATGCGGATCATCCTCAGCCTCGCCATTGCCGGCACGCTCATCGCTTCGCTGATCGTCGTCGCCGTCTTGGTGGGAGGCCTCCGTTGGCCCTTGGCCACGGTACTGCCCTTTGCGGCACTCATCGCCGCCACGGACCCCGTGGCCGTCATCGCCACGTTTCGATCGGTGGGCCTGGGCGGGCGTCTGCTCACGTTGGTCGAGTCCGAAAGCCTGCTCAACGATGCCGTCGCCGCCGTCGTGCTCTCCCTCGTCCCCATGCTGCTCGGCACGGCGCCCGCGACCGGCGCCGCGGTCCTCCGACTCGTCGTTCAGGAAGTCGGTTTGGCCTGCGTTCTGGGCATGGGCGCCGGCGCGCTGTTGAGCGCGTTGGCGCGACGCCTGCGGCATCCGGGGATCGTCAGTGTCCTCCAATTGCTCGGCGCCATCGCGATCGCAGCGGTCTCGCAATGGCTGCATGCGTCTGCGGTGCTCGCCACGGTCCTGGCCGGTCTTTGGGTGGCGGCGCGGCCGATAGCGCCGACGCCCGCCCATCGCGATGCACTGCTCGGCTACGGACACCTTGCCAATACGGTGGTGTTCTTGCTGATCGGCGCCTACGCCGGGCCCGCGCTGCGGTCGAACGCGGCAGCCATCGCGGTGGCATCGCTCGCGGTGTTGGGCGCGCGCGCCGGCGCTGTGTATCCGTTGGCGAGTCTCTTTCGGCGGACGCGCGCGGCGATCCCGTGGGCCTACCAACACGTGTTGGTGGCCGGCGGACTGCGCGGCGCGCTGGCGCTCGTCCTCATCCTGCCGTCCACCACGGACGCCTCGGTGACGGCCCCCTTCGCCCTCACCGTCGGTGTGGTCGCGGTGTCGGTCGTCCTGCAGGGGCTGGCGATCCCCACCGTGCTGCGACGATTGGGACTCGGATCGCGCTGAACCGATCGGCGGACGCGCCGCGGCCGCGATACCATCGAGTCATCACCTCAGGGAGTGGCTCATGCCGTACCGTTCTGTTGCCGTCATCGCCCTTGCCGTGGCCGCGCTCGCCAGCGCCGCCCCCGCCCCGAAGCCGCAGTACCCGAACTTCCCGTCGGAGACGCCGGCGACGTTCAAACCGGTCACCGAGTCCTTCGACTACGAGAAGCGCGACGTGATGATCGCGATGCGCGACGGCGTCAAACTGCACACCGTCATCCTGATCCCGAAAGGCGCGCAGCGCGCGCCGATCCTTTTGACGCGCACGCCCTACGACGCGAACGGGATGACCGCCCACGGCCCGTCCGCGCACCTCGCGCCGAACCTCGTCGGCTACGACAACGCGCTCTATACGATCATCGAAGGCGGCTATATCCGCGTGATCCAAGACATCCGCGGCAAGTACGGCTCGGAAGGCGACTACGTCATGAATCGGCCGGTCTCGGGCCCACAAAACCCGACCCCCGTCGACGACGCCACCGACACCTACGACACCATCGAGTGGTTGGTGCACCATCTGCCCGAGTCCAACGGCCGCGTCGGCACGCTCGGGATCTCCTACGACGGCTTTGAGCCGTTGATGGCCGCCTACCATCCGCACCCGGCCCTCAAAGTCACGGTGCCGATGCACCCGATGGTGGACGGCTGGATGGGCGACGACTGGTTCCATCACGGCGCCTTCCGGCAGATCAACCTGCCGTACATCCACGACCAAGCCGCGACCCGCGACAACTCCATCCACTGGTGGAACGCCCAAAGCGATGACTACGCGCAGTATCTGGTTGGCGGCTCTGCCGGGGATCTCGCGCGGGCGCACGGACTCGAGCAACTCGGGTTCTGGCAGAAGATCCTCGCGCATCCTGCCTACGATCGTTTCTGGCAGGAGCAAGCGGTGGACCGGGTGCTCGCGAACGAACCGCTCACCGTGCCCATGCTGTTGGTGCACGGGCTGTGGGATCAAGAAGACATTTACGGCGCCCTCGCCGTCTATCGAGCGCTGAAGCCCAAAGACACGGCGAACGACAAGGTCTTCCTCGCCATCGGCCCGTGGTACCACGGACAGGAGATCGACGACGGCTCGCGCCTCGGCCATCTGCGTTTTCCGAGCGACACCGCGCTCGATTTTCAGCGCGACGTGTTACTGCCCTTCCTCGATCATTATTTGAAGGACGAGGCACCGCCCCTGACGATCGCCCCGGTCACCGCCTACGAGACCGGCACGAACACCTGGCGACACCTGTCGCACTGGCCCGCGGCCGTCGCCGACCGCGACCCGGTGAGCACACCGCTGTACTTGCAGGCCCGCGGTCGGCTGTCGTTCACGACGCCGGGACCGTCGGACGGTGAGGATGCTTACGTGTCCGATCCGTCCAAACCCGTGCCGTACCGCGTACGGCCCATCAACCCCGTGGATCCCACCGACGGCACGTCGGTCGGCGCGCCGTGGCACGAGTGGCTGACCGACGACCAACGCAATGCCGCGAGCCGCACGGACGTCTTGAGTTACGTCACCGAGCCCCTCGATCACCCCGTGCAGATCGCCGGCACGCCGCTCGTGCACTTGCACGCCAGCACGACCGGCACGGATGCCGACTGGGTCGTCAAACTCATCGACGTCTACCCCGACGAAGTGGCCGGCGATCCGTTCATGGGCGGCTATCAGTTGATGGTGTCCGCGGACATCCAGCGCGGTCGCTATCGGGAGGACTACAGCGTCGCGCGGCCGCTCACGCCGAACGTGCCGCTCGAGTACACCTTCGACCTGCCGACGGCCAACCACGTGTTTAAGAAGGGCCACCGCATCATGGTGCAGGTGCAGTCGAGCTGGTTCCCGGTCTACGACCGCAATCCGCAGACCTTCGTCCCGAACGTGTTCCTGGCCCGACCGGAGGACTATCAGGCGCAAACCATGCACGTCCTGCACGACAGCGCTCACGCCAGCCGGGTGGACCTGCCGCTCGTCCCGGCGGTGCATTGACCGGCCCACCTAATTTCGATAGATTTCGAAATATGAACCGCCGTACCCAACGCCGTCTGCTGATACTCGCCGCCGTGGTCGGCGTCTGGGTGTACAAAGCACACCCCCAGTGGAGCCGCAGCCCCGCGCCCAGCCGTCCCACGCCGGCGGCGGTCGCCACGGCGCCGGCCCCGGTGGCGACGATTCGCCGTGGCGCCCTCACGCTGAGCGCCTGCGAACTGCGCGCCGAGTTGACCCCGGCACCGCCCGTGGCCGCGTACTGCGCCGCCGTCAACGTGCCGGAAGATCGTGCCCACCCGCAGCGCCGCTCCATCGCGTTGCGCGTGGCCGTGATCCCGGCCCAGGCGGATCGCCCCGCGGCCGATGCCGTGACGTTTTTGGACGGCGGACCGGGCGGGGCGGCGACCGCCGACTATCCCCTGGTCGCCGGTGAGTTCGCGCCCTTGCACAAGACGCGCGACATCCTGCTCATCGATCAACGCGGCACGGGCCTCTCCCACCCGCTCACCTGCCCGGCGTCGAAGGACGCGCCACCGGCCAGCCGTGTGCGCGACTGTGCCGCCGAGGTGAATGCAAACGCCGATACCCGCGACTACACGACCGTCGATGCGACCGCGGACCTCGACGCGGTGCGTGGGACCTTGGGCTACCCCCAATTGACCGTGATCGGTGTGTCCTACGGCACGCGGGTCGCACAGGTCTACGCCCGCGACTACCCCCAGTCGGTGCGCGCCCTCGTCCTCGACAGTCCGGTACCCAACAGCCTGATCTTAGGCTCCGAGCACGCCCGCAACCTCGAAGCCGTGTTGCGCGCGCGCTTCGAGGAGTGCGTGAAGGAGGCGGCCTGCACGCAGCGCTTTGGCAATCCGTACCAGACCCTGACCGAGCTCGAGCAGCGACTCGAGAAAGCACCGGTGGACGTGACGATTGCCGATCCCACCACCCACGCCCCGCGTCACGAACACCTCACCCGCGAAGGGCTCGCCGCGCTGACGCGCCTGTACGCGTACAGCCCGATCTCACTGGCCTTGCTGCCGCTCACCTTGGACGAAGCGAAGGCCGGTCACTACGAAGCGCTGCTCGGTCAGTTGCTGCTGGTGCAAAGCGACCTGTCGACGCGCTTGGACGGCGGGATGGAGTTGTCGGTGATCTGCAGCGAGGACGCCGACCGCTTGGTGGCCGATCCGGCCGACGCGCACACGGTGCTCGGGGCCGACTTTGCGACCCACGCGAAAGCGGTGTGCGCCGAGTGGCCGCACGCGCCGATGCCGGCGCATTTTCACGATCCGTTGACGGGTGCCGTGCCAACGCTGCTGCTCTCCGGCGAGTTCGATCCGGTCACCCCGCCCCGCTACGCGACCGAAATTGCCGGGCACCTCACCAACGCGCGCGCGCTGGTTCTGCCCGGTCAGGGGCATTCGGTCATGGGCATCGGCTGTGCACCGCAGGTGGTCGAGCATTTCGTCGACAAGGCCCGCTTGCAGGGCTTGGAGACGGAGTGCCTGCAACGCGAACGCACCAACCCCTTCTTCCTCGGCTACAGCGGATCTGCGCCATGATTGACGCTCGCGGACTCTCCAAGTCATACGGCGACGTTGCCGCGGTACGCGACGTCAGCTTCACCGCGCAAGACGGCGAGATCACCGGTCTGCTCGGACCCAACGGTGCGGGCAAGACCACCACGCTGCGCATGCTCTACACGCTCGTGAAGCCGGATCAGGGCCATGTGCACATCGACGGACTGGACACCGCGGTCGATCCGCTGGCCGTGCGTCGTCACCTCGGCGTGCTGCCGGACGCGCGGGGCTTGTACCGTCGCCTCACTGCGCGCGAGAACATCGAGTACTACGCCGAACTGCAAGGCCTGCCGCGCGAGACGGCGGCACCGCGCATCGATCGGTTGATAGAGCGCCTCGGCATGCAAGACATCGCCGATCGGCGCACGGAAGGCTTCAGCCAAGGCGAACGGGTCAAGACAGCGATCGCCCGCGCGCTCGTGCACGACCCGGCAAACGTGATCTTGGACGAGCCCACCAACGGTCTGGACGTCGTCGCCACCCGCGCGCTGCGCGAGTTCTTGCGGGAACTGAAGCGCGAGGGGCGCTGTGTGCTGCTCTCGACCCACGTGATGCAAGAAGTGGCTGCACTGTGCGATCGCATCGTGGTCATCGCCCGCGGTCGCGTCGTCGCCTCCGGCACCCCGGATGAGTTGCGTGCACTCACCGGGGAGAACGCGCTGGAAGACGCGTTCGTGCAACTGATCGGTGCCGACGGAGGCGTGGCATGAACGCGCAATGGGTGATTTTTCGCAAAGAACTGCGCGAGACGCTGCGCGACCGGCGCGCGCTCCTGAACACCCTGGTCCTCGGCCCTCTCCTCGGGCCGCTGATCTTCCTCGTGCTGATCCGCGTGATGGTCGGCCAAGAGTTGGAAAAGGCGGAGCGTCCGCTGCCCGTGGCGGTTCAAGGCGCGGAACGCGCGCCGCGGCTCGTCGAGGCGCTCAAAGCGGCCGGCGCCGAGGTGTCGGTGGCACCGGCCGATCCGGCGCAAGCGGTGCGCGACGAGGACATTGAACTCGCCATCCGCATCCCGGAAGGCTACGGCGAAGACTGGCAAGCGGGTCGGCCCGCGACCGTCTACGTGTACTTTGATTCGTCGCGCAAAGAAACCGGCAATCACATCGGCCGCCTCAAAGGCATGCTCGAGGGCTATGGGCATCAGGTCGGCGCCATGCGTCTGATGGTGCGCGGTGTGGCACCGATGGTGGCCTCGCCGCTCGTCATTGCCGATCGCGACCAAGCGACGCCCTCGTCGCGTGGCGCGATGCTGATGGCCATGCTGCCTTACATGCTGATCCTGACGAGTTTTATCGGCGGCATGTTCCTCGCCATCGATGCGACCGCCGGCGAACGCGAGCGTCAGTCGCTGGAGCCGTTGTTCGCAAACCCCGTCCGCCGCGAAACCTTCCTGGCCGGCAAAGTGCTGGCGACCTCGGCGTTTGCCGGTACGTCGGTGCTGATGTCGCTGCTCGCCTTCATGGTCGTCGGCCGCTTCCTGCCCACGGCCGAACTCGGCATGAGCGTGGACTTGGGGCCGCGCTTTCTCGGCTGGGTGGTGCCGGTGATGGTACCGCTCGTCCTGTTCGTCTCGTCGCTGCAAACACTGGTCGCGGCGTTCGCCAAGACCTTCCGCGAGGCACAGACGCAACTCGGGCTGCTGCAGATCGTGCCGGTCGTGCCGGTGCTGCTCGTGACGGTCTTGCCGTTCAAGACCGTGACGTGGATGTACGCGATTCCGCTCGTCGGTCAGCAGCTCGTGATCACGCGCGCGCTGCGCGGCGACCCGGTGGGTCTCGTGCCGGAAGGCTTGGTGATCCTGACGACGACCGTCGTCGCGATCCTCGCCTACGCGGCCGCCCGTCGCGTCTATCGCGCCGAACGGCTCGCCATCTCCGGCTGATCTCAGGGCGCCGGCGTCAGCCGGCGCCGTTGACGAGATCCACGCGCGCCTCGATACGCCGGATCACCTCGTCCAATCCTTGGCCCGTCTTGAGGTTGGTGAAGAGGAACGGCCGCTCGGGGCGCATTTTCTTGGCATCCCGATCCATCACCTCCAGCGACGCCCCCACGTACGGGGCCAGATCGATCTTGTTGATGATGAGCAGGTCCGAGCGCGTGATCCCAGGCCCGCCCTTGCGCGGGATTTTGTCCCCGGCGGCCACGTCAATCACGTAAATGGTGTAGTCGGACAATTCCGGGCTGAACGTGGCCGCCAAGTTGTCGCCACCGGACTCGACGAAGACGATCTCGAGGTCGCCGAAGCGCCGCGCGAGTCGGTCCACCGCCTCGAGGTTGATCGAAGCGTCCTCCCGGATGGCGGTGTGCGGACAGCCACCGGTCTCGACACCGATGATGCGTTCCGGTACGAGCGCCTCGTGGCGCACCAGAAACTGCGCATCCTCTTCGGTGTAGATGTCGTTGGTGACCACGGCGATGCGGCGCCGGTCGCGCAAGGCGCGGCACAACGCCAGCGTAAGCGCCGTCTTACCGGAGCCCACCGGACCGCCAATGCCGACCCGCAACGGGCTGGCGTAGGTCTTAGGAGCGAAAGAGTCGTGTGTGTTGGTGTTCATGCTGCATCGAGGCCAAGACTTGGCCGGGTAAAAAGTTAGTCATTGCCGCAAGAGGAAGCGAGCACGCCCGTTCGGCCCACCCGTCCACCCGCGCACCGAGGTCGCTCAACAGCCGCTGGCCGGCATTTTGGCCGAGCGGGACGATCTTGACGGCCGCCAGCACGAGGTTCTCGAGCGCGGCATACGCGTAGCCGGTCAGCGCGGTGCGCGCATCGAGTCCGCGCGCCACGGCGGCCGCCGCCCACGCCACCGGATACGTGAGGCCGTCGGTGGCCTCCATCGCCACCAGCTCGCGAGGAATCCACGCAGCCACCCCAGACGTCGCCTCTACCAGAAGGCGCATCGAGCGGCCCATCTGCAGAGTCTCGGCACGCAACTCCCGCGTCTCGCGCGTCGCCAAGAACCGCGCATTCAAGTCCCGTAACCGGGCCGCATCGGGCGACACCAGCGCATCGATCGCGTGCGCGACGATCACCGCTTCACCCGGCACGAGGCCCTCCGCCAAGACGGTCGCAATCCACTCACCGGCGGTGGCCTCGTCGCGCACGAGACCCGCCTCCACGGCCGCTTCCAAGCCCTGCGAATAGGAGTAGGCGCCCACGGGCAACGTCGCACTCGACAGCTGCAAGAGGGCGGCCAGCGCACTCATCCCGGCCGGTACTCGTGGATCACCGGCGCGAGCGTATGGCCCCCGCCCGCGTGCGCATGGTCGTGTCCGTACGCACCGCCTTCCGGCTCGAACGGCCCCACCGTGGGTTGCGGCATGAGCCCCAACCCTTCGAGCAATCGACCGAGCACGGGGTCGTACGCGATCCGGATCGCACGCGGTGCAATCTCGACCGCGACGTGTCGATTGCCAAGGTGGTAAGCCGCGCGCGCCAGCAGATGCGGGTCGTCGCTGTGCACTTCGAGCAAGGACTCGCGCGCCGCCACGATGGCGACCACAAGACCGGACTCCGTCATCCAGCAGTCGCCGCCGCGCATCACGCTGCCGCGCGGCACGAGCACCGCTATCGCGCGCCCGTCCTCCAGGGCCGCCACGTGGCGCGTGCGCACGCGCTGCTCAAAGGCGAGCACCAATTGCGCCGTCGGCACGGCGCCGAGCGGGGCTTTGGTGGTCAGTCGTTCGGTGGGTGTCGTGTCCATCAGAATAAAAAGTAGCGCTGCGCCAGCGGCAATTCGGTAGCCGGTTCGCACTCGAGCGCAACGCCGTCCGCGCGCACGACGTAGGTCTCCGGGTCAACCTCGATCAACGGGGTCGCGTCGTTGTGAATCATGTCGGCTTTGGTGATATCCCGAGTACCGGAAATCGCAACCAACGGTTTCGCAAGACCGAGCGAGGCGAGGCCACCGTGCTCAAACGCGGCCTGCGAGACGAAGGTCACCGATGTCTTGAGGCCGTGGCCGTAGGCGCCGAACATGGGGCGATAGTGGACCGGCTGGGGGGTCGGAATCGACGCGTTTGGATCCCCCATGGCCGACAGCGCAATCATGCCGCCCTTGAGCACCATCGAGGGCTTCGCACCAAAGAACGCCGGACGCCACAGCACCAGATCCGCCAATTTGCCCGGCTCGAGGGACCCCACGAAATGGGACATCCCGTGCGTGATCGCCGGGTTGATCGTGTACTTCGCGATGTAACGTTTGACGCGATTATTGTCGTTGCGCGCCGGATCGCCGGCGAGACTGCCGCGCTGCTCGCGCATCTTGTGCGCGGTCTGCCACGTGCGCAGCACCACCTCGCCCACGCGGCCCATGGCCTGCGAATCGGAGGACATCATCGAGAACACACCGAGATCGTGGAGGATGTCCTCCGCCGCGATGGTTTCGCGACGGATGCGCGATTCCGCGAACGAGACGTCCTCGGCGATCAACGGATCCAAATGGTGGCAAACCATCAACATGTCGAGATGCTCATCGACGGTGTTGATCGTGTACGGCCGGGTGGGGTTCGTGGAGCTCGGCAACACATTCGGTAGCGCCGCCGCACGGATAATGTCCGGCGCGTGCCCGCCACCCGCCCCTTCGGTGTGAAAGGTGTGGATGGTGCGGCCGGCGATGGCGGCGAGCGTGGTCTCCACAAAGCCCGATTCATTGAGCGTGTCGGTGTGGATCGCGACCTGCACGTCCATCGCATCGGCGACACGCAAACACGTATCGATCGCCTTGGGCGTCGTGCCCCAATCCTCGTGCAACTTGAGGCCGATGGCGCCCGCCATCACTTGCTCAATCAGTGGCCCTTCGGCGCTGCCATTGCCCTTGCCGAGAAAACCTAAGTTCATCGGAAACGCGTCGGCCGCACCGAGCATCCGCGCCATGTGCCAGGGACCTGGCGTGCACGTGGTCGCCGCCGTGCCCGTCGCGGGCCCCGTGCCACCGCCCAACATCGTCGTGATGCCCGAGGCCAACGCCTCGTCGATCTGCTGCGGACAGATGAAATGGATGTGGGAGTCGACACCGCCGGCGGTCACCAAGAGACCCTCGCCCGCGATGATCTCCGTGCCTGCACCGATCGGAATATCGACACCGTCTTGCACATCCGGGTTACCGGCCTTGCCGATACGCCAGATCAGACCGTCTTTGAGACCGATATCGGCTTTGACGATCCCCCAGTAATCGACGATCACCGCATTGGTGATCACGGTGTCCGCGACCTGTGCAGAGGCCAGCTGGGATTGGCCCATGCCGTCGCGGATGACTTTGCCGCCGCCGAATTTCACTTCCTCGCCGTAGACGGTGCGATCCGCCTCGATCTCGATCCACAGCGACGTGTCCGCGAGCCGGATGCGATCGCCGGTCGTCGGACCGTACATCTCGGCGTACGCCTCGCGACTGATGCGCAGTGCCATTAGAGTGCTCCTTCCACGTCGCCGTGGAAGCCGTGTACACGGCGTCGGCCGCCGTAGGCGACGAGACGCACCGTGCGGCTCTGTCCCGGCTCAAAGCGGACGGCCGTACCCGCAGCTATATCGAGGCGCATGCCTCGCGCAAGGCTACGGTCGAACGCGAGCGCCGTATTCGTTTCGGCAAAATGGTAGTGAGAGCCCACCTGTATCGGTCGATCCCCGGTGTTTTGTACGCTGAGCGTCACGGTCTCGCGCCCAGCATTGAGTTCGATGTCAGCGTCCAACGTCTCGATCTGTCCCGGTCGCATGGTGTCATCCTCACAAGATCGGTTCGTGTACGGTGATCAGCTTGGTGCCGTCCGGGAAGGTGGCCTCGACCTGAATCTCGGGGATCATGTCGGCCACTCCGTCCATCACATCCGCCCGCGTCAGGATGGTGCGACCGACGTGCATCAGTTCGGCCACCGTACGCCCATCGCGTGCGCCCTCGAGCAAAGCGGCACTGATCAGTGCAATCGCCTCCGGGTAGTTCAGCTTCAGGCCTCGAGCGCGCCGGCGTTCGGCCAAGAGCGCGGCCGTGAACAGCAGCAGTTTGTCTTTCTCGCGCGGCGTCAATTCCATGGTGACCTCATTCCAACGTGCGTCAAACCGCCCACAGGCGCGGTCGTCGGGCAACTCGACCCAGCATGAGCGGACGTAAGCGCTCCCAGAGCGCCACAAACCATTCGTGCGCCGCCTCCGTCGAGTGACCGAGATAGCGAGCGCAGAGTACCTCAGGCAATTGCGTGAGTCCTCCCTGCCCATCGCGCACGACGAGCGCGCGGCAGTCGGCGATCTGGTGGCTGTCGAGGACCGCGCCGACGGCGAGCATCGTCGCGAAGACCGGCGCACCACCGAGTCCCGCTGCACTGGACAACAGGGCCGATCCGCCATCGAGCACACCGCGCTCGAGCAGCACGTCGCGACCGGCGATCGTCAAGCGCGTGCTGAGCTCGAGCGTGCCGTGCGCAAAGCGCTCACCGGAATGCGTGCGCCCCAGGCACCACGTGTCCCAGGTCAGCAAACGCGCATCGGCCGCTAAATCGATGATCATGGCCGCGCGCGCCGCGGCGCCATCGAACACGATGGCCTCGCGAGGAAGAAATTCGAGGGCGCCGCCCGCAGCGACCGTCAATCGCGTCTCGCTCACCGCAACCGCACCGAGCGAGCGGTACCACTTCGTGGCACCGGGCGTCGTGATGAGCGCTTCGGCGTGGGGACCGACCGTGACCCCCAAGGCGAGCCCGTCGCCGCCGACGAGGCCGGAGGGGGGATGCAGGACGATGGCGTGACAGGGACTGTCACCCTCCGGGTGCAAGGATTTCTGCACCACGAGCGGGCCCGTGTGCTGTCGATGCACCAATTCCGTGCGCGCGCCACGCCGCTCGAACCCGAGGTCGAGGCGTGCATTCCAACCGGCAGAGAGTGGGACGAGCGACGGCATCGCTGCAGCCTACACTGCCGCTCGGCTGCCCGCCGCTTGCACCGATGAACCGTCTCCGACACGCACGTCGCTCGTTCCCGCCATAACCTGCGTGTAGAGGAGCAAGATTCGGGCCACACCGTCGGGGGGTGACCCCACGGTCCATCGCGGAGCGCGTCACGGCTCAGCGATCACCGCCACTTGCTTCGATATATACGATTGGATATCACGAATGCGAGACGGCGGACCGCCGTTTGCCATCCTTCGATCCGAGCGTTCCCCTCGGGGGCACGTGCCGCCGGGACGCCGGCGGCACGACCCCCATCCCTCTGCGGTCAGCGCACTCTTGGCTCAGATAAAGCCGAGTGTCGGGGACGCATACTGGCCCACGTGCGGGAAGGCCGCTGCCTGCTGGGCAGCCGACAGGCCGAACCAAGCGCCGAGTGTCGCGGCGTATTGATCGGTCGCGGTGGTCGGCACAAATCGCCCTTCGGATCCTGCATCGTCCGGACCGCCCAAGACCAGCGTCGGAAACGTGCCGTACACCGAACGCCCACGCACCGCGCCACCCGCGACCAGGTGATGCCCGCCCCAGGCGTGATCCGTGCCACCGGTCGAATTGGGCTTGAGCGTGCGTGAAAAATCGGAGAACGTGAAACTGGTGACGCCGTTGCCGATCCCAATGCCGTCCATGGCGGCGTGAAACGCACTGAGTCCGGCACCGAGTTCGGTGTATAGCGATTGCTGCGTCGCCAATTGGTCCGTGTGCGTATCAAACGACCCGAGCGACACCAAAAAGACCTGACGGCGCACGCCGAGACTGGCGCGTGCTTCTATCAAGCGCGCGACTCGGCCCAGTTGCGCGGCGAAATGACCGCTCAGCCCCGCAAACGCCGCATCCACCGACGCGGTGGCCGCTGACAGGATCGGCCCAATGGTCGCCGTGCTCGCGATCGCACCTTGCAGGGCATCGTCGGCCGCCCCGACCAAGGTTGCGCTCCGATCCACACCGAGTAGCTGCGATAGCGTGGCGCGACGCAACACGTCCGCGGACCCGGTGCCGAATCCGCTGAGACCGAAACTGCCGGTCTCCGGTAAGGCCAGCGAACGGGTCGCTTGCGCCGTGAGGTACAGGTTGGTACCCGCAAGCGACACCAACGGCGGCACCAGCGCGGCACTGTTGAGCGCGCTGATTTGGTCGAGCAGACGCCCACCCCAACCCGTGGTCGCACCCCCGCTCGCCTCGGCCGACTCCCAGGCGTGCTGTTGATCGATGTGCGAGTACAAGTTCGCCGGTAACGGCACGCTGTTGGCCAGCACCTGCGCCCGCGTCGTCGGGACGACGAGCGGCCCGACATTGGCGACCCACGCTAACCGCGAGCGGTCCCATAAACCCTGCAGGCCGCTCGCACCGCCGAGCGCGGGGTGCAGCCCGTAGTGCGCGCTACCGCTGGCATCGACCAGCGGCAGCAGGCTGGACTGCGCGAGCGCTAGCGGCCCGCGCGCGGTCGCGTACTGCGCATAGCGCGTGGCATCGAGCGGCACGAGGGTGTTATTGGCATCGTTACCGCCATACAAAAACACGGCCACGAGCGCTTTGTAGTCCCCCGCACCGGCAGCCTGGCTCCAAGGCGACCACGCGGCCGTACCGGCCAACGTGCCGAGGGCGGTCAGAAATGAGCGACGGTCCATATCAGCGCACCACTTGAAAAGCGCCCGACAGGGCAAGGAGTTGAACCGCCGTACGGGCGCGGCCGTTGGGATCGGTGGCAGGCACGGCCGCCACCGCGTTCACAATCAGCGCACGCGTCGCCGCCGGAACCGGGCCGTGCAACAGCAGCGTGCCCGCGGCATCGACCACCGCCGCCGGCGTCGAGCCCGTGATCGCGCTGAACGTCACTTGCGTCCCCGTGGCGCCGGCCACCGAGGTATCGGCCGCCCAACCGCCGCGCAACAGGCGATCCACCGCGTTGGCCCGAGCAATCGCACTGGCATCGTCGTCGAGAAAGAACTCCGGCCCGTTCACGGTCGTACCGGGGAGGCTGTACGTGGGCGGATAAAAATTAAACACCGTCGGCGACGTATAGATCGGCTCGCCCATCGACTGTGTCGCGCTGGCAAGCCCCACGCCGTCGGTCGACGCCGATAACGCACGCGCGAGTGACGCGATGTACAACGCCGGGTCCTTCAGGTGACCCTCGAGCGCGCTGGAGGGCGTGTCGCCACGCGCTTCGGGATCGAGCAGCACCGCGCGGACGACCGCAGCGAGGTTACCGCGCACCCCTTTGCCGTCGTTCGCGAAGACGGCCGACACGCGTCGCACATAGCCCGGCGACGGGTTACTGGTGACCAACTGTTGGATGAGTTGCCGCGAGACGTACGGTCCGACGTTGGGATGGTTCGCGATCAAATCCAACCCGGCTTTGAGGTCCGCACTCGCGGATTGCCCGCCGGGAATCACGGTAGCGTTCAACAGCGTCTTCGCGCTCGTGTCGTGATGGCTGTCGAATGCCACCATCCGGCCGTCGTAGTTCTGCGGGTTCGGGAATTTCGACGTCGCCCCCGGCAACGGGGGATACGTCCAGCCCGTGAAAAGCGTCGCATACTCTTCGATCACTTCTTGATCGTAGGTGGGAACCGGATGGCCACTCGCATCCGTGACCACCGTACCGTCCGCATTGAGTTTGACCAGACCGATGGAGAAGAGCTGCAGCAACTCGCGCGCATAGTTCTCATTCGGTGAAGTGCCTTTCGCCGTATTCGCCTTGTCGTTATTGACCATGTCCAAATAACGACCCATCACCGGACTGAGCGTCACGTCCTCCACAAGTTGGCGGTACGTGCCGAAGGCATCCTGCAGCAGAATATTTTGGAAATCCGCCATGCCGTACGCTGTCGGTATCACGACCCCGGATACGACGAACAGCTGCGACAGCGCATAGGCCACACGTTGACGCAGTTGATCCGGTGCGGTCACCGCGTGCTGCAGCATCTGTCGGCGCACTTGAAACAGCGTGTAATTGTCCCGGTGGCACACACTGGCCGCACTGGTTGGCGCCGTCGGGTCGGCCGTGCAGTTCGCCGGCGGTTTCGTGGGCACGTAGGCGAAGCCTGTGTAGAGAGTCGCTGGCAAACGTTGCTGCTCGTCGAGCCAGGCCGAGAGTCCGACGCTCGCGGCGTGGGCGAGATCGGCGCTCGTCGCGCCGAACGTTGCCTGATTGAGAAAGCGTGCGGTGTCGGCCGTCGTCACGGTGGACGCCGTGGCAGCGCCACTCACGCCCAGACTCCACGCTAACCACGCGGTGATCCACCATCGGACAAGGGGGCGGTGCATACGTCAGGCTCCGTCGGTTCGGTGTTAGGCATCTTCCCGGAGAAAAGCGCCTCACCGAACCCGCGGTTGACTTAAGCCAGCCTCTTCTCAGTGGATTGCGACGGTCGTCACGGTTTAGCGGTCGCGCTGCGACCCTCCCGACCGCGGCGAGGCCACGTCGCCACCAGTCCGCTCACCACAATGAGAACGATGCCGATATCGGTGGCCGCCGTCGGCACGTCGCCGAACATCACCATGCCGGCCGCGACCGCCCCGACGATTTCCAAATACCCAAGGGGCGCCAACTGCGATGACTGCGCATAACGATGCGCGGCGACGATGCCGAAGTGGCCGACAGCCGCAATCAATCCGATCGCAAGGAGCAGCCACAGATCGCCGGACCGAGGCATCGTAAAGACCGATGGCACGACCGCGGAGTAGACGATGGAACCGATCACCGCGGACAGTGCCGTGGTGATAAGGGGCGTTGCCTCATCCGCCAAACGCCGGGTCGCCAACATCGACATCGGATAAAGGACGGCTGACCCCACGGCAAAGATCGCGCCGTCGGCGATGCCGTGCAGACTCGGGCGAACCACGAAGAGCGCGCCTATAAAGCCGCAGACAACCATGGCCCACTGGCGCCGGGTGGGCCGCTCCCCCAACACCAACGCCGTCATCGGCAAGAGGATCGCGGGGTAACTTAAGAAGATGGCCATGGCGTCGGCGACTGGCATGCGCGACACCGCCATGAAAAAACAGCCCGAGGCCAAGCACATGCAGAGCCCGCGTGCCAGTTGCCAGAGCGGATGGCGCGGGAGCAAACCGCGCCAACCCCGATGCCAGGTCGCGAACGGCAAGATGGCAGCCGCGTAGACGATATGGCGCGCCCAGACGATTTCCAGCACCGGCAGTCGCGTGGACAACAACTTCGCAATCGCGTCCATCACCGGCAGAAATACCAACGAGGCGGCGAAAATCAGATAACCCCGCCCGGTATGGTCAGTCCCGCGATCGCTCAACGCACACTCCTCGGACACCCGTCGAGCGACAGTGCGCTAGGGCTGAGCCGCCATCATACCGGAACCCCTCCATGGCACCCGAACGGGCGCGGCGCACAGGCCCCACGCGCTGCCCCCCCGCCACCTACCGCGGTGGGCTAGGTAGAGTCCCGACTGCCCCTTCGGACGAGACCCGTGGACAATCCACCCCGAACGGTCGTACGACGCGCCGTTTTCAGATTGTCCAATTGAAACAGCATGGAGGCTACGATGACACGCACACACGCCGGCTCCCACGACGGGCGCCAAAAGCATCACGCGGCTCGCTCGATCCAATCGAAACACACCGCATCATCGGAAGCGAACGCCACGGCGTCGCCGAGCAATCATTCGGCACCGGCAGAATTTGCGGATGTCGATGCCGCACTGCGGCGCGAGATGATTGCCTCTGCGGCCTATTTCTTGTCAGAAACCCGGTGCTTCGAACCGGGTTATGAGCTCGAGGACTGGTGCCGCGCTGAGAAGCAGGTCGATGAGATCCTCAACGCGAGTCTCTGCTCGGTTCCGCAAGAAGCCGAGCGCAAATCCGCGTAAGCGCACACCGCAAGCGTGGGCGAAGCCGAGACCGGTACCAGTCTCGGCTTTTTTTTGCCTGCTCGATCGACCTGAGAGCGCCTTCGGCGTGGCGCGATGATCATGCGTACAAGTCACGATGCAAGAGCGTGACAGCAGACGGTGTAATGGCCCCGTCGAGATTGAAACTGGAAGCCGAATGATTCCGGCCCACAGTTTGGAACGCAGACGATGCAGATGTGGACGATGCTCACCGGGCGCGAACGCACTGCCAACCGACCGCCAACTCGACAGCGACTCTCACCAAAATGGATGTTGGAGGACTCGGCCATGAAAATGCTCAGAAACTTTTGGATTGAAGACGACGGTGTCACCGCCATCGAGTACGGCCTCATTGCCGCCCTCGTCGCGGCCGTATTGGTCACGGCGGTCTCGTTGATGGGAACCAATCTGTCGGCGCTTTTTACGTGGATCGCCGGCAAATTGACGCACCCGTAATCGCGGCGCGGCTCTGAAGCGGGGTCACCCCCCTTCAGAGCCCCGATCCGAGCGGCAGCGGAAGCGGGGCACACCGCCGAAGCGACGATAGGCGATGGAACGCCAGGGGCAGACGCATGGATGCGTGGACACAAGCCGGCTTGCTCGCGCTCATCGCAGCCGCCACCGCGACCGATCTCATTTATCGGCGGATACCCAATGTCATCACCGTCACCGGCGCGCTCGTGGGCCTCTTCTTGGCCATGCGTAGCGGCGGGCCGCAGGCCCTGCTGGTGGCCCTCGCCGGCCTCGGTGTGGCCTTATTGATCTTAGGGCCTTTGTATCTACTGAAGCTGTTCGGCGCCGGTGATGTGAAGCTGGCGGCGGCCATCGGCACCTTCGTCGGTCCCCACGAGATCATCTCGGTACTGCTCGCCACGGCCATTGCCGGAGGCTTCATTGCCGCGGCGATCGCCCTCGATCGTGGCCTCATTCGCCACCTGCTCGGCAATCTTCGAACCCTGGCGAGCGGCGCATGGCACGGCATCGCGCCGCACCTCATGGAACCGACGACATCCGTCTCGGCGATGCCGTACGGGCCGTGTCTCGCCATCGGCAGCCTGTGGTGGCTATTCACCCATCACCCGCCTTGAGCGGCGTGTCACGAGCTTACACCGCCCACAGAATGCGCCGGGCGCGCTACCCCACGAATCGGAAGGCAGCCATGAACGCGATACATCCAAACGACCGATCACCGACTCCCGCCGCGGCGGAATATCGGGTCGATGACACTGGCGAGGCCAGCCTCTCCATCGCGCCACGTGATACGGCCTGGGAGCCCCCTCATGAATAAGTTACGCGCGATATTGACGCTACTCGCGGCCCTGCTGTTGGCATCGGCGACGGTATTCATCGTCGTTCGATACGGCGCTCCGCGGACCCACAGCGACACGCACAAAATTGTCGTGGCCGAGCGAGACGTTGAGCTCGGAGCGCCCCTCGCGCCGGACGACCTCAAATTGGTGGAATGGCCGCGCGAGAGCACGCCCGCAGGATCCTTCACCGAATTCAGCGGCCTGTTACGCGACAGCAGCACGCAAACGCCGCGCATCGCACGCTCGACCATTCTCAAGGGCGAGCCTGTGCTCGAGTCGCATCTCGCGCCACTCGGCAGTCAGGGCGGGCTGTCCGCCGTCATCCGACCGGGCAATCGCGCGATCACCGTTCGCGTAAACGACGTCGTCGGCGTCGCCGGATTCGCCTTGCCGGGTAGCTATGTGGACGTGTTGGTCAATACCACCGTGCCCGGTGCTCAGGTGGGTGGCAGTGAAGGCAGTATCTCCAAGATCGTCCTCGAGCACATATTGGTGCTGGCGGCGGCGCAAGAGGTCGCGCGTGAAGACGCCAAACCCAAAGTCGTCAACGCCGTCACCCTGGAGGTCACCCCCGACCAGGCTGAGCGTCTCGACCTCGCCCGCAGCGTCGGCACACTCTCTCTGGTCCTGCGCAATCTGATCGATCAGGGCGAAACCACCTCCCACGGTATCGATAAAGAAACCTTGCTGCAGTGGGCGACGCGCCGACACGCCGACGAGTCACCGCCACCGCCGACGTCCGTGCCCGCCGCGCCCCCACCGCCCGCCCCGGCCCGAGCCGTCGCGCCGCGTCATCCCATCAAAGAGTCGGTCGAAGTCATCCGTGGCACCGACCGCAGTCAGCAGGAGCTCTAACCATGGTCACCTCTTCCAACGACTTCAGCGTGATCGGACGTCTTGCGGTCCTGCTGCTGTGCATGGGCATCGGTACGGCGGTGGCCGAGAGCCCTGCGCTCGATGTGGCGACGATCACGACCGCCATCGACGTCGTTGCACCGCCCGTCGTGCATCCCACCGTCCAGTCGTCGGTCCATCTGAGCGTGCACAAATCGGTCATCGTCCATCTCGCGGAACCGGCGGGACGGATTTCGACGGGCGATCCGGCCATCGCCGATATTTTGTTGATCAATCCGACCGAGGTGTATCTCCTCGGCAAGAAAATCGGCGCGACGAACCTGGTGGCCTGGTCCAAGCACGGCGGCGCGGCCACCTATGACATCGACGTGGGTCTAGACACCACGGTCCTGGAGGCCAGTCTCAAGTCCTTGCTGCCGGGAGAAGAACACATCCGGGTGAGCACCCTCGGTGATTCCATCGTGTTGAGCGGGTCGGTCACCGACGCCTTTAAAGCAGAACGGGCTGTCATCCTCGGGGAATCGTTCGCCGGCGCAAAGCGCGTCGTGAATATGCTCGGTACTGCCGCGCCGCAGCAGGTGCTCCTCGAGGTGAAAATCGCGGAAGTCTCGAAGACACTCATCGACCGCCTGGGCGCCGAGTACTCAATCAATCATCCCGGTACGGCCACGGGTCTCGGTTGGCAAGTGGCCGGCGGCTACCTGACCGATGTGCCCGGTCTCGCCAACCTGCTCAAGCCCGGGCTCACCACCTCGTCTTTCGGGATCGACGCGACGAAGAAGGACGAAATCGTCAAGGTCCTCGCGGAACCCAACATCATGGCCATCAGCGGGCAAGAGGGCTCCTTCCTCGCCGGCGGGAAAATATATATCCCGGTCCCCCAAGGAACCGCGGGCGCGCTCTCGATTACCCTCGAGGAAAAAGAATACGGTATCGGGCTGCGCTTCACGCCCACCGTGCTCGAAGACGGGCGTATCAATTTAAAAGTCAGCCCCGAAGTGTCCGACATCAACCAGCAAGGTGTCGTCATCACTGCGCTCGGCGCCGGCCAATCCGTGCTGCCGTCGATCACCACCCGGCGCGCCTCGACCACGGTGCAATTGCACGACGGTCAGACGTTTGCCATCGGTGGGCTGATCAAGAACAACGTCACCGAAACCATTAACCGATTCCCCGGCCTCGGCGAGTTACCGATTCTGGGCGCGCTGTTTCGCAGCAACGACTTTCAGAGCGACAAGACCGAGTTGCTGTTCGTCGTGACGGCGCACCTCGTGAAGCCGCTGAACCCCGGATACAGCCTGCCCACCGACGGCTTCGTCGAGCCGAATCGGATGGAATTCTTTCTGAAGGGGCAACTGGAGGGCGCGCCGCCCGTGCACCCACCGCTGCCCCCTTCTGCGGACCGCACCGAGCCCTAAACGAACGCCTCGCACGTATACCCGGAGAGCGCCATGACATCGACCGTCTTGAAATCATTCGCCGCCATCGGCGCGAGCATCGCGCTGGTGGCTTGCACCACCGTGACCCCTCATCTCGACGCCGCCTTCGGCTTGAGCGTCGAGGAAGCGACGGATCTGCAAATCATGGATCCGCTCGCCCTCTTCGACCCCAATCCTGTGGTGGGCATGGACGGCGTCTCGGCCGTGAGCACCATTCGCCACTACCAGTCGACGTTTGCGACCCCGCAGGCTCCCGCCAACGTGTTCGCGATAGGACCGAGTCTGGGCAGCGCCCTCGGCGGCGGCACCAATCCGGGCAATCCGTAAATCGAGGATGTTAGGCCATGAAAATAACAATCGCATCGACCCAACCCGACAATCTTGAGCGGCTCGTCAATTTGCTCGCCGACCCGAACCGCCCCACCCGTACGGTCAAATCCCGCTTGTGTGGGATCGACGGTGTCTCGGCACTCGTCGCCCAGGAGCTGCCGGATCTGGTCATCATCGACCAGCTCTGCAAGACCTCTGAGGACATCATTCGGCTCGAGCCGATCGCCAAGCGCTTTCCGGGCATCTCGTTCATCTTGCTCGGCGACAGCATGGTCGCCGAGACACTCATGCATGCGATGCACGTCGGGGTGAAGGACGTCTTACCGACACCCTATCCGGACGAGCGTTTTCTCGCCGCCGTAGAGCGCATCGAAGAAACCCGAACCATCGGCGCGGCGCAGCCCATTCGCGCGACCGTCGCCACGTTCCTGTCGTGTAAGGGCGGTGGCGGCTCGACCTTCGTCGCCGCCAACGTCGCCTATATGCTGGCTGCCGCCTACGGAAAGAAGACCCTTCTGATCGATTTGGATATTTACTCGGGCGATGCATCGCTGTTTGTGACCAAGGTGCCTGGCACCACGACCATCTCTGATATTTCCGCGAATATCGCTCGACTGGACAGCGACCTGCTCTCGGCCATTGCACTGCACATCACCGACAAATTCGACGTGTTACAGGCTTCCGATACCCTGGAACTCGGGCTCGATATCCGTCCCGACCATATCGACCTCCTCCTCAATCTGGCGTCGAACACCTATGAATTCATCATCATCAATTTGGGCCGAACGTTCGACAAGGTCTCTGTCCGGGCGATTGATCGCTCCGATTCTGTCTACGCGACGGTGCAACAGACCATCCCCTTCCTAAGGGATGCCAAACGGGTCTTAGGAACCCTCGCCGCGTTGGGCTGTGACAGTCAGAAGACCCGACTGATCGTCAATCGATACGAGCACTCCTCTGAGATGACGCTTGAGGACGTGGAGCGCACCCTCGGACACAGCGCCGACTGCATCATCCCGAACGACTACCGGACGGTCTCCAACTCCATCAACCGAGGCATACCCGTCTACGTCTCTCACCCACGCTCGGTCATTTGCCGGCGTCTGACACGCCTCATAGAGACGACGATGGGCCTCACGACACCCGCAGAAAAGGGCTGGCTGACACGCCTGCTAAGCCATGCTTGACGCTCACGTACCGATATCGCTCCGCGACCGCATCGCGCAAGCCATCAACGAGCGCGAGGTGCGTGCGGAAGTCCACGCCGCCGGGTCGTCCGCTTCCACCCTCGCCCAGCAAGCCGTGAAGTCACGGATACACCACCTGTTGCTCGACCAAATCGATCTCTCGGCCCTCGAAAAAATGACCCCCGAGCGGGTCACCGTCGAGTTACGCAAGGTCGTCGAGCGCTTGCTCACCGCCGATCCGACGCCGCTCAATGCCGCGGAGCGGGCGATGATTATCGCCAGTATCGAGAACGAGGTACTCGGACTCGGCCCCCTCGAGCCCTTACTTGACGACCCCTCGGTGTCCGACATCCTGGTGAACACCTATTCATCGGTTTACGTGGAACGCAACGGAATCTTAGAGCGAACGGGGATCCATTTCGAAGACGACGCTCATCTCATGAAGATCATCGACAAAATCGTCTCGGCGATCGGTCGCCGGATTGACGAGTCGAGCCCGATGGTGGATGCGCGATTGAAAGACGGCTCACGCGTCAATGCGATTATCCCGCCACTCGCCATCGATGGACCGGCCCTCTCCATTCGACGGTTCTCGACGATCCCACTGACCATGCAAGGTCTTATCGCCAACAAGACGCTGACCCCCGCGATGGCGCGGATTCTCGAAGGTCTCGTGATGGCCCGGATCAATGTCGTGCTTGCCGGCGGTACCGGCACCGGGAAAACGACGCTGTTGAACGTCATGTCAGCCGCCATTCCCGCCCACGAACGGATCATCACGATCGAAGATGCGGCTGAGCTGCAACTGCAGCAACCGCATGTCGTACGCCTTGAAACCCGTCCCCCGAACGTTGAGGGGAAAGGTGAAGTGACCCAGCGGGCACTCGTACGCAACAGCCTGCGCATGCGGCCCAATCGGATCATCGTCGGCGAGGTTCGCGGCCCTGAAGTGCTCGATATGCTGCAAGCGATGAATACCGGGCACGACGGCTCGATGGCGACCGTCCACGCGAATACGCCCCGAGACACCTTAACTCGCCTCGAAAACATGGTGGGAATGGCCGGCTATTCGCTCTCGCCTCGGGCGGTACGCCAACAAATGGCCTCCGCATTAACCGCGCTCATTCAGATTGCGCGACTCAGTGACGGCAAGCGCAAAGTTACGAGTATTCAGGAAATTACCGGCATGGAGGGTGACGTGATCACCATGCAGGAAATTTTCACGTACGAGCAGACCGGTGTCACGCCGGACGGCGTGGTGCGTGGGCACTTTCGCGCCACCGGCATCCGACCCAATTTCGCCCACCGACTCGCAGTCCGTGGCATCGCTCTGCCGGAAGAGTTGTTCGATCCAACAAAGACCTACGAGTAAGCCCGATGGACTACTTCGCCTACTTTGCGATCGTACTGGCCTTCCTGGCGGTGTTCCTGCTCGTCGAGGGTCTCGCGCTCAGTTGGAGCTCCGTTTTCGCCTCGGAGCGTAAGCATCTACGCCCTCGACTTCAGGCCATCGGTGCGCTGGGCGTGACACCCGGATCGCCGACACTGATCAAGCTGCGTGCCTTGGCGCGCAGCCCGTGGTTGCAGGACCTGCTGGAACGATTCCCGCGGGTGGCCTCTCTGGACGATCTGATCCTGCAGGCGGGCTACGAACTCAAGCTGTCGCATTTCCTTGCACTCTCGTTCGGCATGGCGGTCATCAGCGCCGCAGCACTCGAACTGCTGAAGTTCCCCACGCTCGTGGTGATCCTCGGGTCACTCGGAGGGCTGATCGCTCCGACGCTGTACCTACACCACGCGAAACGTCAACGGCTCGTCAAAATTGAGCAACAGTTGCCCAGCGCCTTGGATTTGATCAGTCGTGCCATGCGGGCCGGCCACGCCTTCCCAAGCGCCCTGAAGATGGCTGGCGAAGAGCTCCCCGCCCCGATCGCACACGACTTCGAGATGGTTTTCGAAGAAATCAGCTTTGGGCTGGATTCACAGACGGCACTCGACAAGTTTGCGGTTCGAGTCCCGCTGCCGGACGTCCGCCACTTTGTCCTTGCCGTTTCCATCCAGCGAGCGACCGGCGGAAATCTGTCGGTCCTCCTGTTGAATATCGCCGGGCTGATGCGCGATCGGGCGAAATTCAAGCGGTCGATCCGCACACTGACCGCGGAGGGACGACTGTCGGCTTGGATACTGGTGATTTTGCCGTTCGCGCTCGGAGCGGTCCTGCATTTCATTAATCCCGGCTTCATCGACGTCCTCTTCACCGATCCGATCGGTCTGAAATTGGTGTGGACCGCGCTGGCCCTGATGGTTCTTGGCATTTTTTGGATGTCACGAATCGTGAACATACGGACATAGGTCCCCTACAAGAGGCATGGTCATGAGTACCGTCTGGTGGGTGGTTTTAAGCGTTCTGTTCGTGGCGGTGTTCGCCGCGACCGTTATCGCCATTCGACTGGTCGTCCGTGAAGTCTTAAACGACCGCCTCGACATGGTCGCCCGTATTTATCCGGTATCGTCCGCGACGGGTGTCGCCCCCTGGATCCTGCAAATTCGCCGACTGGGCGGGCTGATGACCCGGCTCTCCGTGCCGGCCGGCAACTGGCAGGATTCGCCGCTGCGCATACACTTTTTCACCGCGGGTCTGCGCGGCAGCAACGCCCCCCTGATTTATTTCGCCTCGAAGTCGATCCTGACGTTCGTGATGCCCCTGCTCGTCCTGGGGGTACTGTCGTTATTCCATTGGACGCCACCGGGTCACGCGTTCGTTGCCATCATTGTCGTGGCGGCGGCATTCGGCTACTTCTTACCCAATTCCGTGCTCGAGCGCATGATCGAGCGCCGCCAACGGCGGATCGTGGAGGGCTTCCCGGATGCACTGGACCTCATCACGGTCTGCATCGAAGCGGGACTCGGCTTGGATGCGGCCATCGACAAGGTCGCGATCGAATCGGCCGAGACGTGCCGCGCACTGGCCGAAGAGTTGCACCTCGTGACCTTAGAACTGCGTGCCGGAAGCAGCCGTGAACGCGCGCTCAAGAATCTGTCCAAACGCGCCGGAACCGAAGATGTCAGCGTACTCGTGGCCATGCTGATCCAGGCAGAGCGCTTCGGTTCGAGTATCGCCGACTCGCTGACCGTGCATTCCGAGATGCTTCGCACGAAACGCCAGCAAGAGGCCGAAGAACGCGCGGCGAAGGTACCGACCAAATTATTGATGCCGCTGATGTTCTGCATTTTCCCGTCGATGTTACTGGTGCTGATGGGACCGGCCATGCTGAATATCTTTCACGCCCTGCTCCCGTCGCTGACGGGACACTAGTTGCACGAGGAGCATTCCGCCATGTCGCGAAGGCGCCGTACTCGAGGCTCTGTCCTGATTGAGTTCGCGTTCGTCGCGCCGCTCTTCTTCTTGCTATTAGCCGCCATTTTCGATTTCAGCTACCTGCTTTTCATCAACCTGACGATGCAGCATGCGGTTCGAGAAGGGGCACGTGCCGCCGCGGTTCAAGGTAACTACTCCGCGGCGTTGACGAAAATGCAGGATCAATCCATGGGCTTGTGGTCGACGCTGTCTCCCAGTGTCACCGTCACCGTCGTCAACGGCTCCGGCGGCGTCAGCAGCCTACCTGCCAATACCGTCGGCAGCTCGAGCGACATTATCGTGCTGACGGTCAATTGCACGTCCACGCTCATGACGGGATTGATCGCCGCGTTTTTTCCCGGCGGGACCTACAACTTCAATGTCAGTGCCACCATTCGGAACGAATGAGATGCGACAAGCCCAACAGTGTTTGCGAACGAGACCGGGGCGCTGTCGCGGCAACAGCCTCATTGAGTTTGCGCTGATTCTGCCGCTCCTGCTGATGCTCGCCCTCGGTGTGGTCGATTACGGCCGGGCCATCCAATACGAAAATATTTTGACCGGGATGAGTCGAGAGGCCGCCAATCTCTCGGCCCGCACGACCGCACTCCCGGATTACATCATCAACGCCGTGGCATCGACGGCCGAGCCGCTCACCATGAGCAGCGGGGGCATGGTCTATCTCACGACGCTGGTCGGACGAGCCGACGGTACCGGCGCGGTACAGTCGCAGAGCCGCCTTGCCGGCGGTGACGCCACGCTCACGAGTCGAATTTACACCTGTACCGCGTGGGTCGGCACCACGTGCACGGTACCCGGGTCCGCCGTCGCGAGCGGACTGCCGCTGTTGTTGAATGCCGGCGAGATCGTTCGGGTCGCAGAAACCGCCTACACGTACACGCCGATTACCGGTTACATCTCGAGCCAAAGTTTCGTCCTTTATTCCCTGAGCGTGCTCTAGGAGTCGTCTCATGCACACCCTTCGTTTGCGTAGCCGTGGGGCCGTGATGATCACTTTTTTGTTGGTGCTCATCGCGCTGATTGGGATTGTGGGCCTTGCCATTGATACCGGTCGCGCGTACGGCATACGGGCAAAACTGGCCACGGCCCTGGATGCCGCCTCGTTGGCAGCCGGCCGCGCCCTCGCCATCGGCGTCACCGATGCAGACCGGGAGGCAGCGGCTATCTCGGCCGGGACTCGCTACTACGCGGCCAACTACCCCGCGAATTACCTCGGATCCACGCTGAATCCGGTTTCATTGACCGTCGTGCACGACGCACAAGGTTTCTGGACCGTGACGGCCTCCGGCAGCGCGCAAATGTCGCTGACCTTCCTGAACGTGCTTGGACTCGGCAGTCCCGTCGTCGTGAACGCGAGCGCCAGCGCCATACGCCGCGACGTGGACGTGGTGCTGGTCATGGACACGTCCGGTTCGCTCGCCTCGCCGTCATCGACGCTGCCGAACCTGAAGTCAGCCGCCATCAACAATTTCGTCAACCACTTTGCAAGCGGTGCGGGCGGCGATCGCGTCGGTCTCGTGACGTTCGCGTCGGGTGCCGTCATCAACGTGCCGATCGACAAGACGGCCACCCGCGGATTCAATCTGGCCGCCGTGACCTCCGCCATCAACGGACTGTCTGCCGCGGGCAGTACCGCGCAGGCGGAAGGCTTGCGCGTGGCTCTGGGCGATTTGAACGGGGTACCGGCGTCCCTGCGGTCCAGTCTGCGGGTCATCGCATTTTTCAGCGACGGCGCACCGAACGACGTTTCCGCCACGTTTACACGCACACCCAGTAACGCGACGGTGACGGGCGACCTCTATTCCGAGACCACAGGGCCTGCGACCGGGCGGACCACCCACCTGTACTCCAACACCGCCATTAATACGCTCGCAGGCACCTACAACGACATCGTCACGTTACCCACGCTCGGCATCGGCAATATTCCCCTCGCCAGTTACAACGGCAAGCGGACGTTGACGGGTAGCCCCGTCACGAATACCCAGTGCAATGTGAACATGGCGGCGCGGAACATGGCCGAAAACGTCGCGAACACCGCGCGTAGCCAAGGCGTGTTGTTACTGACCGTGGGCCTCGGTGCCGCGCTGACCTCCCTGGAGGTGACGTACTGTGGCTATGGAACCAGCGAGTACGGACAGAACATCCTGACCCGCTTCGCCAATCCGACGAACTCGGACACCTACAACTCCGCGCAACCCACCGGTATCTACTGTTACGCCGCGGATTCCACCCAGCTGAGCCTGTGCTTCGAGCGCATCGCGGATGCCGTGTTACGTCTCACGCAGTAAGGGTTGCGTGGGAGGGCGCAGGCGTCGGCGCGCCGCCGGCGCGACACTCAGGCGTACCCACGGCAACCTCGTCGGGCGCCCACAGACGCGGGAGTGATCCGTCGAAGCGACGAGGCCGCTCAGGCCGCCCGGTGATGCAACCAGCGCGGGTACCAGACGTCATTGTGACGCCAAAAATGGCGCACTGCCCCAACCAGAACGATCGTTGTGCCGATGGCCAGCGGTGCGAGCCAGCGGGCGTGCTCAAAGTAATTGGCCACCATCAAGCAACCCACGATCCAAAAGCCACCCACAAAGGTGCACTCGTCAAACAACTTCGCCCGGAACGAGGCCGGCTCCCGACCGGTGATAACGTCGCGTACCAAGCTGCCGCCACAGCACGTGAGCCACGCGCAGAAGGGGGCCCATATCCACGGCAGGTTCAAACTGAGCGGCACCACTGCCCCAAAGGTCGCCAAGCAAGCGTAGCCAATGTCTTCGGCGATGGCTTGCGTCCATTCAAAGATCTTGCTGTGCGTGCCCATCGGTAAGACTTCCACCAACAGACCGGCGGCCAAAACCGAGACGAAAACACCCAAGGGGAGCACCGGATCGACGAGCCAAGGGAAGGGCAACCGATCGCCACCCAATAATATGTCTCGCAGAATACCGCCGCCCATGCAGCCGATCGCACCGATCACAAAGCGACCCACGAAGTTATACCCGGACTCGGTCGCCCACAAACCGCCGGCAAATCCAAAGATCCAGATGCCAGCGTAAACAAAGGCCGTAAAGATGCCAGAGGCCATCATCATGCGAAGGTACTGCAGCGTCGCGTCCGTGAGCACCCCTGCGTGATGTCCACCGGCTTTGGCAGCCTCCACCAACGACATTGTCCAGATTGGGTGCGCCAAGTAGTCGTTGACGCTCATCATCTCGACAGATTTCACGTATCGATCATAGTCGCCGATGTTTATCACGCCGAATTCGTTGAGATTTTTCGGAATGTTATGCAACAACTTGTCCAACATCCCTTTTTGATACGCCCATGTGGTGGACGTGGGTCGGGCATATCGAAGGACGATATTCGTGGTCGGGGCCGGTTCGGCTTGGGCGTACGCCCAACCGCGCTTGGACGCGCGAATGAAGCGCACCACAGCGTCTCGAAACGCCGGAGATTTCAGCGATTCTTCGCGCACATAAATGCCGTCCTCGGGATGCGGCAGACCGTAGTCTGCCGGTGAAAACGTCATCAGGTCGCTCGCGGGTACACCGGCATCAACCACCCACATCGGCTCGTTGTAACTGACACCCGTGATACACGGGACGGTGCCATTGACCAAGTCTTCGCCGTGCTCGGCACGCGGAACCCATTGGACGCCGGAGGCGTCGACGCCGACCTCACGCAGCATCGCTCGAATATTGTCTTTGTCGCCTTTCCAATTGACACCAATCGCCTTACCCGCGAGGTCGCGGATGGAGTGGATGCCCTGACTGACGCGACAGATCACTTCCTGGCTACTGCCGGCGAATATTTGTGCCACGTTGACGAGATGCGCGCCGTGGTCATTGGCCGTCAACGCGTTGTCGAGCCAAGAGATCGCAACGTCGACCTCACCGCGGCGTAGGCGCTCTAATGGGTCTATATTGTTGCCGCCTTCCAGCAGCGTGACCGCGACGCCCTCCTCCCGAAAGTAATTTTCAGAATCGGCGACGTAATAGCCCGCGAATTCGCTTTGGTGTTTCCAGAGCAATTGCACGCGGAGCGGCTGTCCCGACAAGACTTCAGCGACCGCTCCATTTGCGAAAGGAATGAGGGCGAGCAGACCCAAAAATGCGGTTAACAGACATTGACCGATCAAACGCCGGCTACTGTTCAAAGAAAGTCCCCTTTTCGCGCCTCGGGCATTCTATCCGTCCGTGCTTCGCCCGCAAGACTCCCGACGTCGTAAGCGAGACGGCGATCACAGATGGCCGTCCGGGCGCCGAAGACCCGGCGATGACGGGCGTAGCGGCTCACGGGGAGGCCGGCGGCAGGCTAACCGCTGCAGCGACCGATTGGCGCGATCAACGGCCCACACTCGGTCGGATATTTTTAATATTTACAGTGTGTTATGTGCTTTTCCGGACCGTTTTCGAGCAACTTGACCCCGACGCCGCCAGCTCGGCCCAATCGACGCAGGCGGTCCTCGCGAATACCGGATGCCCCGACAGGAGAGGCGGTACTATGGATGGATCACCCCCAACCGTGCATTCAGCATCGCCATTGCCCGGGCCTAGACGACTGATGCGAGCGCCTCTTTCATGACCTTTACCGATTTGTCCGTCTCCCCCGCGCTCGTCGCTGCGCTCGCCAAGCAAGGGATCACCGAGCCGAGCCCGATCCAAAAGATTGCGCTGCCGCCCCTCGCTGCGGGCCAGAACGCGTACCTGCACGCGGAGACCGGAACGGGCAAGACGCTCGCCTACCTCGTCCCTGTATTTTCCCGTGTCGACGCCTCGCGAGCCGAGACCCAAGTCGTCATCGTTGCGCCCACCCACGAGTTGGCGATCCAGATTCATCGGCAGTCTTGCGAACTGGCCGTGAACGCCGCAATTGCAATAAGAACCGTCTTGTTGATCGGGGGCACCGCCACTGATCGGCAGATCGACAAGCTCAAGACCAAGCCGCACATTGTCGTCGGCACCCCCGGCCGGATCGTCGAGCTTCTTGACCGGGGCAAGCTGAAATCCGCGCAGTTGCGGGCGGTCGTCCTCGATGAGGCCGATCGGCTCTTGAGCGACGAGAGCATTCATTGGGTGCGCAAGATCATCGCGGCGGCACCCGCCACCCGACAGCTTATCTTCGCGTCCGCGACCATGGAGCCCGAGACGCAACCGGCGTTGGCAGAACTCTCGGCGGAGATCCGTGTGCTCCGCGCCGGGGACGCGGAGGTCAACGCGAACATCGAGCACCTCTATCTCGTCTGTGAAGAGCGCGACAAGCCCGAATGGCTACGGAAATTGGTGCACGCGTACGAGATCCCGCGCTCCATCGTTTTCGTCCATCGCAACGACCTCGCCGAACAGGTGGCCAGTCGATTACGGCATCACAAACTCGCCGCCGCCGACTTGAATGCAGAACTGCCCAAGCTCGAGCGCAAGCGGACGATGGATGGGATACGCAATGGCTCTATCCGCATCATGATCGCCTCCGATCTGGCGGCGCGTGGGCTGCATGTGCCGGGTATCACGCACGTATTCAACCTCGACGTGCCGACGCTCAGCAAAGCGTACTTACACCGGGTAGGACGCACTGCACGTGCCGGTACGAGCGGTACGGCGGTGTCGCTCGTCACCGATGCCGAAGCCAGGCTTGTTCGCCGCTACGAACAGGACCTTGGGATCTCGTTGCAGCGGATACGCGTCGGGAACGGTGAGATTCAATACGTGGACGCGCCGTCAGCGCGTTGACCCTGCGCCGTCCACTCGTCGCGCTGTCTTTCTGTCAACGCTAAAAGGATCCCACGCACCGAAGGGTGCGTCGGGCCGACCGGTCGGCCGCCGAACAGGTAGGCCCGTCTCGAATGCACGCTGAGTCGAGTGTTCAAGAGCGCAGTGAAATCTCACAGACGCTTTTCGTTCAATGCTTTAGTGACTGAATAGTACGGTATTAAAGCGTTTCAGCAACCAACCGCACGCCAAGCGCTGCACAAACGCGGCTCACCGTATCGAAGCGCGGCTGTGCACCGGGACGCAAGGCTTTATACAGTGCTTCTCGCGCTAGCCCGGTTGATGCTGCGATCTCGCTCATACCACGGGCCCGTGCGATATCTCCAAGCGCAGCAGCCAGAAGCGAGCCGTCATTTTCCGATAGCACCTGCGTTAGATAGTCGGCAATGGCCTCATCGGAATCTAGATATTCCGCTGCGTCGAACTCTGGCAGCTCGGTCGCTTTGATTGTTTTGCGCTTCATGACACCACTCCCAAGCAATTCTTTGAGCCCGTTGGCGTGCCGTCGCAATATCTCTCGCTTGCGATGATTTAGCGCCTCCGCCAAGCATCACGACGAGTTGACCGTCACGCATGACGAAGTACATACGCCAACCCGCACCAAAATGTTCGCGCATCTCGGAGATGCCAT
>DAINQU010000018.1:0-59476 GCA_036742455.1 Steroidobacteraceae bacterium | reverse complement strand
ATATTATAGTTATTTTTGGTGGGCGCGACAGGGATCGAACCTGTGACCCCTTCCATGTCAAGGAAGTGCTCTACCGCTGAGCTACGCGCCCCTATGGGAGGCGCGGAAGAATACTGGACTGAGTACGGGGCCGCAACCCCGAGACGCGAAACAGTTCGTTGCGGGACTGTCGCACGCGAAAGGTCCGCGCCTGGGTGCCTGTGCCCGAAGTGGGCGCTGCGCGCGCGAACCGGATACGATCAACCTTGGTTCGGCGTAGCCACGCTCGCCGTTTGTGTCTTTACGGGGGAGAGGCCGTTATGCGAGTTCGTTCGTCAATCTGGGTTGTCGCGTCAATGCTGTGCGTCAGTGCGTGGGCCGATGCGCCGGCGCCGGTAATGGCGGTCAAAAAGCCGGTCAAGGTCACGGCGGCCGATGCGGCCGGTCCGGTGTTCACGGGCAAGTACGCCGTGAAATCCGTCGACGGTCCCGACGGTCCGGCCACCGATGTGATCATGATGAAGTCCAAAGATCACCGATTCGAGGTGGGCCTGTACGAGGCCGGTCCCTCCGAGTCCGATATCGCCGCGTACGAGGACGACGAGTTCTTTTTTATACTCGAGGGCGCCATCACGCTGACCTCCGCCGACGGGTCGGTCGTCGCCGCCAAAGCCGGCGAGGGCGTCGCGATCCCCAAAGGCTGGAAGGGACATTGGTCGACGAAGGGCTATCGAAAGTACTACGTGACCTACGAGACGCCCGCAGCGAAATAAACGTGTAGCCGTCTCGGCGCGCCGCCTTCTCGTGGGAGGCGGCGCTTACGGCCAGAGTTCGATCGGCGGCCGCAGCCAGACGAGGACGCCGAGTACGGCAAAGACGGCGGCGGCGATCCCGTGTATCCATCGGGTCGGCAGGCGGCCGGCCAGACGATCACCGATCAGCACGGCCGGCACGTTGGCGATCAGCATGCCGACGGTCGTGCCGGCGACCACCCACACGACGGACGCGTAGCGCGCGGCGAGGGCGACCGTGGCGATCTGCGTCTTGTCGCCCATTTCCGCCAGAAAGAAGGCGACGACCGTGGTGCCCACGAGGCCAAAACGGCTTGTGGGTAAGGGCTCGTCGGTGTCGAGTCGATCCGGCACGAGGATCCAGACGGCCATTGCGAGAAAGGACACGGCGAGCCCGTAACGCAGTGCGACGGGTCCGACCGCGTGCACCACCAGTCGGCCAACGAGGCCGGCGAGGGCGTGGTTTACGAGCGTTGCGGCGAGGATGCCGACGATGATCGGCAGCGGTCGCCGATAGCGCGCGGCGAGTACGAAGGCGAGGAGTTGAGTCTTGTCGCCGATTTCGGCCAACGCGACGATGCCAGCCGAGACGAGAAAGGCTTCCATCGGCGGCAGCATAAAGAAACTTAAGGCCCGCTTCATCTTCGCGTCGTTATGATGCGGCGAACCGTCGGGAGGTTCATGTCCTCATTTCTGCGCCGCCGCTTCGCCGTCTTTGCCGTGCTGGCCGGGTTGTCGATGGCGACGTGCCTGCTCGTGGCCTCGACGTGGTCGACCTTCAGCCACACCTGGGATGAGCCGGAGCACCTCGCGGCCGGCCTGCAGTTGGTCGACACCGGTCATTACGACTACGACATCCAGCATCCCCCGATCGCGCGCGCCCTGATGGCCTTGGGGCCGTACCTCGCCGGCGCACGCTCGCAAGGGCTGCCGCCGCCGGACGGCAAGCCGGAGGGGATTGCGATCCTCTACGGGGAGGGTCACTACGATCGCTTTTTGGCGCTCGCGCGGGCCGGTACCTTGCCGTTTCTGCTGCTGTTATTGGCCGCGACGTACGGGTGGGCGCGAACGGTCACCGGGCCTGCCGGATCGCTCGTGGCCGTTGCGATCGTTGCCACGACCCCAACCGTCCTCGGTCACGCGGGGCTCGCGACGATCGATATCGCCGCGGCGGCTAGTTGCCTGTGGGCGGTGTACGCCTTTCGGGTGTGGCTGGAGCGCGGGCGCTACCGGGACGCGTTGATCCTCGGGGTGGCCGGCGGGCTGACGCTCGGCGTCAAAATGTCCGCAATCCCCTACGGCGGCATTGGGGGATTGATCGTGCTGGCGTTGACGCTGTGGGACCGTCGTCGGGAACCGGCGCTCGGCGCACCGGTGGGGGCGCGGGCGTGGTGGCTCGGCTCCGTGAGTGCGCTGCTCGTGATGGCCGGTGTTTTGACCGTCGCCTACGGCGGGCGCTGGATCTATCTGACCGATCACATCCACCATTTCAATCAGGCAATCGGTTACCTCTTTGGCTACAAGAGCGGCGTGCTGCGTTGGCCGGCCTATGACTTCTTTGAGCACGTCCCTGTGCCACTGGCCTTTCAGTGGTACCTCGGCGCATTTCAGGCGATCACCGTCCACAACGACAACGGCCATCTGTCGTATCTCTTAGGCGACCTTCACCAGGGCGGCTGGCCGTGGTTTTACCTGCTCGCGTTGTCGGTCAAAACGCAATGGCCGTTGCTGTTCGGCGGTGTCTTTGGGCTGGGCTGGCTCGTGCGTGAGGCGTATCGGCAACGTCGCGCGACGTTGCTCACCGTGCCGCTCATGAGCGCCGGGATCCTCTGGTTTGCGTCCGGCTACAGCCACATCAACATCGGCGTCCGGCACGTACTGATTATCTACCCGCTCTTGGCGGTCGGTGCCGCGGTGACCGCGATGGCGTTGTGGCGGCGCGTCCATGCGCGTGGCGTGTGGGGTGTACTTGCGGCGGTGATTCTGGTGTCCGGGGTGGTGGGTGAAGGGATCACGCTCGTGCGGACGTGGCCGGATTACCTCGCGTATTTCAACCCCTTTGCGCCGCACCCGGAACAGGTGCTCGTCGATTCGGATCTCGATTGGGGGCAGGACTTTAAGCGGCTGACCGCGCGGCTGGCCGCGTTGCACGTGCCGTCAATTTCACTCGGTTACCTCGGCACGGCCGACCTCACGCGAGAGCACCTGCCGCCGTACCGGCTGCTCACGAACTCCGAGGAGCGCGTGAGTGGCTGGATCGCGATCACAGCGCTCGCTCGTGCTTATACGCCGGGCCATTACGCCTGGTTGAACGCTTATCCGGTGCGCGAGCGGATCGGCCAGACGATCGATTTGTACTACCTCCCGCCGTCGCCGCGTTCGGTTGCGCCCTGACGCCGTTGGCGGCGAGAACGTGATCGCGGTCGCGGGCAGCGAATCCCATAAGTTTGGTAAACTGGGGCGTTTTTATTCGTTGAGGCCGCACCCATGCCCGTGATTACTCTGCCGGATGGCAGCCAACGTTCGTTCGACGCCGCCGTAACGGTGGCCGACGTGGCAGCCAGCATCGGCGCCGGTCTTGCCAAGGCCGCTATCGCCGGCCGCGTGGACGGGGTGTTGGTCGATACCTCGTATCGACTGGATCGGGACGTCACGCTCGCGATCGTGACCGATAAAGACCCGGCCGCCTTAGAGGTCATTCGCCACTCGACGGCGCATTTGCTCGCGCAAGCGGTGCAGGCGATCTACCCGAGTGCCCAAGTCACGATCGGCCCGGTGGTCGATAACGGCTTCTATTACGACTTTGCCTTCGAACGGCCGTTCACGCCCGAGGATCTGGAAAAGTTCGAAGCCAAGATGAAAGAGCTCGCCAAGGCCGATCACAAGGTCGAGCGGCGCGTCATGCCTCGCGACGAGGCGGTCAGCTTGTTCAAGGGGATGGGCGAGCACTACAAGGCCGAGATCATCGCCAGCATTCCGGCGGACCAGGACATCAGTCTGTACGGGCAGGGCGACTGGTTTGACCTGTGCCGCGGCCCGCACGTGCCGTCGACGGGCAAGCTCAAAGCGTTCAAGTTGATGAAGGTCGCCGGCGCCTATTGGCGCGGCAACTCCGAGAACGAGATGCTGCAGCGTGTCTATGGCACGGCCTGGCGCAACGATCAGGAGTTGAAGGAGTACCTGACGCGTCTCGAAGAAGCCGAGAAGCGCGATCACCGCCGGATCGGTCGTGAGCTCGGCTTGTTTCACCAGCAAGAAGAAGCGGTCGGCAGTGTGTTCTGGCACCCGCCGGGCTGGACTCTGTGGCGCGACGTCGAAACCTACATGCGCAAGCGGCTCGACCAGGCCGGCTATGTGGAGGTGAAGAGCCCCCAGCTGCTGGATCGCACGCTCTGGGAAAAGACCGGCCACTGGGACAATTACCGCGAGAACATGTTCATCGCCGAGTCCGAGCATCGCATGCTCGCCGTGAAGCCGATGAACTGCCCCGGTCACGTCCTCATCTACAAGCAGGGCATGAAGAGTTACCGCGATCTCCCGCTGCGCATCGCGGAGTTCGGCTCGTGCCACCGCAACGAGCCGTCTGGCGCATTGCACGGCCTGATGCGCGTACGCGCGTTCACGCAAGACGACGCCCACATCTTCTGCACCGAAGACCAGATCAATGCGGAAACCGTGGCGTTCTGCGGCTTGCTGCAGTCGGTCTACGCTGACTTTGGTTTTACCGATGTGGCGGTGAAGTTCTCCGATCGTCCGGAAAAACGGGCTGGATCGGACGAAACGTGGGACAAGGCAGAGGGCGCGCTCAAGGCTGCGGTCGAAGCCGCCGGATTGCAGTACACGCTCAACCCGGGTGAGGGCGCGTTTTACGGTCCGAAGCTCGAGTTCGTGCTCCGGGACGCCATCGGTCGCGACTGGCAGTGCGGTACGCTGCAGGTCGACTTCGTGCTGCCGGAGCGCCTGGATGCGGAGTACGTGGCGGAAGACAACAGTCGCCAGCGCCCCGTGATGCTGCACCGCGCGATCCTCGGTTCCTTCGAGCGTTTTCTCGCGATTCTGATCGAGCACCACGCCGGCAAGTTCCCAACGTGGCTCGCGCCGACGCAGGCGGTCTTGCTCAACATCACCGACCGTCAGGCCGGTTTCGTGTCCGAATGTGCTGATTTCTTGAAAAATCAGGGGGTTCGGGTCGACAGCGACTTGCGCAACGAAAAGATCGGCTTTAAGATCCGCGAGCACACTTTGAGGCGGGTTCCGTTCCTCTTGGTGGCAGGGGACCGGGAAGCCGAGTCCCGCACGTTGGCCGTGCGCACGCGCTCGGGCAAGGATCTCGGTTCCATGACGCTTGAACAAGCGCTGGAACTGATCCAGTCCGATATCGCGGGCCGCGGCCGTCATTCTTTGGAGGGTTGATTTATCTCTACTACGAAGCGCATACGGCGCAACGACGAAATTCTCGCGCCGTTGCTCCGGGTTATCGGCGACGATGGTTCGCAGGTCGGCGTGATGAATCGGGCGGAAGCCCTGCAGTTCGCAGCCTCGCAATCGTTAGACCTCGTTGAGATTTCGCCGATGGCGGAGCCTCCGGTGTGCCGAGTCATGGACTTCGGCAAGTTCTTGTTCGAACAGAACAAGAAAGCCCACGCCGCGAAGCGCAAGCAGAAGCAGATTCAGGTCAAGGAAATCAAGTTCCGACCTGGAACGGATGAAAACGATTACCAGATCAAACTGCGTAACATCATCCGCTTCCTGACGGAAGGCGATAAGGCCAAGGTCACGCTGCGGTACCGCGGTCGTGAGTTGGCGCACCAAGAAGTGGGTCGCCGCTTGTTGGATCGCCTGTGCCAAGACCTCGCCGCGCACGCGGCCATTGAGCAGAACCCCCTGATGGAGGGTCGCCAAATGGTCATGATGTTCGGGCCCAAGAAGAAGTAAGATTTACGGTTTGTAGACGCGGATGGCGACATCCGCGACACAAGTGACCGGTGCGACGGGTGCGAACCTGCGTGCCGGAACGCCCCCAGCGCCCTGAACGGGCTGTGAAGGGGTAACAAAAAGTGCCGGCGGGGGACCGACCGGTGATGGAGATTGCACGATGCCCAAGTTGAAGACCAACCGGGCTGCGGCGAAGCGTTTTCGCAAGACTGCGAACGGCTTCAAGCGCGGCCAGAGCCACAAGCGTCACATCCTGACGAAGAAGCCCTCGAAGCGTAAGCGCCAGCTTCGCTCCGGGAAGATGGTGCACGAGACCGATCTCGGTCGCGTGACGCAGCTGCTTCCGAACCACTAAAACGTCAGGAGATAAACCATGGCACGAGTAAAACGTGGCGTCATCGCCGGACGCCGTCATAAGAAGATTCTCAATAAGGCCAAGGGCTACTACAACGCACGCCGCAAGGTGTTCCGCGTTGCCAAGCAGGCCGTCATCAAGGCCGGTCAGTACGCGTACGTCGGTCGTAAGCGTAAGAAGCGCGATTTCCGCGCTCTGTGGATTCAGCGTCTGAACGCGGCTGCCCGCGGTCACGGCCTGAGTTACAGCCGTCTCATCAATGGCCTCAAGATGGCGGGTATTGCGATCGACCGTAAGGCGCTCGCAGACATCGCCATGCACGAACCGGCCGCGTTCGGCGCGATCGTCGAGCAGGTCAAGGCGGCCTCCGCCGCAGCGGCCTAACGCCGTGGATCTCGGTAGTCTCGTCACCTCGGGTCTAGCCGAGATCCAATCCGCCGCGGATCTGATCGCTCTTGATCAGATCCGTGTGCGGTTGTTGGGAAAGAAAGGGGTGGTCACCGAGCAGCTCAAAGCGCTCGGGTCAATGGCCCCCGACGCGCGCCGCGAAGCCGGTGCGCTCATCAACCTCGCCAAGCAACAGCTCAACGATGCCATCGACACGCGCCACGCGGCGCTCGAGTCGGCGGCCGTGGCGGCGGAACTGGCCGCTGGCACCATCGATGTGACTTTGCCCGGTCGTGGCCGTCGTCCCGGGGCGTTGCATCCCGTGACCCGCACGCGCCAGCGGATCGAAGAGATTTTCCGCCGCGCGGGCTTTGTCGTCGCGGAAGGCCCCGAAGTCGAAGACGACTTCCATAATTTCGAAGCGTTGAACATCCCCGCCAACCATCCGGCGCGCGCGATGCACGACACCTTTTATTTTGGCGATGGACGCCTGTTGCGCACGCACACCTCGCCGGTGCAGGTGCGCGCGATGTTGGCGAATCCGCCCCCGCTGCGCATCATCAGCCCCGGGCGCGTCTATCGCTGCGATTCCGATCAAACGCACACGCCGATGTTCCATCAGGTCGAAGGCCTGGTGCTCGACGAGAACGTCAGCTTCGCGAATTTAAAAGCCATCCTGCAGGGCTTTGTCTCCGAGTTCTTTGAAAAAGACCTCGAGATCCGCTTGCGGCCCTCGTACTTCCCGTTCACCGAACCGTCGGCCGAAGTCGATTGTCAGTGCGCGTTCTGCGAAGGCCGAGGCTGCCGTGTCTGTAAGCAGACCGGATGGCTCGAAGTCCTCGGGTGCGGTGTGGTGCACCCGAACGTCTTACGGAACTGCGGCATCGATCCGGAGAAGATATCCGGCTACGCCTTTGGAATGGGTATCGAGCGCTTCTCGATGCTGCGCTACGACGTCAACGACCTGCGGCTCTACTTCGAGAACGACCTCCGGTTCCTGGGACAGTTCGGTCGCGCTTAACAGGGTGAGGGATCCGGAATGAAGCTGAGTCTCGACTGGCTCTCGGAATGGGTGCGTCTCCCGGCTGACGTGAACGCGCTCGCGCACGGCCTGACCATGGCCGGCTTTGAGGTCGAAGGGCGCTCGGTCGCCGCACCGCCGTTTACGAACGTCGTCGTCGGTTATATCCACAGCGCCGAGAAGCACCCTGAAGCGGACAAGCTACGGGTGTGCGATGTCGAAGGCGTGGACGGCGAGCGTCTGCAGATCGTCTGCGGTGCTCCGAACGCACGCGCCGGCATCAAGGTGCCCTTCGCGCGGGTTGGCGCTCAGTTGCCCAACGACATCGCGATCAAGAAAGCCAAGCTGCGTGGCGTGGAGTCGTTCGGAATGCTGTGTTCCGCGCGCGAACTCGGCTTGGGTGAGGGACACTCGGGGCTTCTGGAGTTGCCGGAGTCGTGCGTGATCGGCAGCGACGTGCGCACGGCGCTGTCGCTCGACGACACGGTGCTCGAGATCAATTTCACCCCCAATCGCGGCGACGCGCTGTCCGTCCTCGGCATCGCCCGTGAGGCTGCGGTGCTGACGGGCGGCGATGTGTGCCTGCCCACGATCGATCCGGTCCCCGCCGGCTCTGCGGCCGCATTTCCCGTTCAGATCGCCGCCACCGATGGGTGCGCGCGCTTTGCCGGGCGGGTCATTCAAGGACTCAACCCCGCGGCGCAGACGCCGTGGTGGATGCAAGAGCGTTTGCGCCGCGCCGGCCAACGCAGCTTAGGCCCACTCGTCGACGTGACGAACTACGTCATGCTGGAGCTCGGGCAGCCCATGCACGCCTATGACCTGCGCCGCCTGGAGGGCTGTTTGCACGTGCGCTGGGCCCGGGAGGGGGAGGTCTTGGAGCTGCTCGAGGGCACCACGATCCCGCTCGCCACCGACATGCTCGTGATTGCGGACGACGTGGCGCCGGTCGGTCTGGCCGGCGTGATGGGCGGCAAGAAAAGCGGCATTGCCGACGACACGACGGACGTCTTCTTGGAAGCGGCGTGGTTTCATCCGAATGCGGTCGCCGGACGTGGGCGGCGCTTTGGCGTGATCACCGACGCTTCGCAGCGCTTTGAGCGCGGCGTGGATCCGGAGGGGATCGTGCGCGCGATGGAGCGAGCGACCCAACTCTTGGTAGAGATGGCCGGCGGCACGCCGGGTCCGCTCGTGGTACAGGAGACCGCAGCGGCGCTGCCGGTGCGCGCGCCGATACCGCTGCGCGCGCGCCAAATCGAACGTTTGATCGGTATCCCGATTGCGGCCGAGCGCGTCGCATCGATCCTGCAGGGGTTGGGGATGACGGTCGAGACGGTGGCGGAGGGCCATGTCGTCACACCGCCCAGCTGGCGGTTCGACATCGCGCAAGAAGCCGATCTCGTCGAAGAGGTCGCGCGCGTCTACGGCTACAACGCGATCCCGGCGATCGATGCGCCGATGCCGCAACGACCGGCGTCGGTCACGGAGACGCGGATTCCGATCCTGCGTTTCGCTCAGGCACTCGTCGACCTCGGTTACTTCGAGGCGATCAATTACACCTTTGTCGATCCAGCGCTGCAGCGACGCTTGCATCCGGATGCGGCGGCGCTCGCGCTCGCCAACCCGATCTCCGCGGATCTCGCGGAGATGCGTATCTCGCTCTGGCCGGGTCTGATCAAGGCGCTCTCGGAGAATGTGCGACGCCAGCAAGACCGCGTTCGACTCTTCGAGCATGGCGCGAAGTTTGTCGTGCAAGATAATGAATTAAAAGAGATTACTGTGATTGCTGGCGTGGTCGCCGGTAGCGTCGATCCCGAGCAATGGGGTGTGACCGCACGGGCGGCGGACTTTTACGACGTGAAAGCCGACGTCGAAGCGCTGATTGCGCTCAACGGCGGCACCGATTGGTCGTTTGAAGCGGGCGGCTTGCCTTGTTTGCACCCAGGGCGCTCGGCGCGCGTACTGCGCGCCGGCCGAGTGGTCGGGTATTTGGGTGAGTTGCACCCGGAGCTGACCCGTGCGTTGGATTTGCCCGCGTCGCCGTTCCTGTTCGAACTCGATGGGGACGCGCTCGCGGCCGCGGCCCTGCCCAAGGCGCACGAGCTCTCGCGCTTCCCGGCGGTGCGTCGCGACCTCGCGGTCGTGGTGGATGAAGCGCTGACTTTCAACCAGTTGCGCGAATCTGTTACTGTTGGACTTACGCAATGGCTGCGCGAATTCCGGGTTTTTGACGTCTATCGAGGGAAAGGCGTCGAAAATGGACAAAAAAGCGTGGCTTTGGGCTTGATTTTACAAGACAAAAACAAGACCCTTACCGACGCAGACGTGGACGCCGTGATGAACGGCATTCGCGAGCGTCTCGAAAGGGATTTGAAGGCCACTTTCCGAGACTGAAGCGTCTTCGGAACGGGAATCAACGATGGCACTGACCAAAGCAGAAATGGCTGAGGCGCTGTTTGATCAGCTCGGCCTCAACAAGCGTGAAGCGCGCGAGCTCGTTGACCTTTTCTTCGAAGAGGTACGCCTGGCCCTGTCGAGCGGCGAGCAGGTGAAGCTGTCCGGCTTCGGCAACTTCGATCTGCGCGACAAGAACCAGCGTCCGGGTCGCAACCCGAAGACCGGCGAAGAGATTCCCATCAGCGCGCGTCGTGTCGTCACGTTCCGCCCGGGTCAGAAGCTGAAGGCACGAGTGGAAGCGTATGCTGGAACCAAGTAATAACGCGGAACTGCCGACGATACCCGGCAAGCGCTATTTCACCATCGGTGAAGTCAGCGACCTGTGCCTGGTGAAGCCGCACGTGCTGCGTTATTGGGAACAGGAATTTCCCCAGCTCAAGCCGGTCAAGCGGCGGGGCAATCGTCGCTACTACCAACGTCAGGACGTGTTGGTCATCCGCCAGATTCGCAGCTTGCTCTACGATCAGGGCTTCACGATCGGCGGTGCGCGTCAGCGTCTCGCGGGCGATGAAGCGCGCGATGATGTTTCGCAGAGTCAGCAGATCGTGCGCCAAGTGCGCTTGGAGCTCGAGGAACTGCTGAAGTCCTTGCGTCGCTAACAACGTTTAGCGGTGGTCGTGACGGCCATCATCGATTACAATTTCGTTTCTACGTTGCGGTTCCCGCAGCGTGCCTCCGGTCGGGGCGTAGCGCAGCCTGGTAGCGCACTTGCATGGGGTGCAAGGGGTCGAGAGTTCAAATCTCTCCGTCCCGACCAATTTCAACGCGTGTGAGAGCGACGGGTGCCGGAGTCGGCAACCGCGCATCGGCGTTGGCGTCCGTGGCCGGACTGCTCGGCATGGTGCACGTGGCACCGGGCGGCTTCGCGTTGAGTTCGTGGGGGGCCACGGCCTTGAAGCTGGATATCCCGGCCGCCTTGAACTTGAAGGGTGGCGTGGGACTGTCACTGATCGAGATCGTGTTTGTGTTTCTCTTCGTCGACGTGTTCGACAACGTCGGCACGTTGGTCGCGGTGACGAAACGCGCCGGGCTCACGGCGCCCGATGGCTCCATTCCGCGCCTCAATCGCATCCTGCTCGTGGACTCTGCCGCCATGATGGTCGGCGCCGTGGCCGGCACGAGTCCGGTGACGAGTTACGTCGAGAGCGCCGCCGGCGTGGCGGCGGGCGGGCGGACGGGACTCACGAGCGTCGTGGTGGGATTGCTCTTCCTCGCCACGCTGCTCTTTGCGCCGCTGGTTCAATCGATACCGGCGGCGGCGACGGCGCCAGCGCTGATCTTGGTCGGCGCCTTGATGATCGGGTCGGTGCGGGAAATCGATGGGGCCGACCCGGTGGAGTCCATTTCGGCGTTTTTGACGCTCGTGATGATCCCGTTGACCTATTCGATCGCCAACGGCCTGGCGTTCGGCATCACGAGCTACGCGATCTTAAGTCTCGTCACCGGCCGGGCGCGGCGTGAGGATTGGGTGATCTACGTGCTGGCCGTGCTCTTCGCCGTTCGTTTCGTCTACGTGGCCTAAGCGCAGACGCGATGCGACACCGGGCCGTTCGTACGGCCCGGCATTGGATTACCGAACGACGAAGCCTTCGTCGAGGATCACTTCGCTCAGGATCCCGGCGGCGAGGTCGGACTCGATGCGCACGAGTTGCCGACTCAAATCGATCGAGACGCTCGCCGCGGGGTCGGCTTTCAGCACCGCCTCGGTAATGGCGACGACGCACTTTTGGCACGTCATCCCGTGCACTACAAACTCGTGATTCACCGTGATGCTCTCCAAAATGGGCGGTGGCCGTAAGAAGGCGACCGTTCGATTTACCCAACCGACGGCGGCGTTACGCGCTGGCATAGCGACGCGTTTGATCGTCCCCGGTCGGCGCGTGCACGCTGACATTGAACGACAGAATGATGCGGTCGAGCGTGCCCTGGTACGGCATCGCTTGGTGCGCCAGCCACGACGGGAACACGATCAGTTGCCCCGGGAGCGGCGCGACGTCCCAGGCATGATCCTGCAGATAGGCGTTACCAAAATCGTTGTAGGCGCCGCCGAGCAGCCCCGCGTACGGCCCGTAAAATCGCGTGACGCCGTTACGCGGGCCGAAGACCGGATGCGTCTCGCGCACCGCGGGCGGGTCGACCTGTAGGCAGTACACGCCCGACCACGAACAGTTGCCGTGCGTGTGCACGTCGTGGTGGGCGGCATGGTTCGACATCTGACACCACAGGCCGCGCACGGCGACTTGGAAGGCCGGATGCTGCTCACCCCATTGGGCTCGATTGGCGTGTGCGACGGTGCGCGACACGCCGTCGACCAGGAAGTTCACCAGCGCCGCCCATTCCGGGATACGGATGCGTTGCAGCAGATCGTCGGCGCTCGCATAGAACGCGGCGTCGGCACTCGCCGTCGCGTCCTGGAAGCGCAGCATCTTCAACACCCGTATCAGCGTGTCCTGATGGTCGGCCGCCTGCGCCCAGACGTGCACGCCGAGCGGTGTCTGCCATCGGTCGTGGAAAACGGGAGGAACGACTGTCGTCATGCGCGATCCGCGGTCGCGTGAGAAGGCCACGAGAGACGATGGCCCGTGCGTTGCTCGAACGCCGCGAGGTCCTCCGGCGTATCCACGTCCGTCCGGTAGCGCGCGTTCGGCGTCTCCCAACGATGCACGCGTTGCGGATGATCGGCTTGCCAATGTCGACATCCGATATTCGCCTCGCCGGCGAGGATCTGATCGCGTACCTCGGCGGAGAACATCACAGGGTTGCCCGGCTGGCCGGCGACCGACGGTTGGACAACGTCCGTCCCGGCCGGCCGTTTTTTGTACGCGCCGATCAAATCCGACACATCGGCAGTGCCAATGAGCGGTTGATCGGCGAGGGCGACGACGACGGCATCCAACCGCGCGCCCAACGCCGCTAAGCCTAAGCGCAGCGACGAGACCTGCCCGGCGTCCGACTGTTCGTTGCGGACGACCGTCACCGGAAAGTCGCGCACCAACGGCTCGATCTGATCGTAATAGTGACCCAGCACCACCACCACCTCATCGACGCCGGCGCCGGATAACGCGATCAATTGGCGGCGGATGAGGGGAACGCCACCCAACTCGAGGGTGGCCTTGGGCCGCCCGCCCATGCGCTCACCGCGGCCGGCAGCCAACAAGACGGAACCCACCACCAAGCGGGCGTGCAGACCGCCGCCGCCTTTGAGGATGCATCCCATTTCAACGTTCCTCGCCGATCAGGGCCGATGCGCGGCGCGCGTCGGCGGGCGCCTGTCCGCGACGGCGCGAGGCGACGACCGACGCCAGCACGGCCAACGCCACTTCCTCGGGCGTCTGCGCGCCGATGCGTTCGCCTGCCGGGGCCTCAATGCGTGCCACGGCCGCGGCATCGCAGCCGCGCTCGAGCAGTTCCGCTTTCAGGGCAGCCCCTTTACGGGCGCTCGCGACAAACCACAGGTGCTCCGCCTCCACCCGCAAAGCCGCCAAGAGTCCCGGTAGGTCGCGCCGCCCTTGCGTCGCCACGACCACGAATCCACCGCAACCCCACGCCTCGCGCACGCGCTCGGGCGCATCGTCGGACCAGACGCGGGCAACGCCCGGGAAGTCGTCGGCACTCGCGCCGAATGCCAGTAGGGTCACGTCAAAGCCCACTTGGGGGGCGAGTCCCGCCAGCGCCCGCGCGACCGGCGAATCGCCGATCACGAGCAAACGGGCGCTCGGCAACACCGGTTCGATGAACAGTTCCAACGTCCCTCCCGAATGACAGGACATGCCGAATTCCGTGACATCGGACGCCGCGCCGGTCGGCTCATCCGTGCGCGGCAGAATACGAATCTGCCGGGGGCGACCGTCTCGCAGCGCCTGACGAACCGTCTTGATCACCGCCGGTTGCGCGCAGCCACCGCCGATCCAGCCGTGGATTTGCCCGTCGCTCGTCACCACCGCTTTGTCCCCCGGGCGGGACGCGGTCGGGGGGATCACCCGTAACACGGTCACGAGCGCAAACGGTTCGCGCCGCGTCCGCAGACGCTCAGCGTGGGTTAACCAGTCGATCGTCGACATACCGTGTTCCTCGAATCGGTCAACGCAAGCGCGGGGCCGCGGCTTGCAAGTCCTGTAACGACGCCAAGGGCAGCATGACATCGATCAAGCGCCGCGCGCCGGACAGTGCCGTCGACAGCGCTGTGGTCCGCGTGGGATGAAACCAGACGACCTGACTGCCGGCGCGGCGCAGCCCTTGGAGTGCTGCCGTCAGATCGGACGGCTCGCCCGTGTCATAGCCGTCCGAGAGTATCCAGAGGCGAGCGCCGCGGCGCAGCGCGCTGCGACCCTCACCGTGCGCAAACGTGTTCAGGCAGTCCGCAATGCGAGTACCGCCACCGAACCCCGCCGTGACGGCGTTGATCTTCTCCTGGATCCGGCCGCTGTCCCGTCGCAGCAGCGCCGTGACTTCGGTGATTTGCGTGTGGAAGACGAAGACGCGCGCATCGGCTTCGCGGACGAAGGCGCGTGCCACGCGCAGGTACAGTGCGGCGTGCGCTTCCATCGACCGACTGACGTCGACAAATAACCAAAGCGACGGCGTGACGCGTCGGTGCGTACGCCACACCGGCTGCAGCAGCGCGCCGCCGTCAGCGGTGCTGCGCCGCAAGGTGCCGCGCACGTCTAAGCGGTCGGCGTGCGGGTGTGGTACGAACCGGCGGGTGCGCAGCGGCCGGAAGGCGCGGGCGATTTGCCGTGCCAGCAACTGCAGCTGTGTGAGGTCATCGGGCCACCACATCGTTTGGCTGCGGTCGTGCAAGGGGTCGACACGGCTGGCGCCGCCCATCGCGGCGCCGAGGCTGTCGGAAGCGGCGGGCGACGCGTCGGGAGTATCGAGCGATCCGCTCGAGGGGCGGGCGGCGGCGTCCGGGGTGGGCGCGCTTGACGCCCCGCTCAGGGACTCCTGCAGATCCGCGACGGCTGCGCGCAAATCGCGCCGTGCCACGGTGCGTCCGGTGACTTTGACGGTGCCCTTGACGCGCTCCGGATGCCAGAAACGCGCGTACAGGTCGTCCCATTGCGCCCACTCGCTCGGGTGACGGCAGACCAGACTGCGCCAGGCGTGTCGCACCAGCCGCGGCGGGGCGGCCGACAGCCATTCGGCCGACTGCAGCAGATCGGCGGTTTCGGCGACGCCGAGCGTGTAGCCGTACTCGCGCAAATACCCGGCAAAGGCGGCGATGCGCGCGCTGGCGGGACGCGCTGCGCTGAGCGGCGCGTCGCCGTTCATCGCAGCGAACTCGACAAGGCCTCCGCGACGCCGGCGGGAGCCTGCGTTTCGCACAACTGACGCACTTCCTCGATGCCCACCTTGAAGCGGTCCTCACGCGTTTTCAACACGCAGCCGAGTGTCGAGAGCAGCGCCAAGAGGTCGTCCGGCAGTGTCGTGTGGTGCAACTGATGCAACGCCCGGATCCAATCCAAGGTCTCGGCCACGCCGGGGGTCTTCACAAGATCCTGACGGCGCAAGCGCTGCAAGAACTGCACGGCGTCGACCACCAGTTGCTGATCGGCTTGCGGTACTCGTGCGGTCACGATCGCGATTTCGCGTTCGAGCGTCGGATAGTCCAACCAGTGGTACAGGCAACGTCGGCGGAGTGCGTCCGACAAATCCCGCGTGCCGTTGCTGGTCAAGAACACTTGAGGGATCTGCCGGGCGCGGATCGTACCGAGTTCGGGCACGGTGACTTGGTACTCCGCCAACGCTTCGAGCAGGTACGCCTCGAAGGCTTCGTCCGCGCGATCCACTTCGTCGATGAGCAAGACGCACGGACCGTCCTGGCTCAGCGCCTGCAGGAGCGGTCGCTCCAAGAGATAGTCGCGGGTGTAGAGGTCTTCGGCCCGCAGCCGCGTGCCGTCGGCCTCGCTCAGGCGTATCGCCATGAGTTGCCGCCCGTAATTCCACTCGTAGGACGCCTGCGCCAGATCCAAGCCGTCGAAGCACTGCAGCCGGATCAGGCGCGCGCCCGACGCCTCGGCGACCGCGAGGGCCAGCGCGGTTTTGCCGACGCCCGCATCGCCCTCGAGCAACAGCGGGCGACCGAGCGCTCGCGAAAGCCACACGGCCGACGCCAGCGATTCGTCGGCCACATAGCCTGCGTTGGCCAATGCGGCCTTCAAATCGCCCGGGGTTGCCGTTGCGGCGAGCGCAGCCATCGGGCCTAGCTCCGACGTCCCAAGAGACGCGCGAACCAGCCTTTGATGAGCCCCCAGACGAGCGCCAACCCATCCAGTTCCCGCACGGGGGCGGGCGCAGGCGGTGGCGTTGCGGCGGCGCCGGCATCGGCGCCGGCCGCGGCAGCCGGCACCGCACGGGACTGCGCGGTGGCACTGAACTGCTCCACGAATTGCCCCAAGAGCATCTCCGACACGGACACCATCATCCGGCCACCGAACTGCGCGAACTTGCCGTTCACGATCACGGACGCCGAGCCGACCAACACGCACGCGGCGGGGTTGGCGGGATCGGCCGCGATGGTCGCGGTGAGATCCATGCTGGCGGACGAGCCCCCTTTGTCAGCACCCTTGCCCCGCATGACGACCCGACGCTCCGCATCGGAGCGTTCGATGACGTCGACCGTGCCGCCGAACTGCGCAGACGCCGGCCCGACTTTGACTTTCACGGCGCCTTTGTACGACGTCTCCGAGACCTGCTCGGTGATCGCCGCGCCCGGCATGCACGCGGCGGTTGCTTCGAGATCGCACAACAACGCCCAGGCCTGGTCGGGTGAGACCGGCAGGGGATACTGTTTATCGAGTTTGACTTCCATGGGTCTCTCAGAGCGCCAGTCCGTGGTCTCGCAGGGCCTGCCAGACACGGAAAGAGGTGTGAGGCATGTCGAGGTGCGTGACGCCCACATGGGCGAACGCGTCCACAACCGCCGAGGTGAAGGTGGGGATCGACCCGACGTGCGGAGACTCCGCCACACCCTTGGCACCCAAGGGATGGTGCGGGCTGGGTGTCACGGTGTAATCCGTCTCCCACTTGGGCGTTTCGACCGCCGTCGGCAGGAAGTAATCCATGAGCGTGTTGCCCATCAGATTGCCTTGCGCATCGAAGGGCATTTGTTGGCCCATGGCCACCGCAAACCCTTCGGTCAGTCCGCCGTGAATCTGGCCTTCGATGATCATCGGGTTGATGCGCGTTCCGCAGTCATCCAACGCATAGAAGCGGCGAACCTTGGTCTCGCCCGTGGCCCGATCGATATCGACGACGCACAGGTACATGCCGAACGGGTAGGTGAAGTTCGGCGGGTCGTAGTAGTGCACGGCTTCGAGCCCGGGCTCGAGACCGGCCGGCGGCTGGTGGTACGACTGCCAGGCCACGTCGGCCATCGTCTTGAAGCGCGAGTCGTCCCCGCGGACCTTGAAGCGGTCGATCTCCCAATCCAAGTCGGCCTCGCTCACCTCGAGCATGTGCGCGGCGATCTTGCGGGCCTTGGCATGGATTTTCCGTGCCGCCATCGCAATCGCGGCACCGGCCACCGGGGTCGAGCGCGAGCCGTAGGTGCCAAGCCCATAAGGCGCGGTCGACGTATCGCCTTCCTCGACTTGAATCACCTCGCTCGGGATCCCCAACTCGGTGGCGATGATCTGAGCGTAGGTGGTTTGATGGCCCTGGCCCTGCGTGATCGTGCCCATGCGGGCGATCGCGCTGCCGGTCGGGTGGATACGAATCTCGCAGGAGTCGAACATGCCGACGCCCAAGATGTCGCACATCTTCGACGGGCCGGCGCCGACGATCTCGGTAAACGAGACGAGTCCAATGCCCATCAGTGTCGGCGAGTTCGGATCCGCACGCTTGGCGGCTTGTTCGGCACGCAGCGCCGGGTAGTCGACCGCATCCAAGGCCTTCTGCAGCGCGGTGTGATAATCGCCGGAGTCGTACTCGAAACCGAACGGACTGGTGTACGGGAATTGCTCTTTGCGGATGAAATTCCGCCGGCGTATCTCCGCCTTGTCGATGTTCAAACGCTGTGCGAGCACGTCGACCATGCGTTCGATCAAGTACACCGCCTCGGTCACGCGGAACGAGCAGCGGTAGGCGACGCCGCCCGGCGCTTTGTTGGTGTACACGCCCTTCACGGAGCAGTGCGCGGCGCCGATGTCGTACGAGCCGGAGCAGATGTGAAACAGGCCGGCCGGGAATTTCGTCGGGTCGGCACAGGCGTCAAAGGCGCCGTGGTCAGCCAACACGTTGACGCGCAGCCCCAAGATCTTGCCGTCTTCCGTCGCCGCCAATTCACCGTCCATGTGGTAATCGCGAGCGAAGGCCGTCGAGGAAATGTTCTCGATGCGATCCTCGACCCACTTGACCGGACGGCCGAGCACGATCGACGAGACGATGGCGCAGACGTAGCCGGGGTAAATGCCGACCTTGTTGCCAAAGCCGCCACCGATGTCTGGGCTCACGATGCGAACCTTGGACTCGGGGATGCCGGAGAGCATCGAGACGACCGTACGCACCACGTGCGGGGCTTGGCTCGTGATGTACGTGGTTAGATCACCGCGGATCGGATCGAAGCTCGCGACACAGCCGCAGGTCTCCAACGGGCACGGATGCACCCGGGGATAATGCATGTGCTGTTCGACTTTGATCGGTGCTGCGGCGAAGGCCGCGTCGGCGGCCGCACGGTCACCGGCTTCCCACGTGAAAATGTGATTGTGGTGATCGCGCGGACCGTGCGCACCGGCGGTCTTGCCAGCCAGATCCTCACGCAAGACCGGGGCATCGGCGGCGAGCGCGGTGTACGGATCGATGACGACCGGCAGCTCTTCGTATTCGACCTCCACGGCTTCGACGCCGTCGGCGGCGATGTAGCGATCGTCGGCGATCACGACCGCGACTTCCTGCATCTGGAAATGCACTTTTTCATCGGCCAGCACGGCCGCGACGTCGCCCGCCAACGTCGGCATCCAGTGCAACTTCAGCGGTTTCAGATCCTCGGCCGTGAGCACCGCGCGCACACCGGGGATGGCCAGCGCCGCCTCCTTGTTGATGCGCTTGATACGACCGTGCGCGATCGGCGAACGGACGATGTCCATGTGCAACATGCCGGGCATCTTGATGTCATCGACATAGTTGCCCTTGCCTTGGATAAAGCGGGCATCTTCCTTGCGCAGTCGCGAAGCGCCTATACCGGCCAGCGCAGCTTCGCGATCGTCGGGCGTTTGAATGACAGCACTCATGGGTGAGTTCTCCGGAAGTTAGGCTGCGGTGGCCGCATTGAGTTTGTTGGCGGCGTACTGCACCGCCTTCACAATGTTCTGATAGCCGGTGCAGCGGCACAGGTTGCCGCTCATGCCGACGCGAATCTCGTCTTCCGACGGGTTCCGGTTCTCTTGTAAGAATCGGTAGGCGCGCACCAACATGCCCGGCGTGCAAAAGCCGCACTGCAGACCGTGCTCTTTGTAGAACCCTTCTTGAACGGCGTGCAGGACGCCCTTGTCTGCGAGCCCCTCGACGGTCAGCACCTGCGAGCCGTCGCACTGCACGGCCAAATGCGTGCAGCTCTTGACCGACTTGCCGTCGATATCCACCGTGCAGGCACCGCAGTGGCTGGTTTCGCAGCCGATGTGGGCGCCCGTGAGGTGCAGGTCTTCGCGCAAGAAATGGACCAACAGCGTCCTGGGCTCCACCGCCCGTTCTTCGCTCTTGCCGTTCACCGTGACACTGATCAGTTTCTTAGCCATGAGTGATTCCTCGGGGATCAGGCGCTGCGCGCCCAGGCAGTGTGGAGAGCGCGTTTGACCATGACGCCGGCCATCGCACGCTTGTATTCAATGTCGCCGCGCAGATCTTCCGCGGGGTCGGTGATCGCCACCGCCGCGTCGACGGCACGCTGCACCGCCGCCTCGTTGAAGGGCTGGTCAAGCAGCGCGTTCTCGGCATCGACCGCCCGCAGGGCGGTTTGGCTCAAATTGGTCAAACCGATGCGGACGTGGGTCACGCGACCGGCGGACTGGCGCAAGACGACGGCGCAACCGGCCGTCGCCCAGTCACCCGTCTTGCGCTTCAACTTCTCGTAGGCCCAACCGGTGCCGGCCGCGAACGACGGCACGCGGATCGCCACCATGACCTCGTCCTCGGCCAATTGGGTCATGTAGGTGCCCAAGAAGAAACCGTCCGCGGCGACCGTGCGGCGGCCGTTCGGTCCCTGCAGCACGAACTCGGCGTCACACACCAACGAGAGCGCCGGGTGATCGTTGCCCGGGTCGCCGTGCGCGATGTCACCGCCGATCGTGCCGCGATTGCGGACCTGCGGATCCGCAATCAACCGGGCGGCGTCGCACAGCAGCGGAACGCGCTCGCGGAGGGTCTCCGAGGCGATCAAGTCGTTCTCAACGGTCATCGCGCCGATCACAACGGTGTTCCCGTCGAGACAAATGCCCCGCAGCTCGGGAATGCCGTTCAGGTCGACCAGGTGTCCGGGTTGCGCAAAGCGCAGCTTCATCATGGGCAGCAGGCTGTGTCCGCCGGCCAGCAACTTGGCATCGCTACCCAGCGAGCCGAGCAGGGCGACGGCTTCTGAAATGGTTTTGGGCGCGTGGTAATCGAACTTAGGGGGAATCATGGGCACCTCTTGGTTCGGGCACTGAAGTCCGCAGGGGCCATGATCTAGCCATAGTTCATTTGCAAACTCAACAAAACCTGTACGACGAGGCGTACGGACGCACGAATGGTCAAAATTCGACCACGAACCGTCGCATTTGCGGCGGTGCAGCATGAAATCCCGTCGGAAACCGCGCCGAGATCAGCCGCGTGTCGCGATGCGCAACGCCTGCTTGAGGGCGGGTAGGGAGTCGCGCGACACCGGGACCTCGGGAGAGTCCGGTCCTGCGAGCATGAGGTGCGTTCGTGAGCCGACGCGCGCGAGGCCCGTGACGTGTGCCAGATTGACGATGTAGCGCCGATGCACGCGCAGAAATTGCCGCGGGTCCAATTTCTCGTGCAGGTCGCCGATGCTGAGATTGCACATTCGAACGCCGTCTGCGGTAAAGACGCGCGTCGCGTGTGCATTGGACTCGAGGCAGGTGATGGCGCTGACCGACACGAATCGCACACCGCGGTCGACCAGCGTCGGCAGGTGATTGAGCTGAAACGGGTTCGCATCCCGCGGGGTTTCCCCGTCCAGCTGCTTGTCGGTGACGTAGCGGGTCACGTCAAAAAAGATCAACGCGTAGCCCGTCGGTGCGTGTGCTTCGTTTTTGAGCTGAGAGAGTTTGATCAGCAGCATCCGATCCGGGATGTCGATCATCATCGTCAACGAGGTCTGCTGTGACATTGGGCACGCGGCGGTTTCGTCCAATAAGGAGTCGACCTTGCTGCGTGAGCGTGCCTTGTGAAACGCCGAGACGAGTTTGCCAAAGGGCTGCTTGACGTCGATGGGGAGTACCGCACGCGCGTAATCGTTCATCGCGAGGACTTCGCGTTCGGCGTTCAAGTGAATAATGCCGGCCGGTAACGACTCCAGTAATTCCAGGCTGTGCTTCGCACCGATTCCGACCGCCATCGCTCCCCCGGGTATGGACGCCGCGCGTCGGCCGTACAGGACATGTACCGTAAGCCGAGGCGACGCGTTGACGCTAAACTACCACTCCGCGCCTTAGAAGGGACCTCATCCATGCACTACCCGAGATTGGATACGAGTATCGAGTTGCTGACGCAACGGCTCGCCGCGCTGGCGGAGCCCGCGGTCTTGGCCACGATCGTCTCCACCGAAGGGTCCACGTACCGAAAGGCGGGGGCGCGCATGTTGATCGAGGCCAGTGGGCGCATGACCGGCTTGTTGTCCGGCGGATGCCTCGAGCGCGATCTCGCCGAACACGCGACGACGGTCTTGGCGACCGGCCAGTCGGCGATTGCGCAATACGACATGCGCACCACCGACGATTTGATCTACGGCATCGGTGCCGGCTGCGAAGGCGCGATGCGCGTGTTGCTCGAACGGATTGCACCGACATCTCGCCTGACGATGGAGTTGCTGGAGCTCGTCAAACGCGTCGGGGACGGCGAGGGTGCCGCCTTGGCCGTGGTGCATCGCGGGCCGACGGACGCGCTCGGCACGCACTGCGTGGGCGGCGACGACCCCGCCTTAACGACCGCGTTGGCGGCAACACAGAGTGCGCAGCGCAGTCAGACCCTGGACCTTGATCCGCAGCGGCAAGCTTGGATGGAGTACCTGGCGCCGCCGCCGAGCGTCCTGATCTGCGGCGGCGGGCCCGACGCGGTGCCGCTGGTCACGCTGTTAACGGGACTCGGCTTCATCGTGACGGTCGCGGATCATCGACCCCTCTACTTGAACCACACGCAGTGGGGACTTGCCCGGTGCTCGCTCGGCGCGGCGCAGACGCTCGCGCAGCGCCTGAACTTGGCGCGATTCGATGCCGCGATCGTCATGAGTCATCACTTGGACAGCGACGCGGCGTATCTGGCGGCGTTGGCCGACAGCACGGTCCCACGCGTCGGGCTGCTCGGGCCGCGCGCCCGGCGCGAGCGGTTGTTGGGCATGATCGGTGCCGCCGCCGCGGCGCTGCGGGCGCGTTTGCGCGGACCCGTTGGGTTGGACCTCGGCGCGTTGACGCCCGAAGGCATTGCACTCGCGATCGCCGCGGAATTACACGCGCTGTTCGCGGGCCGACACGCGACGCTCGCGCCGGTCAGCCTCGAATAGTCGCAACGGCGCCGCGCGCTCGTCGCGGCACGGCGCTGCCGGCATCGCCCGACGGCGGGCCGGTCAGGCGTCACGGAGACGGTGCGTGGCCGGTGGACGGGGTGAGACAATACGCGCGGCAAATGGCGTGCGCCAACTGGCCAGCGGCCGTGGCAAACGCGCGCCCGGCGCGATCCGGTACCGCCGTGGTGGGATCCACGCCTTCGGTGGCGATGCCGTTGTCCCAAGGGCTTGTGCGTAGGATGGCGAGGGCGCGATCGCGCCCCAGCGAGAGGCCGAGTTCCGCGTCGAGCGTCCAGACCGTCGTAAACGGGAGTCGGTAGCTGCCGGGCAGGCCGTACGGGGCTTCGGAGTAACTGTAGCGATAGGCCGGCGAGTGCAGCCACCGGTAGGTGGCAACAAAGCGCGGATCGTCTTCGGGCAAGAACCCAAGGCTGGGCAGCGTCAACAACGAACCGGGCGGGATGTCCGTTTCGGCGTTGTCGTGGCCGTCGGTGGCTGCGACGAAGCGCTGCGCGGTGCCATCCCCCGTCAGCGTGTGCGTGAGGATGGCCGCGCGCAGTTGATCCGCCTGTCGCGCCGTGGCGCGGGCGCCGTTTGCGTCGCCCAGTCGACGGCGCAGCGCCGCCAGATCGTGAAAGGCCTTCCAGACGAGGACGTTGTCGTAGGTGATGAACGGCCGCTTTTGGTACTCGTCTTGTGAGTCCTGCATCGACTCGTACAGGCCGGTGGTGGGATCCCGGTGCGACAGCAGGCGCGCCTCGAGCTCGTCGATGACGGGCTGATAGGCGCGCGCAAACCCGGTATCGCCCGTGGCCTCGACGTAAGCGCTCAGCGCGACCACGGGCGCCGCGGCTTCGTCCAATTGAAAGCCGTCCTCGAGCACGGTGCCGTCGATGAAGCGGCTGTGCGTGCCGGTGTTGCGCCGCTGCACGGTGAAGGCGTACGCCAGCGCCTCGCGCGCAAACGCAGGGTCTGCGTCGAGCAGGCCCGGCAGGCTCCACAGCATCGCGTCCCGATCCCAGTACGCGGCCGAGACGTAGTAGCGCGGGCTGCGCGAGGTCACGCCGACCAGTTGTTCGGTATCAAAGGTGCGGCCCCACGCGTACAGCCGAGTGAACAGCAAATTGCGGTTCATGAGGCGATCGAGGTCCGCCTGTCCGGTCGTGCGGCTGCGTGCGGCGCACCACGCCTCCGTGCGCGCGATGAGTGCCTCACTGCCCAGTCGATCGAGGGCTTCCCGCAGCGCGCGTCCGGCGTGCGCCGCGCTGAACTCCTCGATACCGGTGGAGAGAATGTACAGCGCTTCCGTGCGACCGCCGGGTGCCAGGGTGTCCGTCCGCACCGCATCGGCCTCCGGTGCGCTCGTGACGGGCGGCACTTGGAAGGCGCCGGTGGAGCCGGGGTGTATGACGGCCCAACTGAAATGGGTGTCGTCGGTGACAAAACTGTACTGCTCGCCCGGTGCGACCCACGCTGCGGGGCCCACGCGGCGCTCACCGCGCAGCGTTACGGGGACGTACGTGACCCGCCGCAGCGCGCCGAAGGAACTGCGCACGCCGAGCTTCACGGTCACGGGCACCGCGCGATGGTTGGTCGCGGTCAGGCGGACGAACGCCGCGCGAAAGCCGTCGGGCGCGCAATAGGTCACCGTGTACTCGACCCCGTTGACGGTTTGCGTGGCTTCGGGGATCCACTGGGCGCGCAGTGACCACGCCGGGTCGTGCAACACGGCCGGCTGACCGTCCGCCTCAAAATGCGGCACAAGCGCCGGTCGGTCGCCGTCGCCGCGCACCTCAAGCAAGCCGCGATCGCGGGCGGAGAGCACGTTGAAACTGAGCAACGCCGCGTCGGTGGGGCGTATGTCCGGCAGGGCCAGCCACTCGTTCCCGGTGGCCAGGGCCTCGTCCGGGCCGTAGTGGACGGCGGCGGCACCTACCGGCACCTCGGCCACGGCAACGGTCCAGCCCAACACCGCCACACAAAGCAACCCGATACGTCGCTGCATCACCCTTCCCCCCGAAGACATCCCGAGGGGCACTGTACGGGCCGCCGAGGCGGCCCGACAAGCGAAACGGATGAGCCTACGGGGTGGATGCCCAGCCGCCGCCCAGGGCTTGGTAGAGCGCGACCGTGTCGCTCAGGCGCGTCGCCTCGGCACTCAGGCGGTTGATGTGGGCACTGAGCCAAGCACTTTGCGCCTGTAAGGCCGCGGACCGTGCGCTGTCGCCGGCCGCAACTTGCCGCTTCACGAGGTCCCACGTCTGCTGGGCCGTCGTCTCGATCGTCACGGCCGCATCGAGCGCCCGGGTGTCCTCATCGAGCGCCCACAGCACGTCGGCGACGTTCTGAAACGCGCCGAGGACCGTCGAGCGGTACTGCGCTTTCGCCGCATCCAAGGCGGCCTCCGCGGCGCGACGACGGTGTAGCAACGCGCCACCCTGGAAGATCGGCTGGGCCAGATCGCCGGTGAGATCCCAGAATCGGCCCGCGCTTCCCAAGAGCGCGCTCGTCGCGTCGGTGGTGCGCCCGAGGGTCGCGGTGAGCGACAGTTGCGGCAACTGGGCGGCGAGCGCGACGCCGACGTTGGCGCTCGCCGCGTGCAGCAGCGCGCTCGCGGCACGGATGTCCGGGCGGGCGGCCACCAGTTGGGAGGGGACGAGCACCGGCACGACGGGCACCGTCAGCGCGGCGAGCGTGATCGTGGGCAGCACGGTCGAGGCGGGGACGCCGCCCATGAGCGTCGCCCACGCATCGCGATTTTGCTCACGTTGCTTGCGCAGCGCGGGCAGCGCGGCTTGCTGTTGCGCCAACGCGGACTCTTGCTGAATGACGACGGCCGTACTGACCGCACCGGCATCGCGTTGCCGGCGGGTGAGCGCCAGCAAGTCGGTCTGCACGGCGATGGCTTGCTCCGCGGTGACGACTTCGGCGCTCAACGCCGCGTCTTGGACGGCGGCCAAAACGACGTTCGCGGCCAACGTCGTGCGCGCCGCCGCGACCTCGCTCGCCTGATAGGCCGTTTGGGCATCGGCCGACTCGATCGCGCGGCGGGCGCCGCCGAAGAGATCGGGTGCGTACGCAACCGCAACCTGGCCCGTGCGCAGGGTGTAGGGGTTTTGCGCCGAGTTGAGGTTGGGACTGAGCGCGTCGGCGGTGTGTTGCCGATCCACGTTGAGGTCCACCGTCGCCGTGGGCCAGAGGCTTGCGCGTTGGGCGCGAGCCTGCTCTTGCGCGACGCGCAAGGTCGCACGCGCCGCGGCGAGGTCCGCGTTGTGCGCCAGCGCGCGCTCCACGGCGTCGTTGAGGTCCTTAGACCCCAGTGCCGTCCACCACTCGGCCGACAGCGATGCCGCGGTGGTTGCGGTGGGCGCGGCCGTCTCGCCGGGTAGGTAGGTCGTGACCGAGGGTGCGGCAGGCTCGTGGAAGTCCGGGCCGACCGCACAGCCGCTGAGCAGCGCCGTCACGACGGCGCCTACGAGCAGACGTTTCATGGGGCCTCCGCGGGCGGCGTTGCCGCGTCGGTGCTTCGGCCGCGCGGCGAGAACGCATCGATCAGCACCGGCAGCACGACCAAGATCAAAATCGGCGCCAGCAAGATGCCCCCGACGACGACCAAGGCCAGCGGCTTTTGCACCTGCGAGCCAATGCCGGTCGAGAGTGCGGCGGGGACGAGGCCGACGCAGGCCACGACGCAGGTCATGACGACCGGTCGCATCTGCACCTCGCAGGTACGCCGGATGGCCTCCGCACGACTCATGCCCAGGTCCAGATTTTGGTTGTAGTACGACAAGACGATGATGCCGTCCATCGCCGCAATTCCGAACAGCGCCACAAAGCCGATGGCGGCCGAGACGCTGAATGCCGTACCGGTGAGGTACAACGCGAAGATGCCGCCGATCAAGGCCATGGGGATGACGCTCGCGGCCAACAGTACGTCGACGATACTGCCGAAGTTGATGTAGAGCAGCAGGCAGATCAAGACGATGCTGATGGGCACCACCACCCCGAGCCGAGCGAGGGCCTCCTGCAAGTTGCCGAATTCGCCGACCCATTCCAGGCGGTAGCCCGGCGGCAGTGCGACGGCCTCGTTCACCTTCTGCTCGGCTTCGAGGACAGCGCTACCGAGGTCACGGCCGCGCACCGAGAACTTGATAGGGATGTAGCGTTCCTGCTGCTCGCGGTAGATGAACGAGGCGCCCGACACCAGCTGCACGTGCGCCACTTCGCTGAGCGGCACCTGGATCGGACCGTTGGGTCCTTGCGCGCCGAGCTGGATCCGTGAAATGGCCTCCAGACTGCCGCGATATTCGGGGCCGAGGCGGACCACGATCGGGAAATGGCGGTCACTCGACGGTTCGTACAGGTCACCGGGGGATTGGCCGCCGATCGCCGCTTGGACCGTCGCGTTGATGTCGCCCGGTGCGAGTCCGTAACGGCCCGCACGCTCGCGATCAATATCGATCTTGACGGTGGGTTGCCCGAGCGACTGCAGGACCGCGAGGTCGGTCACGCCCGGCACGCCCGCCAACACCGTCTTGATCTGATCGGCCGTGCGCTCGAGGGTGACGAGGTCCGGCCCGTAGAGCTTAATCGAGTTCTCACCCTTCACGCCGGAGGCGGCCTCTTCGACGTTGTCTTGGATGTACTGCGAGAAATTGAACTCGACGCCCGGATACGCGTCACTCAACGCTTTCGTCATGCGCTGCGTCAGCGCCTCTTTGTCTTCGCCCTTCGGCCAACGATCGGCGGGTTTGAGCGGAACGAAGAACTCGGCGTTGAAGAAGCCCGTGGCGTCGGTGCCGTCGTCGGGCCGCCCGTGTTGGGAGACGACCGTTTCCACTTCCGGAAACGAGCCGATGATGCGGCGCATCCCGTTCACCGGGGCATCGCCTTCGCTCAACGACACCGAAGCGGGCATCGTGGCGCGGATCCACAGGTTGCCTTCTTCAAGCTTCGGCAGGAATTCGAGGCCGAGCCCGCGTGCGGCCAAGACCGCCAGTACGAGTAAGACCCCGACCGCAAGAAAGGTACGGCGCCGGTGGGCGAGGGCGAATTCGACGACGGGTGCGTAGATGCGACGCAGTGACCGGTCAATCCACGTCTCCTCCTCGCCGTGCCCACTGCCCACTTTGAGGAGGAGAGAACTCAAGGCGGGCGAGATCGTGAACGTGGCGATCAGACCGCCGGTGATCGCGTAGGCATAGGTCTTCGCCATGGGCCCGAAGATGTGGCCCTCAATGCCCGCCATGGTGAACAGGGGGACGAAGCCGGCGATGATGATTGCGGCCGAAAAGAGGATCGCTTTGTTTACCTCGGTTGCCGAGTTGGCGATGAGGGCAAATTTTCCTTGCAGGCCCATCGTCGTCCGCAAGCGATGCAGTCCCGGCCGCTCGTCCTGCTTGGTGGCGCCGCGTTGATTGAGGTGTCGGAAGATGTTCTCGACCATGATGACCGAGGCGTCGACCACCAGACCGAAGTCGATGGCGCCGACCGAGAGCAGGTTGGCCGACTCGCCCATGGCGACCATCAGCGCGATGGCGAAGGACAGTGCGAAGGGGATCGTCATCGCGACGATAAAGGCGCTGCGCAGATTGCCCAGGAAGAGCCATTGCAATAAGAAGATGAGACCGATACCGACCACCATGTTGTGCAATACGGTGTGGGTGGTCAGGTGTATGAGGTCCGCACGATCGTAAATGCGCTCCAGCCGGACGCCCGGTGGGAGGACGTTGGAGCCGTTGATACGCTCCACCTCGGCATTGACCTTTTCGATCGTCGGCATGCTCTGCGCACCCCGACGCATCAGCACGATGCCCTCGACGATATCGTCGTCCCCGTCGTGGCCGGCAATGCCGAGGCGCGGCTCGTTGCCGATGCTCACGGCAGCGACGTCCGAGACGAGGATCGGCACGCCACGGACGGTGGCCACGGTGGTGCGGGCGATATCGTCCACGGAGTGTATCTGGCCGACACCGCGGACCACGGCCGCCTGCGGTCCGATATCCACGGTCTGGCCGCCCACGTTGATGTTGGCATTGCCTATCGCGGCGAGCACTTGCGGCACGGTGACGCCGTGCTCGGTCATTTTGTGCGCGTCCACGGCGACTTCGTAGGTCTTCGTCTTGCCGCCCCAGCCGTTCACGTCAATGACGCCGGGTATGGCCTTGAAGCGCCGTTGCAGCACCCAGTCTTGCAGCGTCTTCAGGTCCGCGACGGGGTAGCCCGGGGGGGCGACCAGTCGATAGCGATAGATCTCACCGATGGGGCTCGACGGTGAAATCTGGGGTTGCACCCCGTTCGGCAGCGGCGGCAGCTGCGCCAGCCGATTAATGACCCACTGCTCCGCCTGTTCGTAGGTGAAGTCGTAGGTGAACTGCAACTTGACGTCGGTCAGGCCGAACAGCGAGATCGTGCGGATGGCCGTGACGTGCGGAATGCCCGCCATCTGCACTTCGATCGGGATCGTGACGTACCGTTCCATCTCCTCGGCGGAGAGACCCGGACTCTGCGCGATGATATCGACCAAGGGCGGAACCGGATCGGGGTATGCCTCTATATTGAGACGCCAAAAGCTGAACGCGCCGACCGCCAAGGTCCCGATGAGCATCATCAGGACGAAGAAGCGCTGCTTGAGCGCAAACTCGACAATCCGGTTCACGGCCTATTCCCCGGCGACGGCGTGATCGACAAACAGGGTGGAGGAGGTGACGATCTTCTCGCCCACCGCGAGGCCCTCAAGCACTTCGAGTTGGTCGCCCATCCGCCGTCCGACGCGGATGTTCCGTCCCTGAATTTTGCCGTTCACCTCCACGAAGACGCGGGTGATCTCGCCGTCGTAGACAACGGCGGTGCTCGGCACGGACGGATGGCGGACGGCTTCAGAGGTTGCAATGCGCACCTCCGCATACATCTCCGGCTTCAGCCGCCCGGCACGGTTGTCCAGTGCAATGCGCACCGCGAGTCGGTGATTGTTGGGATCGAGTCCCGACGCGACCGAGAGCACTTTGCCTGCGTAGCGCTCGCCCGGCAGCGAGGCGACCGTGATCTCTGCCGTTTGACCGGGGTGCACGGCCGCCGCATCCGCTTCGCGCACCCAGCCCATCACCCACACGGTTTTGACGTCGGCGATCACAAAGACGGGCGTGCTTCCGCCGTTCGCGGCACTCTGCACCAGTTCCCCGACCGCGATGGCGCGTTGGGTGACGGTGCCATCGATCGGCGCGGAGACAGTGGTTTCCACGCCTCCGATCGGGGCCTTCTCCAGCGCATCGATCTCGGCTTCGCTGTGGCCTAAAATGCGCAATCGAGCCCGCGCCGCATTCCAGGCGGCTTCCGCGGCGATGCGATCGGCCTGCGCTTGCTGCCAGTCGCGCTCGGCGGACGCCCCGGCCTCGTACAAGTCCTTCTGGCGGCGTTCGTTCGCTCGCGCCGTGTCGACGACCGCGCGGGTGCTGGCCACGTCGCTTTGGCCTTGCGCGTACTCGCCGCCGGCAATGGTATAGAGCTTCTGCCCTCGTTTGACTCGGTCACCGAGGTGCGCCGCAACGTGGGTGACGCGCCCGGAATAGGGGGAGTACACCGGCGTCATCGCCTCGTCATTGAATGCCACCACACCCTCGGTGGCGATTTCCGAACGGAAGCTGCCCTCGGTCACCGCCGCGATGGCCAGGGCGCGCTTTTGCGCTTCGGTCGGTTGGAACGTGTGCTCGGCCGGGGACGCGGCCTCCGGCGGTGGCGTGTGCGACCACAGCTTGACGGCCAGTAAGCCGCCGACGACGGCGATGCCGGCGATCAATGCAACAAGCCGTCCACGACGCATCGTGCGGCGCTCGGTTGATGGGGGCAAATTCACAATTCCTTCCTCGGCGGGGGGGCGGGCGGCGCGCGGAGTATATGCGACTCGGTGCGTCCCCGAAGGTTCCCTGAGCGCAGGTTCTGTTTCCACGATGCAATTTACACGTTGCAAGAATATGACGAATCCATCGCGGTTGTTTCGGGCTGGGCGATTGTCGCCCATGCGCTGCGTGAGGCCGGAGACTTGTGACTTCTTTGCAACATCGATATGTCTCAATGGATATATCGAAATGACCGCTCTATAATCGCAAATACCGCGGAACGACCAAACGGTCGTTGCGAATTTGCGCGCGTCGCCGGGACGCGAGTCGCCCAGGGTGCGTTGCAAAAACTGTGACCTTAGTTGGCGTCGGTTTAACACGATTGAAATATTTCATACACATACTGCGCGCCATGCCATCGCAGGCGGTTCCCCCCCGTCGCGATATAGGAATTGAACTGATCGACTCAGAGGCTCTGGAGGGCCGACTATGACTTCTATTAACCGTTACCTCGTGCGCGGCGCTGTCGCCATTGCGCTCAGCGTTGCTGTTCCGTTTGCCGCCCATGCCGGCACCGCCAAGGACAAGGATAAGGAACAGATCGCGACGCAGCAGACCGAGATCCAGTCGGTTCGCGATCAGATCCAGATGCTCGTCGATCGCCTGAACAAGCTCGAAGCCGCTAATGCGCAGTTGCAGCAGTCGAATGCGCAGCTCGTCCAGCAGAACGCCGAGCTGAAGGCGCAGGGCGAGAAGGTGGAGAAGCTTGAGAAGGCCGTCGCCTCGTCCGAGAAGGCACGCGACGATCAGAGCGACTCGATTGCGAAGGTGGCCGCGAAGGTTGCCTCGGTGGCTGCCGGTAGCGGCGTCGAGTTGTACGGCATTTTGGATGCGGGCGTCGCCACGATTCAGCACTCGCTGACCGGCGGCACGACGTTCTCGTCGACCTTCCAGCCGTTTGACCCGGTCTCGCAAGGGATCGCCGTCGGCAAGGGCGGTCAGACGCAGATGTACAACGGCGGTCTGAACGACTCGCGTTGGGGCATCCGTGCCAACAAGGACATCGGTAACGGCCTGCGCGTCACCTTTGCCCTTGAGTCGGGCTTTAACCTCCCGACCGGCCAGTTGAACAACCAGGCCATCAACATGGCCGGCACCACCGGCGTGAAGACGACCTCGGGCAGCACGACCACTACAACGTCCCACACCGCCTCGATCAACCTGAACAGCGCATTGGACGGCCAATTGTTCGGTCGCCAGGCGTGGGTCGGCATCGGCAAGGACGGCATCGGCACTCTGCAGCTCGGTCGCAACACGAATCCGGTTGGCGACGTGCTCGGCGGCTACGATCCGGCGCTCAAAGCCGACTTGTTCTCGCCGTTCGGCATCTCCGGAACGATCGGCGGCGGCGGTGGCGTGTCCGAGTTGACCCGCCTCGACAACAGCGCCAAGTACGTGGCGAAGTTCGGCAACGTCAACGTGACGGCCGCCTACGCGATCGGCGGTGCCGCTGGCATCCCAAGCGCGGATCAGGGCTACGTCGTGAACGTCGGCTACGAGAATGCCATGTTCGGTGCGCAGTTCGTGTACTCGAGCTTCCGCAACGCGATCAAGGACGGTACCAACACGTGGTCGGTGACCTCGCCGTACTACCTGAAGGACACCCTGTACGATGTGAACGCCATGTTGGTGGCGTTGAAGGCGAAGCCGACCGACAACCTGACGCTGAAAGGTGGCTTTGAGCACTACGCGTTGACCAAGCCGTCGCTGACGCTGACGTCGACGTCGGTCACGGACGGGATGATCTTCGGCATTCCGGCGACGTTTACGTCCTACACGGACGGCAATCAGCCGGTCGACATCTACTTCGTGGGTGGCGATTACAAGTTCAGCCCGAAGGTCCTCGTCGCGTTGGGCGTCTACGACTTTGCGTACGGTTCGTACAAGACGGCGAGCAACCTCGCGATTCCGTCGGGCGGCATCAAAGACGTTTCGCTGATCTTTGATTACACGTTGGGCAAGAACACGGACTGGTACGTGGGTTACATGTACTCGCAGTTCGGCGGTCAGAAGGGCGCGTCGGCGATCAGCACCTCGACGGGTGCGGCGTCCCCGAACTTCAGCACCAACAGCATCCTCGGCTCGGGCCTGCGCTTCAAGTTCTAAGCGCAGATCGACCTGTCGATGCAGGAAGCGCCCCCTCGTGGGGCGCTTTTTTTGCCCGATGCAAACGCCATGACCGGTGCAGAACTGCCGCGCCGATGGGCGCTGTCTGCGACCGTTACGGCGCCTGCGCGTGCTCGATCAGGGCGATGATGGCGGGGCTCGGCCGATAGGCCGGCGTCGCCGCGGGATCGGCAGTCCAACCGCCGCCGAGCGCAACCTGCAGCCGAATGAAGGCGGTCGCGGCGTCAGCGAGCGCGGCGGAATACTCCAGCTGGGCGCGCACGGCCGCGCGATCACTGTCGGCGACGGCCGCAAAATCCGTGAGCCCCGCGGTGTAGCGTGCTTGGGCGAGTTGCACGGCCGCAAGGCTCGCCACGACCGCCGCGTCGAGGTGCTGGGCGCGATCGCGCGCCGCGTGCAGTAAGGTCCGCTGGCGGTCGACCTCGGCAACGGCATTGAGGATCGCGCGTTTGTACCCGTCGAGCGCCGCCCGTTGCTGCCACCGGGCCGCTTCGATCGCCGCATCCAGCGCGCCGAAATCGAGTATCGGCCAGATCATCGACGGGCCCACAGACCAGAGGTGGGTGCCCGGGATCACGCCGTTTTGCACGGGACCTTGTTCGGCACCCACGGCCGCCGTCAGCGCGACGCGGGGGAACAATGCGGCGGTGGCATCGCCCACCTTGATCCCGGCACGCTGCCAGTCCGCGACCGCCTGACGCAGATCCGGCCGACGCTGCAACAACGCGACGGGTGCGGAGTCGGGCGGCGCCGTGGTGCTGGCCGGTATGGGCTTGGCGCTGGCCAGTTCCGGTAATCCGGCTTCGGGGTATCGCCCTAAGTACACGGCGAGCGCGCCACGGGCGTTGTCGCGGGCCGCTACGGTGAGTGCGAGCGTCGCTTCCGAGGTTTGCGATTCGCGTTCGGCGATCTGCGCATCGAGGCCGTTGCGGATCCCGGCCCGGTAGCGGTCGTGGGCCAAGTCGCGCGCTTGGCGCGCCACGGCCACCGCGTCGGTCAGGATCGAGACGTCCCATTGTGCTTGACGATAGCGGACGTACGCCTCACCGATATTCGCGGCGACGGCTTGTCGCACGCCGTCGCGACCCGCTTCCAAGGACGCCCGCAGCGCATGCGCGTCCGCGATGGCGAGTCGGGTGCGACCGAACAGATCCAACTGCCAGGTAGCGTCAAAGCCGGCCGCCTGATTGACGTTCGGGACGGCTTTGCTGTTGAGGCCGGCGCCGAAGGGCGTATCGACACGACCCTTGGTCTCGTCAACGCCCGTGCCGTGACCGCCGCCGGCGGTGGCGTTTACCGTTGGCAGCAGGCCCGCGACACTGCCGGCTTCGTACGCACGCGCCGCACCCAAGCGATCGAGGGCGATGCGGACATCGATGTTGTCGGTGAGGCCCTTTTGGACCAGGTCACTCAGGACCGGATCGTCAAATTGCTCCCACCACGGCACGGTGAGGTCGGCCGCCGTGTCCGTCGCGCCGACGAAGGCGCCCGGGAGCGGCACGGCGGGCGGGGTGAGGTCCGGGCGGATTGCGCACCCGGCCAAGACCCACGTGACCGCCAGCGCCAACGCGCGGGTGCGCTTCATGGCGTCGCGTGGCCGGTCGTTGGCGCGGTCGCGTCGTCCATGACCCGCACGGTATCCCCGGTCTTCAGGGCGTCCGCCGGATTGATGATCAGACGATCGCCCGCGGTCACACCGCGCCGGATCTCCACGGAGCGGCCATCGTCGCGCGCGATTTCGACACTCGCGACCTGGACGTGACCCGCCGCGTCGACTTTCAACACCTCCGGGCCTGTGGCGCTCAATCGCAGGGCTTGCGCGGGGATCGCGACCGCGCCACGCGGCGCCAAGTGCAACGCGGCCTCGAGGGCGGCGCCGGGCAAAATCCGGTGATCGGTGTTCGGCAGGTCGACCTCTATGCGCAGGCTGCGCGTCTGCGCGTCCAGCGCGGCCGAGCGTCGGGCCACTCGGCCCGTGACCGGCCCGTCGCTGCTGCCGGGCAGGTAAATGTCCGCTTCGCCGTCGCCGCGCGCGAGGTCGGCCACCCAAGCTTGCGGGACGCTCACGTACACACGCAGCGGCGCATCTTGAACGATGCGGTAGAGCGGTGTCGTTGTGCTGTTGCCGGTGGTCACGAGCGTGCCGATGTCGATCGTCCGGTCGCTGACCGTGCCCTCAAACGGTGCCGTGACCCGTTTGAAGCCCGACAGCACCTCGTACTGCGATACGCGGGCCGACTCCAGTCGCACCGTGGCCTCCGCAGCGCTGTGTTCGGCGTGCTTGGCGTCGCGCTCTTGATCAGCGACGGCGCCTTTGGGTGTGTCGCGCCAGCGCTCGTCGGTCGTCCGCGCGAGCTCGGCTTGCGCCTTGGCCGCGTCCAAGCGGGCGCGTGCCGCCGCCAGTTCCGCGTCCAACTCCGGCGTGTCGATGGTGGCGAGCGTCTGTCCGGGTTTGACGCGATCGCCGATGTCGGCGGTCCAGGCGTTCACGAACCCGTTCACGCGGGCGTACACGGTCGTGACGTGCCACGGCGCCGCCTGCGCCGGCAGGCGGTTGATGACGCTGGGCGGTGCACCGCCGACCGTGAGCACCCGCACCACCGGCGCATCCGCGCGGCGGTGGTCGGCTTCCTGTTGCAGGGTGTGGTGATGCTGCAGCCGCAACACGCCGACGACGGCGAGGGCGAGCAGACCCCCGATCGCGACGGCGCCCCGGCGCCACCGCGCGCGCGGGTCGGACGGGGTGTGGCCGGTGTCCTCCGGTACCTCAGGCGACATGCGCAGTCTCCTCTGACCCGCGACGGGCGTGCAGGCGGGCGTATAACAACGGCACGAGGCTGAGCGTCGCGGGCGTCGCGAGGATCAAGCCCCCAATCACGGCGCGTGCGAGCGGTGCGTTCTGTTCGCCGCCCTCGCCGAACCCGGTGGCCATGGGGATCATGCCGAGCGCCATGGCGGCGGCGGTCATGATGACTGGGCGCAACCGCGTGGCGCCGGCTTGGAACGCGGCGTCGCGGATGGTCACGCCCGAGCGGTGGCGCTCGCGGGCGAACGCCACGACCAAAATGCTGTTCGCCGTCGCCAACCCGATGCACATCAAGGCGCCCATCAGGGCCGGCACGCTGAAGGTGGTCATGGTGAGGTACAGCATGAGGACGGACCCTGCGAGGGCGAACGGGGCCGAGGCGAGGGCCACCAACGGCTCGAGCCAGCTTTGGAAGCTGATGACGAGGAAGAGGTAGACCAACACCAACGCCAAGGCGATCCCGGTGACGAGCCCTTGGAAGCTCGATCGCATGGTTTCGACCTGCCCACTGAGTTGCAGCTTGAGGCTCGGATCGGCGGTCGTACGGGCGCGGGCGAGCACACGCTCGATGTCCTCCGCGGCGCCGCCGAGATCACGCCCCTCGACGTCCGCATGGATGTCAAAGACCGGCCGGATATTGAACTGCGACAACGCGAGGGGCGAGCGCGATCGCTGGCTCGTGAGGACGTCCAAGAACAACGGCTCGCCCGCCCGCGCATTGCCGACAGGCACACGGCCGAGTCGATCCGTATCGCTCAACTCACTCGGGGGAATTTGCGCAATCAGTGGATAGGAGACGTGCGTGCTGGGATCCAAATAAAAGTTCGGGGCAACCTGCAGCGTCGACCCGGTGGCGATCAGCAAACTGTTGGCGACGTCGTCTTGGGCGAGACCCGATTCGGCGGCCAGCGTGCGATTGACGTCCACGGTCATCGCCGGTGCGTCCGGCACTTGAAACACGTGCGCGTCGACCACCCCCGGTAGCGCATTGATTTGTCCGACGAGCGACTGCGCTTGCGCGTAGCCGGCCGCGGCATCTTTACCGATGACACGGATGTCGATCGGTGCCGGTTGACCGAAATTAAGCACCTGGTTGACGATGTCGGCGGGTTGGAAAAAGAACGAGACGCCCGGCTCGCGCCGCGGCAGTTCCGCCCGCAGATCGTGCAGGATGTCGGCCGTGGGTCGGTGCGTTGCGCGCAGCGACACGAGCAATTCGCCGTCCATGGTGCCGACCGTTGCCGTATCGCTCAGCGCGATGTTCGTCCCGCTGTACGGCAGTCCGATATTGCCCAGCGCCGTTTCGACTTGATCGGGCCCGGCGATCTCCCGCACGTCCTGTTCGACGCGGGAAAAGAGCGCGCGCGTCGCTTCCAAACGCGTTCCCGGGGCGGCGCGCACGTGCAGCCGGAACAGGCCGGCGTCGACGGCCGGGAAGAAGTTCTCTCCGACAAACGGCAGCGTCGCCAAGGCGCATCCGCCGAGAATCGTAAAGGTGAGTAGCGTCGCTCGCGGCGCGACAAGCACGTGCCGCAGCCAACGCTCGTAGGCGCCACGCTGGCGATCGAAGGCGCGATTGAAACGCAGATGAAGCCGGCGCAGGGCGGACTTGTCTGCCGTCTCCGGCGGATGCCCGTGCGCGTCGCGACCCACCAGCAGCCGGAAGAGGGTTGGCACGAGCGTAAATGACAAGACGAGGCTCGCCAGCAGCGCCAAAATGACGGCCAGCGACAGGGGTGAAAAGAGGTACTTCGCGGTGCCTTCCAGCAGGAAGACCGGAATGAAGACGATGCAGATGGACAAGGTCGCCAACACGGTGGGCAGCGCCACTTCTTCTGCGCCGTGCTGAATCGCGTTCCAGACGGTGTCGTGCAGTCGCAGGTGCCGTTCGATGTTTTCGATCACCACCGTGCCGTTATCGACCAAGATACCGACGGCCAACGCAAAGCCGCCGAGGGTCATGATGTTGAGCGTGTGGCCGAGGAGGCCGAGCGCGAGGATCGCGGCAATGATCGATACGGGAATGGACGCCAGAATAATGACGGTTAGGCGCAGATCCCCGAGGAAGAGGATGATCATGAGCGCCGTCAGTACGGCGGCGATGAAGCCGCCCAGCACGACCGACTGGATGGCCGCCGAGACAAAGATGGACTGATCAAACAGCGGCGTGATGTGCACGGCCGATGGAATCAGGTGGGCAATGTCCGGTAGCGCGTTGCGCAGACCCGCGATCACGCCCAAGGTCGAGACGCCCCCGGTCTTGCGCACGACCATCAACACGCCCGGCCGACCGTTCACCGTGACGGCATTGGTTTGGGCCTGAAAGCCGTCGTGGACGTGGGCCACGTCCCGCAAGAAGACGACGCGACCGTCGACGTCTTTGATGGGGTACACGTTGATCCGCTCGATCGTGTCCGCGGCATTGTTGGTCCGTATCGGGTACTCAAACGGACCGGCCTTGAGGGTGCCGGCAGGCAGAATGATGTTCTGCCGTTGTATCGCGGCGCTCACATCGGCCGGCGTCAATCCGCGGGCGCTCAAGGCCGTGGGGTCGATATCCGCCATGATGACGCGCGGTTTGCCACCGTAGGGCTGCGGCACCTCCGCACCCCGAACGACCGCGAGGGCCGGGCGAATGATGTTTTGACCGGCGTCGTTCAGTTGATTGTCGGCCAACGATTCGGAGGAGAGCGACAACTGAATGATCGGAACGTCCGTCGCCCCGTAGCGAATGACCAGCGGCGGCACGAGGTTGCGCGGCATGTACTTGAGCGCGGTGAGTGCGCTTGCCGAGAGTTGGCTGACGGCGCGGGTGACATCGGCGCCTTCGTGCAGGTAAATCTTCTCAACCCCGACGCCGGTGTAACTGGTCGCCTCGATGCGTTCGATATCATCGACCACCGAGGCGAGTTGGCGCTGATGCACCGAGAGGATGCGGTTCTGAATCTCGTCGGCCGACATCCCGGAGTACGTCCACACGACGCTCACCACGGGTATGTCGATTTCCGGGAAGATATCGATCGGCATGCGGCGCGCTTCGCCGAGACCGAGCAAGCACAACACCACAAGCAATGCGCCGACCGTATACGGCTTTCGCAAAACCTGGCGGATGAGGCTCATGGATTAGGGTCCGGACGAGGCGACGGCGCGCTGCACAGTATTCACATCCGCCCGCAAAGAAGGGTGAAGGTTTTTCCGGAAAGGTGAAGGGCGAGGGCTACGCGGGGAGTAAACCCACGGCGAGGGCCGTGGCGTTCGAATGGAGAACGAAGTCCAACAGACCGGAGACGTGCAACAGGGTCTGTACGACCGCCGAAGGGGCTGCGAAGACGATATCGCCGCCGTTTGCACGGGCGGTCTTCGTCGCCGTGATGAGGGCGCCAAGGCCTGCGCTGCCCATGAAATCCACGCGCGACAGATCGAGAATGAGACGGTGGGAGTGCTCGGTCAACGCAAGCGCCAGCCGTTCCGCGAGGGCGGGTGCGTCATCGACGGTCACACGACCCACGATCACGAGCACCGCGGTGCCGGCGACTTCTTGTTGATACAGTTCCATCGTTTCGCTCCAACTAACGTTCGGGACTCACGAGCCCACGATACCGACGATTGCGCCGGTCATTAACGAGGCCAGCGTCGACGCCCAGAGGGCGTAGGGTGCGAGGGCCACCAAATCCGCTCGGCGTTCGGGCGCCATCGCCGCAATGCCCGTGACTTGGATGCCCATGCTACCGAAGTTTGCGAAGCCGCACAGCGCATACAGCGTCACGAGGCGCGAGCGCGGGTCCAACGCCGTGGGGTCGGCGGCCGCCAGGCGCAGGTACGCGATGAATTCATTCAGGATCGTCTTCACGCCGAGGAACTGACCCGAAATCAGCGCGTGCGTCCAATCCATACCCATGAGCCAGGCCAACGGGGCAAACCCCCAGCCGAGCATGCGCTCGAGGGTGAGCGGTGCCCCCGCGACGGCCGGGAGTACGCCCAGTCCCTTGTTCGCCAGCGAGACCAGCGCCACGAGGACGATCAGCGTTGCGAGGACGTTGAACCAAATCAGCAGGCCGTCGGACGTGCCGCGCGTCAAGGCATCCACCGTACCGGTGTATGGCCTCGGCGACGGCAAGGGGCGCGTGTCGGCCGGTTCCGGCACCATGAGGTGCGCGAACAAGATGGCCGCCGGAATCGACATCAGCGATTTCGTGAGCAGGTGCGCCGGGACGTCGGGCACCAGCCCCTGCAGGACGATGGAGTAGAGCACCATCACGCTGCCGGCGATCATGCTCATGCCGGCCGTCATGAGCAGCATCAGCTCGTACTGCGTCATCGAGGCAAGGTACGGCCGCACCACGAGTGGCGCCTCCACCTGCCCGAGAAACACGTTCGCGCTCACCGCGAAGCCGGCCGCGCCGCCGGTGCCCAAGACCCGACGGAAGAAGCCTGCGATGACGCCAATGAGCGCCGGTAGGATCCGCCATTGCCACAGCACTGCGGACAGTGCCGAGATCACCAGTATCAGTGCAAGTGTCTGAAAACCCAATACAAAGGTGTTTTGCGCGTGGGTGATGGCGAACGGCGCGGGGCCGCCACCGACGTAGCCGAAGACAAACGTTGTGCCGTCGCGCGTGGCCTCTTCGACGGCCCGGACGCCGGCGTTGAGGACCCCGAGCGCCCGGACGATTGGCGGTATGCGCAGAAGGGCCGCACACACGACAAATTGAAGCGCAATGGCGATCGCGACGCGGCGCCATTGAATGGCGCGGCGATTGCGGCTGAAGGGCAGCGCGAGCCCGACGAACACGAGGACGCCAAGACTCGCCTGCAGATCGGCGCTCCAGGGATTCATCAATGCTCGCCGGTGGCGCGTGCGCGCTGAACCCAGGCTTCCACGTCTTCGAGTTTGCGCGGGATGTCGCGGGTCAGGAGTACGTACCCGGTGGCAGTCATCTGCACTTCGTCCTCGATGCGGACACCGAATCCGTCGGCCGGGAGATACACCCCGGGCTCAACGGTGAACACGGCGCCGGCCGGAATGGGCTTCTCCGGGTCGCCGGCGTCGTGCACATCGAGGCCCACGAAGTGCCCAAAACCGTGAATGAAGGCGGCGAGGTAGCCGGAGCGGCGCAGTGAGGCTTCGGCCACGTGCTGCAGTTCGGCCATGGAGACGCCTGGGCGAATGGCCGCGAAGATATCCTCTTGCGCCTGGTAGACCGCGCGGTACACCTGAGCCTGTTCGGCGGTGAAATGACCGGAGACCGGGTAGGTACGGGTCACGTCCGCGGCATATCGGCCGTACTCGGCGGCCGCGTCGATGACCACGAGATCGCCGTCGCGCAGGAGTCGGGAATTTTGGTCCCAGTGCAGGACAGCACCGTTCGGGCCACTGCCGACGATGGAGGGGTAGGACAGGCCCGTCGCGCCGGCGGCGTAGAAGCTGTACTCGAGTTGGGTTTGGACGTCGCGCTCCGACACGCCCGCGACGGTGGCGCGGGCCGCCGTCTGATGACCTTGCGCCGTGATGGCGATCGCCCGTTGCATCCGCTTCAGTTCGTCCTCGTCGTGGGCGGAGCGCAGCTGGGCCAGCAAGCCGCGTCGGAATTCCGTTTTGAGCCCGTACCGTCCGGCGATGCGCTGGGAGAGGCGCGCGTCACTGCGATCCTCGCTGGCGGCGGTCCCCGGCGCGATGATGGCCACACAGTCGTGGTGCTCGGCCGCGAGCGCCAAGGTGCTGTCCGGTGTTCCGCGTCGAACCACATCGACGCCGTAGCGCTCGATGAGATCCGGCGAGACCGCCTCGCGCGGACCGGTCCACCGCTCGGCCTCGGGGTCGCGCGGACGCAGGAAGAGCGTGACCTTGCGGTAGGGGGATTTGGGCTGCAGAACGAGGTGAGCGCCCGGCTCGTTGATCCCGGTCAGCCAGTAAAAATCGGCGTCCTGACGATAATCCTCGGTGATGCCGGAGGTCTCGCCTTGCGAGGACAGCACCGCAGTGCAGCCGCCGAGTGCCGCCATGAGCCGCTCGCGGCGCTCTCGGTAGACGCTCGCCGGGAGGTCGGCGGGCGGGTTCGGCGTCGGGTGCTCAAAGCCGGCGCCGAGCGCGGCGGCCAGTAAAAATGCCTGGATCATGGTCGGGCCTTCAAAGTGCAGACCCGTGAAGGCTAGGGGACGAATCCCCAACGGGCAAGGTGCGATGCAGGGGGCGAGGCCCAAAGGGCCTCGCCCCCGCACACCTTAGTTGACGAACACCGCTGTGGTGCGGGCGGGGACCGAGAACGTCCCCGACGTCGGATTGAACGCCGCCGAGAGCACGGTCGTATCCGTGCTGCCGAGAAGCTTCTGGTGCAGTTGGAACGCGAGGCCCTGGAAGGCGCCGATTGCGAAGGTCTGCGCAATCTTGTTGGCATTGATGAGCACCACGACGTGCGTGTAGAGGTGATCACCACACAGCCGACCGTCCGCGCCGGTGCCGTCGATGCGCATCACGATCAGTCCCGGCTGCTGCGCCGCGGCGTCCGGGAAGCTCACGCAATTGACGATGTCGGCCGCCGCCGGCAACCGGAACATCGAGGTGGAGCTGCGCACCTGCAGCAAGGCGGCCACCATGCTGTTGGTGTTGGCGATGTCGAGTGCCGTCGGATTCACGTTCGTGTTTTGCAGGAACGGCGTCATCGTGGACCAGTTCGTGTTGTTGGGATTTGACGGCGGGAGCCCCATCGTCAAATTGCCGTCGTTGATGTAGTTCGACGTCAAGCTCCAATCGATGCGATTGAACCAGTCGCCCGAGTTGTACGAGTTCTGGTCAAACGCCTTCGAACGAAGGATCTCATCACCGGCCATGAAGAAGGGCACGCCTTGACCGAGGAGCACCGTGGAAAGACCCACGACCTGCGCCCGCGCACGATCCGCCGACGAGGTGGTCGAGGGATGCTTGTATTGGGAAATGTCCCACAGGGTTTGGCCGTCGTGGCAGGCGATGTAATTGACCGTCTCATCCGGATTGGTCGCAAACGCGGCCGACGCGCCGCCCGCGAGCCCGGCCACGCCCGGCACGGCGCCGGCCATCGAGACGCGAATATTGGTCTGCGCCGCGAACAGCGCCGCCTGCGTGTTGGAAGCACACGTCGTGCCGGCGGTGGCATTGCCGTCGTAGCACTGACCGCTGATGAAGCCTTGGTTGGCGACCAGGGACGCACCCGAATCAAAGGGCCCACCACCGCGCACGGCGTCGCGGATGTAGTAGTTGAAGGCGCCAATGTGCGAATTGCCGAGGTTGCCAATTTCCGCCTGCTTGAAGTTCTCCGTGTTTTGGAAGCCTTCACCGTACAAGTAGACAAAGCGGCCGTTGGCCGCCGCGGTGACCGCAGCGCGTGCGTCGTTCATTGCGGCGAGCGGAATGTTCTGCATGACGTCGAAGCGGAAGCCGTCGACCAAATACGCCGAGGTCCAACGCGCGAGCGTGTCGTTCATGAGTTTTTCCATCATGGCGAACTCGGTGGCGGTGTCAGAGCAGCAGCTCGTGTTGGTGATGTTGCCGCTCGCATCGAGACGGTAGTAGTAACCGGGCACGATTTGGTCGAGGTAATTGGTCGACATGTGGTTGTAGACGACGTCCATGACGACGCCGAGACCGGCGTTGTGCAAGCCGACGACCATTTCGCGGAAGTTGCGCACACGCTCCATGGCGGATGCATCGGTGGAGTAAGCGCCCGTCGGGACGCCGAAATTGCGAGGGTCGTAGCCCCAGTTGAAACAGTCGGTCGCATTGGTCGAGGCAACCGCGTTCTGCGGTGTCTGTGAGACCGGATCGCTGTTGGAAATCTGCGGCGTCGTGCAGCCCGTGTCCGGAATGCTGGCGATGTCAAACGCAGGCAACAAATGCACGTGGGTCACACCGCTTTGGGCGAGCGACTTCAGATGCGTCATACCCGCAGAAGTCGGGTGCGAAAATGCCAAGAACTTTCCTTGGTCCTCTGCCGGCACCGTGGAATCGTTCGCCGAAAAATCGCGAACGTGGAGTTCGTAGAGCACCACGTCGGAGGCGCGCAGGACGCGCGAGGCGCCTTGGGTGGCCCAATCGCCGGGGAAAGTTGCCGCGCTGCTCAAATCGATCGCAACCGAATGTTGGTTGGGCGTCGACGCGGACGAGTAGGCGTCCACACCGGTCGAGTACGGGTCGGTGACCGTGTAGGTTTTGACCGTGCCGCCGTCGGTGCGTGCGTAGACCTTCACGACGTAGTTGTAGAGCGCCGTGTTCTGCTGGGTGGCGTCCCCGGTGTAGCTCCAAATACCCGTGTTGGGGTCCTCGGTCATCGCGATGGTCGTGCCGTTTAACAGGATCGACACCGCTTGGGCGGTTGGCGCCCACAACGCGTAGGTGGGCACGCCGTTCGAGAAAGTCACGCCGAGCGCCGCAGTACTCGCGGTCGCGGCGTAGGTGTCATCGATAACGCCTTGCAACTGCAGGTGCGTGGCGCGCGCCACCGACGTGCCGTTGAGATCGACGACGACGAGTTGGGTGGTCAACAGACTCTTGATGTTCTGCACCGTCGCTTGCGGAACGGTGAAGGCGATGGTCCCCGACAACTGCGGGTATTTCGCGGTCAGCGTGCTTGGGATGGCGCCCGGGCTGCCGAGGTCGGTGTTGGAGTCCGCACCGGTGATCGTGCCGTCCGACTTGATCGCAATCGAGCCGCTGGCCGAGGAGAGGAGCTTGTAGGTGTGCCCTGCGGTCGCACCGGGCCAAACGATGGTGCCTTGTGCGATCCACAGCGCCGTTGCGTTCGCGAAGGCGACGGCAGTCGGCTGGCTCGGAGGTGGTGTTGCGGGCGAGCCGCCGCCACCGCCGCCACCGCCACACGCGCTGACCAACAATGCCGAGACCCACGCTGTCATGAAAAATCGTGCAAACCGAACCATAGTACCCCCCAGTGCAACGATCGATGAGCGCGGAGTTTCCTGCGGTCATCGCGTCTTGACAACCTGAAAATATTTTCATTCGTGGGAGGGGCGTCGGTGTGTAGCGCATCTGCCCGGTAGACGGGGTTCGCTCTCGTCCATCGGGCCGTGCTCCGGCGGCAACGTGCGTACGCATCGCGGGATAGACACCGTTGCAACGAGGGCGATACGGACTCAAACTGCAAGCCTGTGGACTGCCCCTCCTAAGGGCGCCTTCGGGAGATAAGCATGAAGAAGCATCTGACAAGCGGCCTCGCGGCCGCACTGGCTTGCGCGGTATTGTCGTGGTCGGCGACGGCGGTTGCGGGCGGTCGCCCGGTGACCCACGCGCCACAAACCATGTCGCCGGTTCGGGCAATGACCGACGACAAGTGCGACGCGAAGTGCGACGAAGACTCGGACAAGTGCATGACGCAGGCCGGACACGATGCGTCCAAGCAGCGCTTGTGCGACGCCAGCTACGACGATTGCCTGCGGAAGTGCCAGGGTTCCTGAGCCAAACCCACCGCCACCAACGGGCCGCCGGCAGGGCCGGGGCCTTAAGGGGCATGCACGGTTTCGCAATTAAATTGCAACGGTACGGTTGCAGTTGCCCTCCTTTTCTGTATAGTGCGGTTGCGCCAAATGGCGGAACAGAATACATGTCCTTGATTTAACGGGGTTTTTAGGCAGTCTGGCATGATGGAACGGGACGACGAGCACTTCGAACTCGATGAGGAGTTTCTCGCGGACGCCGAGGCCGAGGAGCCGGATTACGATCGCCTGTTGGATCGCGTTGATCGCAAGAAGGCCACACCCGGTAAGAAGGGTAAGGCTGCTTGGAGCAAGCTTGAGGACGTGCTCGCCGAGCGCCGCCTCAAAAAAGAACTCGAGGACTTCGAAGACGACCTCTAAGTCGTTTTCGTAAGTCCTCATTCCCGCCCGCGCTCCGGCAGGCCGGGACGCGGCCTCCGTGACCAACGGCCCCACCGGGGCACTCGATCTCCAGATGCCAACCCAAGCGCCTTGTTTCGTCGTACTCAAATTTGGGGGTACGAGCGTCTCCACCGCCGCCAACTGGCGCAACATCCGCGACGTCGTCCGTAAACGCCTCGACGAGGGCCTCATCCCGGTCGTCGTGCATTCGGCGTTATCGGGGATCACCGACCGGCTTGAAGCACTGCTCGCGGCCGCCTCTGAGGGGCGTCATGCGGACGCGTTGGCCGTGATTGCGGAGCGCCATCGGGCGCTCAGTGCGGAGTTAGGCATGGGCCTGCCCGCGGGCGTGCAACGGCATCTCGATGAACTGGGGCAGATCGCCGCTGGGATTGCGCTGGTCAAGGAAACCTCCGATCGGGTGCGCGCCCGCGTCATGGCGACCGGCGAATTGATGGCGACCGAATTGGGAGCCGCTTGGCTCTCGACCCAAGGGCTCGACGTCGAGTGGGTGGATGCGCGGACGGTCCTGCGATCGGACGTTCACACCGGCGCGTCCGAAAAAGCCCGCATTCTGTCGGCCACCTGCGATTACGCGCCGGACGAGGCGTTACGGGCGCGTTTTGCGACCCCGGGTCGCGTGTATCTCAGCCAAGGGTTCATCGCGGCGGACGAACGGGGAAACACCGTGCTGCTGGGCCGTGGGGGTTCGGACACCTCCGGCGCGTACTTCGCCGCCAAGTTGCATGCGGAGCGCCTCGAAATTTGGACCGACGTGCCCGGTATGTTCAGCGCGAACCCCAAAGGGGTGCCGAATGCCCGGTTACTGCGCGCGCTGCATTACGACGAAGCGCAGGAGATCGCGTCCTCGGGGGCGAAAGTGCTGCATCCCCGCTGTATTATGCCGGTTAAGCAATACGACATTCCGTTGTACGTGTATGCGACGCAGACCCCGCAGATTGAGGGCACCCATATCAGTGCTCATCCGGTCGGCGGCGATGCAGCCCAAGTCAAAGCCATTGCGCTGAAAAAAGGCATCACGCTCATTTCGATGGAAAGCCCGGGGATGTGGCATCAGGTCGGCTATCTCGCCGACGTGTTTCAGATTTTCAAAATGCGCGGGCTCTCGGTCGATCTCGTCTCCACGTCCGAGACCAATGTGACGGTCACGCTCGATCCGGCGGCCAATACGCTCGACAAAGTGGCGCTCGACGGACTGCTCGAGGGACTCGAGCCCTTGGGTCGCGCGGAGGTGATCGGTCCGTGTGCGGCGTTGTCGCTGCTCGGCCGCAATATCCGCGGGATCCTCCACGAACTGGGCGAGGCGCTCAGTCTGTTTGAGGAAGAGCGCATCCATTTGGTCAGTCAGGCGGCCAACGATCTCAACTTCACCTTTGTGATCGATGAGGCTCAGGGCGATCGCTTGGTCACCGCATTGCACGATCTGCTCATTCACGGCGCCGTCAACGATCGCGTCTTAGGCCCCACCTGGACCGAGCTGCAGGCGTCCGGTGTGACAACGGCCGCGTCGTTGCCGTGGTGGCATCACCGGCGGTCGGCGCTGTTGGCGAGCCTCGGCGATGACGACTCGGCGTACGTTTACGATCTGTCGGAGGTGCGCAAGGCCGCCTCGGAGTTGACGGCGTTGCAGGGCATCGATGCGGTGCACTATGCGATGAAGGCGAACCCGCATCCCGACGTGTTGCGGACCCTCGCTGCGGCCGGCGTTGGGTTTGACTGCGTGTCACCGGGTGAGGTTGAGCACTTGCGAGCGAGCGTCCCGCAGTTGGACGCATCGCACGTGCTCTACACCCCGAATTTTGCGCCGCGCCACGAATACGCGTGGGCGCTGGCGGCGGGCATCACCGTGACGCTCGATAACCTCTATCCCTTGCGCGCATGGCCGGAACTGTTCGCCGGTCAGTCGATTTTTGTCCGCATCGATACCGGGCGTGGGCATGGGCATCATCGCCACGTGCGTACCGCGGGCGTGCACTCGAAATTCGGCGTGCCGTTGTTTGAGATCGACGAGTTGGATCGCCTCGTGCGCTCCGCGGGCGCCCGCGTTGTGGGCCTGCACGCCCACACCGGCAGCGGCATCTTCTCGAGCGACAATTGGCTCGCCGTGGCGGAGACCCTGGCGACCTTAGGCGAACGCTTCAGCGACGTGCAGGTACTCGACTTGGGCGGTGGCTTTGGCGTGCCGGATAAGGCGAGCCGTCGGCCCGTCGATCTGGACGCCGTGGGCCGTGGCCTCGCGGCCTTCCGGGCACGCCATCCGCGCTACACGCTGTGGATTGAGCCGGGTCGCTATTTGGTGGCGGGCGCGGGCGTGCTACTGGCGCGCGTCACCCAAACCAAGGGCAAGGGCGCGAAGCAGTATTTGGGCATCGCGACCGGCATGAATTCGCTCATCCGGCCGGCGCTTTACGGGGCGCACCACGAGATCGTCAACCTGACCCGCGTCGATGAACCGCCGGCGGTGGTCTACGATGTCGTCGGGCCGATTTGCGAGTCCGGAGACGTGCTCGGCCACGAGCGTGCGCTGCCGGAGAGCCACGAAGGCGACGTCGTCCTGATCGCCACGGCCGGGGCCTACGGGCACGCCATGAGTTCGCGCTACAACTTGCGCGAGCCGTCCACAGAACGAGTCATCTGAGCCGCTACGGCGGCACGTAGGAGAGAGCCATGAAAGTCGGTATCGTCGGTTGGCGCGGGATGGTGGGATCGGTCCTTCTCGATCGCATGACGGCAGAAGGGGATTTTGCCCTCATACAGCCGGTGTTTTTCTCGACCTCACAGGCGGGCCAAGCCGCGCCCGACGTCGGGCAGGGCGCGGATACGCTGCGTGACGCTCGTGACCTTGCGGCGCTCGGCGCCATGGACGCCATCATCACCTGCCAAGGCGGCGATTACACCACGGACATCCACGGCCCCCTGCGCGCGAGCGGTTGGAACGGCTATTGGATCGATGCGGCCTCGACGTTGCGCATGACCGACGGCGTGACGATCGTCTTGGATCCGGTCAATCGACCGGTCATCGATGCCGCGCTCGACGCGGGGCAGAAAGACTTCGTGGGCGGCAATTGCACGGTCTCGCTCATGTTGATGGCGCTCGGTGGATTGTTCCGCGCCGGCCTCGTGGAATGGATTACCGCCATGACGTACCAGGCGGCCTCGGGGGCGGGTGCTGCCAACATGCGCGAGTTGGTCGCCCAAATGGGTTCGGTCTACGCTTCCGGCGCGGCGTTGCTGGCGGACGAGCGCTCCTCGGTCCTCGAACTCGATGCGGTCGTCGCCGCACACCTACGCGGCAGCGCGCTGCCGCAGAAAGAGTTCGGTCGTGCGTTGGCCGGCAACCTCATCCCCTGGATCGATAAGGATTTGGGAAACGGCCAGAGTCGCGAAGAATGGAAGGGCGGCGTCGAGGCCAACAAGATCCTCGGTCGCAGCGATCGCCCGATCCCGGTCGACGGTATTTGCGTCCGCATTGGCGCGATGCGTTGCCACAGTCAGGCGCTGACCATCAAGCTGACCGAAGATCGGCCGCTCGCGGAATTGGAGGCCTTGATCGCCGCCGACAACGAGTGGGTACGCGTCATCCCGAACGAACGGGAAGCCTCGATGAACGAGCTGACGCCCGCAGCCGTGACCGGCACGCTCGCGATTCCAGTGGGCCGCTTGCGCAAGTTGCCGATGGGTGGCGAGTACCTGACGGCGTTCACCGTCGGCGACCAGCTCCTCTGGGGCGCCGCGGAGCCGTTGCGGCGCATGCTGCGGATCGTCCTCGAGCGAGCGTAAGGACCTGCACGGCGGCGCGCCCGCGGGCGCGTCGCCACTTTCGTCTGAGGTCGAAGGCGTCTCGGCCGACCCCCACAGGGGGCGGTGCGGCTGCGCACAAGCACCGCCGTTGCTGCAGTGCACGCAAATCGTTGACCCAGTGAAATCGTGGGCTTACACTTCGCAAATCCATCTAGACCGGCTGAGGGACTGGCCCTTTGAAGCCGGGGCAACCTGCGCGAAGCGTTCAGGTGCCAACTCCTGCGGCGCCCTCGGGTGTCGGTAGATGGTGAGCCGTATCCGTTCCGGATCGGCGCGCTGCAACGGCGCATCTCAGGAGTCCATCTGTCTGACGACCTGAGGAGTTTCGATGGCTGTGGTGTCCGATGCGGTTCCAACCGCGTGTCCCGTGTCGCAAGGCGTGATCGCTTTGCCGTCGCCCTTTGCGTTGCATCACGGCGGCAGCCTGGTGCAGGCGCAGATGGCGTGGCGATTGGTGGGTCCGTCGGACGCGCCGGTCGTGCTCGCGATTGGTGGAATCTCGGGGCACCGTCGCGTGGGCAGCGACGATGCGGGCTGGTGGCACGCGGTCGTCGGTCCCGATCGCGCCTTGGACACCACGCGCTATCAAGTGCTCGGTGTCGACTACCTGGGCGGCAGCGCGGACTCGACCGGACCTGCCCGGGGAGGCTCCCTGTTTCCGACGGTCAGCGCGCACGATCAAGCCGAGGCGATTGCATACGTTCTGACCCACCTCGGACTCACACTCCGCGCGGTCATTGGTGCCTCCTACGGGGCCCAAGTGGCGTTGAGTCTCGGTGCGCGCTTTCCCTCTTTGGCACCGCGCCTCGTGGTGATCTCGGCGGCGGATCGCGTGCATCCACTCGCGACCGGTTGGCGCGCCGTCGAGCGGGAGATCGTCCGTTTTGGGATCGAACGCGGCGATGCGAACGGCGGCCTGAAATTGGCCCGCGCATTGGCGATGACCACGTACCGTACGCCGCGCGAGTTTGAGCGGCGGTTTTCCGGTGCGCCACGACGCGACGCCGATCGTTTCCGCCTACCGATCGAGGATTACCTCTTTGCGCGGGGTGACGCGTACGTCGCCCAATACCGCCCGGAGTCCTTCGTCGCGTTGTCCGAATCCATCGACCTGTTCGAGATCGACGCGTCGACCGTACGGGTCCCCACGACGGCGGTCGCCGTGCCGGAGGACGAGTTGGTGCCCTACGCACACATGCAAGACTTTGTCGCGCGCTTACCGCGGGGGCGTTTGGTGACGCTGGAATCCCTGTACGGGCACGACGCCTTTCTCAAGGAAGGTGAGGCCTTGAAACCCATTTTGGCGGCAGCGCTCGCGGGAGCCGGCGAATGAACCCTCCCTCGCAGCAGACGCGGACCGTTCGGGCCGCACTCACCGAGGACGTCGCGCACAAGGCCGTCGTGCCGCCGATTTACCTCAGCACCAATTACGCCTTTGACGGTTTCGGACAGAAAGGCCGATACGATTACTCGCGCTCCGGCAACCCGACCCGCGATCAGTTAGCGGACGCGCTGGCAGCGCTCGAAGGGGGCGCGGGCGCGGTGGTCACCGGGTCCGGCATGGGGGCGGTTGGCCTCGTTGCCCATCAGCAGTGCGCGAACGGGGATCTCGTCATCGCGCCGCACGATTGCTACGGCGGCACCTTACGCCTGTTCCTCGCGCTGGAGCGCAAGGGGGTGCTGCGCCTGCGTCTTATCGATTTTAGCGACGCCGCCGACTACGCGGCGGCATTGGCCGAGCGGCCGCGCCTCGTCTGGATCGAGACACCGTCCAACCCCCTGCTGCGGGTGACGGATCTCGAGGCGACCGTCGGGGCTGCGAAAGCGGTCGGTGCGACCGTGTGTGTCGACAACACGTTCTTAACGCCCGTCTGGCAACAGCCACTCGCCTTTGGTGCGGATCTCGTCGTGCACTCGACGACCAAGTACTTGAACGGTCACAGTGATGTGGTCGGGGGAGTCGTCATCGCGGCCACCGCGGAGTTGCACCAAGACGTGGCGTGGTGGGGCAATTGCCTCGGTCTCACGGGCGGGGCATTCGACAGCTACCTGACCCTGCGGGGCCTGCGGACGTTGCACGCCCGCTTACAAGTGCACGCGCAGAACGCGCACGCGCTGGTGTCACTGCTCGCCGCCCATCCGGCCGTGCGGACGGTGCATTACCCCGGGTTGGCGGCGCATCCTCAGCATGCTCTGGCTGCTCGTCAGCAGACGAGCTTCGGTGCCATGGTGAGCTTTGAGTTGCACGGTGGGCTTGCGGCCGTGGAGGCGTTCTTGGCCAACCTGCGCTGCTTTACCTTGGCGGAGTCGTTGGGCGGTGTCGAAAGCTTGGTGGCCCACCCGGCGACCATGACCCACGCATCCATGAGCGCCGAGGCCAAGCAGCGCGCCGGCTTGGTGGATGGCCTGCTGCGCTTGTCGGTGGGTATCGAGGAGGCGGCGGATCTGCAGGCCGATCTGGCCGCGGCGTTGGATCGTGCCTTGTCGATCGGTGAGTCTTCGCGCTGAGGGATTGCTGCATGCGTCACGCCAGTCGGTTCGCTGTCCTTGGGGTACTCGGGCTGATGGGGGCGGGCGTAGCCGTCGCAAGCCCGCGTGTGGTGCGCCTCACGCCGCCGAGTGAGTGGTTCCAGTCCGGTGTCTCGGAGCCGCTCGTCTCGCGGTTCCTGCCCGACCAACGGTTCGACGTGCAGGCGACCGTCGTGCCGGATGCGGGTCAGACCATCCAGTCGGTCGAGTTTCGGATCGACGGCGCCAAGCTCCAACGGGGCGTCAGCGAGTGGACGGGTACCGGATTGAACCCCACCTTGTCCGACGGCCAGGCGACGCCGCCCGGCACGATCGTGGCCTCGCAGCGCGGCGTGAGTGTGACCGCACCCGGCCGCCATCGGCTGCAGGTCATTGCCGTGCAAAGCGACGGCGCGCGGGTCGAGCGCGAGGGCGAGTTCGGCATCGAAGCGCCCGTGGGGCGCGGGCGGCCGGTCAAGAACGTGATTCTGCTGCTCGGCGACGGCATGGGGCTCGCGCACCGCACGGCCGGTCGGATCGTCGCCGAAGGGTACGCGCAGGGCAAAGCCAAGGGTCTCTTGGCCATGGATACGTTCCCGGACGTGGCGCTCGTGCGGACGGCGAGCCTCAACTCCATCGTCACGGATTCGTCGCCCGGTATGTCGAATTACGTGACCGGCAATAAGGCGGCGAATAACGAAGAAGGGGTCTGGCCTGATGACACGGTCGATCCCTTCGACAACCCGCGGGTCGAGTACTTGTCCGAGTACCTGCATCGCACCGCGGGCAAGGCGCTCGGGCTCGTGACCACCGCGGACGTGTTTGACGCCACGCCGGCGGCGAACGCCGTGCACACGAGCCATCGCGGCGCCGGCACCGGGATCGTCGATCAATACTTGGACGATCGGCACCTCACCGGTTTGCAGGTGTTGATGGGCGGGGGACGACGCTGGTTCTTGCCGGAAGGCACCCCGGGCAGCACGCGGTCCGACAAAACCGATTACGTTTTGTCGCCGGCCCTCGTGAGCGGCTGGGGCGCGACGGCCGGGCAACGCGACCCAGGCCGTGATCTCATTGCGGATTTCCAGAAAGCCGGGTTTGTGTACTCGACCACCGCCACGGATCTGGCCGCCGTGGACGGCTCGCACCCGCTGCTCGGGCTCTATGCCTACGGCAACATGAACGTCGCGTACGACAAGATCCAAGGGCGCCGCGGTACGGGTCAGGTGACGGCGGATTTTGGGCTGACCGATCAGCCGATGCTGGATGAGATGGCCACCAAGGCGTTGGCCGTGTTGGAGCGAGCCCCCCACGGGTTCTATCTGATGATTGAGGGCGCCTCCATCGACAAACAGGCACACGCGATGGACTCGGATCGCTGGCTGCTCGAGGTGCTCGAATTCGATCGTGCCGTGGCGGTCGCCAAAGCGTTTGCGGCGCGCCACAAGGACACGCTCGTCATCGTCACCGCGGACCACGAAACCGGTGGCTCGTCGATTATCGGCGCGTCGCGGCTCGATGCCGCCGACTTGGCCGCGCGGGCGCAGGCGCCCCAAGGCGCTGCCATGCGCAATGGCGTGGTCGGAACGTACGAAGCGGCCGGCTTCCCGCACTATCGACTGCTGGCCGACGGATTTCCCGAAACGATGGATCCCGATCACAAGTTGCTGATCGGCTACGGCTCAAACGCCGATCGCCACGAAGACTGGATCGCCAACCCGCGTCCACTGGCCGACGGGCAGCAGCCGGTACGCCCGCCGTCGCCGTTTCCGGTCTATCCCGAGGGGTACCCGACGACGCCGCTGCGGCGGGATATGGCCGCGGATTTCTTAGTGACCGGTCAGGTGGAGGGCGATTCCGCTACCCACACCGGTTCGGATGTGCCGTTGTCGGCCTTCGGGTCCGGCAGTCGCCGTTTTCACGGCGTGATCGATAACACCGACGTGTTTTTTGCGGTGGCCGGGGCCGTCCGGCGTGGCGCGGACGACCCCTCGCGCTGAGCGGGGCTCAGAGGCGGGCGACGACCGCGTCGCCCGCTTCGCGCGTGCTGGCCGCCGCGCCGGTGGGCTTGAGATCGGCCGTGCGTACGCCGTCCTTCAGTGCCTGCTGTACCGCCGTTTCCAGTGTCCGCGCTTCCGTCTCCAGGTGGAGCGAATGGCGCAGTAACATGGCTGCGGAGAGGATCGTGGCGTAGGGATTGGCGATGCCACGACCGGCGATATCCGGCGCCGAACCGTGGATCGGCTCGTACATGCCGAGCGAGCCGGCGCCGAGCGACGCCGAGGGGCAGAGCCCGAGCGATCCCGGCAGCATCGAGGCCTCGTCCGTCAGGATGTCGCCGAACATGTTCTCGGTGATGATGACGTCGAAATCCGCAGGCCGGCGCAGCAGGTGCATGGCCGCGGCATCGATGTACATGTGATCGACGGTCACGTCCGGAAACTCGACAGGCATGATGCGCTGCACGACAGCGCGCCACAGGCGCGAGGTCTCCAAGACATTCGCCTTGTCGACCGACGTTAATTTGCCGCGGCGGGCGCGCGCCAACGTCGCGCCGAGTCGGACGATGCGCTCCACTTCCGGCACCGTATAGACACACAGGTCCGACGCAGAGGTCTCGGTACGGGTCTTCTCACCGAAGTAGATGCCGCCGGTCAACTCACGGATCACCATGATGTCGACCCCGGCGAGCAGCTCGGGCTTCAACGGCGACGCGTCCACGACGGAGGGGAAGCAGGTCACGGGCCGCAGATTGGCGTACAGGCCAAGCTCCTGACGCAATTTCAGGATGCCTTGCTCCGGTCGAACCGTCAGGGTGGGGTCGGAGTATTTGGGCGTGCCGATGGCACCGAACAAGATGGCATCCGAGCGCTTTACGAGGTCGAGCGTCGCATCCGGCAGCGGCGATCCGGTCTGGTCGATGGCGATCCCACCGACGGGCGCGGCTTCGAACTGGAAGTCGTGGCCGAAGCGGCGGCCGATCACCTCGAGGCAACGGACTGCTTCGGCGGTGACTTCGGGGCCGATGCCGTCACCGGCCAGCAGGGAGATGAAGGCCTTCATGCGCCGACCCTCGCTTCGTACGCTTCAATCGCCGGGATCTTCGAGAGCAGATAGCCCGTCTCGTCGACGCCGTTCAGCAGGCAGTAGCGCGCGAAACTCTCGATGGGAAAGGGCACTGATGCGCCGTCCGGTAACGTCAGCGTCCGGGCTTCCAAATCCACCGTGATCTCAGCCCCCGGATGAGCGAGCAGCCACGCGTGCGTCGCGTCGTCGACGACCACCGGGACGAGGCCATTCTTCAGGGAGTTGTTGCGGAAGATATCGGCAATCTCGTTGGAGATCACCGCGCGGAAGCCGTAGTCGTACAGCCCCCACGGCGCGTGCTCGCGCGACGATCCGCAGCCGATGTTGCGGCCGGCCACCAGAATCTGGCAGCCCTGGGCCTCCGGTTGGTTGAGCGGGAAGTCCGCCACCGGCTGACCGGACGCGTCGTAGCGCCAATCCGCGAACAGGTGTTGACCCAAGCCCTCGCGGGTCGTGGTCGTCAGGAAGCGGGCCGGCATGAGCTGGTCCGTGTCGATGTTGGTGCTCGGAATCACAACGGTGCGCGAGCGAATGGTGCGTATCGGATCCATGGGATCTCCTCAGACGAGGTGACGGGCGTCGGTCACGCGGCCGGTGACGGCCGCCGCAACGGCCGTCGCGGGCGACGCAAGCAGCGTGCGCGAGCCCACGCCTTGGCGGCCTTCAAAATTGCGGTTGCTCGTGCTGACGCACGTGGCGCCTTTGCTGACGAGGTCACCGTTCATCCCGAGGCACATCGAACAACCGGCCTCACGCCAGTCGGCGCCGGCGGCCTTGAAAATGCGGTCCAGGCCCTTGGCCTCGGCGGCGCGCTTGATGGCGTCGGAACCGGGAACGACCAAGAACTGCACGCCCGGCGCCACGGTGCGCCCCTCCAGGAGGCTTGCCGCAGCCTCGAGGTCCGACAGACGGCCGTTCGTGCAACTGCCGAGGAACACGTACTGCACGGGGTGTCCGAGCATCGACTGACCGGGCGTCAAGCCCATGTACGCGAGCGCCTTGTGATAGACCGCGTCGCCGTCGCTGGGAATCGATTCATCGATCGCCACCGACATGCCGGGATGGGTCCCGTACGTGATCATCGGCGAGAGCGTCGTCGCGTCGATGTGGATTTCGCGGTCGAAGACGGCACCGTCGTCGGTGACGAGTGCGCGCCAACGGGCGACGGCAGCGTCCCAGTCGGCGCCCTGCGGTGCGCGCGGACGATCCTTCAAGTAGGCAAACGTGGTCTCGTCCGGTGCGATCAAGCCGGCGCGTGCGCCGGCTTCAATCGACATGTTGCACACCGTCATGCGCTCGTCCATCGACAGCGCGCGGATGGTGCTACCGCGGTATTCGATCACCGAACCGGTGCCGCCGGAGACGCCCAACTGGCGGATGATCGCGAGGACAAGGTCCTTGGCCGTGACGCCGGCCGGCAACTCGCCTTCGACGTTCACCGCGAGGGTCTTTGGCTTGCGCTGCAGCAGGCACTGGGTGGCGAGGACATGCCCCACCTCGGTCGTACCGATGCCGAAGGCGAGGGCGCCAAACGCCCCGTGGGTGCTCGTGTGGCTGTCGCCGCAGACGATCGTCTTACCCGGCTGCGTGGCGCCGAGCTCCGGTCCGATCACGTGCACAATGCCGCGGTTCGGGCTGCCGACGGCGAACAACTCGACACCGAACTCCGCGCAGTTCTTCTCCAACTGCGTGACCTGCTTGGCCGCGCTCTCGAGCTTGATGGGGATCCGCCCAAACAGCTGATCCGCGTCGGTGGGCGTCGAGTGGTCCATCGTGGCGAGCGTGCGGTCGGTGCGGCGCACCGGCAGGCCGCGCTCGCGCAGCATCGAGTAGGCCTGCGGGCTCGTGACCTCGTGGGTCAGGTGCAGGTCGATGTAGAGAATGGCCGGTGTGTCGGCGGTTTCCGCCACAACTTCGTGGGCACGCCAGATCTTTTCAAACAGTGTGGTGGCGCTCATGCGGGGATCTTTACCGTGTTGTTATCCGCGGAGAGTTGGGCGTGGGCGCGACGGCCCTCAGCCCGGCTGGATTGGATGCGGTTCACGCATTCGATAAATGCATTGGCGCTCGACTCGAGGATGTTCGTGCTGAGGCTGGCGCCGCGGTAGCTGCGTTCGTTGTACGCCACGTTGACGATGGACTCCCCGAGGGCATCCTCGCCTTCAGTCACCGCATGCACATCGAAGGTGACGAGCTTTGCCGGCGTATTGGTCGCGCGCTCAATGGCTTTGATCACGGCATCGATCGGACCGTCGCCGGTCGCGCCCTGTTCGACTTCGCGGCCGTCGGTATGGCGCAAACGCACCACCGCGGAGGCCTCGCCGGCGGTCGCCGACGCCCACAACTGGACGAGGGACCAGGGACCTTCGCCCGCGTCACCGGTGCGCAGGACGATCGCTTCGATGTCGCCGTCGAAGAGCTCTTTTTTCTTGTCGGCGAGGGTTTTGAACTCGCCGAACGCGCGATTCAGTTCGTCTTCGGACAATTCAAAGCCGAGATCCTTCACGCGATCGCGGAAGGCATGCCGGCCGCTGTGCTTGCCGAGTACGAGATTCGTCCGCGACAGGCCGACGTCCTGCGGTCGCATGATCTCGTAGGTGGAGTGATGCTTCAGCATGCCGTGCTGGTGTATGCCGGACTCGTGGGCGAACGCGTTCTCGCCGACGATCGCTTTGTTGCGCGGGACGACCATACCGGTCGTCGTCGACAGCAGGCGCGAGGTCGGGTAGAGCCGGGTCGTTTGTATGCCAGTCGTGAGGCCGTAGAACCCTTCGCGGGTCTTCAAGGCCATGACCACTTCTTCGAGGGAGCAATTGCCGGCTCGTTCGCCAATGCCGTTGATCGTGCACTCGATCTGGCGCGCGCCGGCGTGGGCGGCGGACAAGCTGTTGGCGACGGCCATGCCGAGATCGTCGTGGCAGTGCACCGAGAGCACGACGTCGTCGATGCCGGCGACATTGCGCTTCAAATACTGAAAGATTTCCGCGTATTCCTGCGGCGTCGAGTAGCCGACCGTGTCAGGCACGTTGATCGTGGTGGCGCCCGCTTGAATGGCGGCGGTGACCACTTCGGCCAGGAACTCGAGTTCGGTGCGGGAGGCATCCTCGGGCGAGAATTCGATGTCCGTGCACAACGCTTTCGCGTAGCGGACGCCTTCCACGGCGGTTCGAATAATTTCTTCCTTGGCCATGTTGAGCTTGTGCTCGCGATGGATCGCGCTGGTGGCCAAGAAGACGTGTATGCGGTGGCGGGGCGCGTCTTTGATCGCGCTGTACGCCTTGTCGATATCGTCGGTATTGCAACGGGCGAGCCCGCAAATGATCGGCCCGCGAACCTCGCGGGCGATCGTTTGCACGGACTCCCAGTCGCCCCGCGAGGCGGCTGGGAAGCCCGCTTCAATCACGTCGACACCGAGATCCGCAAGCGCCTTTGCCATCCGAAGCTTCTCTGGCGGCGTCATGCTGCAGCCCGGGGACTGCTCACCGTCACGAAGCGTCGTATCAAAGATAATGACGCGGTTTGGATCTCGGTTCGACATGCTGGCTCTCCTAATTAGGCCTTACTTGCCCTGTTCCAGCCACGGCATACGCGCGCGCAGCTGACGGCCGACCTTCTCAATCGGGTGCTTGATATCGGCATTCAGCTCCTTCTGGTAGCGCTTCTTGCCGGTCTTGTTCTCACGGATCCAGCCACGGGCAAACTTGCCGTCCTGGATTTCCTTGAGGACCTTCTTCATTTCCTTCTTCGTCGCCGTGTTCACGATCCGCTTACCGGTGACGAACGCGCCCCACTTGGCGGTCTCCGAGATGAACTCGTGCATCTTCGTGATGCCGCCTTCCTGCAGCAGGTCGACGATGAGCTTCAGCTCGTGCAAGCACTCGTAGTAGGCCGCTTCCGGCTTGTAACCGGCTTCCACCAGGGTCTCGAAGCCCTTGACGACGAGTTCGGTGGCGCCACCGCACAGCACAACCTGCTCGCCGAACAAGTCGGTGACGGTCTCTTCTTCGAACGTGGTCTCGAGCACGCCGCCGCGGGTGCCGCCGATGCCGTGCGCGTAGGCCAACGCCTTCTTCTTCGCCTTGCGCGTCGCATTCTGGGCGACGGCGATGAGGCACGGCACGCCGCGACCTTGCTGGTACTGGCGACGGACGAGGTCGCCCGGGCCCTTCGGAGCGATCAGCACGACGTCCAAATCGGCGCGCGGCTCGATCTGGCCGAAGTGGATGTTGAAACCGTGCGCGAACAACAGCGCCGCGCCCGTGGCCAAGTGCGGCTTGATCTCTTCGTACACGGCCGGCTGGGCCATGTCCGGCGTCAGCAGCGCGACCAAGGCTGCGCCCACCACGGCGTCCGCGGGTTCGGCGACCTTCAGGCCGTCCTTCTGAGCCTTCTTCCAGCTCGCGCCGCCCTTACGGGCGCCGATGACGACGTTGTAGCCGCTGTCCTTGAGGTTCAGCGCATGCGCACGGCCCTGGCTGCCGTAACCCACGATTGCGATGGTGGCGCCCTTAAGCGCCTTCTGGTCAACGTCCTTCGCCGAATAAATCCGCATTGATGTGCTCCGAGAGTGATGTCGTAAACAGATGGATGAAAACTCGAACCGTAAACTCAAATACTGAACCTAAAAAAAACCCCGCCTCGGCTAGCCGGTGCGGGGTTCCTGTGTTGGTGGCGCTTGTCGCTCAGCCGTGGATCCCGCACCTCTGGGTACGAAGAAGAAGGAGGCC
>DAINQU010000017.1:0-71098 GCA_036742455.1 Steroidobacteraceae bacterium | reverse complement strand
GCGCAAAATTACTGAACTTGGAATCGCAATGGCTCGAGTTGGCTTAAACCAATTTACCTAGCGCTTCTGCCATCCGCGTTTGCCAGCCCGCCCCGGTTGCTTTCCACCGTGCCAACGTGTCTTTAGGCACTCTCAGCGATATCAGCGTTTTTGATTCAGGCGATTTCGGGCGACCCCGCGGCTTGACCATTTCTGCAACCGTGGATTTGCCAAAAAGTTCGGGCAGCACCTCTTTTGCGGGTCGTGCTTTTGCGAAGGTCGCGGCCGTCCAAACGGGGTTTTCGCGGTCCGCCTTTTCAGGATTCGGTTTGTGCTTCATAGAGGTTGATCTCGCGTTGATTCGCTCGGCGGAGGCTGATGACATGTGTCGCTGTTCCCCTCGGAGTGAAGACCAGCATATGCAGACGAGTGTCTATGAAACCGAGTGCCTGCATTCGACGCTCTCCATAGTCCCGACGTAGGTCTTCAACAATCAGGGCTGAATCCCATTCAAATCTGGCGACGAGCGTGAACGGGATTCCTCGCAGGGCGAGGTTCCGTTCGTTCTTTGCCGGATCGAAAGAGATATCCATTCAGATTTATTATATATACGTATATACAATAAATCAAGTGGAATCTATTCTTGTTGTAAGTCCTTCCAAGGGTAGCGCTAATGCGTCGGCGCGATTCCGATGTACTAATGGATTCGAATCTCGCCTTCTCCGCCAGACAGTTGAAGTACGAAGCCGGCTCACGCCGGCTTTGTGCTTTTTACGGGGAAAATAGGCCTATTGGGTCGCTCTGTGACTCTGGCTAAGACCCTACTTCGGCCGTGTGCGGCTTCACCCCGGGCGCTTTCCTCTTTTTGCCAAAAGACAGAGTCGCATCGGCGTCAGTCCCGACGAGCGTAGCCCGTGTCGAGGGTTCAATCAGGCGTATCGGGCTCGCTGTTCAGACCTAGCCAGCGGCACAGAGTTAGCCCTAATCGCCGCAAGGGAGAGCCTCTCTGATTGGCGGCCGTCCAAAATGGCCTCGGTCAGATCGGGGCTTAAGAACGCGAGCCCAAGCAGTCCCGGCCTTTCGAGCCGAAGCGATTGCTGTCTGCCAACATCGGGGTGTGATTTTTAGATCGCAATTCTGAAGTAATCAGGATGGATCAATTCGAAGACTGGCCTCATCGGGCGACAAAACGCTGATACCGAAAGGCGAAAAATCCTTGATGTTGCGGGTGATGACGACCAGGTTGTGCGCTAAGGCTGTGCCGGCGATCACCGCGTCAGCCATGCCTGGGTCATGACCCGCAGACAATGCCTTCGCTTCGAGCCTACCGGCAGCCTCAGCCCCCTGCGCATCGAAGGCAAGGATTTTGTCGTCGTAGGCCGAGATCAGGCCGTTAAGCCATGCGGTCAGGGCACTTGCCTTCGCCGTCGCCCCCTTGTGCTCGAGGAGAGAGATTCCCTTTTGAATCTCGTGGATGGTCACAACCGAAAGAAAGATTTTCCCGTCGGTGTCTTGACGATCGAGCCATTGTAGGAAATCAGCAGGTGCCTCCAATTTCGATGGTGCCAGCATCGAGACGACATTGGTGTCGATCAGAAAACCGGTCAAAGCTCGACATCCCGCGAGGGGCTGCGGTTGCGGCCTAAATCTCCGCCTGGGAATGTCCGCAGATAACTGACCAATCCCGCCCGTTTACGGTCGAGCGTCTTGCGCGCAATCTCTGCGGCCTCCACGGAGACAAGCGCCGCAACAGGCTTTCCATGGCGGGTGATGGTCACGATTTCGCCTTTGATGGCTTCATCCACGAGGCTGGAAAATCCAGCTTTGGCGTCCCGTAGGTTGATCGCTCGCATGTAAGGCCTCACGAATGTGGATCTATGTGACTACATTTAGTCTATCAGCAGGCGAATTTCAAGGGCTGTTTCCGGTCAACCGGACGTCGCCTTCGGTTCGATGCATTTGACGTTCCGGAGTGTGTAGTGAAGCTATGTTCAGGCTGGCGCCCTCCCTGCAATCGGGGCTATGTTCCCTGTTCGGTTCGCGTCTCTTTTCATAGAAATTCCTGCAACTCTCTGATGCGGCGAGAGATTTCAGTTGGACGTGGGGGAAGGCCTGTCGAGGTCATTGAAATTCCCTGAAAAATTCCCTGTTACGCGGTTCGGTGTTGCTGAGAGCAGTATCTGGCAGACTCGATCCACCGCCAGACAGTTGAAGTACGAAGGCGGCTCATGCCGGCTTTGTGGTTCTTACAGGAGACCAAGTCCAAGCGGTCGCCGGAATCTTGCCGATCTTCGCAAAATACAGAGTCGTGTCGGCTCCGTATTGCCCGGAATAGCCCAGATGCGAGCCCTATTCAGACGGAGGTGAGCGATCTCCGTCACACAGCGCAAGCTGGGTCAATCTAGGCCGTAGACGAACCTCTCCGCGGTGTCCTACTGAGCCTGAGTCGAACGGGGTGATATCTCGAGCGCCAAGAAAACGATGATCGACTGATTCAATCGCACGACATCCTCATCGTCCAAGTGTCCTAGCGCCCTGCCTAATTCGGACTTCGGGACGGTTGCGATCTTGTCGACCATTAAGCGCGAGGCGCAGCGCAGGTCGTTCCGATCGCTCGGTTGAATGAGCAGTCGAAAGAGGGGCGCTTAGGTTTCATCGGTCGTAAACGCACACAGCGTGATTGAATCAGTTCCATCAAAATTGTCGTCTTGAATGACGACTGTCGGTAGAGGGTTACCGGCATCGTCTTTTCCACCGGAAACCGTTCAAATGTCACCCCATCTCAGGCATCGACCCAACCGGAACCGTATCGATGAAGGCTTGATCTTCGTCCGCTGGAAAGCTGGCCGCAACCAACGCGGATTGCCGTCGCGCCTCTCACTGAAACGCCGGTGCGCAAACGTCGGGAACCCAGATTTGTATCGGCCGCAAGCCTTGAGCGCGTAATCGCGCTCGGTGTTCTGCGACCTTGACCCGGGAAGAGCGGGGAGGGCTTACCTTTGTCATCAGCGGGCATCCTATTGGTTAGCATGTAACCTAGCGTGGCCTGGGGGTCGGCGCGAGTAGGATGTTGCGCTGGTGCGTCCGCTCGTAGAGTCGACGCGGAGAACGGATTGCAGCGAGGGTCGCATCCAAATGCGCCCGCTAGGTTGCTCCCGACCGTCGCGGGTTGTCCGCGGGTCAATCGGCACTTGCCGAAGTCCGCGATACGGAACGCCTATTGCTGCGATCTGAACAATCGACCACGCTGACGCTGGATCTTTCGTACAGTGGCAGCTCCCGTCACCGAACGGCCTACACTGTCGTTAAGTGATACTGATACGGCGACTCTCGGGTGTTCGTCGGAACGCGATGCCGTACACAGGCTCGCGTCCTGACCGATGCTCAAACGCGACCTCCGAGGAGACGGCGATGACTGAACCCTCTGCCCCCGTGCAATGCCCCTTTCATTCCGCGAGCCGCGCTCGTGCGACGCATGGCGACCGATCCAATGCGGACTGGTGGCCGAATCAACTGAATCTCGCGATCTTGCACCAGCATCAGCCGGTGTCGAGTCCAATGGATGCTGAATTTAAGTACGCCGAGGCCTTTGCGCGGCTCGATTATGCAGCCCTCAAGCAGGATCTCGCCGCGCTGATGACCGACTCGCAGGATTGGTGGCCTGCCGACTGGGGGCACTACGGCGGTCTGTTCATCCGCATGGCGTGGCACAGCGCGGGCACGTACCGGATCGCGGACGGGCGGGGCGGCGCCAGCACCGGTAATCAGCGCTTTGCACCGCTGAACAGTTGGCCGGACAACGGCAACCTCGACAAGGCGCGCCGTCTCTTGTGGCCGATCAAGCAGAAGTACGGCAACGCGATCTCCTGGGCGGACCTCTATATTTTGGCGGGCAATGTCGCCATGGAGACGATGGGCTTCAAGACCTTTGGCTTTGCCGGTGGTCGAGAGGATATCTGGGCCCCGGAAGAGGATATTTATTGGGGCGCGGAAACCGAGTGGCTGGCGACCAGCGACCGGCCGCACAGCCGGTATCGCGGTGATCGCGATCTTGAGAACCCGCTTGCGGCCGTGCAGATGGGCCTTATTTACGTGAACCCGGAGGGGCCGGATGGACGGCCAGATCCCGTGGCGAGCGGCCGTGACATCCGTGAAACGTTTGCACGCATGGGCATGGACGATGCCGAAACCGTGGCACTGATTGCGGGTGGTCATACCTTCGGCAAGGCGCATGGCGCAGGCGACCCGGCCTTGGTCGGACCCGCGCCCGAGGCCGCACCGCTCGAAGCCATGGGGCTTGGGTGGATCAACCGCCACGGCACCGGTCGCGGCGGCGACACGACGACCAGTGGCATTGAAGGGGCGTGGAAACCCCATCCCACGACGTGGGACATGGGCTACCTCACCGTACTGTTCAAGTACGAGTGGGAACTGGTCCACAGCCCGGCGGGCGCGAAACAGTGGCGGGCCATGCACGTTGCGCCGAACGACATGATCCCCGGTGCGCATGACCCTACGCTGCGCGTTGCGCCGATGATGACCACTGCGGATCTCGCGCTTCGTTACGACCCCGTCTATGAGCCGATCGCGCGGTCGTACTTGGCTCATCCCGACGCGTTTGCCGATGCCTACGCACGGGCGTGGTTCAAATTGACGCATCGTGATTTGGGTCCGAAATCGCGGTATCTGGGCCCCGAAGTGCCTGCGGAGGACCTGCTCTGGCAGGACCCCTTGCCGCCGGTGGACCATCCGCTGATCGATGCGGCGGATATCGCAGCGCTCAAGCAGCAGGTCCTGGCCTCGGGACTGAGCGTGGCCGATCTCGTCTCAACCGCTTGGGCATCGGCGTCGACGTTCCGCGGCAGCGACAAGCGCGGCGGCGCAAACGGTGCGCGGGTTCGGCTCGCGCCGCAAAAGGATTGGGCGGTCAACGAGCCTGAACGCATTGCGCGCGTGTTGGCCCGGTTGGCGTTGATCCAGCACGCGTTTAACGATCGCCAGACCGGTGCCAAGCGCCTCTCGCTGGCCGATTTGATCGTGCTGGCGGGTACGGCCGCCGTTGAAGCGGCTGCGCTGGCCGCAGGACATCCCCTCCCTGTGCCGTTTGTCCCGGGCCGGACGGATGCCTCGGCAGAGCAGACCGACGCGGCGTCGTTCGCGGTGCTCGAACCGCCGGCGGACGGATTCCGCAACTACCACCGGGCGGACGATCGCGTGTCCCCCGAGGCGCGGTTGCTGGATCGCGCGCAACTGTTGACGCTGAGCGCGCCGGAGATGGTGGTGTTGATCGGCGGGCTGCGGGTGCTCGGAGTGAATCACGGTGGCTCGCGCGCGGGGGTCTTTACGCACCGCGTCGGTGCGCTCACCAACGATTTCTTTGTCCATTTGGTGGACATGTCGATCGCGTGGGCGCCGACGGGTGATAACGCCTATGCAGGGCGTGACCGTCGGACCGGTCAGCTCGCCTGGACGGCGACACGGGCGGATCTGGTTATCGGATCGAACGCGCAATTGCGGGCCATTGCCGAGGTGTATGCCCAGCACGACGGCGCTGCGAAGTGCGTGCGGGATTTCGCGGCGGCCTGGACGAAGGTGATGCACCTCGACCGGTTCGACGGCCGCTGAGCCCGTAGCGGTCGCGGCGGTGAAGGCGGTTCGGCGCTCGGCGAGCGACGAACCGCCCTGCCGTCGGCGGCGCCGGTGCCTGCGGAGCCGCGCGACGGATTCAGTCGTCGCGTTGGGTCAACAGCATCAACTTGAAGTATTTGTGGTAGGTCATTTCGGCCGCAAACACGGCGACCATGAAACCGGCACTGCCGTCCAACACGCCGAGCTTGATCACGTACGACTTAAAGAACGCTGCCGCCGCCCGTAAGGGTGCCGCGAAATACGTGCATCGACGCCCTTGCTCGTAAAGCATTCGCGCCTGCAAATCCGCGTATTGATTCACTTTACGCAAGTACGTGTCGGGGTCGACGAAGGACAAATGCTGCAGCGGTGCCGACAAGTGCGCGACACGTCCGGAATCCAGGGCGACGTTCTCGTGTACGAGCGCATCGCGGAATCGACCGCTGCCACGCCGAAACAGACGGATGCTCGACGTGTTGGCGTAGAACTCGGAGTGGCGGACGCGGTGACCGTAGAAGTCTGTTTGCGTGCCAATTTCGTAGCCGTCCGCCACGCCGGTGGCCATGGCCTCGATGATTTGTCGCTGGAGGGTTGGAGTGACGCGTTCGTCCGCGTCCAACGACAGCACCCAGTCGCCCTGCGCCAACGCCAAGGCGCGGTTCTTCTGAACCCCGAACCCACACCAGTCGGCGTGCTCCACCACGTGGGCGCCCTCGGCCAAGGCGAGCTCAACGGTATTGTCGGTACTGCCGGAGTCGACCACGATCCGCTCGTCGGCGAACGCACAGCTGCGCAGACAGTCGCGGATGTTGGCGGCCTCGTTCCTCGTGATGATGATGATCGAAAGCTGCATCGGAACCGTGGGACAGACAAAGGGACGGTAGTTGTAAGGCACGCGCAGGTCCGGCGACAGCGTCTTTGCCATACTTTTCGAGGGCACGCCGATCCGTCGCCGCGCGCGGCGGGGTGACCCGCCCGCGCCGTATCGGCACTGGGGACAGGGCAGGGACGAGACGGTGGGCGGTCGATCGGGGCCCATCGACCGCCCAAAAGCGTTCCGGGCAGGGGCTGGATGCGATAAAGTGCTGGACTTGATGGACGTCACGACGTCGGCCGGTCAGGGCTTGAGGCCCGCCCGCCGTACACGACGGATGTCGACCGGTCCGGCGGTATCCGGTCAAGCGGTTCAATGGTGACCCGCGTCGGTTCCTCCGCGACGACTAGCCGCGAACCCCCCCAGGCCCGGAAGGGAGCAAGGGCAGTGGTACGGTCGGGTGCCGGAGGGGTGCCGGCGCGGGTCGCCTCCATTCGGATTCACGGGGCTGACCCTTGAGCTACCTCGTTCTTGCCCGCAAATGGCGACCCAAGGCCTTCCGTGAATTGGTAGGCCAAGAGCACGTCGTCCGTGCTATCTCCAATGCCCTCGACTCCGGGCGCGTGCACCACGCCTTCCTCTTCACCGGAACGCGCGGCGTGGGTAAGACCACCATTGCGCGCCTGCTGGCCAAGGCGCTGAACTGCGATACCGGTGTGAGCGCCCAGCCGTGCGGCACCTGTGCGGCGTGCCGCGAGATCGACGAAGGTCGATTCGTGGACCTCATCGAAGTCGACGCGGCGTCGCGCACCAAAGTGGAAGATACGCGTGAGCTGTTGGAGAACGTGCAGTACGCACCGTCCCGCGGTCGTTACAAGGTCTACCTCATCGACGAGGTGCACATGCTTTCCGGGCACTCCTTCAATGCGTTTTTGAAGACGCTGGAGGAGCCGCCGCCGCACGTGAAATTCTTGCTCGCGACCACGGATCCGCAAAAACTGCCGATCACGGTCGTCTCGCGTTGCTTGCAGTTCCACCTCAAGCGCTTGCCCATCGGGCTCATCACAGACCGATTGGCGCATATTCTGGAGGCGGAAGGGGTCGCGACGGAGCCGGCGGCGTTGCCGTTGATCGCGCGTTCCGCGGACGGCAGCTTGCGCGATGCGCTCTCGTTGCTCGACCAAGCCTTGGTGTTCGGTGGCGGCCGGGTCGGCGAAGCCGACGTACGCTCGATGCTCGGCACCATCGATCGCACGCACGTGGCGCGTCTCGTGGACCAGTTGGCCCTCGGTGATGCGGTGGGCTTGATAGAGACCATCCATTCGCTCGACGATCAGGCACCGGATTACGATCAGGTGCTCGTCGAGTTGTCGAGCTTGCTGCAGCGCATCGCGCTCGAGCACGTTGTGCCGGGCTCCGCGACCGAATCCGGGCACGATCCGGACGTCGTGGCGCGGTTGGCCAGCCAACTCGAGGCGGACGAAGTCCAGTTGTATTACCAGATGGCCTTGCTGGGTCGCCGGGACTTGCCGTTGGCACCCGATCCGCGGGCCGGCTTCGAAATGACCCTGTTGCGTATGCTCGCGTTCCGGCCGAGTGCGCCGGAGGGCGGAGCGACTCGCTCGGCGGGGTCGCCATCGCCGGCGGCATCGGCGCGGCCCGCCGCGCCCCCCGCGCGCCCGACCGTCGTCGACCGCGGTCCACCGCCGCAGGCGGTCGCCCCGGCACTGAGCCCCGGATTGCCGCAGTCGGCGGAGAGTTGGCTCGCGCTCCTGCCGGGTCTCGCGCTCGGCGGTGCGGCGCATCAACTGGCCGCCAATTGTGTGTGGGCGGGCCTCGATGGGCAGACCGTGCGTCTGGCGTTGGTGCCGGGCAAGGAAGGTCTGCACACGGCACAGATGGAAGATCGCATCCAGCAGGCGCTGCAGAAGTCCTGCGGCCCGACCACCCGCCTCGTGATCGAACACGGTGCGCCCATCGCAGCGACGAGCGACACGTTGGCGGATCGCGAAGCGCGTGCCGCGGCGGCGGAGTTGGCGGCAGCACGCGCGGCGATCGAATCCGATCCGACCGTGGTGGCCATCAGCGAGCGCTTCGGTGCGCGCGTGGCCGCCGACTCGGTCAAACCACATCGTTAAGACGAACCCTCAAGAGGACAGAGTGATGCGCGGTGGAATGGGAAATATGATGCGCCAGGCGCAGCAGATGCAGGCCAATCTGGCGAAGGCGCAGGCGGAGCTCGCCGCCATGACCGTGACCGGCGAAGCCGGCAGCGGTGCGGTGAAGGTCGTGATGAACGGCAAGCACGAGGTGAGCCGGATTTCGATCGATCCGTCGGTGGCCGGCGATGACCGCGAGTTGCTGGAAGACCTGTGCACGGCAGCGGTCAACGATGCCGTACGCAAGATCGATCAGGCCTCACAGCAGCGCCTGTCGGGCCTCATGGGTGGCATGAATCTGCCCCCGGGCTTCAAGCTGCCGTTCTGATCCCGTGCAGTATTCGCCGGCGCTGGCCCAACTGATCACGGCGCTACGGCGCCTACCGGGCGTGGGTCAAAAAACCGCGCAACGGATGGCGTTCCATTTGCTGGAAAAAGACCGCCCGGGTGCCCTGGAACTGGGGCGTGCGCTCGAGGGTGCGGTGGCGGCCATTGGGCAGTGCAAACGCTGCCGCATGCTCGCGGATGCCGAGTACTGTCCGATCTGTACGGCCTCTGGGCGCGATCCGACGTCGCTGTGCGTCGTCGAGATGCCGGCCGACGTGGTCGCCGTCGAGCAGTCGGGGAGTTTCCGGGGCCGGTACTTTGTGCTCATGGGCCATCTCTCGCCGCTCGACGGGATTGGTCCTGACGAACTCGGCGTGCATCAGTTCGAGGCGATCCTGCTGGAAGGTGCGGTTCGGGAGGTGGTTTTAGCCACCAATCCGACCGTCGAAGGCGATGCGACGGCGCATTTCCTGGCGTATTTGTCCGCCCGTCATGGGGTGCGCGCGAGCCGCATTGCCCACGGTGTGCCGGTGGGGGGCGAGTTGGAATACGTGGACGGCGGCACGCTCGCGCATGCCTTCGCCGGCCGGTTGCCGCTCCTCTGAGCGAACTTGGCGGCGATTAGCGCAGTCGCGGCGGTCGTCGCGCCGGGAAACGGGCCTCGAAGTCCCGCGCCAATTGGTACAGGTGTCGATAGCTGGCGTAACGCCGCTGCGAGAGAGTCCCTGCCTCAGCGGCCGCTCGCACGGCGCAACCGGGCTCCGTCAGGTGCCGGCAATCCTGAAACCGACAATGGGCCGCAAGGCCGTGGATCTCCCGAAACCCGGAGCCGACCGCGGCGGGTACCGGCAAGGGTGGCGCATAGTCGCGCACGCCCGGCGAGTCGATCAGACGTCCGTCGCCGGGTAGCGCGTGCATCGCGGCGTGCGTCGTGGTGTGCCGACCTTCCTCGGAGGCCGCGGAAATCTCCTGGGTCGTCGCCCGAGCGTGCGGGACGAGGGCGTTCAAGAGACTCGATTTGCCCGTACCGGATTGGCCGACGAGCACGGAGGTTACGCCGGCGAGTACCTGCGCGAGCGCATCGACGCCGGGCACCGACCGCGTCGATACCCGAACGACGGGATAGCCGATGGCCGCCAAGTCATCGAGTTGGCGCTCGTCGTCGGCGCTGAGGCCAAGATCGCATTTGTTGAACGCCACGGCGGCCGAGAGGCCCGCCCATTCGGCGCCCGCGAGATACCGATCGATGACCTGCCAGTCGGGCGACGGTTTTGCGGCGGCCACCGCCACAATGCGATCCAAGTTGGAGACGACGGTCTCCGCCTTGCCGGTCATCGACAACCGTTCGAGCACGTGATGGCGCGGTTGAACCCCGTGCACCAAGCCCTCGTCAGCACTCTCCAACGCCCATTCGACCCAGTCGCCACAGACGACGTGCAGTTTGCGGCCGTGCAGGCGACAGAGAATGCGTCGGCCGGCCGGGTCCTCGACTTCGACATGCCGCCCGTGGTTGGCCACGACACGGCCGACCCGTCGTTCCGACGGACGGTCGGCGGTGTCGTTCGGCGTCACGAGGTGGGACCTGTCAACGCGGCGATGCGCGCCAACGCCGGTGGATGCGAGTCGTGCCAGGCCGAGTACCACGGATCGGGCGTGAGGGTGGAGGCATTGTCCCGATACAGTTTGACGAGCGCGGCGGCTAAGTCAGCGGCGTTCGCATGCTCCGCTGCATAGCGATCGGCGGCGTATTCATCGCGGCGCGAGAACCAGCCGGAAAGCGGCGTCAGCGGAAACAAGAAGACAGGCACGACGAGCACAAAGACCGCCAGCATCACGGGCGGCGTGGGCGAGGGTACGCCGAGGGCGGCGAACCACTCGGGTCGCCCGGCGACGGCGCCGAGAACGGCAAAGCCGACGAGGGCCGACAGAACCCCGGTGATCAGGCGTCGCACGATATGCCGCAGGCGAAAATGCCCGAGCTCGTGGGCGAGCACGGCTTCCACTTCGGTTGGACTCAAGCGTTCGATGAGGGTATCGAACAGCACGATCCGCTTGTGGGCGCCGAACCCGGTGAAATAGGCGTTGCCGTGACTCGAGCGACGCGAGCCGTCCATCACCGACACGCCGTCGGCGGCATAGCCGCAGCGCTGCATCACCGCGACCACCGCGTCGCGCATCGGGCCGTCCTCGAGCGGACGGAACCGATTGAACAGCGGAGCGATATAACGCGGGTAAAAGAAGGCGACCGACACGCCAAAGATCGTCCACGTCGCCCACGCGTACAGCCACCACCACGCGCCACTGGCGCGCATCAAAAACAGGATGAGGGCGATCAAAGGCGCACCGAGCACCACCGTTAATGCCAGGGAGCGCAGCGTATCGGTGACATACAAGGCGAGGGTCGTCCGGTTAAAGCCAAAGCGCGCCTCGACCCCGAACGTACGCCACAGATCGACGGGCAAACCGATGAGCGTCATACCCAACATCAGCAGAAGGAGCGTGAGCACCCCGTGCCACAGCGGTGAGAAGCCCCAATGGGTGACCCAGCCGTCGAGCAGCGCGAGGCCGCCCCCCAACGTGAGACCCGCCAGAACCAGGGCATCCACGAGGAGGTCGACTTTCGCGACCCGTAGGCGTGCGGCCGTGTAATCGGCCGCTTTGGCATGGTCCTCGGCTGAAATCGCCGCGACAAAGGGGGTGGGTACCCGGTCCCGATGGCGCCGCACCGCACGCATCTGTCGTGACGCCAGCAGCAGGCGCGCACTGAACATGAAGACGAAGGCAACGACGAAGGCGGTGGTCAGGGGATGCATCTCGGGACGGTTTGGCCGGGGTGGCGGCACTGTAGCCTCTGCTAGAATCAGCGGCAACCAACTATGAACACCTTAAACAAAGACCATCTCATCTGGATCGACCTCGAAATGACCGGCCTCTCTCCGGAGACCGACCGCATCCTCGAAGTCGCGACGATCGTCACCGACCGTGACCTGTGCGTACTGGCGGAGGGCCCGGTGTATGCCGTGCACCAGTCCGACGCAACGCTCGCCGCCATGGACGCGTGGAATACCCGAACCCACGGCGCCAGCGGTCTGATCGACCGCGTCCGGGCGAGCACGCTCGACGAGGCGGCGGTGGAGCAGGGCACGCTCGACTTTTTGGCGCAGTGGGTGCCGGCCGGCGCCTCGCCGATGTGCGGGAACAGTATCGGCCAAGACCGGCGCTTCCTCGCCCGCTACATGCCGCGCCTCGAAGCGCACTTTCATTACCGTAACCTCGATGTCAGTACGCTGAAGGAACTCGCTAAGCGTTGGGCGCCGGACGTCTTAGCCGGCGTCGTCAAAGGGCAGAGCCATCAAGCACTGGACGACGTTCGCGAATCCATTGCCGAGTTGGCGCATTACCGTACGCACTTTCTGAAGTTGCCGACGTGAGCCGGCGGCTCGTGGCGCGGTTGCTCCTGTGGGTGCTGCCGGTGCTGGTCGCCGGACTCTTCGCGCGGGTCTATTACACGCCGGACGAGCCCCGCGAGGCGAGTCTCGCGGCCGCGATGGCGGACCACCCCGCGGCACTGCCGGCATTGGGCGGCGTGACCTTCGCGGAAAAACCGCCGCTGCTCTATTGGCTGAGCGGCGCCGTCATCGCGGTGGCCGGCCACACGCCGTCGGCCGCACGCTGGCCCAACCTCCTGTACGGCCTTGTCACGGCGCTGTCGCTTGCGCTCATTGCGCGCCGCGCTGCGGGCGCGAGCGCGGGCTACCTCACCGGGATCGTGACGGTCACGGCGCTGCAGTTGTACGACGTCATGATCTGGTTGGCGACGGATGCGCCGCTCTTGGCCGGCGTCGCGCTCTCATTGGCCGGGTTGTATGCCGCTGTCACCACCGAAGTGCCTGCTGCCCGGCGGCGAGGCTACGCGGTCCTCGCACTCGGACTCGTGCTCGCCTTTTACGCGAAGGGTTTGGCCGGTTGGATGGTGCCGGGGTTCGCGGCACTGACCGTATGGGTGTGGGAGCGTCGCTGGCGGGACTTGCGACGGCTTGAGCCGTGGCTCGTCGTCCCCATCGTCGCGGTGTGCATTGCCCCCTGGATCGCGGCGGTCCACGCTCGTCCGGACGGCGAGGCGTCCTTGCACGTGCTCTTCTGGACGAACCTTGTCGGGCGGGCGGTAGCACTCGACGGCCCCGGCGTAGGGTATGCCGCGGGGCACCCCAACTCCCCGGGCAAGTACTTGCTCGAGTTGCCGCTCTACCTACTTCCGTGGACCGCGTTGGGGGTTGCCGCGTTGGGGCAGAGCGTGAAGGGTCTGCGTCTACCGGGTGCCACCGGGACGGCCTGGCGGCTCGCGTTCGGCGCGATCGTCCCGGCCACGGTGTTGCTGTCGTTGGCCGCCACGGCGCGCGGCGTGTACTACGCGCCGCCGCTGCTCGGCTTTGCGCTCATGATCGGACTCGCCTTTGGCGATGCCCGCTCGGCGGGCGAGCCCGCACGCGGTCTTGCCTTGCGACTGACCCAATGGCTCGTCGCGCTGTTCGCGCTCTGCGTCGCGATCCCCGCATTGCTGCTGATGGCGGCACCGGCGACGCGCGATGCCACCCACCTGATCCTCGCGGTGGTGACCGTCGTGGGCGCAGGCTATGCGGTGCAGCGCGCGCTGCGCACACGTGGCAGTCGCGAGAACGTTCTGCGGGATTTGACGCGGGCCGTGTGCGTGACGCTGGTCTTCGTCGCAACCCCGTTGTGGTGGGGCCTGAACCCCCTCGTCGATCTGCAAAGCACGGCGCAGGAGCTGCGCGCAGCCGCCGGCGATCATCCCTTGCGCTTGTATCAGCCGGACGAGACGACGATAGCGCTGTCGGAACTGTATCTGAACCACGCGCCGGCCCTCACGGACGGCGAGCGCCCGAGCGATCCCACGCTGCGCTACGTGTGGCTGGTGCCCGATCACTATCGCTGGAAACCGGCCCAGTGGTGGGCCCGACTTGGCTACCAAAAGACCGCGATAGCGGTCGTCTCCCCGCCAGTGGTCGCGCCCGTCGATGTGCCGGGGGCTCGCATCGATGCGTTGATCGAACGGGCGGGCGGGCGCCGCTATGCGCTCCTCGCGATCGACCCGCCGCCGACACGAGGCGTGCCGTGAGCGACGATGTCGTGCACGAAGGCGGGTGCCACTGCGGTCGCGTGCGCTTTACGGTACGCGCACCGGCCGACCTCGAGGTGGTCGACTGCAACTGCTCGATCTGTCGCATGACCGGGTTCTTGCACCTGATCGTGCCGAAGGATCGTTTCGTGTTGCTCTCGGGTGAGGACGACCTCGCCGATTACCGCTTCGGGTCGGGGGTCGCCCAGCACCGATTCTGCCGTCATTGCGGGATCAAATCCTTCTACGTGCCGCGCTCCCATCCGGACGGGATCAGCGTCCACGTCCGCTGCCTGAAGCCCGGCAGTGTCCGGTCCCTGCAGATTCAGCCGTTCGATGGCGAGCACTGGGAACAGGCTCGCCATACGTTAGCCTGAACTCAGCCGCCGCGCGCCAGCAGCAGCCACGTCGGCAATACGGTATCGGGGTTCAGCGACACGCTGTCGATTCCTTCCTGCACCAACCACTGCGCCAGATCCGGATGGTCCGATGGGCCCTGGCCACAAATGCCGATGTACTTGCCGGCGGATTTGCACGCGCGGATCGCCATCGACAGCATCATCCGCACGGCCGGATCGCGCTCGTCAAAGAGCTTCGCGACGATGCCGGAGTCGCGATCAAGACCGAGCACCAACTGCGTCATGTCGTTCGAACCGATCGACATCCCGTCGAAGTACTGCAAGTACTGGTCGGCAAGCAAGGCGTTGGTCGGCAACTCGCACATCATGATGACCTTCAGCCCGTTCTCGCCGCGGACCAGACCGTTGGCTGCCAAGAGGCCGGTGACCGCCTCGGCTTCACCGAGCGTGCGGACGAACGGCACCATGACTTGCACGTTGGTGAGGCCCATCGTGTCGCGCACGTACTTCAGCGCCCGACACTCGAGCTCAAAGCACGGTCGGAACGTCGGGTCGATGTAGCGCGACGCGCCGCGGAAGCCCAGCATGGGATTTTCTTCGTGCGGTTCGTACAGCGGACCGCCGATGAGGTTGGCGTACTCGTTCGACTTGAAGTCGGAGAGTCGCACGATCACCGGCTGCGGGTCGAAGGCGGCGGCGATTTGCGAGATGCCTTCGGCGAGCTTACGCACGAAGAAATCGATCGGATTGGCGTAGCCGGCGATGTGCGTGCGGATCGTCTCCTGCAGCGCACTCGGCAGCGTATCGAAGTCGAGCAGCGCCCGCGGGTGCACGCCGATCATTCGATTGATGATGAACTCCAAGCGGGCGAGGCCCACACCTTGGTTCGGGAGTTGCGCGAAGTCGAAGGCGCGATCGGGGTTGCCGACGTTCATCATGATGCGCACCGGTGAGGGCGGCATCGCATCGAGTTCGACCGAGCTTTGATCGAAGTCGAGTTGGCCTGCGTACACGTAGCCGGTGTCGCCCTCGGCGCACGACACGGTCACCGCCGCACCTTCGGCGATGCGCGCGGTCGCGTCACCGCAGCCGACGACGGCGGGAATGCCGAGCTCGCGCGCAATAATCGCGGCGTGACACGTCCGGCCGCCGCGGTTCGTCACAATCGCACTCGCGCGCTTCATGACGGGCTCCCAGTCCGGATCGGTCATGTCGGCGACGAGCACATCACCGGCGCGGACTCGCCCCATCTCGCTCGGATCGCGAATCAGGCGGGCAGGGCCGGCACCGATGCGGCTGCCGATCGCGCGCCCTTCGACCAGCACGGCCGAGCGACCTTTCAGCGTGAAGCGCTGCAGCGTGCGGCTGGTTCGGCTTTGGACGGTCTCCGGGCGCGCCTGCAGGATGTACAGCTGGCCGTCCTCACCGTCTTTGCCCCATTCGATGTCCATCGGACAGCCGTAATGGGCTTCGATCAGCAGGGCTTGGCGAGCGAGCGCCTCGACATCGGCGTCGCTGAGCGAGAAGCGACGCCGATCGGCGTCGGCCACGGCCACCGTTTCGACACGCCGACCGTGGGCGTCCGCGCCGTCGGCATAGACCATCTTGATGGCCTTGCCACCGAGATTGCGTCGCACGATGGCCGGCCGCTGCGCCCGTAACGCGCCTTTGTACACGTAGAACTCGTCGGGGTTCACCGCCCCTTGGACCACCGTCTCACCGAGGCCGTAGGCCGCCGTGACGAAGACGACGTCGCGAAAACCCGACTCGGTATCGAGCGTAAACAGCACACCGCTGGCACCGAGATCACTGCGCACCATGTGCTGGACACCGACGGAGAGGGCGACGTGCTCGTGCGCAAAGCCTTGGTGCACGCGGTAGGCGATCGCGCGGTCGTTGAACAGCGAGGCGTACACCTCGCGCACACAGTGGAGGAGCGCTGCCGCACCGCGAACGTTCAAGAACGTTTCTTGCTGGCCCGCAAAGGACGCCTCCGGCAGATCTTCCGCGGTCGCCGAAGAGCGCACCGCCACCGCAATGGATTCACCGCCCATGGCGGTCCACGCCGCAAGGACGGCGGATTCCAGTGCAGCGGGGAAGGGCGTTTCCACGATCCAACGGCGGATCTGGGCGCCCGTCTGGGTCAGCGCATCGATGTCGTCGACATCCAGCGGATCAAGGGCCGCCTTGATGCGTGCGGCGAGGCCGTTGTGGCTCAGGAATTCTCGGAAGGCATCCGCGGTGGTGGCGAAGCCGCCGGGCACTTGGACGCCCAGCGCGCTGAGTTGACCGATCATTTCGCCGATCGACGCGTTCTTGCCGCCGACGCGTTCGACATCGCTCATACGCAGGTGCTCAAACGGCACGAGATACTCAGTCATGATGCCTCCCCGGTTATGACGGCGACTATTGTGCCTTATTGCGCCGCAACATGGGCGGTGTAGAGCGCGTACGCCTGTTTCGCCGGACCGCGTTATGCTGATCGCTTCCACTCGGAGAGTCGCGTGCCCAACCGTACCGTGTTTTTTGTGTCGGACCAGACCGGCGTAACGGCCGAGACGATGGGGTACAGCCTATTGACCCAGTTTGAGGGACTCAAACTGAGCACGGTGACGCTGCCGTTCATCGCCTCGCCGGCCAAGGCGCGCGAAGCGCGCGAGCGGATCGACGCGGCCAGCATCGCGGACGGGGCTCCTGCGATCGTGTTCAGTACGCTCATCCAGGACGAGTTGCGGGTCGAGGTACAGGCGGCTAACGCCATCTTTCTCGACTTCTTTGACGCCTTTATCGGACAGCTGGAAGGGGCGTTCGGGGTGAAGAGCTCGCACGCCGCGGGACGCGCGCACGGCATGACCAATACCGAGGGCTATGCGGCGCGCATCAATGCGACCAATTTCGCGCTCGCCAACGACGACGGTGCACAGACACGGGATTACGGTCAGGCCGACGTGATCCTCATCGGGGTATCGCGCTCTGGAAAAACGCCCACGTGTCTGTATCTCGCTCTGCACTACGGTATCCAGGCGGCCAATTACCCGCTGACGGAAGAAGACTTGGAGAGCGGGCGCTTGCCCGCGGTCTTGGTGCCCTTGCGCTCCAAGCTCTACGGTCTGACCATCGATCCGGTGCGCCTCCAACAAATCCGCCACGAGCGCCGCCCGAACAGCCGTTATGCCTCGGCATCGCAGGTGGCTTTCGAGGTGCGCGAGGCGCGCGCGTTGTTCGAGCGGATGGGCATCCCCTACATCGATACCACCCTCTGCTCGGTCGAAGAGATCGGCGCGCGGGTCGTGCACGAAGCGGGGATCGGGCGACGCACGATCGATTAGTCGCGCAGTCATGGTCGTGGGTTAAGATCAGGGGCATGATGACCGGCGATCAATGGTGTGCAACGTCGTGGCGATCCAGTCCCGGCAGTTTTGTCGGGCTGATGACGCTCTATGAGAGCAATTACATCCGACTGGGCTGGCTGTGTGGCGATCTGAGCCGACTGGCCGATACGGGTGCCGCGCGCATTGATGACGCCGTGGCGCTGGAATTTCGGGTGGAGGAGCGCGGCCCCTACACGACCCTGTTGTGTCTAACGCTCAATCTCGCGCAACCGGACGATCGGGTGCCGTGGCCGGAGTTGATCGTTCGTGTGTATCACGACGCGCGCGTGGTGGAGGCAGCGGACGTCCGCATGACGCCGGCGACCGCGGCCGCACTACCGGTCAGCGGGGAGCGACTGGCGCCGCGCTGGGCACGCAACGTGCTTTTGAATAAGTGGCTGGAATACTGTGCCGACCGCGGCTGCCGCTTCGATGCGGCAGCCGCGACCGTGGCCTGACTCAATGCCGGCCGCTGCGGTGGCCGGACTTCGCTGAACTGGCGGCTTTGCCGGGGGTGGACGCGGGGTGAGCCGCTGCCGTCGTCGCGACGGCATGCGATCCACTCTCGAGTGCTTGTCCGAGTTCAACGACGATGCGACCGGCTTCCGCCAGGTTCGCATCCGGTTGCTCGTCCGGTTTCAGTTCTTCCAGCGATTTGATCGGCGCTTCACCGTGCGCTGCACGCCGCGTGTTGATCAGTTGCAGCCGCTGCGCGTCCTCGCGGTCGCGTTCGGCGCGGCGTGTCTCCAGGTTCAGCGAGACAGACTTTTCTTTGCGCAGTGCTTCGACCGCCGCGGTGGAGGCCTTCAGTTCTTGCAAGTCCGGATCGTTGCCCATGCGTTCGTCGTGGTGCTTCGCGACGATCGGCAGCGCGCTGTCCAGTACGTGACTCGACGCGAAATCGACGGGGCGGATGCGATCCCACGGCAACGCGCTGTCGCGGGTGGATTCGCCCATATCATCGGTCGAGATCATCGACGGCAGTGCGATCTCGGGAATAACACCGCGGTTCTGCACGCTGTCACCGGTCACTCGGTAGTACTTGCCGATCGTGACGGTCAGTTCACCGTAACCGGCATTCGGGCCGAGGGCCCAACGATCCAACGGATAGAGGTTCTGCACGGTGCCTTTACCGAAGGTCTGCTGACCGACGATGAGGCCGCGACCGTAGTCTTGAATGGCCGCCGAGAAAATTTCCGACGCCGAGGCACTCGAGCGATCGACCAGAACCACGAGAGGACCGTCCCACACCGGACCCGGCTCAGGATCGTCGAGGACTTCAATGTCGCCGCTGGTTTCGCGCAGTTGGACGACCGGACCCTTCTTAATGAAGAGGCCCACGAGTCCTTGCGCTTCGCTCAGGTTGCCGCCGCCGTTGGCGCGCAAATCCATGACGAGACCGTCGACTTTTTCAGCCTTCAGTTCCTCGATGAGCTTGGCGACGTCACGGGTCGTGCTGCGGAACAACTTGTCGCCGTTTACCTTGGCTTCGAAGTCCTGATAGAAACTCGGCACATCAATGACGCCGACCTTGTAGGTCTTGCTACCGACGGTGACGGTCTCGATCTTCTTCTTCGACGCTTGGCTCTCGAGCGTCACCTTGTTGCGCGTGAACTCGTAGATCTGCTCTTTCGAGCCCGGCGAGGCACCCGCGGGCAGTATCTGCAACCGAACGACGGTCCCTGCCGGGCCGCGTATCAATTGAACGACATCGTCCAGGCGCCAGCCCACGACGTCGGTGAACTCGCCCTTCGCGCCCTGAGCAACCCCGGTGATGCGATCGTTGACCTTGATGAGTCCGCTCACCGCGGCGGGGCCGCCGGGAATGACGTTCATGATCGTGACGTAGTCATCGATCAGTTGCAGCGAGGCCCCAATACCGACGTACGAGAGCTTCATCGCAATGTTGTACTCCTCGCTCGAGTGCGGCGAGAGGTAGTTCGAATGCGGGTCATAGACGTGCAAATACGCGTTCATGAAGTTTTCGAACACGTCATCGGCGGTGACCTGTTCCGAGCGCTTCAGCAGGCGTTCGTAGCGTTTCTTGAGCACATCGCGTGCTTCCGCCCACGTCTTGTTGGCCAGCAGCAATGACAGTGCGTCGTTCTTGACGCGTTGGCGCCAGATGTTTGCTTGCTCGGCTGCGTCTGCCGGCCACGGCGCTTTGGTGCGGTCGTAATCGTAACGCTCATCCGACGTGAAGTCCGGCTCCTGATCCAGGAAGGCGATGGCGGCTTTGATCTCCGCGCGATTGCGTTCCTGCAAGCGCTGGAAGATCACGAAGGCCGGTTCGACGGCGCCGCTGCGGATCGCTTCGCCGAGGCGCGGACGATAGAGCTCCAGTTCCTTGACGTCCGACTGCAGAAAGTAGCTGTGCGACGCATCGAGGGAGTCGAGATACCGGTCGAAGACCTGCGCCGAGAGGCGTTCATCCATGATGGCGCGACGGTAGTGAGAGTGCTCCACCACCTCCGCAACGAGGCGAGCCACTTTCCGATGCCGATCGGTGGCGTGCAGCACCACCGGCGCGGCCGAGGCCGCGTTCGGGGAGGCGCTCGCCGCGGCGGCCGTGGGCGAGCCTGCGGCCGATGGGGTCGCGGTGGCGCCCGTGAAAAGGAATCCCACCAATGCCAATGTCGGCATCAGGAGGGCGAGGCGTAAGCCGAGGGAGGATCGGCGAGAAACGTTCGATGGGTCTGTCATGGGGGTAGACTAGCGCCCGCAAGGGGCGGGTTGCGCGTCCTGCGTCGCGTTTTCGAGGTGAATCATGGTGATCAGGGTAGGGAACGAGGCCATCGGGATCAAGTCGACTGTGCAGGGGGTCGTCCGATGACCCCGCTGGCGGTCCTGATGGGCATCGTGATGGGCTCTGCCGTGACCATTACCATTGGTCTTGCGCTCGTCCTGTGCGTGTTTTTGCTGATGGGTCATGACTACCCGTTCCTGGTGCGGGAGTACGGCCCGCTGTTGCAAAGCTTCTTCCTCTTTTTGGCCTTGGCCTTCGTGTCCTCCTATGGATTTGTGGGGGTGTTGCGCGAACGGTCATGGCGCTTTTGGGCCGTTGCGGCCACCGCGGTGAATGTCGCGGGCCTCGCCTGGCACTACTGGCCTCGTTGAATCGTCGATTTTGGAGGTATGACCATGGTTCGATCGCGTTGGTTCACTCTAGGCGGTGCGCTCGTCGTGACCGCCGTCGCTTGGGCGGGCGCCCCGGCGCCGGGACTCACGGAGGCGGGATTTCGCGCGTCGGTCGCGACACTGGCGTCCGACGCCTTTGAGGGGCGCAAACCCGGGCAAGCTGGCGAGGTCAAAACACTGGATTGGATCGAGTCGGAATTCCGGCGGATCGGCCTGAAGCCGGGCGTGGGCGCGAGTTATCGGCAGCCGGTGACGCTCGTCGAAATCAAAGCAGATCCGTCGGCGCGCCTGGATATCGAGGGCGCCGCCGGACATCTGTCGCTCGCGTATGCGGACGATGCGGTCGTCTGGACGCGGCGCGTGCGGGAGCACGAAGCGCTCACTCACAGCCCGCTCGTGTTTGTCGGTCACGGCATCCATGCCCCGGAGTACGGGTGGGATGACTACGCCGGTGTGGACATGCACGGCAAAACCGCGGTCATTCTCGTGAATGATCCCGGCTTCCGCGATGCCAAGTTATTCCGCGGAAAGAACATGACGTACTACGGGCGCTGGACCTACAAGTACGAAGAAGCCATGCGGCAGGGCGCCGACGGCGCGCTCATCATCCACCAGACGGGGCCCGCCGCGTACGGGTGGGACGTCGTCCGCAACAGCAATACGGGCCCGCTCTTGGAGCCGGATGCGGCCGATGGTCACGCGGCGCGTGCCGCGGTCGAAGGATGGATCACGACCGATTCGGCCCGGCGGCTGTTCGCCTTGGCCGGGCGGGATCTCGATGCCATGGAAAAAGCAGCCACGACGCCAGGGTTCCGTGCAGTACCGCTCGAATTGAATGCCTCGGTGGAGTTGCACAACACGGTACGGCGCACCCGTTCGGCCAACGTCGTCGGCGTGCTCGAAGGCGCGGGACACCCGAACGAATACGTCCTGTACATGGCGCACTGGGATCACTTCGGCAATGGCAAAGCGGACGGGCTCAGCGGCGACACGATCTACAACGGCGCGGTGGATAACGCGACCGGTGTGGCCGGCATTTTAGAGATCGCCAAAGCGTTCAAAGCCGGCAAACGACCGGATCGATCGATCGTGTTCGTGGCCCTCACCGCCGAGGAGTCGGGCCTGCTCGGCTCGGCCTATTACGGTCAGAACCCGGTCTTCCCGTTGGCGCAGACGGCGGCGGCGATCAACATCGACGCGATGTACCCGATCGGTCGCACCCATGACATTGAAGTGGTCGGGTTCGGTTCGTCGGAACTCGAAGACGACTTAAAGGCCGCCGCCACCCAGCAAGGGCGGTTCATACGGCCCGATGCGGAGCCGGAGAAAGGCCACTACTTCCGCTCCGATCACTTCAATTTAGCGAAGCAGGGCGTGCCGTCGCTGTACACGGAGACCGGCATCGACGCCGTCGAGCATCCGCCGGGTTTTGGCCAGGCCTTCAAGGATGACTACACGGCGAATCGTTACCACAAACCCTCGGACGAGTATTCCAAGGACTGGGACGTGTCCGGCATTCTGGAAGACCTGACGTTGCTCGAGGTCGTGGGCGCTAAGGTCGCGAACGAGCGCCACTGGCCGGAGTGGTATCCGAAGAGCGAATTCCGGGCTATCCGGGACGCGAGCCGCTCGGGTGCGACACCCTGAATCCGTGCAGCGCGCCGGTCTTAACGACCGGCGCGCGCGGCGAGGTGGCGCGTCACTTGGGCGATGGCGTAAAGCCCGTAAGGCCCGACGACCAGCGCAATGGCGCCTGGGACGCCATGAAATACGTCAACGTAGAGCGTCGACAAAAAGGTCCCGATCGAGCCCTCGAAAGGCCCCAGGACGAGCCGGCCGAAACCGAAGACCAGCGCGGGAACCAATAAAAGCCCCAACGCGATCCCCAGTACGGCGCGTTTGACCTCGAGGCGCCAGTCGATGGGTTTGGGGGTGCGTGGGCGTGTACGGGCCATGCAAGGCGACTCCGGCAGTCAGGGTTGAGTCGCCGTGGGCTCGGTGCCCGACGCGGGGAGGTCGCTCACCGGATGAGCGGCTTTAAATTCCATCGCCCGGCGTACGCGCGCCTCAACGGACGGGTGGTTGTAGAACACAATCTCCTCCCATACGCCCGGCCGCGGATTGCGATAGTCAGCGGTCTTGATGAGCGCGGTGGCCAGACCGTCGGGTTCGCCGACATGCGTCAGCGAATAGACGTCGGCCTCCGCCTCAAAGTGGCGTGACGCGGTGTTGAGCACGGGCGTGGCCAAAAACACGAGCAGGGACGCTGTGATACTCAGCGCCGGCAGACCCACGGGGTCGCTGAGCGGAGCCGTAATGCCTAATCGTCGGGCGACGGCGGGGTAGGCGCGTTCCGCCGCCAGAAAACAGACCAACGTCATGAGCGTGCCGATCAGGATCCCCCACAACGAATGGTGCAAGACGTAGTGACCAATCTCATGGCCAGTGACGGCCCGGACTTCCGCCAGCGAGGCGCCTTTCAAGGCCACATCGGACACGGCAATGCGTGCGGTCGAGCCGATGCCGCCGGCATTGGCGGTGAAGTTGTTCGACTGCCGAGAGCCGTCAAAGACAAAAATGCGCTGCGGCGGGACCCCGGCCTCGCGCGCCATCGGCAGAATGGCGTCTCGAACGGGGCCTGTCGGCAGTGGGTCGAACCGATTGAAGAGCGGTTCGATGACGACCGGTGCCGCCAGCATGAGGGCTGCCATGGCGATCGCCACAAATCCCGTCGCCCACAGCCACCACCGCGCTCCCGTGCGCCGCAAGAACCAATACACAACACACAGCACGGCGGCAGACAGCACGGTGCTGATCACCGTGCTTAGGGCGAGTTGGCCGAGGAAGTCGCCGAGTGGCTGGCTGGATCGCCCGTAGGCGTGCTCGCGGTAAAAGTCGCTGTAGAGCGTCAGGGGCAGCGTTAACACCGCACTCGCGAGCACAAACACGATCGCGCTCAGGGCCGCCGTTCGATTGGGAGAGTCGGGGCGTCGCGGTACCCAACGCGTCAGGATCCCACTGCGCGCAATGACGGCCGCGGTCAGGACCGACACGACGAGTCCCACCAGCAAGAGCCAGTGCGCGCCGGTGGTGTAGGCGGCGGCCCGGGCCAAGCGCTCGGAACCCATCGCGTCCACGAGGGCCGCGGTTTCTGCATTGACATCGAAAGCCATCGTTTGTCCCTCTCAGTGGCTCATTCAGCATCGCCAAGGCAAGTGCCCGTGGACCGACCGTCGCCGGACCGACGCTACAGCGCTCGAGGGGGATGAGGCAAGAGGACGTCGTGTCACCTCTTCGGGTCTCCTAGGCCTACACCCGGGAGAACCGATATTCGCGTGAATGTCCAACCAAAGTGTTTGCTCTAGGGCCCGCCAAGCGTGCTACATACAGAGTGCCCGAACGGGTTTTGATGGTCCTCGCATCGGCTAACCAAAAAATAGACAAGGGGAGTCTTTCCATGAATCGCAATCTTGCACGTGTCATCGGTTCGATTCTGAGTACGGCCACACTCGCGACCACCGGTGCCGTGGCGGCCACCGCCGGTGGCGACAATGATGTGGGTGCGCTGGAAGAAATTATCGTCACCGCTCAGCATCGCAATGAGGGTATGCAGGACGTTCCTATTGCGATGCAGGCGTTCACGGAAGCTGCCCTGACGCAATTGAACATCACAAACTTCGATGACTATGTGAAGTATCTCCCCAACGTCTCCTCAGCCAGCAACGGCCCTGGTCAGAGTGAGATCTACATGCGTGGCCTAAGCGCGGGTGCGCAGCAGTATCAAGGCAGTGGTTCGACCGGCTATTTTCCGAACGTCGCTGTCTATTTGGATAATCAGTCGGTGCAACTACCGACTCGCAATCTCGACGTCTATGTGGCTGACTTGCAGCGTATTGAGGTACTCGAGGGCCCCCAAGGCACTCTGTTCGGCGCCGGGGCTGAAGCCGGTGTGATTCGCTACATCACCAACCAACCCAAACTCGATAAGACCGAAGCGACCGTGACGGGTGGGTACAGTGCAACGGCGCACGGTGACCCGAATACGGCGGTTACCGCGGTCTTGAATCTTCCGTTGCTCGCAGACCGTATGGCGGTTCGGGCCGTCTTCTACGACGACAAGCGGGGCGGATATATCGACAACGTCCCAGCGACATTCACCCGCAAGAACACGGACCTTGGCATTCACTACGCCAATTACCCGGCGGTCAACGGGCAATGCCCTGACGGCAAGCCTAATTCGGGGTGGTGCGTGCCGCCAGGCAGCCCGACAATGAATAACTACGCGCTCGCGGGCAAAGCGATTAATCCGGTCAGTTATCAAGGTGTGCGCGCGGAGGTCTATTACAAATTCAACGACGACTGGAATGCGCTTATCAGTCAGACGCACCAGACCATTGATGCGGAGGGGGTCTTCTACCAGCAGCCTTACTCCTCGGACGGCGTCAAATTAAATCCCCTGGAAGTGACCTTATTCAATCCGACCTACAACAAAGACCGTTTCACCAACACGGCGTGGACCGTAAACGGGAAAATCGGACAGCTGAGCGCGATTTACACCGGCGGGTATCTCGACCGGTCGTCGCAGCAGATGGCGGACTATACAAACTACTCGCGCGGCCTCTATGCGGACTACTACCAGTGCTACGGACCCGGTACGGGGGGTAATGCCGCATTGAAATCGACGTGCTACTCGCCCAGCGTCACGTGGAACACCGTGCTCGAGCACAATCAGCACTTACAGCACGAATTCCGTCTGAGTACCCCCGAAGACTGGCGTCTGCGCGGCATCGTCGGCGCGTATTACGAGACCAATAAGATCTACGACCAAACCGAATGGATTGAGACGTCCATCCCGCCTTGCACCTCGAACGGTCCCGCGGGTTCGCCGGGCAACACCGGTTGTTTGACGCCGATCGGCACGGTCCCCGGCGCGACCGTCGGCCGGCCCGGCATCCAAGCTCCCGGTGTATCGTTCTACCCGGACGCGTTACGAACGACCAAGCAGACGGCTGTGTTCGCGTCCGTAGACTACGATCTGATCCCGAAGGTGCTGACTCTTACCGTGGGCAGTCGCTACTTCCGCTTCTCGAATTCCCAAGTGGGCAGTCTCACCACGAGTTTCACCTGCTTTCAGCAAGGTACGCCGTCTACTGGCTGCATTTCCAGCAGCTTCAACTTTGATACCTCCGGTCTGAGTGCCGTCGAAACCGGATCTCGCAGTCGGGTAAATTTGACGTGGCATCTCAATTCGGACGCCATGCTCTATTACACGTTCTCGCAAGGCTATCGGCCTGGCAGTTTCAACCAAAACGGCGGCTCGCTGCACGCGTACGGGCCGGATGGCCAACCGCAGTTCGTCGTACCTAAGGGCTATACCTCGGATAATTTGACGAACAATGAAATTGGCTGGAAAACGGAATGGTTTGAGCACCGCTTGCAGTGGAACGGGGCCATCTATCAGGAGAATTGGAATAACGTTCAGGTTAGCTTTTTGGATCCGGGGGTCGCGGGTAATGTAACGTTCGACACCAACGGCCAAAACTTCCTAGTTCGAGGCCTTGAAACGTCGCTGATCGCGAAGGTGACGCGCAACTTTATGCTGCAGGCGTCAGGCTCCTGGAATCGCAGTAAGCAGACGAACTCGCCAGCCCTCATCGACGAGAATCCGAACAGCACGAACTACGGAAAGCCCATCACCCAAACCTGTGCTCCAGACGGCAGCAATTGCACCCCTGTGACCAATCCGTTTGGTCCGATCGGTGCGCCGACCGCGAGTTCGCCGCCGCTCCAGTTCACTCTCCGCGGTCGCTACGATTTTGCGCTGGGCGAATACCTCGGTTACGCCCAAGTAGGGTTCGCGCACAGTGGGCACTCGTTTACTCAGGCAGGGTCCAATCCGTCGCTGGCGGACCAAGGATTCATTTCAACGACCCGTATTCGGTTTGAGGATCCGGCGTTCACGAACATTGACGCGTCGATTGGCTTTTCCAAGGACGCGTGGAACACCACGTTGTATGTCGAGAATCTGGCGAACTCGAATACCAGTTTGTTCACCAATGCTGACCAATACATCGTGGCACAGACGCCGATGCACCCACGGGTTATTGGTGTGAAGTTCGGCTACAGCTTCTGACCAGAACGAGATAGCGGCATCCGGCACGGGACAACGCGTGCCGGAGATCCGTTCCAGCGATCCTTGCGGCAGGCGCTGCGGCAGGGCCCGTCGCGTGTCGGCGGCGCGTGCGCGCCAGCCGCACAGTTCCGAGATTTGGGTTTGCGGCATTCCCGACTGCCCGTCCGCGGTGCAAGGGTATAACTCCGAGACATGGCTGTCTGGAGTAGTGCCGTGGCCCACGATGTCTCCGTTGCTCGTTCACTGGCAAAGTCGCTGACCTACCGACTGGTGATCATGACTTTGGATTTTTCGGCCCTATGGGTGATGACCCGTACGCTCAAGGTGGCCATTACCTTTATGGTCGTCAGTAATCTCTACACCACCGGAGCCTACTTCTTGCATGAGCGCATCTGGTCTCGAATTCCTTGGGGTCTCACGACAGCGTCCTCCGCGGGAGTCTGAGGCGCGCTGTGTGCGCGCTAGAGTTCCGGCGAAAGCGCTGGCTGCTGCATAATGGCTGCACCCGGCCAACGGGTCTTAGCGGTTGGAGTGGATGATGGGAACGATACGCGCTGCAGTGATTGGAACCGGCTACCTCGGACGCTTCCATGCCCAGAAATGGAAGTCGCTTGAAGGTGCCACGTTGGTCGCCGTGGTCGACCCGTCGGACGCTGCGCGTGCCGCGGTCGCTGCAGAGTTGGGGGTCGAAGGGCTTGCAGACTGGCGCGATCTCATCGGCCGCGTAGACGCCGTTTCGATCGTCACGCCCACCCCGTTTCATCACGCCATTGCCCGTGGCTGCCTCGAAGCCGGTATCCACGTTCTCGTCGAAAAGCCGATTACCACGACCGTGGCGGAAGCGACCGATCTGATCGAGGTCGCCGACCGAATGGGGCGCATTCTGCAGGTGGGACACCTTGAGCGTTTTAACGAAGCAGTTCGTGCGACGGACGGACTCGTGACGGCGCCTCGTTTTATCGAATCGGCGCGACTCGCGCCCTTTAAACAACGCGGAACCGATGTCAGCGTGGTTCTGGATCTCATGATCCACGACATCGATTTGATCCAGAGCATTGTCCGGTCGCCGATCACGGACATTGATGCAATCGGTACCCGTGTCTTTTCCGACGATATCGATATTGCCAATGCACGGTTGCGATTTGAGTCGGGTTGTGTCGCGAACGTGACCGCGAGTCGGGTCAGCCTCAAGTCGGAACGGAAGCTGCGCATATTCGACGATGAGCGCTACGTCTCCGTGGACCTCGGACAGAAGGTGCTCACGGTGATCCGCAAGAGCGACGCGATGAGCGACTCCGGGGTACCGCAGGTCAGTATCGACGAGCGAACCTACGAGCAGGGTGATGCACTGTTAGCGGAGATTACGGCGTTTGCCGTTTCCATTCGTTCCGGCGTGGCACCGTTGGTGGGTGGGCGCGAAGGACGGGATGCCTTGAGCACGGCCATTCGCATCGCCGAACTGGTCAATGCATCCGGGCGTTCGCCCGTCACGGGCTCGTCAGCAGCCCGCGCGTGAGGGCCTCGTGTTCGGGGGCTGGCGGGAGATAGCCCTCCAGCAACCGTTTCGCGTCAGCGGGCTGCCCGTTGGCTTCGGCAAGGAGCGCGCGGCAGAGACGATCAAGTTGTGCGGTGGGGGTTTGGCGTCTGCCTATGGCGCTGCAAGCGGCAACGGCCGCACCCCGGTCGCCGGCGCGCAGCGCCGCGGCGGCGTACAGATTCCATAAATCGGCTTCCTCTCCGGACAGACCCGGAGGCGCCTTCGGATCGATGCGTTGACGCCAGGCAGGCAGTCGGTCCAGCGCCGCTTGGTAGGCGTCGCGCGCCTCCGCGTCACGATGCAACGCAAGCAGGGCAGCGCCTCGGTCTTTGTACGGTTGCGGGGCGGTCGGGTCGCGTGCGGCCTCGACCTCGGACCATTGCAGCAGCGTGTCTGGGCGCCCGGCGACGAGGAGGAGGTCCCGGTATTCCCGCGCACCTCGCCCACCCGTGGCAATGGCGTCTGCGTAGGCGGCGAGTGCGGCATCGGTTCGGTGGCGGTCGGCTTCAACGCGGCCCAACAGATAGGCGATGTCCGAGTGGCTGGGGAAGTGCTGCACGAGGATGATGGGAAACGCGATCCCGGTACGCTCGGCCAGCAAGGCCCGGTACGCGTCTGCCGCGGCGTCCAGATGGCCGTCGCGCCACGCGCTGCGCGCATCGAGAAACCGGACGACCGCCAGTTGCTGCCGGTTCTGTTGCCAATACGCGGCCATCGCAACGGCATGCACCACGACCAACCCGGCCAAAATCAGGCGAGCGAGACGCCGCCGCGAGGCACGTGCGTCCTTCAGGGCCACGGACGCCCAACGGTCAAGTAGATTGCACCGTGTCCGCCGCTCGCGGCCCCCGTGCCCAAGTACAGTTGGCCGAGAGCCGATTGTGCCGATAGAAAGACCGAACCGCCGAACAGGTGCCTAGCGCCCGTGAGGTCCAGTGTGTGGTGTATATCGGCCCCTTCCAGCGAGAGGCCCGCGTACAAGTCCGGTAGCAGCGCATTGCCGTGCAGAAAGCGCGTGCGATAGATTGCGCGCACGAAGGCGATCTCATCGGCCAATACCTGTTCTTGCGCCAGACCCGAGAGATTTTGGAAACCACCGAGCGCGAAGGTCTGCGAGAGAGGCAATGCGCTGCCAAACGACGTCTCGTAACGCGCTGTCAGCAACACGCTCGCGCTGTGACTCCCAAATGCCACCGACGCTTCGCTCGATTCCCGCCGGAATCGTTCGGCGCTACCGAGGGTCGCGCTCGCGATGCGCAAGTCGCTCGTGACCAAATAGCCGTGTGTCGGAAAATCCAGGTTATCGAGGCGATCCAGCACCAGCTTGGCACTCAGCAGACCGAACGTTGCAGTCTGTGGATCGATGACCGGCGAGCCGACCGCGAGTCGCGCGGAGTCTCGGCCGCGTTCGACGCCGACCAAGAACTCTCCCAAGGTGCCGAGACTTCGGCCTAACCACAGCGAGCCTGCATCGTCGCGCAGGCGGAATCGCGCCGCGTCATTGCCGGCAACGTACACATCGCGCAAGCGCTCCGATGAATCAATTTCCGGCGCCACGAACCAAGCTCGGGAGGCGTCGAGGGGGACCCGAAGTTGGGAGTCGAGCTCATTAATCCGCCCGAAGCTCGCACGATTGCGCCATTCGACGCCTGCCCGGTTGAGCCACGTTGCACGGTGCTCCACGGTGACTAAAAACGCGCTATCCCCGGCGAAATCGGTCGCCAACTGCACCCCAGCGCGCAAATAATCCGGCCCCCAAGGTTTTTCGACCGGTTCTAGAACCAGCGTAGTCCCCGCGGCGTCATTGCGAACTTGACCTTTGACGGTTTCAAAGTCGTCCGTCGCCAACAGCGCGCCGACGGTTTCGTCCACGTTCGTCGGCGCCTCACCGACCAACGCCGTGATCATGGCCGGCGGCACCCGCGTCAATGTGCTCGTATCCACTTCGATGCGCGATGGCAGCGGCGCGGAGCGAGCAACCCGCTGTTGGGAGCGCCACGCCGCGTACGTGTCGGCGTCCACCGAATACGGCGCGAGTTCGCGGGCGCTGCGACGTGTGGCGGTTTCGGCGGCCGGTATCCATTCATACCCGTGGACGAAGTCCGTGACGGACAAGGTGCCCAACTCCGGCTCGATCAAAATGTCATCCGGAGAAAGCGATGCTAAAGACGCTTCGACGTTCTGGTTCGCCAAGATACGCAGCATCTGCTCCGCCGAGTTGACCAACGAGTCGATCTCGACGCGCTTCATTAACGGGGTGCCGAGGTTGACGACAATCAGACGCTCGGCACCCATGCTGCGGGCCACATCCACGCCGATGTTCCGAACCAGGCCGCCATCAACGAGGATTTGCCCATCGATCTCGACGGGCGCGAAGGCGCCGGGTACGGACATGGATGCGCGGATCGCAGCCGCGAGATCACCCTTGTCGAGGACCACGAGACGGCCGCTTTCAAAATCGGTGGCGAGCGCGCGATACGGGATGGGCAGTTGGTCAAAATTTCCGCCGCGACGCGGCGAGACCATCCGCTGTAGAAAGTACTGCAAATGCTGTCCGGCGATTAAACCCCGAGGCAGTGTGACGCCACGCAGCCGGGTGCCGATCTCGGCGCTGAGCAGGTTTTCCCGGTCTGCTTCTTTGGCGTAGGCGGAGCGGTTTTCTCGCGGTGGCTGATCGGAGAGCAGCAAGTCCCAGTCAGCGCCACGAATAAACGTTTCAATGTCACTCGGCGAGGCGCCTGACGCGTAGGCGCCGCCGATAATGGCACCGGCACTGGTACCCACGACGCAGTCGATCGGTATGCGCAGTTCTTCCAGAACTTTCAGGACCCCGATATGGGCGATCCCGCGGGCGCCACCCCCGGAGAGGACGAGGCATGTCTTTGGCCGAGTGGCGACCACCGGCGATTCGGCGCGAGCGCTCGTCGTGCCGAGCACCAGCACGATGGCGAATAGACGAAGAACACGGGAAACGCGCGAGAAAGCAGTCAAGGGGGGCCTGCATTGGAGCGTGATGCCCCATTATCGCTCGGTTCGCCGTGGGGAGCGATGACGTTCAAGCGCTCGGCCAGGACCGATAACTCGTAGGGACCCGGCCCCAAGAGTTGGCCATCGGCTTCGAGTTGCACGGTCGCCGGGGTGCGCCAGATCACGTGCTCGGCAACGCCACTGTAAACGGCTTCTGCTCGGTCGAGGGTACCGCCATAGAGCGCCGGTAATAATCCCAGCAGTCGCCACAGCGGCAGGTCCGGAATCTCGGTGAGGTGTAGCGTCGGGGATCGGCCGTCCGCGTGAGGCGTGAGGCGCATGCCGCCGCCGGCGTAGGGCCCAAGACCGGCGTAGCGCAACAAGGCTCGCCGCGGTCGACCGTCCTGCGGGGCGTCACCCTCGAGTTCCACAGGGACAAATTGCCGCAGCGCCCGCAAGGTACCGATCAGATAGGCGAGCGCTCGGGGGCCTCGGGTCGGCAATTGTTGCAGCACGGCCACGTCGAGCCCGATGCCCGCGCCGTTGACGAAGCGACGCGTCTCGCGGCCCGAGCACCCCGTGTACGTCACGACTCCGATGGGTCGAGATTGCGTCGTCGCCCGAGCGATCAATTCGGCGATGCCCACCGGGGTTCGCGGCACTCCCAACCCTCGCGCCCAGTCATTGCCAGTCCCGAACGGGGCCACCGCAAGCAACGGTGCCGCGTTGAGCGGTAACCCATTCACAATTTCGTGCACGGTTCCGTCCCCGCCCACCGCAACGATCCCGTCGACCGTGTGGGCCGCTGCGCGCGTTAGCGCAGTAGCGTCGCCCGGCCGTTGGGTTTCAACGCAGTCGCATCGGATCCCGCGGGCTTGCAGCGCGCGGATCAAGGCCGGGCCATGGGCGCGGGCACGACCTGCGCCCGCGCTCGGATTCACGATCGCAAGCCAGCGTGGCCGCCTCATGGGGGCAAGGTCTCGCACGGCAGGAGGCCCGAGGTTGCGATGGGATCACGGAAATCCGCTGGCCACTCGGCGGTCACACGACACGGCGTGCCATCAAACGGATCGGTAAAGTCCAGTCGTTCCGCGTGTAGCAACAGGCGATCGGAACCGTAGTGTTCGCGAAAAATCCGATTGTGCAGCCCCTTCCCGTAGCTCGTGTCGCCGATGATCGGGTGGCTGATGTGCTTCAAATGCCGACGGACTTGATGGCGGCGTCCTTCGCTCGGCTCGATGCGAACTAAAGCATACCGCGACGTGGGCCAACGTTCGGTGGGAAAGGGACATTCGACGGTGCTGAGACGCTCTAAGCGCGATACCGCGGGCTGCCGTGTCGCATCGGCAAGCGCAACCCCGTCATCATCCAAGCGCCGCAGAGGGTGATCGATCACTTGCTCCGCCAAAGGCCAGCCGCGGACGACCGCCAGATAGGTCTTACGCACCTGGCCGTGCTCAAAGCAATGCGACAGTAGACGTTGGGCCTCCGGATCCAAGGCCATCACAATGGCCCCAGACGTACCACGGTCCAAACGATGCACCGGGTACACCAATTGGCCGAGCTGGTCGCGCAGACGCTGGAGCAAGGGCACGCCGGCGCTGCCGCGCGTGCGATGAACGGCGACGCCGCTCGGCTTTATCGCAATCAGGTACCGGTCCCGATGGACGATCAATGGCAAGCGTTCAGAGGGCGAGGGGGCTGCGCGCAATCTCACACCTCCGTATGGCTGGGGATCGTGATCCGCCACGTTAACGTGAAACGACTCTACCTGTCTGTCGCTCAAGATTTTAGCGCCACTTGTCGGCATACTCGGACGCGTGAGTAGACGCCTCTGCGGAGACATTCATGACTGACCGTCGTCGTGCCCGTGCACCGAGTGATTTTACGAAAGTACGCCGACTGGCGGACCGCGGTGTGTATGACCCCAACGCCATTTACGCGGTGCTGGATGCCGCGACCTACGCGACAGTGGCACACGTCATCGGCACCCGTCCGGTGGCGACGCCGACGCTGCATTGGCGCATCGGCGACCGCGTGTATTGGCACGGCAGCGTGGCCAGTCGGATGCTGAAGAGCCACGCCGAGCCGAGCGAGGTCTGTCTGACCGCCATGGTGTTTGATGGCTGGGTGTTGGCGCGATCGGCGTTCAATCACACGGTGAACTATCGCTCGGTCCTGTGTTTCGGTCGCCCAGAACCGGTCGCGGGTGCTGCTGAGAAGGATCGCGTCCTGAAGGCATTCATGGAACATTGGTTTCCGGGCCGTTGGGAGGCTTTACGGCCGGTCACCAAGAAAGAACTGGGTGCCACCGCCATTTACTCCATTGGACTCACGGAGGCCTCGGCCAAGATCCGCGACGGCGGACCGGAAGACCCGCAGAAGGATATGGACTGGCCGGTCTGGGCGGGCGTCGTCCCGGTGTACGAACGGCTCGGCGCGGTCGTCCCGGACGGTGACAACGCTGCGGCCCAGCCCACCCCCGCGATGCCGCGATTAAAGGCGCGGGGGTCGGCTCGAAAAGCCCGCCTATGAGTCGGGATCTCGCCTATCTGACCGCGACCGACTTGCTGGCGCATTACCAGGCCGGCCGGTTGTCGCCGGTCGAGGTGACGGAGTGCTTACTGACGCGCGCCGCACAACTGCAGTCGACGATAAACGCGACCACGCTGATCGACGGCGACGGCGCGCTTGCCCAAGCGCGGGCGGCGGAAGCGCGTTACCGGTCTGGAACTGCACGCGCTCTGGAAGGCGTGCCGGTGGCAATCAAAGAAGAGACCGCGGTGGCCGGCTGGCCGCGGACGATCGGCTCTCATCTGCACGATGAACAACCCACGTCGCATCATCCCATTGTCGATCGCTTGGTTGAGGCGGGCGCGATTCTGCACGTACAGACGACAGTGCCTGAATTTTGTGTGATCGGTCAGACGCTGTCGTCGCGGTACGGCGTATCGCGTAATCCCTGGAACCGTACCGTAACCCCCGGCGGCTCGAGTGGGGGCTCGGGTGCGGCACTGGCCGCCGGCCTCGCGCCCTTGGCCACCGGCAGTGACATGGGGGGCTCAACGCGTATCCCGGCTGCGCTGAATGGTGTCTACGGCTACAAGCCGCCGTTCGGTCGCCTCGCCAGCACGCCCGGTGAAGAACTCTTTGCGTTTGCGGTCGAGGGGCCTTTGGCTCGCACCCTCGACGACCTGCGCTTGATGCAAAACATCCTGCAAGGACCGCACCCGGCGAGCTACAGCGGCATGCCGGCCGCGCTGTTGCCGAACGATCCGCCGGGGCTTCGAGGTCTGAAGTTGGCCCTCGCGCTACCGAAGGACGGTCTCATCTGTCCGGATACCGAGCGCAATATCCGTCAGCAAGTCGCGGCTTTGGCCGATGCCGGTGCTGTTGTTGAAGAAGTTACGCTGGATTGGAATGTCGGCCGAGTGGGGGATGTCCTCATCGAAGCGATTTTCGGTCTGTATTTTGCCGAATATCTGGAAGCCTTCTCGGACGAGGCGCGTGCGCAAGCGACCCCCTACTTACGGTATTTGATGGAACGCTATTGCGGGCGGCGTAATGCGATTATGCCTGCGGCTGTTCTGGCCTCAGCGATGCACCAAGAAATGGTTGCGAAGCTGTGGTCGCGCGGCATCACAGCGCTGCTGTGCCCGACGGTATTGTGCGCGGACATCCCGGCAGACCTGCAGATTTCGCAGATGCGGCAGTGGCCGATCGCCGGTGGGTTTGTCGACAGTTATCTCGGATGGGTGTGGACGACGCCGTTCAACCTATTGAGCCGTACGCCGTCGCTCGCCGTGCCGACGGGACGTGCCGCCAACGGCGTGCCGACCAGTATGCAAATTGTAGGTGCCCCGTTCGCCGATGCCGATGTCTTCCGAGTCGGGCATCACTATGCTCAACTCGGCACCGTTGATCTGTACCGCAGCGTCTTTCCGTCGCTACCGGAAGTGGAGTAAGCCTTTGAGCACGACAACCACACCCCACCTACGTCGCAGCCTAGGCTATTGGGATCTGATCGTTTACGGCTTGGCGTATATCGCGCCCATCGCCCCTTTATCGACGCTCGGATTCGTGTACGACGCCTCTCATGGGCTGATCGCGCTCGCGTACGTACTCGGCGCGATCTGCATGTATTTCACGGCGCAGAGCTATGCGCTGATGAGCGAGTCCGTTCCAAGCGCCGGATCGGTGTACGGATTTGCGCGATTTGCGCTAGGACGCTTTGCAGGCTTTCTTGCGGGTTGGATGATTCTGCTCGACTACCTGCTCATTCCCGCGCTCGTCTACGTCTTGATCGGAGTGGCACTCGGGGTGCTCATTCCCTCCGTGGATCGATCGGTCTGGATCGTGTTCATGGTGTTGTTCACCCTTGGTGTGAATTGGTTCGGTGTCACGGTGACGACGCGCGCCAACTTTGTCGCCGTCGGATTTCAGGTGGCATTGCTCGTCTGCTTGTTAGCGCTTGGCGTCTGGGCACTCCTGCGCGGCCACGGCAGCGGTGGATTGACCTTCGCGCCGTTCTACGATGCCAAGGTCTTCAACGTCGGCGCAGTCCTCGCCGCCACATCAATCTGTATTAACTCCTTTCTGGGCTTCGACGCGATATCGACCCTTTCCGAGGAAGTGAAGGGCGGGGATAAGCGACTCGTGGGTCGCGCGATACTCGGCGTCTTGCTGATTTCCGGGACGTTCTTCGTGATCGTCGCCTGGGTGCTCGGCAACTTGATGCGCGGGTTGACGATTCAGGACGCGTCCGCTGCGGCCTATGAGATGACGGCCGCCACTATTGGCACGTGGGCGTCCGTGGCATTGGCGTGGGGCTATGCGACGTTAATCGGATTTTCCAACGCGTTGCCGATGCAAGTCGGCGTCGCGCGCGTTCTGTTTGCCATGGGTCGCGATCGACAATTGCCACATGCCTTGGCGCGTGTGCATCCGAAATACCACACGCCCTATGTGGGCATGATCGTGACGGCGGTCCTGTCGCTGATCGTGGCGCTCGTCATGCGCAATCGGCTGGATGATTTGGCGACGACCGTGAACTTCGGGGCGTTGTCCGGATTCTTGTTGTTGCACCTCTCGGTGCTCATTCGCTTCGGTATTCGCGACCGATCCCGCCGGTGGTTTGCGCATTGGCTCTCACCCATTCTCGGGATCGTCGTCGTGCTCGGGGTATTCACGGGCATGGCGGGCCTTGCCATCAAACTCGGATTGGCATGGCTCGTTGTCGGAGTCGTGTGGGGCGCGGTCCTGCACGTGCAGCACCGCGACGAGATTCGCGCCGAACTTTGAAGTGGGCGGGGCGCGTTAGCGCCCCGCTGGAATCTCCGACACCAAGGCGGCGGCCGCATCGATGACAGACTGCTGATGCGGCAGCACGTCGTGGCCGGCCATGCTCATGAGTTCCTCGAGATACGGATCGGTCGCTGCGCTGCGACGCCCCGACAGCGCTTCGAGGACGGCAAGTCCGCAGAACGGCACATAGGCATTGGAGTAGCCGCCTTCGTGCGTTGCCACGATGCGTCCTTCGCAGCATGCATCGGCCACGGCCATCAGGCGCTGCGTCATTTCACGATAGGTTGCGCTCGTGCACATCATCCGACCGAGCGGATCCATTGCGCTCGCGTCGAGCCCTGAGGTGATCACGATCAGCTCCGGCTGAAAGCGCAGCAGGGCGGGGAGCACCGCTTGATCGAACGCGGCTAGGTAAGCGCCGTGTCCGCTACCGGCCGGAAGGGGGATATTGAGATTGGTATGCGCCCCAGCGCCCTGGCCCGTTTCGCTCAACTGGCCGCGATCGGTGGGGTAGTGGCGATCTTGATGGATCGAAATGGTCAGGACAGAGGGATCTTCCAGGAAGGCTGTTTCCGTCCCATTCCCGTGATGGACGTCCCAGTCCACGACCGCAACGCGGCCGACGCCAAGGGCGCGTTGGGCGTGACGGATGGCGATTACGGCGTTGCCGAATACGCAGTAGCCTCGGCCCTGATCCGACTCCGCATGGTGTCCTGGGGGCCTCACCAACGCGTAGGCGTTGCGCACCTGACCGGTGACCACGGCATCCACCGCCGCGATGCAGCCGCCTGCAGAGAGGCGGGCAATATCGAAGCTGCCGGGGCCAATCGTGGCGCTATCGCCAATCACACCGCCGCCGGCGGCGGAAATAGCGGCGACACGGTCGATGTACGCGGGCGTGTGGAAATACTGCAGTTCCGTCGGCGTTGCTAAGCGAGGAGCGATGCGTGTGAGCTCGTCCGCCAGTCCACTCACTTCGAGCAGGGCGAGGAAACGTCGCTTCGAATCCGGCGACTCGGGGTGCCGATCCGGCTGCGCGTACGGATTGACCTCGGAGAAGCCGGCGCCACTGCCAGCGTCATGCCAGAAGTAGCGTTCGTGACAAACCAGACCGGTGTTATGCGCCATAAAGTATCCCGGCGGTCAGAACGACCGCCGGGAGCTCCTGCATCAGAAGCGGTAGGTCACCGACGCACCGATGGTGCGCGGCGCCACGCCGCGGGCGAAGTAGTTGGTGTCGAAGTTCGCGAGACCGTAGTTGGTGCCCACGAAGTCACGCGACACAAACATCGGGCTGTGGAAGTTCGTCGCGTTTGAGATGAACCCCGAAATGTCGTATCCACCGAAGCGAACGCCGGCGCGGAGATTCAACATGTTGATCGTCGGCAGACCCGGCAGCGTCGGATCGGCGTTCGGCACGTTGGCGGGGTCTTGACCCGGGACCAACGTAGTCTGAGCGGCAGCGTACTGGTAATCCAGGCGTACGTACGGCTTCTTCTCCACGTTGCGCCAGATGTATTCACCCGACACTTGGATGTTCCACGGCGACGCCGGCAAGTGATCGCCGGCGGCAACCAACTGGTCCGGTGGCGAGGCATTGCCGAGGACGATCGGCGTTTCGAACTTCGAACTGGTGTACGCCGCGGTGAAGCCCAGCGTTAAGTTGTCATTGGCCTTCCAAGACAGCTCAAGCTCTGCGCCCTGTGCCGTGACTTCACCCAAGTTGTAGTTGAAGCCGAGTCCGCAGGCGAGGTAGACGAACTGCTGAATGTTCTTCCACTTGATGTAGTACACCGCGCCGCTGACGGTGAGGTGGTTATCAAGACCCGTCTGCTTGGTGCCCAACTCGTATTGCCACAGCGAGTCCGAGTCGTAAGGCTTCGCAGCGCTAGCGGCATCAATACCGCTCGGGTAGCAGTTCTGAGGCAACTGCGAATTAATACCACCGGGACGGAAGCCTTCTGCTGCGCTCGCGTAGTACAGGGTGTCGTGATTCGGCTGGTAGTTCAGGACGATGCGCGGCGTGACCGGCGAGGCGCTGCCCGAGGCCGGCGTAATCACGCTGAACACCCCGTTCGGCGATCCTGCCGGTGCGAACGTGCCTTGTTCCGTCTCATTCACGAGACCCGAGTAGGTCATGTGGGAATAACGCAGGCCGACGGTCAACTTCAGGGTGTCGGTGAACTTCCAGTTCGCTTCGCCGAACAGCGCGTACTGTTCGTCCAACATGCTGAATTCCGGCTGCAGGTAGACGTAGTTATTGGGAAGTCCCGCGCCGCCGTAGGTCGAGATCACGTATTCCGATGAATTTTCATAGCTGTGCGTGTAATACGCACCCGCCGTCCACGTCAATGCGGCGTTGGAATCAATCGACGAGACGCGAATTTCTTGATTGAAATTCTTCTGACGATCGGTGAACGGAGCAGAGTTCGGGCTGCGGTTGTACTGGTCGTAGGTGAAGACCGTGTTGTACCACTGCGTGTAATCAGACACCGAATGCTGCGAACGCGAGTAGTACGACGTGTTTGATACGACATCCACGTCGGCGTTGTGCCAATTGATCTTCAGGCCCGCCACCCAGAACGGGTCCGTGCTCGGATTACGCTGCGCGTTGCCGTTGTTATAGACGGAGCTCGACGGGTCAGACAGGTTTTCCCAGTACGCGCCCGAGTCATTGATGTGCAGCGTCTGCACGAAAATCGACGGCGAGATCGTCAGATTCTCGTTCGGCTGCCACTTCAAAGCCGCCCGGAACGTTTGCGTGTCGTGCCAGTTGGCGTTCTTCTCAACGACCTGATTGACCGTTGGGGCGCCGTTGTACACGGTCTCGCCATAGCTGCCGGTCGTGCTCGAGGGCGGCGTGTAGGTGACACGGTTGACCCAGCCGCCGTCCTCACGCACCGAAGCGCTGATGCGGAAGCCGAGGGTGCCGTCAATGATCGGGCCGCCGACGGCCACACCGGCTTCGTAATTCGTGCCGCCGTGGTCGATCGAACCGACTTCCGCGCGCGCGTAGCCCTGGTATTCGTGCAGATTCGGTTCCGGCGTGATGAAGCGGATTGCGCCGCCTTCCGACCCCGAGCCGAACAGGGTGCCCTGTGGGCCCTTGAGGACCTCAACGCGCTCCAAATCGAACAACGCCGGGAACGCGTTCAGCGTGCCGAAGTTCAGGTGGCGGCCTTGGATCGGCGTTTCGTCAATGTAGATGCCGGTGGTCGATGCGCCGGCCGAGGAGTCGATGCCGCGGATCGAAATATCAGAGCCTTCATCGTTGTAGTTGCCCGCCGAGCCCATGCCATTGCGTAAGAACGTCACGCCCGGCGATACCCGCGTCAGGTCGTCCACGTTCTTCACGCCCTGTGAGTCGAGCTTTTCCTGACTGAAGGCCTGGACACTCATGGGGACGTCCATGAGGCGTTCCTCACGGCGCGTCGCCGTAACGACGACCTCGTCCAGACCGGCGGAGACGCCTTTTTCGGCATCGGCAGCGAAAGCAGGCACGGCCGAAGCCGCAAGTAAGGTCGCGATAGTCGCGCGCAGGGTCAGGTGGGTCATGGAAACTCCTCGTATCGATAACTAGCGAGCGGCCGCGATGGCGCTCAAAAACGTCCCCCTCGGGGGCACACTTCGTGGTGTGCCTTTCCTCGTCTGCTCAGTGGCAGAGTCGCAAACTTACCGCAAGTCGGAGAACTTCGCACCCATCACTAGCGGCCGCACGGGTAAGCGGTCAGAATCGCGAACAGATTGTCATCCGGAAAACCCAAAATGCCTGTGAAATCAGCGCTCCTTCGGCTCCTCCTGGCTACGTCGATCCTGATCAGCACGGCGGCCGTCGCGGCGCCCGCGGCCGATACGGTGTTGTATGGCGGACACATCTGGACGGCGACGGGAGCGGAGGCGACTGCGCTCGTGATCCGCGATGGCAAGCTCGACTACGTCGGCGACGATGCACACGCCAAGCAAGCGATTGGAGCCCACACGCGGGTGATCCCCTTGCACGGTCGTTTTGTCATGCCGGGCCTTGTGGACGCGCATATGCATCCGCTGGATATCGTGGATTTGCCGGTCTGCGATTTGGACAGCCATCCGCTCAGCCTCAGGCAACTGACCGCATTCGTGCAGGGTTGCTTAAAGCGCTACCCGGTGCCCAAGGGTGGGCGGTTGATCGTGCATCAATGGAATTACGTCGCCGGCAATCAGACGGACGCCACGCACCCCACGCTGCGCGCTGCGTTGGATCTCGCCTCGACAGACCGGGAAGTGCAACTGCTGGGCAACGATGGTCACCACAGTGCATTCAACAGCTTAGGGCTTTCGCACGCGAAAAATGCGGCCGGTCAGACCGTCGGACTTTCCAAGCGCACGCTGGCATCCGACTTTCAGGGTTATCAAAAATTGATTGGCGTCGATGCGCAGGGTGAACCCAATGGCGCGGTCAATGAAGATGCGCGATACACCATCAATCCTCACAGCATGATGTACGTGGAATACGCCCGCGTGTTGGCGCATCCGGAGTGGGTGGCGCAGCGCGTGAACCGCGCCGGCATCACTGCAATTACGGACGCGATGGCCGACCCCGAAGGGATGGGTTTCTGGGATGCGCTGTCGGCCAGTGGCAAGATGACGCTGCGCGCGAACCTCGCCCAATTCCACGATCCCGAACGCTTTCGGCACGATGGCGGTCCGGTGGACTATGCGACGATGGTTGCGAAAGCCAAGGATATCCGCGCGCACTTCGCCGGTAATCCGCTCATCAAGGCCGATACCGTCAAAATATTCGCCGATGGCGTTCTCGAGGGCAATCCGCTCGCCGATCCACCGACGCTGCCCAACGGTGCCGTTCTGGAGCCGCTCTTGCAGCCGCGCTTCGGCCTCGATGCGTCGGGCCGAGTGACTGTGACCGGGTACGTGGACACCGACAGCCCCGAATGCGTGGCCGAACGGGCACGGTCTGCGCCACCGAGCGACACCGACGTGGCAGCCTTTCGAGCGGCTCACGGCTATCACCCGACGCAGTGCGTCGTATCACGGGGTCAATTGCAGCATGAGCGCGATGTCATGCTCGATTTCGCGCGGCACTTTCACACCGCGGGTTTCAACCTGCATATCCACGCGATTGGTGACCGTGCGGTACGCACCGCGGTTGATGCGATTGAGGCGGCCCGCGCCGTGGATGGCAACACGAACACCCATGACGGGTTGGCGCACGTGCAGTTAGCGCACCCCGACGACATCGCCCGCATTGGTCGCGATCACCTCTACATCGCCTACACCTATGCGTGGGCAAACGTCGATCAGGACTACGACCTCACCCTGATCCCGTTCCTGCAAAAAGTGACGGGCAATCGGTATGAATCGCTGCACGTCCCGGGCAGTTACTACGAATCGAATACGTATCCGGTTCGGGCTACGCTGGAAGCGGGGGCCGTCGTCGCCGCCGGGTCGGACGCGCCGGTGGAGACGCGCGATCCACGCCCGTTCTTCAATATCTCTCGGGCGCTGACACGACGGATTCCCGGCGAGCCTGCCCTCAATCCACAGCAGGCGATCGGTATCGATGACGCGTTACGGGCCTATACGATCAACGGCGCGCGGTGGCTCGGTATTGATGCGGTCGCCGGGTCGCTCGAGGCCGGCAAGTCCGCCGATTTCCTCGTCATCGATCGCGACCCCGTGCAACTGGCGGCGACCGGACGACCCGAAGCGATTGAGAAGACGCGGGTGCTATCGACCTGGTTCCAGGGCAAAGCGGTTTATCAGGCGAAACCGCATTGAACCGTTAGGGCGTCTGCGGCGTCAGCTCCAGACGTCCAACGTCATACCCGGCCGCTGCGATGCGCCCCAGTAAGGCGGCGTAGCGCGCCGGTTCGACGTGCGGCGTCCGGGACAGGACCCACAAGTATTCTCGCCCGGGCTGGCCGACAGCAGCGAGGGTGTAGTCCGGGTCGATGTCGAACACCCAATACGGCGCCCACACGGCGGGCAGCCACGCCAGCCAGTTCGGTGCGAAGCGGACTTCCAGAACGGCCGAATTTGGCCCGCCAACGCGCCGTGCCGTACCCGTCACTTCGGTCATCGAGCCATCGGTGCGTCGACAACGGTTCAAGACCGAGACGCTCTCACCGGTCAATCGGTAGGTCGCTGTCGTTTCCCCTGCGCAGATGGCCTGATACCGGTTGGGGTATTTGGCGATTTCGTACCAGACACCCGCGTAGCGATTGAGGTCAAGGCGAGCGACAGGCGTCAACGGTGGCGTTGCCCCGCAGGCGAGGCCAACGGACAAGAGGGACAGGGCGCAGATGATGAGTAGTCGCATAAGCGCTATCCTCGCACAATAGGGCCTACAGCCGTCCAGCGCTGTGGTCAGTGGCCAAGGGGGGCTCTATGAAAATCCTATGGACAGGGTTGATGGCTTGGGCATTGTGCGGTGCCACCGCAGGGGCGGCGGAATGGGATGCAGCCGTCGCATTCGGTGCACGTGAGAACGTCCGAAACTTGCATCTCTCCCCAGACGGACGCAGCGTGGCCTACCTCGCCCCGTCGGGCACGCAAGGGGACACGCTTTACACGCTCTCATTGGAGTCCGGCGCGAAAGCGGTACCGGCGTTATTGGCGGACGGCAAGGGAGAGCGTTTGTCGCACTGTGAGTGGGTGGCGAACGATCGGCTGGCCTGCACGCTGGTCGGCTACCTGCGAACGGTGGAATACCTGTCGTATTTTACGCGCGAAGTGGCGGTGGATGCTGACGGTAAGAATCTGCGGTTGTTGAGTGATCGGGTGAACGATCACAGTTACGGCAACCTCGCCTACGGTGGCTCGATTCTTGAGCGTATACCCGAGAGTGGGTCTGTGCTGATGGAGCGCCTCACGGTGCCAGACGATCACCTGGGGACGCGAATCGCGACCACGAGCGCTCAGTCCGGACTGCGCGTGGATCGAGTGAATACACGGACCGGCGATGCGGTGACGGTCGAGGTCCCGAATCCTCTGGCGGAGGCCTATTTTCCGGACGGCAGCGGTACCGTACGCGTGATGGCGGTCCGCGGTCCGCGCCAAGCCGGGTACGACAGCCCGGAGACGGACTATCTCTTTCGTCGCGGGGCACGGGGTAAGTGGGAGTCGCTCTCCCAATGGAATCCATTGACCCGAACGGGCTTTGAACCGCTCGCGGTGGTCGGTGAACGGGTTTACGGATTGGCGCCACGCAACGGTTACCTCGCCGCCGTCTCGATGCCGTTGAACGGGACCGGTGAGTCGGAGGTGCTGTTCGCCGGCGACGGCGTTGATGTTGCGGGTTTTGCGCGGTTTGGTTACCGCCAACGGGTTGTCGGCGTTCGCTATGCAGACGACTACGTGCGCACCGAATACACGGATGCTGACCTCAAGGCCTTGATGGCGAAGTTGGCCAAGGCCATTGCCGGCGGACACGCGGTGCAACCGGTGGATGCATCGCTCGATGAACGCAAATTGTTGCTCTATGCCGGTTCCGACCAAGATCCGGGCGTCTACTATTTGTTCGATCGGGACGCCCGTAAGTTGGAAACTTTCCTCGTGGCGCGCACGCCCCTCGAAGGAGTCGCGCTGTCGCCCATGCGCCCGATCCAATTCCCGGCTCACGACGGTACACAGATCCCAGGCTATCTCACGCTCCCGCCGGGTCATGAAGACGCCAAAGGACTGCCCGCCATTGTGATGCCGCACGGCGGGCCTGCGGCTAGGGATGTTTGGGGCTTTGATTGGCTCGCGCAGTTCTACGCGCATCAGGGCTATGCGGTGTTACAGCCGAACTTCCGTGGTTCATCCGGCTACGGTGACGGATGGTTTCAGAAGAACGGGTTCCAGTCGTGGCAGGTGGCGATCGGCGACATTATTGACGGCGCGAAGTGGCTCGCTGCGTCGGGTGTGGCCGATCCTTCGCGAATCGCTGTGGTCGGCTGGTCCTATGGCGGATATGCGGCGCTACAGAGCGCCGTCGCCGATTCCGGGGTGTTCAAGGCGATTGTCGCTATAGCACCGGTGACCGACCTTGATCTCTTGAAAGAGGAGTCCCGGCCATACTCCAACTTTCATATCGTCAGTGACTACGTCGGCAGCGGTCCCCACGTTCGCGAGGGGTCGCCGGCGTTAAACGCCGGAAAGATACACGTTCCGGTGCTCCTTTTTCACGGCGACGAAGATCGCAACGTCGATATCGAACAATCACGAAAAATGGATCGGGCGCTCACGGCTGCCGCCGTGCCCCACGAGCTCGTTGTCTATCCGGGGCTTGACCATGCCCTGGACGACAGCACCGCGCGCACGGACCTGCTGCGGCGAAGTGACGCGTTTTTGCGCAAGATCCTGATGCCGTAATGCACACTGGGTGCCACAGTCGGTCGAACCATACGGCTCGGGCGGAGGACGCACCCTGATGATCGCCATATTAGAAGCGTATCGCGCCGGTACGCTGGGCCGCAGTCATTGGGTCCAGAACGCCGTGGCCGGTCTGATTGTCGGCATTGTCGCTCTGCCGTTGGCCATGGCATTTGCGATAGCCAGCGGCGCCCGGCCCGAGCAAGGGCTTTACACCGCGATCATCGCGGGCGGGTGCGTCAGCCTCTTCGGTGGTAGCCGTCTGCAAATCGCCGGTCCGACCGGCGCTTTTGTGGTCATCTTGTCGGGGATCACTGCGCAGTACGGGATCGCCGGCTTGCAGGTGGCGACGCTGATGGCCGGCGTCATGTTGGTACTGATGGGTCTTGCGCGCATGGGCGGCGTGATCAAGTTCATCCCGGCGCCCGTGATTACCGGTTTTACTACGGGCATCGGCGTCATCATTTGGGTAGGGGAATGGCGCGACTTCTTTGGCCTACCCAAGATCGCCGGCATACATTTCCATGAAAAATTGCTGCATCTGATCGAAGCGTTTCCGTACATGCACGCGCCGACGGTGGCTCTCGCAACCGTGTCGCTGCTGTTGGTCGTCTATACCCCCAAGATTCCCGGTGTGCGGCGGTTGCCGGGTCCGTTGGTGGCCATGGTGGCGGCGACGGTGCTGCAGGCGATGTTCCACTGGCCGGGGGTAGCGACCATCGGTTCGGAGTTTGGTGGCATTCCCCGTGGCTTACCCATGCCACGGTGGCCGGATTTGACGGTCTCCGATGCGCTGCGGTTGATCGGTCCGGCCTTCACGATTGCGATGTTGGGTGCAATTGAGTCGCTGCTCTCTGCCGTGGTGGCGGACGGTATGGCGGGTACGCGCCACGATTCGAACCAGGAGTTGATCGGGCAGGGACTGGCGAACCTTCTGTCACCGCTCTTCGGTGGCTTCGCAGCGACGGGTGCTATCGCGCGGACGGCGACGAATGTGCGCAACGGTGGCAATAGCCCATTGGCCGGTCTCGTCCACGCGCTGACGTTGGTCGCTGTGCTCGTCTTCTTAGCGCCGCTGGCCGCAGAAATTCCGCTGGCAGCGCTCGCGGCCATTCTGTTTGTCGTGGCGTGGAACATGAGCGAGGTTCGCCATTTCACGCACATCCTGCGAACCGCGCCACGCGCCGACCGCATTATTCTCGGCATCACATTCTTGCTGACCGTCTTTGTGGATCTCGTCGTGGCGGTCAACGTCGGCGTTATCCTCTCGGTCCTGCAGTTCTTGCGGCGTATGGCCGAATCGGTCGAGACCAAACCGACCGACGCCGACGCTCTGTCCCGTGAGCTTGCCGCGGCGGACATGCCGGCGCTGCCGAAAGGTGTCGTGGTCTATGAGATCGCAGGACCCATGTTTTTTGCGGCCGTGGACAATTTGGAACGAGCGCTGTTGTCGACCCATACCGATCCGGGCGTACTGATCGTGCGATTGCGGGCCATGCCGTTTATCGATGCCACGGGCATCGAGGCGCTGCAGGAGGCCGTCGATAAATTGCGGGAGCGTGAAGTCCGCGTGTATCTCTGCGAGGCGAATCCGCGAGTGCTTGAAAAATTGACGACGGCCGGACTTGTCGGCGGTTCCGGTCTCGACGGTTACGCCGACGCGTTGCGGGACGTCTTGCGATTAACGACGTGACCGCAGGGCAGAGCCCTGCGGCACGGGTGACTCATCAGAGCGTTGGGTAGTCCGTGTAGCCTTCCGGTCCCGGGGCGTAAAAGGTCTGCGGATTTGCGGGCGCGAAGGGCGCGCCAATCTGCAGACGATGGACCAGATCCGGATTGGAGATAAACGGTCTGCCAAAGGCGACGGCGTCGGCGGCGCCGGTCTCGATCGCCGCGATCGCGGACTCCCGGGTATACCCATTGTTGGCGATGTAGGCGCCATGAAAGGTTCGACGCGCCGCGGCAAAGTCAAAGCCCGTGAGGTCTCGGCTCCCGCCGGTACTGCCCTCGACAAAGTGGATGAAGGCGATACCGCGCCGGTCCAGCGCCTCCACGAGGGAGCCGAACACGGCCTGCGGGGCACTGTCATGGATGCCGTTCACCGGACTCACCGGTGATAAGCGGATGCCGACACGGTCCGCGCCAATGGCTGCCGTACAAGCGTCGACGACCTCCAGCGCGAAACGGGCGCGATTCTCCGCAGAACCGCCGTACCGATCGGTGCGCTGATTGCTGCCGTCGCGCAAGAACTGATCGACGAGGTAGCCGTTCGCGCCGTGTATTTCGACGCCATCAAAGCCGGCGGCCATGGCATTCAGCGCGGCACTGCGGAATTCGCCCACGATCGTTGCAATTTCGGACTCACTCAATGCTCGGGGCACCGGGCAGTCAACTTTGCCATTGGGGCCATAGCCCACGACGCCCGGCGCAATCGCCGACGGTGCGACCGGTTCGAGCCCACCGTTAATATCCGGGTGGGTGATACGGCCGACGTGCCAAATTTGCGCGATCATTTTCGATCCGGCCGCGTGCACTGCATCCGTGACGCGCCGCCAACCCTCGACCTGCGCCGGCGAGTAGATGCCGGGCGTACCCATGTAGCCTTTGCCCACCGGCGAAATCTGCGTGCCTTCGCTGATGATCAGGCCCGCCGCGCTGCGTTGGGTGTAATACGCGATATTCATTGGACGTCCGCTGACGTCGCCGGCGCTGGCGTCGCCGCGGCAACGGGTCAGCGGCGCCATGACCACGCGGTTAGCGAGTTCGATGGCGCCAATGCGGGTCGGGGTGAACAGTTTCTCGATCGATGTACTGGGCATGAGGTGTGTCGCCGTGGAGGGGAAAGACGGAACGCGAAAGATGGTGATGAATTGGCCGAATTCAATGCGCGGCGCGGATTCGTGCCAGTGCCTTCGCTTCCATTTCCTCAAAACCCGCGGGGACGTTGGGGTACCAATGCACAGATCCAAATCCGTTGGGCAGGCTCAGAAACAGCTGATTCTTGAGCCGTGCGTTGACGTACCGCAGGGTACCGCTGTAGGCGGTGAAATTGCCGACGGCCTTCGTAATCCGGGCGGCGATTTCCGGGCGCGAGGTGTAATTGATCCACTCGTAAGCGGCGTCCTCGTTTTCCCCGTGTACTGGTAATGCGAACGTCATAATCCAGCCGAGGCTCCCGCTCTTCGGCTCAATGTACCGAATCGACGGTACTTGGCGATTCAAATCCCAGACCGGCGCGTCCCAGAACATCGCCGCTTCAATACGCCCCGACTTGATGGCGGCCACGATCTCATTCTGATCGTCGAACACGAGGCCCAGGTTGCGCTTGCACTGGATCAAACGTTCTGCGACTTCGTCGACGAGCTGGGCATAGCCTTTGGGGTCGCTGTACAGCGCGAAAGGGTCCTTACCGGCGGCGAACGAAAACGCGATGAGGGTATTGCGCCGGATCCGCATGGCCGTCTTGCCGGCGAGATCCGGTCGGCACAGATCGGGGTAGTCGGTGATGTGGACCCGACGGACGTCAGCCACCAGACCCTCGATGCCATACAAATACGGGGTCCCGTATAAGCGACCGTGCAGGGTGGTATTTTTTCTTACAGATTCAAGAAGTTGAGGGATGTAGCGCTGCAGCGGGAGGCGGCTCTCATCCAAGGGCCGGTAGATATGGTAGGTCTCCTCGGCGCCGGCCACGCGGTCGTGCGTCGGTTGAACAAGATCAAAACCTGATCCGCCCGAGGCGCGTAACCGGGCAATGATCTCTTCGTTATTGGCTAACGTGACCTCGATGTGAATGCCGGTCTCCTTTTCGAAGTCCGCGGCGACGTCGGGCGGGACGTAGTCTTGCCAAGTCAGGATCCGCAGACGTCGCGCTGCGGACGCGTCCGCACTGGCGGCAAGGGCCAGCAAGGCAAAGGTAAGCAACAGTCGGCGCAATGGCATGAGGTACTCGGGGCGTTCGAACGCGATCTAGTGCGACCGCTCGCAAGGTTAATCGTATGTCGCGGCTTGTGTCACGCCACGTGAGAGGGGGTTCCGCGGTAGTATCCCCATCAGTGACGGGGAGTAGGCAAGGGACACGATGACGCATCGGCACGACGGATCCGGGGCCACCGGCGCTGCGCCGGCAGAGGCCATGGCGGCGGTGCTCGAGCGCATGAGCGAGGAGTTGGCGTTCGTCAGCCCGGGTAGCAACGAGGGTTTGCTGCCGCTAAACGCGTTACTGATGGATCTCGAACGATTGCCGGGCCTGGCCGGAGAGCGCTCGGCGGCCGTTTCGGTGTGTCGCCGCTGGCTCGATGCCGTACTGGACGGCGAGGGGCTCTTTAGCGCGCCCGACATTCAAAATTTGCAGACGTGGGTACACTGGTTTCTCGACGATTTGATTGCCGAGGAAACCGGCCGACCGACCATGGCGTTGCCGGTGCAATGGCGGGATATCGCCGGCCTCGGAGCTGCCACGTCGAGCGTTACAGCGCGCCCACCGATTGCGCCTCCAGGACCTGCGACACCTGCCGTCGTCGGCGCAGAGGTGCCGAGCTTCCGGCTGCGTTTGCCGGATGACATCGAACTGCTGCGCGAATTCCACAGCGAGTCGTTGGAATTGCTCAGGGGTATCGAGCAGTCGGTCTTGGCACTCGAGGACGGATCGGCGACGCCTGAGACGGTGCATTCCATTTTCCGGGCGTTCCACACGTTTAAGGGCAGTGCCGGCTTCCTGCAACTGGACGCTTTGCGCGATTTCGCCCACGAACTCGAGTCGTTGTTGGATGAAGTGCGTAGCGGTCGATTAGCGCTCGGGCCGGTCGTGATCGAAGCCATTCTCGGCGGTGCCGACATTCTGGCCGCCAGTATCGCGACCGTGGGCGCGCAGGTCGGCGGAGCGCAACCCGTTGGGCCGATCCCACTGCCGGGCGCGGTGGTTTTGGCCACCGTGCAACGCGCCTTACGCGGCGAAACAGCGCCTGTCGTGGCCGTCGCGCCGTCGCCTCCGCGGGAGACACCCGCGCCGATACTCACTGCAGCGTCAGATCATGCAGAAGCGTTTGTTCGTGTGGATGCCGGCAAGCTCGACGCGTTGGTAAATTTGGTGGGTGAGCTCGTCATCACCCAGTCCTATGTGTTGGGCGCGCAAGAGACACCGTCGAATCAGAATCTTGAACTCGGTTATGCGCTGCGCAAATTGACGCGGATCACGCGTGAGCTTCAGCATGCGACGTTATCGATGCGAATGGTTCCGATTGCGAGCCTTTTCCGACGCATGGGGCGACTCGTGCGCGATTTGTCCGCGAGCTTAGGCAAGCAGGCACGATTGCTGACCTCCGGCGAGGACACCGAGTTGGATCGCCATTTGGTCGAACAAATGGCAGATCCTCTTGTACATATGATTCGTAACGCGTTGGATCACGGTGTAGAGACGCCGCAACAGCGCCAAGCGGCCGGGAAGGATCCGGTGGCGACCATTCGGCTGGCCGCATCCCATTCGCACGGTGGTGTCCGGATCGAAATCAGCGATGACGGGCGCGGCATTGATACGCGAGCGGTGCGCGAACGCGCTTTGGAAAAGCAGCTGATCCATGCTGAGAGTGACCTGAGCGAGCAAGACACGCTGGCATTGATCTTTCTCCCCGGATTTACAACGGCCTCGGCCGTTACGGAAGTCTCGGGCCGAGGTGTCGGTATGGATGTGGTCAAGGGCCACATCGATGCCCTCCGAGGCCATATCGACATCACGACGGACCCGGGGCAGGGGACCCGCTTTGCCATTCGGCTACCGCTGACACTGTCTCAAATCGACGGGTTCTTGGTCGGCGTCGCCGGTGAGCGGTTTATTCTGCCGTCCGCGTCCGTCCGCGAATGCTTCCAAGTGGGCGAGGGGAGCATCGCGTCCGTCCATGAACGCAGTGAGATGGTCGATGTGCGGGGACAGCAACTTCCGTTACTACGGCTGGATCATTGCCTCGGGCTGAGAGACGTGGGTCAGTCCGTGAATACAGGCATAATTGTGGTCTTAGAAACCAGTGTTGGAGCCCGCGCACTGTGGGTGGACGAAGTGCTGGGGAAGCAGGAAGTGATCATTAAGAGCCTCGGACCGACGTTTGCTTCGCAGAATTTGGTGGGTGGCGGCGCGATTCTTGCGGACGGCCGGGTCGCTCTCATTCTGGAGGCCGAATCCTTGGCCCGTCTTCCCTCGGCCGCGCGTCGCCCGAACCGGCGGGAAATCGCATGACCACCCGTTCCGTTCCGTCCCCCGGTCGATACGTCACGTTCCATCTCGGTGCATCCCACTACGCGGTGCCAGTGGGGGCCGTCCGCGAAGTCGTGCGGCTCTGTCCCATCACGACCGTGCCGCAGATGCCGGAATATGTCCGCGGCGTCATCAATCTGCGGGGGACGGTATTGGCCGTACTGGATTTGCGCGCGAAATTCCGCATGGCCGCTGTCGAGTACGACGATCGCTCGTGCATTATTGTGTTCGAACATCGAAGCGGTGGCCGGAACGCCTTTGTGGGCGCGATCGTCGACGCCGTAGATGATGTTGTGGTGCTCACAGAATCCCAACTTGCACCGCCCCCGGATTTTGCCGGCGCCGTGGAAGCGCGGTTTCTCGCCGGCGTGGCCGTGGGATCCGATCGCGTCCGGGCCGTCTTGGCGATGGACGAGATCCTCGCGAGTGACCACAGTTTCGAATTGCCGGATGTACACCCTATTTCCGCCCAATCGGGCCCAGAGTCGCCATGAAAGCGTTGAATACCTCCTCCTGGACGATTACCCGCCGGATCACGGTAGGTCTCGGCGCCTTACTCGCCGTATTGGTGTTGATCAGTCTGTTGGCCGTCCTGCGCCTCGCCGCATTGCGTGGCGATATTGTGGCCGTGGCAGAAACCTCGCTACCGTCGGTCCTTGTGCTCAGCGACATGGCCGTCCAAGCGCAAGGACAGCATATTGATCGCTTGCGGTTGGTGGACGCCGACGAAAAGACGACGGCAGAACTGAACGCTGACTCCGCCAAGCGCGAAGCACGAATTGTCGAAGACTTGGAGAAGTATCAGTCCAATCTCATCACCGACGATAACGATCGGCGGCGATTTGAGGATATCCGCGTGGCGCACGACGCGATCGCGAAAACACGCGATCAAATTAATGCGTTGGACAACCCGAGTTCGATGAGTGAATGGGCCGCTCTGATTGAGCAGCAACGCTTGCTAAAAGAAGTGCAGGACCCCAACGTCATGCGCTTTCAAACGGCGATTCAAGCCGCCCTGGTCTACAACGACCAAGTGGCCCAGGCGCGCGCTCAGTCGAGCCGTAATTCGACCCGATTGACCATGTGGCTGTTGGCGCTGACGTCTTTGCTTGCGGTGGCGGTATCGGCCACCCTCGCGTGGTTCACCATTCGTAACATTCAGTCCGGTTTGGGCGCGATCCTGTCAGATCTCAACCGCGGTTCGTTGCACACGGCGTCTGCGGCACGCGAAATGTCGGCGGCGAGCCAGTCGTTGGCGAACGGTGCATCCGAGCAGGCCGCTGCCATCGAAGAGACGAGCGCGTCCTTGGAGGAAATGTCGGCCATGATTCGCTCGACGGCCGACAACAGCCAAAAAGCGATGTTGCTGGCATCCGATGCGCGCAGTCTGGCAGGTACGGGAATGAGCACCATGGACGCCATGACGGTTGCCATGGCGGACATCGGCGTCGCCAGCGCGGACGTGGCGAAGATCGTTAAAAACATCGACGAAATTGCCTTCCAGACGAATATTCTGGCGCTCAACGCCGCCGTTGAAGCGGCGCGAGCCGGAGAGGCGGGGGCGGGCTTTGCGGTGGTCGCGGACGAGGTTCGCTCCTTGGCGCAGCGCAGTGCGGCGGCCGCGCGGGAAACCGCGCAAAAGATCGACGTTGCCATGGCGAGTGCCCAACGGGGTAGCGCACGTAGCGAGCAGGTGGCTCGTGCGCTGAAGGATATTTCCGATAAGGTAGTCGCGACCGACTTGTTGGTGGCGGAGATCGCCAAAGCGGCGAGCGAACAGGCGTTGGGCGTTGCCCAGGTCAATATCGCGTTAGGCCAGATGGATCGCATTGCGCAGAGCAACTCGTCGGGCGCGGAACAGAGCGCGAGTGCCGCGGAAGAACTCAACGCGCAAGCAGATAGCTTGAAGCAGGCGGTCGAGCATTTGGAAGGCCTCGTTGGGCGTTTCGATCACGTGGAGCCCAGCGACCCGAGCCCAGTGGGACGTCCGGCGCGCCCACAGACCCCGGCGGGTACCGTTCGAGGGTGGGATCACCAACGGTTGTCGCAGCTGCCCTCCCAGACACTTGATCGAATTCCGATGCCCGACGTCTCATCGCACCGGGATGAGGACCAAGACTTTCGAAGCTTTTGAGTGAGCCTCGGGTGTCGCCAGTGATGACTTCCCATGCGCTACCGCGGCTGTCCGATCGAGGACTGCGATTGATCGCGGAACTCGTAAGAGGTCACAGCGGAATTTGCGTCGGGCCTGATAAACATCAGCTCGTTGAGAACCGACTGAGGCGAAGAGTTCGGGAGCTTAAGCTCAATACGCTGGAAACCTACGCGGATTACGTCGCGGCGGACCGCTCGGGCAGTGAATTAGAGACGCTCGTTGACCTGATCTCCACCAATCACACGGCGTTTTTTCGCGAAGTCGAGCATGTTCATGTGCTGTTTGACCGATTGGCTCCCGCGCTGCGGCGGCGCGAAGTGGCTGGAACGCCGTTACGCGTGTGGTCGGCAGGTGCCTCGTCGGGGGAGGAGCCGTACACGCTGGCGATGAGGGCGGCCGAAGAGACGCGCCAGAATCCCTTATCCCGTTGGACGCTGACGGCGTCGGACATTTCGCACCGAATGCTTGCCGTGGCAAAGCGCGGTGTTTATTCGATGTCGGCGGTTGAGAGCGTTCCTACCGAGTTATTGCAACGCTATTTTGAGCGCGGAGTCGGTGCTCAGGAAGGTCGGTGCCGTGTGCGCCGTGAGTTGCGGGATACGGTTACGTTCCGGCGGATCAATTTATTGGATGCACAGTACCCGTTGGCGGAGCAACAGCACGTAATTTTTTGTCGCAACGTACTGATCTACTTTGACTTACCCACACGGCGGTTGGTGGTAAAACGCCTGTTGGAGTATCTCGTTCCGGGCGGCTATTTGGTGGTCGGATATTCCGAGAGTCTGAGCGGGCTCGTCGATGGATTGAGATCCTTCAGTCACGGGGTGTATACGCGCGCATGAACTCGCCGTCCCCCATACGCGTGCTCGTCGTCGACGATTCGGCATTGGCCCGACGCGCGATCGTTGATGCGTTGGCGCACGACACCTCGATTGAAGTTGTCGGCGTCGCGGAGGATGCCTATCGAGCGCGGGAGCAGATCTTAGCGCTGTCTCCAGACGTCGTGACTCTGGATCTGCAGATGCCTCTGATGGACGGCATTACGTTCCTACGCATCCTCATGGAGCACCACCCGGTGCCCGTGATTGTCGTCAGCAATGTCACGCCCGCAGGGTCCGCCCTGGCGCTGGAAGCGCTGGAGGCGGGTGCCGTTGAGGTGATTCAAAAGCCGGAGGGTCGGCACGGCGTCGCGGAGCTGTCCCGCCGGCTCACGGCGCAAGTACACGCGGTGGCGGGATCGAAGCATCGGCACCGCGTAGCGCAACGGCCTACCGGACAACGGCCGGTTTCCCCCGTCGCTCAGCATCGGTTGGTCGTCATCGGTGCCTCCACCGGTGGTGTGGAGGCCTTGCGGTACCTACTCCCGCAATTGCCCGCTGACGGTCCACCGATCGTCGTTGTCCAGCATATCCCGGCACATTTTTCGCGAGTCATGGCCGAACATCTCAATCGCCTCACCCCGTTTGAGGTGCGCGAGGCCGAAGACGGTGACGTATTGCGTCCGGGGCTTTGTTTGATCGCGCCCGGTGATTACCACATCACGGTTGCGCGCAGTTCCTCGGGATTGCGCTTGCGAACGATTCAGTCACCGCCTGTGAATCATTGTCGTCCCTCGGTGGATGTCCTGTTCCGATCCGTCGCAGAACACGTGGGGGCCGATGCCGTCGGCGTCCTACTCACCGGGATGGGATACGACGGTGCCCGGGGTCTGTCGATGATTCGGGATGCCGGTGGGGCCACGCTCGTGGAGTCTCAAGACTCCTGCGTCGTATTCGGAATGCCGCAGGCGGCCATCAAATTGGGCGCCGCCGAGAGCGTAGTGCCCCTGGAGGCAATGGGCGAGGCCATACTCGCGGCCGTCTCGCGGCGAGGTGGCGCGTGATCGACGATCCGAGTGCCGCGTCGGCAGCCCTCCATCGCAGTGTTGGCGCCGTGTTGGTCGATGCGTGGGGCCTGCCAGTCATCGTCGACGCTGAGAGTGCTGTCAGCGGGCGCGACGCGCGGGCCGCTGACCTTCCGATTGAGGTGGGAAACCAACGGCATCGGGTGCGTTTGCGTGCGGATCCCGATGCGGCGCGGTGTCTCTACCAGGCGATTACCGGTAGCGCCGCGCCTGCGCCCACCGCGGCGGAATGCCGGGATGCGATCGCCGAAACATTGAATGTGGTCGTAGGCCGTTTAGCGGGTTTGATCGAACGATCCGGCGTTGCCGTGAGCATCGGCACGCCGGAAGAGGCGACGCCCTCTGGAAACACGGCGCGATGCCTCGCGTCGTTTCACGCTCGGCTGGGCACTGCGGCGATTGAATTGGAGTGGTTGGCGACGTGAAGCGACCGGACATACTCATTGTGGATGACAGCAGTTTGCAGCGCCGCGCGCTCGTTGGCCTGCTGTTGGCGTACGACTGCACTATCCGCGAAGCGGCAGACGGTGCCGACGCGTTGCGTCGACTGGCAGAGGCGCCGGCAGACCTGATTCTGCTCGACTACAATATGCCGACCATGGATGGGCTCGAGTTTTTGGGCCATCTGCGCGCCGACGCGGCGCTCGCCGAGACGCCCGTGGTGATGCTCACGGCAAATGCTGCGCCCACCACGCTCGCAGCGGCCGCTCGCATGCGGGTTCGGGATTATCTGCTAAAGCCGGTTGATGGGCTCACGCTCGTCGGCAAACTTTCACGATTGATAGCCTTGCGTCCGCGCGTTGCCTGCGCGCCGACCACGGAGACCCCACGATGGTAGATCCGACCGATACGACCCCGACGTCAGCCGCCTTGTTGGCGTCCGCGCGAGTACTCGTCGTGGATGACAGTCGCTTGATGCGATTGGCACTGATTCGTTCGTTGAAGGAATTGGGGGTACAAACGACCGCGGAAGCGGCGAATGGTCAGGAAGCGCTCGAGCGAATTCGTGTCGAGGAATTCGATGTCATGTTGCTCGACATCGAAATGCCGGTGATGAGTGGCCTTGAGTTATTGCTCATCATGAAAGAGACGCCCTCGTTGCAACGTCTGCCCGTAATCGTCATTTCCAGCACGGAACAGATCGACACGGCCGTGAAGTGCATTGAGGCGGGCGCCGAGGATTATCTCCCCAAGACCTACAATCCCACGCTACTGCGTGCACGCGTCACATCTTCCATTGATAAAAAGCGATTGCGCGATCTTGATGCCCTGCGAGTCAAACAACTGCAGGACGAAAAAGACCTCTTGGTTCGAACCCAAAAGCGGCTTGATCACGAGCTGGACGAGGCATTCCGTTACGTACGCTCGAGTTTCCCGACCCCGCTCGAGACGCCGTTGCGGGTGGATTGGTTTTACCAGCCTTCCACCGAACTGGGCGGGGACGCCTTTGGCTACCACTGGGTGGACGACGACCACTTCGCGGTCTATCTCCTGGACGTCTGCGGCCACGGCGTCGGCGCCTGCTTACTGGCGGTTACGGCGATCAACGTGATTCGCAGCCAGGGCCTCGCGGGTGTGGATTTTCGCGATGCGGCCGCCGTCCTGTCCGGTGTCAGCAATGCGTTCCTGTGTGAGCGCCACAACGATATGTACTTTACGTTGTGGTACGGCGTATATCGGCGCTCCACCCGCACACTCACCCACGCCAGCGGAGGACATCCGCCGGCGCTGCTGCTCGGGCCGGCCGAAGTCAACGGGGTGCACCCGACGACACAATTGCGCGCACCGGGATTGATTGTGGGGGTGATGGAAGACGTCCCTTACACAGCTCATTCCGTCGAGGTCCCGGAGGGCGCGACGTTATTGGTGCTGTGTGATGGCTGTTTTGAGATCCGATCCACCACCGGTGAGGAAGGAACCTTCGAGGACTTTGAGCGGTTTATGTCAGCAGCGGGTACGCGCCCGAGCGGACTCTCGGATCTGTTTGACTGGGCGCGCCAACGCCACGGCGAAGGTCCTCTGGACGACGACTTCTCGATCGTTCGCGTTAGTTTTTGAGCATTGTCTGCCGACGCAGGCGGTGTTCGACGGCCAGCGGAAATAAACCGACGGCCAGAAAGGCGACGCCGACGAGCGCACCGATGCCCGTGTAGGCGATGCTCGACCAGAGCAGACCGCCCGAACTCAGGACAAAGACCGCCGGTAGCACGGGATAGAGCGGGACAGGAAAGGCGGTTTCAGGCAGTCCATAACGCGCGCGTAAGACGAACAGGGAGAGTGCGGTCGCGAGGATAAATAGCCAGAACACCGGGGCTTCGAATTCCACGATGGCCTGAAAGCCGTTCGGTGTGAGCGCCGAGAGGAGCACCAACCCCAACGACAGGAGGGAGAGCGCCAGGATACCGCGGCGCGGTGCCCCGCACGGGTGCCATTCCCCCAGCCAGCGAAAAAGCAGCCAATCCTGTCCCACGGCGTAATTACTGCGGGCACCGAAAAAGATGGTGGCGCTGATGGCTTTCATGCACGAGAAGGCCACGATTGCGCTCAACAACGTGCCCGAGTGGCGTCCAAAGGCCTGCCGGAACAGATCTGCAGCCGGTGCGGCGGACTGCGACAATGCGCCCTGACCGAGCCCCCACAAGTAGGCTGCATTGATCAGCAGGTACAGCGTTGTGACCGTTCCGAGTCCGTAGAGGACGCCGCGCAAAATGCCGCGTCGACTGTCGGCGACCTCTGCGGAGACGTACGCTGCTTCGTTCCAGCCGCCGTACGTGAGTAAAACAAAGATAAGCGCAAAGCCGACGCCACCCCCATGGGTCGTTGCGGTCCCCAGCACCGGCGCACTCTCGTGGTGCCCGACGAATCCGGCAACCACGATCGCCACGACAGTGCCAATCTCAATGACGGCAAATATATTCTGAGCCGTACGTGCCAGACGGACACCCAGCGCATTGAGTCCACTCAACAGCACGATCATCAGGATCGCCCACAACGTGGCGGAATGGGTGCCCAAGGGCAGGACGGGCGTCAGGTAGTCGCCGAGCGTAACCGCGAACAGCGCGATGGCTGCCGGCAGAATGACGATGGAGCGCGCCCAGGCGTAAATGAAGCCCACGTCTTTCCCAAAAGCGCGACCGATAAAATGAAACTCGCCGCCGAAACTGGGATAGGCGGTCGCCAATTCCACGTAGCACAGCGCGCCGATGATCGACGCAACTCCACCGGCGACCCACGCGGCCATGATCAGCATCGGGTTTGCGAGCGCGCCGGCAACCAGTGCCGGTGATTTGTAGATTCCAGCCCCCACAACTGTGCCCACAATCAGCGATATGATGTCGACCACCCGTAAAATGGGTTGTGGTTTTGCATCGGTCATAAGGAGTGTCGCTCGTGCGGTGGCGTTGGGGCAGTGTTGGATCAGTGCTCTTACAACTGTCGATCGTCGGCGGGTTCGGGACCGCGCACGCTCAAGGCGGCCCGTCCACGACCATTACGGATCATGAGTTTCGCACGACGGACGGCGTTCGGCTGCACTACCTCGAAGCCGGTCGTGGGGAACCCGCGCTCGTTTTCGTACCGGGATGGTTGATGCCGGCGCGCATCTTTGAAGCGCAATTGACGGCTCTCTCGGCGCATCACCGTGTCTTGGTGCTGGATCCGCGCTCGCAAGGATCCTCCGACCTCTACGAGGGGCCGCACACGGCGGAGCGGCGCGCTGCCGATATTCGGGAGTTCGTCGACTACGTGCAACCGGGCCCGTTCGTCTTGGTGGGCTGGTCGCTGGGCGTAATGGAAGGGCTGGATTACGTCGAACGGTCGCGTCCAGCGGATTTGCGCGGGATGGTGCTGATCGATAATTCGATCGGTGAAGCGTCGCCGCCCAAACCCACTCCGGCCAAGACGGGGGAGACCGCCCACAAGCCGCAGACCCGCACGCAGCGTATGTTGGCGTTTGTCCGCAGTATGTTTGCTCGCCCCCCATCCGATGAGCTCCTGAAATGGGTGGATGCGTCGGTCTTGCGGGTGCCGGAACGGGTTGCCGCAGAACTGCTGGCAAAGCCATACCCCCGTGAGTACTACAAAGACGCGATCTATCACGCCCAAGTCCCGGTGCTATACGCCATCCGGCCACGCTTCGAAGCGCAAGCCGCTGCGCTAAAAGCACACCTACAAACCGCTCGCGTGTCTGTTTATGCAGACGCCGGGCATGCGTTGTTTGTCGACGAGGCGCATCGCTTCAACGCAGACGTTGAGCAATTCGTCGACGCGTTGCCAACGTCCTAGCGGCGTCGCCCCACCACGACCGCCGATCCCGCGCGCTTTTCATAACCGTAGACGTACGGCAGTGCACCCTTGGTTTCGTGATTGGCATAGAGGTCGACGAAGGCCTTCGCGCCTGCGTCGTGCGCCCACAGCGATTGAGGTGCGGTGTAGTGGCCGTACAGCGTCAGGTTGTAATTCTTTTCCAGTAGGTCAACCGGCAAACCCGTTTCATCCTGAACGACGAAGGGCGCCGCCGGCGAGGTCAAAAGGTTGGCGAGGTCCGAGAAGCTGCGGTGCTGCAGCAAGTGTGAGGCAGACTTCAGGAAGAGTACGTCCGACGCACTGTGGCGCAGCAATGCCGCGCCAGCCGTGTCGGTGCGCAGGCCGCGGTTCGACAAGTCTATGGTCAAATAGTCCACCGTGACGGCTCTGCCGTCTTGCCGGCGCGCATCGAATCGGACTCCTTGCGGCTTTCGATCGGACCCCGTCGCGACCGTCTCTACACCCCCGTTTGGCGTAACGGTCAGAAGGCTGGTGTTCGTGACGGTCGCGCCGCTGAAGGCGAGCGAGTACCGCAGCAGTTGCAAGAATCGGGGATGGCTACCGCCTTGACCGTTTAAGTCGAGCGTTCGGTAGTACCCCAGTTGCGCGAAGAACGACAACATCTTGCATTCGCGCTCTGCCGCCCCCGGCGCGGGTGCCTCGGATTGCGCAACCAGATCGTATTCCGGGACTTGATCGGCGACGAGGGTCACGTGCGGGGCATCGGGGAAAAGCGAAAGGGCGGTGACGATATCGGGACCGGAAAACAAATAGAGGACTGGCCGACCCTTCATATCCGCCAGTTCGGTCCGACTCCACGCCGTCATCGGCGCGGCGAAGCGGTGCTCGTAGCGGGATTGCAGGCTCGCAAACGTACTGCAGCGGACCGATACGTCCTCCGTCGTCGCCGCCGCCACTCCCGGCTGCGTCAGTCCAAGCCCGGTAAGACTCAGGGCGATCAGGAGGGTCCGAGCGTGACGGGGAGCAGTCGGCATGGGGAGTCCTAGGTCAGGGCTTTGCAGGAAGCGGCAGACCCGGATTGTAGGATGTTCAGGCCATCACGGGGTACGGTGACCCTGATTCGGCGCTTCTGACCCTATTACGTTTCGAAATTGCGACGGCCAGACGGTCGGTGCAGACTGTCTGACTACCTGCTCAGCGGCCGAGGCCTTCGGATGAAGGGCGACTGAGCGCTCCGTTTCTGAGGTTGTTTGCGATGAAGACTCTTTTTGTACGCCGCGCGGTGACCGTCGTTTTGTCTGGGGCGGCCCTACACGCCGCACTCGCTGACACCGCAGCACCGGTCGATACGCTCGACACGGTGACGGTGTTGGCCTCGCGGTTGGGTGATCGTACGGTCTTCGACAGCGCCGTCCCCATTGATGTCTACACCCCGGAAGAGACGCGCGCCGCCTTGGTTTCCGGCGAATTGGGTCAGGCTCTCCAGACCCTGTCACCCTCGATCAACATGCCACGCGCGTCTGCAAGCGGCACTTCGGATGCGATGCGGGCGATACAACTGCGCGGGCTAGCCCCTGACGAGACGCTCGTGCTTGTCGACGGGAAGCGCCGTCATACGAATGCTGTTATGGATTTTGAGGGCTTGTACCACGGCACGGTCGCAGTGGATCTGAATGCTTTGCCGATCAGCGCCATCGACCACATCGAGATCCTCCGCGACGGTGCCGGTGCTCAGTACGGCAGTGACGCCATCGCGGGAGTCGTCAACATCGTGCTGAAGTCAGGTCCCGGAGCGGGATCGATTGACGCGAACTTAGGCGAAAACATCACGCATTTTGCGCCGACGGGTATGACGATCATGGACGGTCGTAATCGCCAGATCGATGCGGACACGGGCTTTACCGTCGGAGACGGTGGCTGGCTTCGGATCGGCGCCGATTATCAGAACCGCGGGTCGACCAATCGTGCCGGTCGCAGCAGCGCGAGCTGGACGTCCTACAATTCGACACCGGCGGATCTCGCTTTGGATAACGAGGTGCTCTTTCGGTCGGGCGATCCGGCCCTTGAGAACAAAAACTTGTATGCCAAGGTGTCGCTTCCGGTCGGCGGCGCGGAGCTCTACGGCTTGGCGACGCTCAATTGGCGCCACACGCTCGGCGCAGCATTCTTCCGCTATCCGGGCGATCCGTCGAACGTCGAAGCGATTTATCCGAACGGCTTCTTGCCGATCTCCGTCAATGAGTCTCGAGACCAAGCCTTCACGGCCGGTGTCCGTGGCGATAGCGACGGGTGGCATTGGGACGTGAGTGCGCGTGATGGCTACAACACATTCAGCTACGGTCTTACGCACTCGCTAAATGCGTCGTTGGGTAGCGCGAGTCCAACCCAATTTCATCTGGCGGATTTCACGACCGAGCAGCGTGCGTTGAATGTCGACGTCACGCGCTCGCTGCCGATCGGCCGTGCTCACCCGCTCGAACTGTCCGCCGGCGCAGAGTATCTCGAGGAGCGTTACCACACCTCGGCCGGCGATCCGGCGTCGTATGCGGCGGGGTCCTACACCCAAAACGCCGATGGCGAGACGATCCCACCCGGCGCACAAGGCGATTCCGGTTTGCGGCCGGGGGACACCGTGCACCTGGCCCGGCACGTGAGTTCGGTCTACGTGGATGGTGAATGGGATGCCAACCAGGCGCTGTTGATCGGTGCGGCGGCGCGATACTCCAATTACAGTGATTACGGCAGTTCCACGACCGGCAAGTTTTCGCTGCGGTATAAATTTACCGACGGGTTCCTCGCGCGAGCCTCGGTTTCGTCGAGTTTCCGCGCGCCTGCGTTGGCGCAAACCGGCATCCGATTTGCGACCCTCAATTTCAACAGTGATGGAACCGGCTTGCAGAATAATGCGTGGCTACCGCCCTCCGATCCGATTGCACAGGGTCTCGGTGCCACTCCGCTCAAGCCGGAGCATTCCGTGAATACCACGGTCGGATTGGCGTGGCGGTCAGGGCGGACTTCAGCGTCGATCGATGCCTATCAGATTCGCATTCGGGATCGAATTACGCCCACCGGATCGCTGCAGAGCGGGGCCGTGAGCGACTATCTGGCGGCCGCCGGAGCGTCCGATATCGGTTCTGTTACCTTCCTAACGAACGCGCTCGATACCACCACGCGGGGCATCGACGTGGTGGTGAGTCAGGAGGTCGCCCTGCTCGGCGGTTCCTTGCACCTGAGCGCTGCCTTTAACCGTAACGCGCTGACCGAGGATCGGGCGCGCAATACGTCGTCGGTGCTCGCGAGCGTAGATCCCACGCTGACCTTGATGGATCCGACGGTACTGATTCCGCTCGTGTACGGATCGCCCAAAACGAAACTGATCCTCGGCGGTGATTGGTCCAATTCGCTCTGGGGAGCCCGATTGCAGGCGACCCGTTTCGGTGAGATGGCCGCCTTCACCTACGATTCGAACCAGCCCTCGCTGCTAGGCGGTAATGCGCAGACGTATGGCGCAGCATGGAGCGTTGATGCCGACGTGCATCTGTCCGTGACGCCGGCCTTCGAAGTCGCCCTCGGTGGCACCAATATTTTGGATAAGTATCCGGATCGCACGACCGCCGATGGCACGTACGGTGGTGCCTTTCCGTACAATTTCGCGAATCCGCTGGGCATCAATGGCGCGTATGTCTATCTGCGCGCTCGCTATCGATTCAATAAATCCTAAAGCTTAAGGTAACGCCCGAGCGTGCCTCGGGCGAGCACCTCAGCGCGATGCCCGCATCGCGCAGCGCGGATCGGCCGTGCACGGCCGTTAGGAAAATCCCGGGGGCCGTTCGTTCACCACGTTAGCGTGGCGTTCGAGTGCCATACCAACGCGTGCGAGCATGCCTTCCTCGAACAATCGACCGATGAACGTCACGCCGTACGGTACCCGCCGAGGCGATGAAAAGTGCACGGTGGGGCGCGCGGGGTCCGGCGCCCAATCGCTACGTGCTGCCGTGATGTCCACAAAACCCGCGCGCAGCGTCAACGAGGGGTGCCCGGTGTGATTGCTGATGGTCAACATCTCGTCGCGCAACGACGGCACGAGTAGCAGGTCTACGTGGCTGAAGATCTCGGCCATGGCCTCGCAAACGCGACGTCGTAGCCGGTCTGCTTGCACGTAATCGACAGCAGACAAGAACCGCGACTGTCGGAAGGTATTGGGCCAGGCATCGTCCGACTGCTCGTGCAGCGTGTCGATCGCGCGTGAGAGGGTGATGTCCTCAAAAGCCGCTGCGCTCTCCGCAAATAGAAGCGTGTTGAGAGACGCATAGGGCCAATCCGGTAGCGAAACGGGTACCGGCACCAAGCCCATCGCCGCGAGGCTTTTGAGGCTGGATCGATCCACGTCGGTCGCAGGCGCTTCGTCCATCCATGTTGGGAAGTACCCGACCCGCAATCCGTGGATCGGGGCGGTGGCATCGAAATCCAAATGCGCCGGTACACTTTGCAGGTCCGCCGCGTCCGGTCCTCGAATGGAATCGAGCACCAAGATCGCGTCCTCGACCGTTCGCGTCATCGGGCCGAGTTTGTCGAGTGACCAGCACAGCGTCATCGCGCCACCGCGCGCGACTCGGCCATAGGTCGGGCGGAGACCGGTGACGCCACAGCGCATGCTGGGCGAAACGATGCTGCCACCGGTTTCGCTGCCGATGGAAAAGGCGACGAGACCGGCCGCCGTCGCCGACCCCGGTCCCGCACTGGAGCCGGAGGCACCTTCTTCGATCACCCACGGATTTCGCGTCGTTCCGCCGAACCAGACGTCGTTCAGTGCCAGTGCGCCCAAGCTTAATTTGGCGACCAAGACGGCACCGGCGGCCTCGAGTCGCCGGACCACGGTCGCGTCTTCGGTGGGCACACGATCCCGAAACGGCTCTGCCCCCCAGGTGGTGGCGAGTCCCGCGGTATCCAACAAATCTTTGGCCCCCCACGGGATGCCATGGAGGGGGCCGCGGGAATGTCCATTCTTCAGTTCCGCGTCCATCGCCCGCGCTCGTTCGAGTGCTAGCGGGTTTCGGTTAATAACGCATTTGAGTTTCGGGTCGAAACGATCCATGCGCGACAGATAGATCTCCGTCAATCGCTCGCTCGTCAGGAGCCCGGAATGTATCCATTGCGAGAGCAACGTGACGGGCGCGAACGCAATGTCTGTGTCGCTCGCGGGTAACGGCTGTGATGTCTTGACGCTGCCAACGTACCGAGACTGCAGAGGGCCTGTCGTTCGGGCGGGGCCCCGGGGATCCCAGGAAGAATACGGCGCGTGGCGCTCGCCGAGCGCAATCGGCTTCGAGCCGTCGCGGCGCTCAAAGAGGCTGCCCATGTTGGCATCCCAACTACGGGCCGCCTGCCGCCGTTCGTGCGCGAGCAGCTGCACGCGAGCTAATTTTTCAGCCTCGGCCAGGGTTTGCATCGAAATGGCCGGCCCGGGGGCGACCGCGGGCACGGCGGGCGAGGCGGGCTCTGCCGGCATGCTTGCCGGCGAGTCGGCCTGCGCCGTCGCAGCGACCGCGGCGGCACCCAGTCCCAAGGTGGCCTGCGTTAAAAAATCACGGCGTGTCTGTGTCATCACGATGCTCCCGATTTGATTCGAATGTAGCGCATCTGCGATGGCGGTCAAATCCGGCGGTGCGCGGGGATTGGGCAGCCGAGATTTTCCACGTAGACTGCTGCGATGCATATCGCGATCCTGACCTTTGATGGGTTCAATGAGCTGGATTCCTTGATTGCGTTGGGCATCCTCAACCGCATCAAGAGCCCAGACTGGCGGGTGACGCTCGCCTGCCCGACAGCGACCGTCACGTCGATGAACGGCGTGGTGTTGCACGCGCAGGCATCCCTAGAGGAGGCGCAGGCGGCAGACGCGGTATTGGTCGGAAGTGGGATCAAGACGCGAGACATCGTCAATGACGCCACCGTCATGGATCGCCTTCGATTGGATTCGAGCAGACAACTGATTGGGGCGCAATGCTCAGGGACCTTGCTGTTGGCCAAATTGGGCTTATTGGCGCGCGTGCCGGCCTGCACGGACTTGCTGACGAAACCGTGGGTCGTTGAGGCCGGCGTTGAAGTGCTAAACCAACCGTTTTACGCGGCCGGCAATGTCGCAACGGCAGGTGGATGCTTGTCCGCACAATATCTGGCGACGTGGGTCATCGCGCGGATGCACGGTCTGGATGCGGCGCGTTCTGCCATGCACTACGTCGCGCCGGTGGGTGAGAAGGAACTGTACGTGGAGCGTGCGCTCGCGGTCGTTCAACCTTTTCTACCCTAAGCGGATCCTGCCACCACCGGTGTTCGCCTCGGATACCTGGGACCATCCGTTTACCGCGGAGCGGTTCCGCGGACACTCACGTTATTTCAGCGCGACCGGCACACAGCTGATGGAGCCGACCGCATTGCCGTCGTAGACCCAGTTGCCGCCAATCTGTTTTCGAGCGGCTTGCTCTGGCATCAGGACGTAACAAACGACATCGGTGCCGGGATCGAAGAGTTTCAGAATAATCGTCTGCGGCTGACCGGCATCGTAAACATCGACGACGGTCATTTTCTTGCGCAAGGTCGCCTGCTGACTGTAGGCCCCATTCGACGCGATGAGTCCCACGACGGTCATGACGGTCGCTGCAATCGGTCGTATTGAGCACACGGTACACCTACCTTCGAGGGGCTTAAGCGGATGCGCGATGCAGTGGGGTATCGATCTGTCTGCCGCCGCTCCGGCGATGGCAGCTGTCGGTGCGGGTGGGATCGGCCCAATCCGATCCCACCCGGCACCACTCCGGCGTCTTAGAAGCTGACACCGATGCCGGCATTGCCGGTTGTTTCACCGGACGACGAGCCGATCGCAAATTTTCCCGTCACGTGGTCGGAAATCCGGAAGTTGGCACCCACCGCAAAGGCAGTCTGCCCGCGGTAGCTGCCGACGCCGACGCCGAGGCCGAAGCGAGAGTTCTGATCCAGTGCCGGAATGCCGTTGAGTGCCGACACGCTGGCGATGCCGCGTTGCGCTTCGATGCGATTGGCCTGCACCGTGGAACTCAACGCACTGATCTGGTTATTCAGTTGCGTCTGGACGCCCTGCAGCTGGGAGACGTTCACGGCATCCATGGGGTCGACACCGTTGGCCACGTTGTGGACCACATTGCCACCCATGTTGACGTTCGTGTTCGATGCCACCACAACCCCGTTAGCGGCGGTGACCGACAAGAGCGCCGTCGCAGCCGTGCCCCCCAGGTAGGCATTGCCGGACGCGACGAAATTGCCGCCCACCGTCAACGGACCGGAGACCCCGAGCGCACCGCCAACCGACGCATTACCCGTGGTGGTCAACGTGTCCGTGGTGAGGTTCCCGGTGTTTACAATCCCGTTGGTGGTGGACGTGCCGGATACCGTGAGCGTACCGGCGATCGATTGGTTACCGCCGACCGTCACGTTGCCGGTGGTCGTCAGCGTGTCGGTGGCGATATTGCCGGCGTTGACGATGCCGTTGGTGGTCGACACCCCGGTCACGGTCAGCGTCCCTGCGACGGTTGCATTGCCGCCGACCGTGACATCACCCGTGGTGGTTAAGGTGCCGGTCGCGATATTGCCGGTGTTGACGATGCCGTGGGTCGTGGACACCCCGGTCACGTTGAGCGTCCCGGCCACCGATTCATTGCCGCCGACGGTGACATTGCCCGTCGTGGTCAGCGTATCGGTGGCGATGTTGCCGGTATTGGCGATGCCGTTCGTGGTCGATAGACCTGAAACGGTCAGCGTATCGGTCGACAATCCGCCGGTGTTGGTAATGCCACCGGCATTCACGATGCCGTTCGTGGTGGTGACGCCCGTGACCGCCAGTGTTCCCGCCACCGTTTCATTGCCACCGACGGTGACGTTGCCGGTGGTCGTCAACGTGTCCGTGGCGATGTTGCCGGTATTGACGATACCGTTGGTGGTGGTGATCCCCGTGACGCCCAAGTTTCCGGCGACGGTGGCATTCCCGCCGACGGTCACGTCTCCAGTGGTTGTGAGCGTATCGGTGGCGATATTGCCGGTATTGGCAATGCCGTTCGTGGTCGATAGACCCGAGACGCTCAGCGTATCGGTCGACAATCCACCGGTGTTGGTGATGCCACCCGTATTGGTAATGCCGTTGGTCGTGGAGGCGCCACCGACGGTCAACGTGCCGGTTGTGGCAATTCCCGTGGCCGTGACACTCGATGCCGGCGTGGTGGTTAAGTTGGCGACTAACGAGCCGCTCGGATCCAGCGAGCCCGTTCCGGTGATAGAACTGATGACCAAGCCGCCGGTATCGAGCGCAACAGACGAGCCGGTGACGGTGCCAGAGGGTGCGACCGTATAGCTACCCGTGTTGTAGGACGGCGTATTGCTTGAGACGGTCACGCCGGGGGGAGTGATCGCCGGGTTGGGGCTCGGCGCGGCGGGTCCCTGCAAGCTCAATGGGAAGGTCTGTGTCGTGTCCAACACTGCAGCCGTCGACGCCGTGGTGCCGAGGCCGTTCGACACCACGACAGAGCCAGACGCGGTGGCCGCATAGGTATCGGTCTGCTGGGCCGACGACGTCGTGCCCCCCGTCACCGTACTCGTTCCCGTCGGATTGCCGATGCTGGTGCCAAACACGCCACTGCTGTAGGCGCTGTTGGTGTAATCCGAAGCAGGCGGTGCGGTCGCCAGGGTCGTGCTCGTGGTGCCAATGGTTGGCGTGAACCCGGTGAGGTTCACAGTGGCCGTACCGTTCGTGAATACCCCGGTCGTGACCTGCGTCCAAGTGGCGGGCCCACTCCACGTGCCGGTCCCAAAGTCGTACGAGAACGGTGTCGACAGGGTCAGGTCGCCGGCCGGTGCAACGAAGTAGGTTGCCGATCCCGCTGCCGGCGCGGTCGGAGCGCCAGCAGATGTGGCCGGCGTGGTTACGCCGGCGATCGTATCAACCACCTGGGCGTCGGCGAGTCCGATGCTGGCGATTGAGAGACTCGCGGTGGTCAGAACGGCCGAGATGGCCGTGGTCAACGTTCGCTGATTAAAGCGCATGTCATGTACTCCTAGACATTGGTTTTTCTTGCGGAAGCAATGAAGGTTTGGAACCCGTGTGCTTGCGAGTTCAGTCTAGGAATCAGGTCTTGGTGCAATGTCTCGAAGCGTAAGCTTGCTCACGCTGGGAGATCAGACTGGTACGTATTGCGTTGCGAATATGCGCATTGCAATGCCGATCGGTCGGGAGTACACGTGATCGAAGGACGCTGACATGACGTCGGTGAAACTCAGGCTTCCTGGTCTAAATGAGTAGACACGTGGAACGAACCGCTTTGGTTATTGACGACGATCGACGGCTGTACAGCCTGATCATCCGCGCGATCTATGACGTGGATTTCGTCGGTCGATTTGTACTGGAGGATTGCACCGCCACGAAAATTCGCCAGTACGGTCCCTCGTTGGTCATTGTTTCGGATGGATGCTTAGGCCGGGATCCCAGTACGCAGTTTCAGCGACTCCTGGCAGATATCGCAGCCCCGTTTTTCATCGTCTGTTCGGTCCGCGAACGCTCGCGTGGCGTCGATCCGTACGAAGCGCCACCGGAGGGGTTGGACGTGGCGAACGCACTCAAATTGGGTGCGTTGGACGCCGTGTACCGTGGCGAAACGACAGACCTAATACGTGCGCGTATAGGGCGAGCTTGTCAGTTGGCGCGAGCGCTCTATCCCACGCCCGGCATGATCTCCCTACTCGGAGATTTGCAGTTCGATGCGTCCCGACGGCAACTCATCGGCACGGAGGGGTCGATACAGCTGGGCCATATCGAAGCGCGGATCATTGCAGGACTCGCGCGAGCGCGCGGGGATCGCATTTCTCGCGCCGACCTATTTGAAATTGCGTGGCGCGACGAGCTTGAGCCTAACGACCGCCGGCTCGACGTCCGTATTTCGGCAATCAATCATAAATTGACGGAATTATCTCGAGGCGGCTTACGCATCTCCTGTGTCCGCAATGCAGGGTATTGCCTCGCACGAGATCCTGAAATGCCGTTACCGGCTTCGAGCGGCCAATCAAGCCCCACTGTGCGCACACGTGCTCGTGCGGCCGGGTTGCCGCTCGCGGCGTCCGTTTCTTCGCCCTTGTCGGCACGGCTCGCCCACGAGTCGCCCGTGATAGCGGAGGGTGGAGGTTTAGGCGCCTTACAAAACCACTCTATTCAGCGAGTTTAGAGACTTCCTCGGACATCCGAGGAAGTGATGTTGGTGGAGCCGGGGGGAATTGAACCCCCGTCCGCAAGTCCTACGCTACAAGATCTACATGCTTATCCGGTCTATTGATCTCACTCCAGGCTACCCGATCGGCAGGGAAAACCTGATGCCAGCCTTGTCCTGTTTAGCTATGCACTACCCGAGGCACGCGTGCATCGCGATCCTGTGATTGCGACCCCATCTCCCCCAGCACAGGCACCGAGAGGAGTGAAGTAGGCGGGGCTTAAGCCGCCAGAGCGTAGCTGTTGTCGTTCGCAGCTAAAATTTGCAAATGGTTTAACGAGGAATCCGCACCTCGGCATGCACCTGGAGTTTCGTAACCCACGTCGAAACCGGTCGGCCCCAGAAGCAAAAACAAGAATAACAGAACGTACGGGTGGGAGTTGGGGTTGCTCTCGACCGAAATCAAGCCTTCCGCAACATCACCACCTTTATCCGTGCCGAGCGTCGGATGGAATCCCATCCGGGTTGATCCAAACGGGGGCGGAGGGCGACTCTGCGTACATCCGAGTGTTTACGTTAAGTGCCAAGACCCATATGATGTACATGTACATCCTCGACTGAGGCGGGAGAGGCAATGACACTCACCAAACTCTTCAAGAACGGCAATTCTCAAGCGGTACGCATCCCCGCAGACCTCGCCTATGCCACCTACGACATGGACCTCGTCATTGAGCGGCATGGCGATGAAATCCGGATTCGCCCGGCGCAACGGCGAGTGGGCGACGTGCTGGGTGCTCTGGCCAGTTTTTCGGAAGACTTCATGGCGGAGGGGCGTGGACTCACGGTCGAAGGCGAACGCGAGACCTTATGAAGCCCAAGTACATGTTGGATACCAATATCTGCATCTACCTGATGAAACGCCAGCCGCCATCGGTTCGCGCTCGTTTCGCGGAATGCTTTGTAGGCGATGTCGTGATCTCGGCGATTACTTTGGCGGAACTGGAGTACGGAGTGGCCGTTTCAGGCGCGTCGCAGGCTCAAAATCAGGCGGCGCTCAGTCGGTTTGTGGCGGAAATTCCGGTGGCGCCATTTGAAGTCG
>DAINQU010000016.1:0-73087 GCA_036742455.1 Steroidobacteraceae bacterium | reverse complement strand
CGCGGTACTGCTTACCGCCGGTTTGGATGACCGCGAACATGTTCCGTTACACCTCGAAAGGGGGTCGTTCGACCCCAAGAGACCTGACCCCATGGCCGGTCCAAGGAATCGCGAATTCTAAAGATTGCCGAGGGTTGCGTCAAACCCCCCGTAACAGTCCGTTGAATCCCCTCTCAAGTGGCCGGCTGATTGAGGTACCATCCCGGCCCGCATGAGTGGAAAGAACGCAGAACTGCTTGAAATCCGCGGACCTGTCCTCGATGACCTCGTCGAGGCCGATGCCGTGATCCGCCGGGAACTGGCCAGTGACGTTGTCCTGGTGAACCAGATCTCGGAATACATCATTGGCGCAGGCGGAAAGCGACTACGGCCCCTACTCGTCCTCCTGGCAGCTCGTGCCGCCGGCGCCTCGGCCGGTTCCAACCACGTGCTGGGTTCCATCGTCATCGAGTTTATCCATACGGCCACCTTGCTCCATGACGATGTCGTCGACGGATCCGGCCAGCGCCGCGGCCGAGACACGGCGAATGCCGTCTTCGGTAATGCAGCGAGTGTGCTGGTAGGCGATTTCCTGTACTCGCGCGCCTTCCAGATGATGGTCCGCCTCGGGCATTCCCGAATCATGTCGATTATGGCTGACGCCACCAACGTGATCGCCGAGGGCGAAGTTCTGCAGCTGATGAATGCCGGTGATCCGGATACGACAGAAGCCCGGTACCTTGACGTGATCTATCGGAAAACAGCGCGCCTTTTTGAAGCGGGGGCCCAAGTGGCAGCCGTTCTCGCCGGCGCATCGTCGACCGTCGAAAACGCTCTGGCCGCCTACGGGCGGCACCTCGGCAACGCCTTCCAACTGGTTGATGACTCGCTTGATTACCTCGGCGACCCGGTGACCCGCGGCAAGAATGTCGGCGACGACCTCGCCGAAGGGAAGCCGACGCTGCCGGTCATCTATGCCCTGCAACACGGAACGGAGCGACAGCGCACACTTTTGCGCAAAGTCATCCTCGAAGGCGGGCTCGATGACTTACAGGAAGTCATCTTGGCGATTGAAACGTCGGGCGGGCTTGAGTACACTGCGCGACTCGCTCAACGCGAGGCTGATCAGGCCCTTGCATCGCTGGAACCACTGCCCGAGTCGGTTCACAAGACGGCGCTCAAGAATCTGGCGGCATTTGCGGTGAAGCGGTCGTTCTGACCGGTTCGCCGAGAATTCGGGGTGTAGCTCAGCCTGGTAGAGCGCTACGTTCGGGACGTATAGGTCGCAGGTTCGAATCCTGTCACCCCGACCACTGCTTCAGTCCCTATTGATATCTCCGTTTCATCGCGAGCCATCCAACGCTTTTGGATTGACCCGCATCTTGAGCGGACCAATCGCGGGCCTAACGATCTTTTTCACCACATGCTGAACGCTGCAGCATCAGGGCGCGCGTTGGACGGAATACGTACCTGCCGAGCGACGCTTCAACGCGACGAAAGGGTGCCTCCTCCGCACCGAACTCAAGACCACCTGATCAAATTCGCTCGCAGATCTCCCACGCCACTCCTTAGCGAATGGCGTGGGTCCGTTAGGCGCACCGAAACGTAGAGACAGTCGGAGTCATCACGTTCATCAACGCGACTCCTTACTACCTCACTCGTCACTCACCACTACCTCACTCGTCACTCACCAAACCCGACATCGATTCTCACGAACCATCGCCTGGCCACGGTGACACGCAAAAGCCTTCTCAAATTCGGGCATATTCACGACGAGACCATTCACCCGGTACCGGCCGGGCGAATGCGGATCCGTACGTGCGTGGAGACGATCATTCTCGGGCCGCGTGTTCTCGCAAGCCCATTGCGCATAGCCGACAAAGAATCGTTGATCCGGCGTCATTCCCTCAATGGGAGCTAACTCCTGACCACGCGTCTGCTCTTTCCACGCGTTGTAGGCCAGGATCAAACCACCTAAATCAGCCGCATCCTCACCAAGCGTTAATCGGCTGTTGATGTGAATGTCATCCACCACGACGTAATTCGCGTACTGATCAACGATGCACTGAGACCGCGCCTCGAATTCTTTCGCATCTTCCGGCTTCCACCAGTCGCGTAAATTGCCCTCTGCATCGAACTGACGCCCTTCATCGTCGAATCCATGCGTCAATTCATGACCGATCGTGCCACCGGTATCGCCATAATTGGGCGCATCATCCAGATGCGCGTCGTAGAGGGGCGGCTGAAGGACTCCTGCGGGAAAATTGATGTCGTTCATCTGTGGATCGTAGTAGGCATTCACAGTCGGGGGAGTCATCATCCATTCGAGCTTGTCGACCGGCTTGCCGATCTTGGATAGCTGTCGGCGAATCTCAAACGCTTCAGATCGATCCACATTTCCGTAGTAGTCACCGGGGCGAACTTCCAGCGCGGAGTAATCCCTCCATCGATCGGGATAGCCAATTTTGTTGACGACGGCATCCAGCTTCCGCAATGCCTCTCGCTTAGTGTCCGCACTCATCCAGGAGAGTGATTCGATATCCTTTCGCATTTCCGTTTCAATTTGTTGCGTCATACGCAACGTGGCCTGCTTTTGTTCCGACGAAAATGCTTGAGCAACAAATTCGCGACCGAGCGCATCCCCTAATCGCTGATCAACGAGGCCGACGCAGGTCTTCCAACGGGGCTTTTCTTCGGCCTGACCGCGCAGTGTCTTTCCGTAAAAAGCAAAATTCTCCGCCCGATACGCGCTAGAGAGATGAGCCGCCGCGCCGTGCAACAGATGCCAGCGAAGGTAAGCCGCAATTGCTTGGGGGCGCTCTTGGGAAATGACCTTATCGAATGACCGTAAGAACGCGGGCTCCGTCACGTTCACGATCGACAAGGAACTCAGGGCTCGCTCGCCCAAATAGGCATCCCAATCAAAATGCGGCGTCAAGCGCTGGAGGTCGTGTACGCTCATTCGGTGGTTTAGCTTTTTCGGGTCCCGCATTTCGACGCGTGTGAGCGAAGCCTTCGCCAACTGCGTTTCTATGCGCATCACCGCCACGGCGTCGCGCTCAGCGCTCACCGGAGACTCCCCGGATAACACAAATATCCGGGAGACATGGTCATGATACGCGGCGCGCATTTTGCGACTGCGTTCGTCCTTATCGAGGTAATAGTCCCGATCCGGCAAACCCAACCCGCCGGCGACCACGAACGCGATGACGGAGGAAGCATCCCCGAAATCTTGCGATGCGCCCACTTGAAAAAACGCTTGGTTAGCAACGCCGCCGTGCGATTGCGCCAGCCATTTGGGCAAATCGGATGCGCTCATGCCCCGGCTGAGACTATCCAGACGCGGCCGTACGGGAGCATCAGCCGCTCGATCGATCGCGTCGGTGTTCATGCACGCAGCGTAAAAATCGCCGATCTTCTGTGTGGATTCACTTCTGACCGATGTGCCATCGGACGCCGCTTCGAGTATGCGCTTCAGAAATTCCATGTTCCCCTGGTCAAGCTTGGCGTAGACACTCCAGCCGGCCTGATCGGGAGGGATCGGATTATTCGCGCGCCAACCGCCACACGCGTATTGGTAGAAATCCTCGCAGGGATCAACGCCGCGATCCATCGATGCGACATCTAAACTCGGCGTGTATTCGGTTACACCGGCATGAGCGCCGGCGCCCAAGCCGAGGAACGCCAACCACAATGTCGCCGAGCGCATTGCTAACCGTCGATAAGACTTCACCACATTCGCCCCCTTCGTGGCATTCGTCGCCAGCCGGCGACTCGCAACGACGACCCCCAAAAGGTCCTCGTCATCGTAGAATGAGAACTTACCTCTTTTCGCAGCGGCCATGAACACCCCGACCCGACAGCCCCTCGATACGCGCGCGGTGGTACTCATGATCGTGCTGTGCTTGATTTGGGGTGTCCAACAGAGCTTGATGAAAAGCATTGCGTCGGATATCCCGCCGTTTATGCAATTAACCATTCGATTTCTCGGGGCAGCCCTTGTATTCGGCTCGCTCGCCCTTGCCCGTGAGGGATTGAAAGCGTTTGCGGATGGTACGCTGGCGAGCGGTTCAATTCTCGGATTGATGTTCGCCGCCGAGTTTGTCTGTGTCGGCCAAGCGGTGGCTCACACCACGTCTGCCCATACGACCGCATTCCTCTACTCCGCACCGATCTTTACGGCGCTCGGCGTTCAGATTTTTCCGGAGGAACGACTATCTACCTCCCAGTGGGTGGGGATTTTCATCGCCTTCGCCGGAATTGGGTGCGCTTTTCTTGGATACACCGGTAAGCCCCTCACCGAGATGATCACCGGCGATCTCTACGCGCTGCTAGGCGGCGCCTTTTGGGGCCTCAGTACAATTTGGCTACGCCGCACGCGAATCGGGAAAGCACAGGCCCACAAGACCATTTTTTATCAAGTCAGCGCTGCAACATTCGTCACGGGGGCCTATGCCGTGGGTCTGGATCAGACGGATATGCATTGGAACGTTCGGGCGGTCGTCTCCATGGTGTACCAGACTGTCGCCATCGGCATATTGTCGTACTTCGGCTGGTTTTGGCTTCTGCGCCACTATTTAACTTCCCGTCTCATGCTGTTTTCCCTTTTGACTCCGCTGTTTGCTGTCGTCGCTGGCCGCGTCTTTCTGGGCGAAATCATCGAGCCCTCGTTCTTGGTGGGAACGGTGATGGTGCTGGTTGGCATCCTCGCGGTAAATGCACGCCAAATTTTTCAACGTCTTTGATTGGGTGTCGCCATGACCGATCCGAAATCTCTGCAGTTCGATACGCTGTCTGTGTGGGCGGCCGAAGAAGGGCCGTTTCCCTACGGCGCTGCAGTTACGCCCATTTACAGCGCCTCTACGTTTGCGCACGAGTCGCTTGACGAGTGGCATGCGGTTGCTACCGGTCGGGCTGACGGCCACATCTACTCCCGAAACAGCAATCCCACGCTCGCCGTTCTAGAACACAAAATGGCGCTATTGGACGGAAATGAGGCGGCAGCCGCTTTCTCGACGGGCATGGCTGCGATTAGCTCCGCGCTGCTTGGACTCCTTTCGCAGGGCGATCGCGTCGTCAGCATCCGGGACTCCTACGGCGGCACCAATGTGATGTTCGAGGAGTTCTTGCCTCGTTATGGAATCCAAGTCACGCTGTGTGACACCACAGATTTCCAGCAAGCGGAAGCCGAAATCGCGCGCGGCTGCCAGTTGGTCTATCTCGAAACACCAACGAATCCAACGCTCAAAATTGTCGACATTCGGCGTCTGTGCGCCGCCGCTCGGGCGGTCGGCGCGGTCACCATTACCGACAACACCTTTGCGACGCCGGTCAACCAACGGCCAGCGTTACTGGGTAGTGACCTCGTCTTGCACAGTGCAACGAAGTTTCTGGCTGGCCATTCCGATGTATTGGCGGGCGTCATCTCAGGCAGGGCCGACCTCGTGAAGAAGGTCCACCACTTTCGCGAAATCGCCGGTGCCACACTGAGCCCGGAAGGCGCCTATGCAGTACTGCGTGGCATGAAGACCTTGGGACTGCGGATGGCTCGCCATAATGAAAATGCTCAGACGATTGCCGAGTATTTAACCGGTCATTCGAAGATTCAGCAGGTGCTTTACCCGGGCCTCGCCAACCACCCGGGGCATGCCATTGCCCGAGCCCAGATGCGTGGCTTTGGCGGTGTGCTGTCCTTCGTTCCCGTCGGCGGCGATGCAGCACTATCAATCGTACTGGACAATTTAAAGTTGGCACAGCGGGCAGCCCACTTGGGCGGTGTCGCAACCACCGCGGGTCCTCCGAAGGTCACGAGTCATGTGGAACTCACCGCGGAAGAACGCGCCCGCGCTGGCATACCCGAGACGCTCATCCGGTACTCCGTGGGTATCGAGGACGCCGGGGATCTCATCAGTGACCTTGAGCAAGCGTTGGCTCGCATCTGAGGGCCTAGGCGATCCGGAGGTTGTGATAGATTCCGGGGCCCCCTAATACCGACACCGATCATGCCGCCGCTAGACGCCTCCACAATCGATGTACCGCCCGCGACCCAATACTGGCTCGGCTTTGATACCGGCGGTACGTTTACCGATGCGGCCATCTTGGATGGCCGCCGCAACGTGGTTGCCACCGCGAAGGCGCTGACCACTCACTGGGATCTGTCGGTGGGGATCGCCGGGGCAATACGTGCAGTACTGGACAAGATGCCCGCGGATGGAACTCGCGAGGCCGTAACGTTGGTGTCGGTGTCGACTACGTTGGCCACAAACTCCGTGGTTGAAAATCGATTCAGTCCGGTCGGCTGCGTGTTGGTCGGATTCGACGACGCCATGGTGGAACGATCAGGCCTCCTCAAGGACGGCATGGGCACCATCATTCGCGTGCGCGGTGGACATGATGCCACCGGCGACGTGTTCGAGGCGCTTGACGAGGCCGGAGCGATCAAAGCGATCCGCGACTGTACGGATCGCGTCGACGCCTTTGCCGTCTCCTCGCGTTTCTCAGTACGCAATCCGGCGCATGAATTGCGGATGAAGGAAATCATTCGCGAGGTCACCGGCAAGTCCGTAACGTGCGCACACGAACTGAGTTCACGCCTTGACGCGCCGCGCCGAGCACTGACAGCAGCGCTAAATGCGCGCCTCACACCGCAGATTCGCCAGTTGATCGAAGCACTGAGCAAGGTACTCGCGGCAGAGCAGATCCATGCACCGTTGATGATCGTCAAAGGTGACGGCTCTTTGATGCGCGCCGACGTGGCCCTGGAATTTCCGGTCGAGACCGTGCTTTCGGGGCCCGCCGCTAGCGTTGTGGGCGCAGGCTTTCTGACCGGCCTTCGGGATTTTTCGGTGTCCGATATGGGCGGCACAACGACAGACGTTGCCGTTGTGACAGACGGCCGACCTCGAGTGTCCGGCGACGGTGCGTTGATCGGGGGATGGCGCACCATGGTGGAGGCCGTCGATGTTCGGACGATGGGTCTCGGCGGCGACAGCGAAGTCGACTTAGACCGTGACCATCGATTACGGGTGGGTCCGCGCAAAGTGACCTCGTTGAGCCTCGCTGCGAGCCAATTTCCGTCCATCCTGCAAGATCTGCGGACGCTCTCGGTACAGGACCGCCTACCGGACTTTCCGACCCTCTACGCGTACCGGAATCCCGGCGCTGCACTGCCGGCCCACGCCGATGGTTTGGAACGCCGCGCCTGGGACGGTGTCTCTGACGAGCCGTGCCGAGTGTCGTCGTTTTGTCGAAACTTGCCGGGACTTGCCGCGTTACGCCGCCTCGCGGATGCCCGGCTCGTGACGATCGCCGGATTCACGCCGAGCGACGCCATGCACGTCCTGGGTATCCAGACCAGTTGGTGCCAGGAAGCGGCCGTATTGGCTGCCCAGATACTTGCGATTGCGGAGCGCAACGGTCGGGCACTCGACCGTACACCCACGCCCGAAGAAATCGCCCAAAGAACGCACGAACACATCGTGCGCGAGTCGGGCCGTATCGTCTTCGGCACGGCCCTCGCACACGATCCGGGTCTCGAGGCGAAGGACGGTCGATGGGGTATTCTCGGGGACCGCCTCGTAGACGACATGCTTGCAGGCAAGACGTTCTCGTCGCTGGTGGGTGGTGGCCTTCGTCTTGCCGTTCCACTCATCGCCATCGGTGCTCCAGTTGCCGCCTACTACCCGGAAGTAGCCCGGCGCCTAGGGTGCGAATTGCATATTCCCGAACATGCCGGCGTGTGCAACGCGGTCGGCGCAGTCGCCGGCGTTGTCACAGAAACGATTGAAGTGCTCATCAATCAGCCGTCCTTCAAAATCTATCGAGTGCACGACCCTGCCGGTGCGCGGGATTATTCGGACCTCGATGAGGCCGTCGAGCATGCCAAGAAGGCCGCGAGGTCATTGGCGCTTGAAGCGGCGCTGCGCGCTGGCGCAGAGGATCCCGCCGTCCGTATCGAGACGCGAGAGCAACGCGCCCACATGGGAACGGGCGGCGATTACGTGGCCGAATTGACCGTCCGCGCCACGGCGACGGGCCGGCCGTTGGCCGGCTAAGTCGCGGTCGCTGATGCCCCCCGACATCGAACTTGACGTCGTCATACTCGGTGCGGGGCTATCGGGCATCGCCATGGGCGCAGCGCTGCGTCGCTCGGGGCGCCAAGATTTTTTGATCTTGGAATCAGCCACCGCGGTGGGTGGCACGTGGTGGCATAACCAGTACCCCGGCGCCCAATGCGACGTGCCATCCCATTTGTATAGCTATTCGTTTGCGCCGAACCCGAACTGGTCGCGCGTCTACGCGCCTGGCGCGGAAATTCAGCAATACGCCCAGGATTGCGTCACTCGGTTTGGTTTAGAACCGCATTTGCGTCTCGGTCGTCGTATTGAGTCGGCTGTGTTTGATGACTCCACGCAACGTTGGAGGATCACCGCCTCCGACGGGTCGAGGCTCTGCGCGCGGCATTTCGTTGTCAGCATGGGCCCCTTGAACCGTCCGCAACGCCCCATCGGGATCGACCATTTCTCTGGGCCCGTACTGCATACGGCCGATTGGGACTCGCGGGTCGACCTACGCAACAAACGCGTCGCCTTAATCGGTACGGCAGCCAGCGCCATCCAAGTGCTACCGGCGATCGTGCGGCAATGCGCACATGTCGATGTGTATCAGCGCACGCCCTCTTGGATCGTGCCGCGCGGTGATCATCCCTACAGCGAACGGACCCAGCGCCTTCTTCGGAATCCCGCACTGTGGCGCATTTACCGAGAGTGTCTCCACCTTCAGGCGGAGGCCATCTTTCCGGCTTTTCGGCGCGTCGGCCTGATGCACCGCTTAATGTCATCGGTCGCGAAACGCCATCTCGCGTCCAGCGTGAAAGATCCCGCATTAAGGCGCCGTCTGACGCCGACCTACCCGATCGGATGCAAACGGATACTCCTGTCGGATGATTACTATCCGGCGATCCAGCAACCTCACGTGACGCTGCATCCTGCCGCAGAGACCTTCTCGGCCAACGGTGTCGTGGATATCGACGGCTGTCACACGACAGCGGATGTCATTCTTTGTGCGACGGGTTTCGACACATTGCACCCACTGGGTTCATTGGCAATCCAGTGCGGGGATAACACCCTCGAGGCGCGTTGGGCAAACGGCCCCGAAGCCTATCGAGGGACCACCGTCGACGGATTTCCCAATCTCTGGTTTCTCTTAGGGCCCAATACCGGCACTGGACACACCTCAGTATTGATACCGATCGAGGCGCAGGTCCGCTATGTCATCAAGTGTCTCGAGGAAATGGACCAGCGAGGCGCTCGCGCGATGCGTATTCGACCGCAGGCGTTGCAAGCGTACAACCAAGAATTGCAGCGTAAAATGACCGCTACGGTCTGGGCCGATCGGCGCTGCAACAGCTGGTACAAAACGGATGACGGTCGCGTACTGGGAACCTTTCCCGGATTTATTACGCAGTTCAGCCGCTCAATGCGCCGACCTCGCTATGCGGATTATATTTTCACCTAGCCTAATCCGCCCATGTGCGCGAAGGAGCGTGGAGTGAACATCGGTCTTCGGGCGCGCGGCTGGCTTGCTTTGGAGCGCTTCGCCAGTGGGATTCGACGGCGTGACGTTAACATCGACTCGCTTTCCGTTCCTTACCTAGAGGCCGGAACCGGTCCAGTTCTCGTCCTCCTACACGGATTCGGCGCCGACGGTTACCACTTCGCTCGAGTCGCCAAGCATCTCCGGGGTCGCTTCCGAGTGCTCTGCCCCGACCTACCTGGCTTTGGGAGTGCATCGCGCGATCGACGTCTCCGTCATGACATTCCAAGCCAAGCCGCGCACGTCGTTCGGTTTTTGGATGCCCTCGGGATTCAGCGCGCGCACATCGGCGGAAATTCCATGGGTGGCTTTGTTGCCGCACAAATAGCTATCGATCAACCGGATCGGGTGAGTTCGCTTTGGCTGCTGAATGCGCTCGGCTGCCCGACTGCGTTGCAATCGGAAATGTTCGCCAGTTATACGCGGGAGGGCCATCTCCCGCTCCTGGTTCGCTCCAAGGCGGACTTCGATCGCCTGGTGAGTATGGTCACCGCAAAGGCCGTGTTAATGCCTCGGTCGCTTCGCGAGGCGTATGCCAAGCGTGCCATCGCGGACTTGCCTTTACACACCGACATTTTGGACGAACTGACCCAGCACTCACCGCCCCTGACGGCACAGAAAGCCATAGCCGAGTTACCGGTCTGTATCGTCTGGGGAGCGCGTGATCGAATTCTGAGCCCAGCCTGCGTCGTCGAACAGCAGACTGTATTCCCCAATCACCAGATCGTCATGATGCCTGACGTCGGCCACCTGCCCATGATTGAGTCTCCCGCCCAAACCGCCCGTGATTACTTGCGCTTTTTCGACGCGAAGGTGGCTGGCTCAGGAGGGTCACTGAGCGCGTCGTCCAAGTCGACGAACCGATAGCCCTTAGTTTCCAAACCTTGGAGGATGTCGGGTAGCGCCTCGGCCGTATGCCAACCACGACCATTGATGTGCAGGATGAGAATGTCGCCCGGGTTCGTCCGCTCCAGCGTCTGCGCGATCAGACGAGGCGCGTCGATGGCACGGTCGGGGTCTCCCTCCGCCCAGCGCCAATGCACGATCCGGTGACCAGTCCCGGTCACGAGCGCCACCACTCGCTCGTCTGCATTGCCACCGGGGAAACGAAAAAGCGTTGGCTTGCGCCCGGTCACTCTCTGTATTTCCTCGTCGGTCAGCGCGACCTGGCGGAGGACTTCGTCGTCCTTGAGATCCCGAAAGTCGCGGGGATGGTCCCAGGAATGATTTTCGAAATGCACTCCTGGCAACGCCGCTAACGCTGCGACGGCAGCCGCGTTATCACGGACAAATTTCCCAGACGCGAACACGGTAAATGGCACCGGATGGTTTTGAAGTGCCGCAAGTATCCCCGCGTCAAAATGCATGGGGACACCGGCCTCGCAGGCGTCGAACGTCAGCGCAACCACCCTCGCCTTAGTCGGAATGCGGGTTACGATGCCCTCCGGCGTCGCACCGGCACTCAGCAACAATAAGGCTGCCGCAACGGTGATCATTCGCTGGTCCGGCCTACCCACTCGTCGCGCAACAGGGCCATCACCCAGCGATCGACGTATCGGCCCTCTTCCATTTCGTACGACGCGCGAAGCACGCCGTCCACGGTCATTCCCGATGCACGGTATGCGGCGATGGCGCGTGCGTTGTGCGCAAAAACATCCAACCAGATCCGGTGGGAGGTGGTGTTGCCGAACACCCAACGATACGTGGCAGCCAACAAGCGCTGACCAAAGCCTTGCCCAGGTTGCGAGACTACAATCCGTTTGATTTTTGTGCCCTCATGGGCGTCGGCCAGCGGCTGAAGTATCACGAAACCCATTGGGTGCCCGGACTGCGTCCCGCCGATCAAATAGCGGGTGTCCGGCCGCGCACTGGCGAGCAGATGGGCTTCCAGCGACCAGCGCGCGGTAAGGGACTCATAGCCAGGCAGCCGCTCGGTTTCATAGACGTACCGTAGGTGCTCGGGTGTCGCACGCCAGAGCGTGCAATCGTCTGCCGGGGGATTCACGGGATCAACCGGGTCAGTTGAGCCACCGCCGCCTCTGCCGTTGGAACCACTGTCCAGAGATCCTCGTCGCCCGCGAGAAAGCCCGACTGCCGGGCCGAGTCGAACAGTTCGAGGAGCGGCGCGTAAAAGCCGGCTGTGTTAACGATGAGGATCGGATGACGATGGACCCCCAATTTCCGCAGGGTAATGGCCTCCAGCAGCTCTTCGAACGTCCCACATCCCCCCGGAAGCGCGATGACCGCGCAACTACTGGTTAACATGCGATGCTTACGAGTGCGCATATCGTCAACAATGTGCAACTCCGACAGCGCGTTGTGCGCCAGTTCAAGCCGGCGAAGAAAATCGGGCATGACGCCTGTCACGTGACCGCCGCGAGACAGCGCCCCATCCGCCACGGCGCCCATCGCGCCCATACGGCTGCCGCCGTAGACGAGCGAATACTTTTGTTCGGCGAGCAACTCGCCCAGTCGGCGGGCAACACGAAGGTGCTCCGGATCCTTGCCGTCGCTGGACGCGCAGTACACACATACCGTCCGAGATACGTCTGACATGATTTTCAGCAGCCTTAAACGGTTCCGTTCGAATCGGAAGCGACACTGGATAGTGTATCCGCGACATCGTAACGATTGCATTGCATTGCGGTGATTGCGACTCCTAGCGCGCGTAGGTAAAACTCTCGCTATGAGCTTGAGCGTACTCGACATCTTCAAAATTGGTATTGGCCCTTCCAGTTCGCACACGATGGGACCAATGAATGCGGCACGACGGTTCGTGGGGGATCTCACGTCCATGGGCGTCTTGGACAAGACGGTCCGAGTCGGCGCTCAACTGTACGGGTCACTCGCCCTCACCGGGCGAGGACATTGCACCGACCTCGCGGTGCTCTTGGGTCTGGAGGGCCATTCTCCCGATACGCTAGACCCTGCCGCAGTTGAGCCGTCCCTGCATCGCATTCGGACAAGCCACCGGCTGATGCTTGGCGGTACGCACGAGATCGAATTTGACGAGCCGCTGGACGTCCTCTGGCATCGTGACCAGACGTTGCCCGGTCATTCCAATGGCATGCGATTCACGGCCCTCGACGCTGAGGGGCAGGTACTTGCCCGCGAGGAGTACTACTCCACCGGCGGCGGCTTCGTGGCGCGAGCCGACGAAATGGACGTCACCGATGGCAATCAGCACGCCACGGTCGTACCGCACCCCTTTGAATCGGCTCGCGAGTTGCTGGACCGCGCGCGGGCGAGCGGGCTCGACCTGTACGAATTGGTTCTGGCAAACGAAGCAGTCTTCCGTCCGCGCGCCGAGACGATTGCTGCGCTGCAGCGTATCTGGGAAGTCATGCAGAGCTGTATTGAGCGCGGCTTTCAGGCGCAAGGAATACTGCCGGGTGTGCTGAAGGTTCGTCGACGGGCACCAAAGCTGTACCGTCAACTCACCGAGGCGCCGTCCAACTCCCCCATGCTGGCCATGGACTGGGTCAACGCCTACGCGCTCGCCGTGAACGAAGAGAATGCCGCTGGCGGTCGGGTCGTGACAGCCCCGACCAACGGCGCCGCCGGGATTATTCCCGCCGTTCTGACCTATTACCGCCGGTTTGAACCCGGCGCGAGCGACGAGGGCGTGTTGCGCTTCCTCTTGGTCGGAAGCGCGATCGGCATGCTCTACAAAATGAACGCCTCCATCTCCGGTGCCGAGATGGGGTGCCAAGGCGAAGTGGGCGTCGCCTGCTCCATGGCCGCGGGCGGCCTGGTCGCTGCGCTCAATGGAACCAACGAGCAAATCGAAAATGCCGCAGAAATCGGCATGGAGCATAACCTCGGTCTTACGTGCGACCCCATTGCCGGTTTGGTGCAAATACCGTGCATAGAACGCAACGCAATGGGTGCGGTGAAAGCCATCAACGCGGCGCGCCTCGCGATGCGCGGTGACGGGACACACAAGGTAACGTTGGACCAAGTGATCGCCACCATGCGCCAGACCGGCGAGGATATGTCGGCCATCTACAAGGAAACCTCGCAGGGTGGCCTTGCGGTAAACGTCCCCGAATGTTGACCGGCCGGGATCGCTAGCCGGTCGCCTGCAACCCCTGAGCAATCCCGCTCGTTGATGCGACGAGCGCGTCCAGGAGGATACGGTCCTCGCGACCCGTCTCCCGCCAGCGGCGTAGCAAATCAATTTGCATCAGGTGCATCGGGTCTACATAGGGATTGCGTAATTTCATACCCCGTTGCTGGGCGGGCTCACCGTCCAGCAATTTATGCTGTCCACGCAAGCGCAGAATCCAACCGGTTGTCCGCTCGTGCTCCGCGCGAATGAGATCAAAGATTCCTCGCCGCTCCGGAGCCACCAATTCACTGTACCAACTGGCGATATCCATATCGGCGACAGCAAGTGCAAACTCGACCTCGTCAATGAGCACGCTGAAAAATGGCATCTTCGCCATCATCTGGTCTAACACCTCGGCGCCGCCGTTCGCAGCGACTGCATCAAATCCGGAACCCACCCCGTACCATGAAGGCAGCAGGTGTCGGCACTGACTCCAAGCAAACGCCCAGGGCACGGTTCGAATGCCTTCGATACCCGTACTGCCGGGGCGGGACACCGGGCGCGAACCGATCTGCATGCGTTCAATCACGTCGATCGGCGAGACTTCCCTGAAATACTCCCAAAAATCTTTGGTGCCAAACACTAAGCGCCGATAAGCCACTTGGCTGGCTTCACTCAACTGCTCCATGACCTCTGCGTGACGCGCGTCCGCTTCGGTCGACACCGGCTTCTGCGCCAACGCAAGCGCAGCGGCGCTGAATGCTTGCTCGAGGGTACGCATGGCGAGGGACTGAAGCGAATATCCCTGATTGATGCCGCTGCCCTGCTCTGTCACGCGTAGAGTCCCGTGGAAGCTCCCGGGCGCCGATCCACGCAGCAAGGTTGCGGTACGGCTACCGCCACGGCTGGTGGCGCCGCCTCGTCCGTGGAACGCTATAAACGTAATACCCTGACTCCGACAGAATTCCGCCATCGATTTCTGGGCGCGATTGAGCAACCAGCGCGACATGATGACGCCGCTGTCCTTGTTACTTTCTCCATAACCGAACATCACGCCTTGCCGCTCACCACGGTGTCGGACGTGTTCGCGATAGAGTGGCTCCGCTAACAGATTACGGATAATGCCCTCACTGTCCGAGAGTAAGCCCACGCTCTCGAACAAAGGAGCCACGTCGAGCAATACTGCGCCGGATTTCTTATCCGTCATTTCAGCCCAGCGTGCGAGCAGCAGAACCGAGAGAATGTCTTCTGCGCCCTGCACGCCACTCACGACGTAGTCACCGGTCGCCTCGCGGCCGTAGCGGTGACGCGCGTGATAAAGCTGTTCAAATACCGATAGGGTGCGACGGCCAATGGCGTCGAGTGAATATCCCGGCCCTTCATCGCGCTCGAGGGCTCTACGCACGCGTTCTAAGCGCTCCTCTTGAGTGCGTTCCGCAAACATCTCGTCGCCGAGGCCTTTACCGACGACCATGCGATGAACGTTGGCATGTTGACGGACGTCCAACGTGGCCAGATGAAATCCGAACGTATCGATGCGGCGCAGCAGTCGATAGACATGAAATAGGCCCGCGCGAGCGCCTTGGTGAGCCGACAAACTGGTCGCCATCAAACGAACGTCAGCCGCCAACTCCCCCGAATTCTCGTAGTGATGCGGCCGCCCTTCGTAGGTGTTCCTGAGACGCGCTGCAATCTGCCCGCAAAACTCGCGATACGGCATTCGGTCATGGCGAGCCGGCGCTGAGTCCGCGGAAGTCAGTCCGATCCGCGCGTACTCGTCCAACCGTTGCTGCAGGGGACCGGCAACTCGTACACGACTCGCGCTTTGGGACAAGCGCTCCCCTAAACGCTGCACTTCTTGAAAGTAGGCATTGACGATGACCAAGTGCTGGCGCTGCAGCGTATCCCGTATCGTCTTACCGTTAATGTCGGGAGCAGCATCCATATCGCCGCCCACCCACGACCCGAATCGAATGAGCTTCGGCAGAGACTCCGGAGTAACGTCCGTCTGAAAGGCACGACTCAACGATGCGGCCAGGTCTTCGTAAAACGCGGGCACAATTGCATAAAGGACTTCAGACAAGAAATACAAAACGTGCTCGCGTTCATCCGAGACCGTCAGCCTTTCCCGCGGGTGATCTTCGGTTTGCCAGAGCGTCGTGAGTTCCGTCCGGATTTGCTCCCAGTTGGCCCGCCGTTCGCTCGGCACCAGCGTCGGGTCAAATCGATCCAAGAGTAATTGCGCGAGGCGCGCCTGCTTTCGCAATATCGTCCGTCGCGTCGATTCGGTTGGGTGCGAGGTGAAGACTGGATAGACATTGATCCGCTTCAATAACCCCAATACCGCAGCCAGCGACCAACCGTCGCGGACGAGGCGCGCGAGCGCTTCGTCCAACCCGCCCGGCTGTGGCGCCGTGGAGTCATTCAAATATTCTCGTCGGCGCCGAATGCGGTGCACTTTTTCAGCGAGATTCACGACCTGAAACCAGGTCGAAAACGCCCGCACCAGGTCGCGCGCGACATCGGGCGCTCGGCCCTCCGTTCGGGCACTCAGTTCGGTGACGCCGTTCGCGTCTCCCTCACGGCGCGCGATGGCAGCGACACGATCACCCTCGACCAGATCAAACCTGGCCTCACCACACTGTTCCAGCAAAATTTCGCCCACCAACCCGCCGAGGGAATGAACGTCCTCGCGCAATGGCGCGTCTTTCGCCGGAAATTGGATATTTTGTCGATACATGGGATGTCACGCTGAGCGCTGTAGTCGCACACATCTTATCAGGCGTGGATACCGCGGCGGCGCCTCACCCATGATTGGACCTGTCGCGCGTCAACGCAATGCTGCCGCCATCCGGGCACGCTCAGTGATCCCCGCAAAATCGCCCGAGCGTATCGCGTCCGCCGTCGCCACCGACGACATACCAACGCACAGGACGTTGGACAATGCCAAATAGTCTGGCGCAGACCGCATATCGATGCCGCCGGTTGGGCAAAATTTGACCTGGCCAAAAACGGATGCAAAGTCCTTCAGCAAGGCCGCTCCACCGCTGCGCGCTGCCGGAAAAAACTTGAGGGTATCGAGCCCAGCTTCCAGGGCAGCCATGATTTCGGTGGCGGTGACGACGCCGGGCAACATGGGAACGCCGAGGCCAGCGCCGATTCGACAGAGGGTCGGCGAAAATCCGGGCGACACGATGAATTGGCTGCCAGCCTCCACGGCCGCGTGTAACTGCCGTTCGTCGAGAACGGTACCCGCACCGACGACTGCCTCGGGCGCGGCGTCGCGCATCGCCGCGATGGCCGGCAGCCCCGCGGGCGTCCGTAACGTGACCTCTAAGACGCGCAAGCCACCGTCGACCAGCGCACGTGCGAGCGGCGCTGCATCGCGGACGTCATCAATCACGATGACCGGGATGACCGGAGCGATGGCGAGCACATCACGGACACCGAGTTTATTCACAGACATACAATCGCTCCTTCTTCCGCTGAAGAGACCACTCGCCGAAACGCGCCAAAAAGTTCACGACCGGTGCCAAAAGCGCTCTGGCCCGACGGAACGGCGAATGCGCGAGCCGCAAAGTCAGTCGCGTCCACTTTGACTTCTAACGTGCGCGCTTGCGCATCCAGCCGAATGAGATCACCGTCGCGCACCTTGGCAAGGGGGCCGCCCGCATGGGCTTCCGGGGTGACGTGTATGGCCGCAGGAACGGAGCCCGAAGCACCCGACATACGACCGTCGGTCACGAGCGCGACCTTGAACCCTTTCGCCATCAATGACGACAGGACGGGCGTCAATTGATGTAATTCCGGCATGCCGTTGGCACGCGGCCCTTGGCGGCGAATCACAGCGATAAAGTCGCGAAACAGCAGACCGTCCGTGAACGCTGCCACGAGAGAATCCTGATCCTCAAACACGATCGCTGGCGCCTCGACGATCCGATTCTCGGGTTCTACGGCAGACGTCTTGATGACCGCTCGTCCAAGATTGCCTTGCAAGACCTGTAATCCACTGTGGCGGTCGAATGGATTTTCAATCTCGCGAAGCACATCCGGCGCTAGGCTATTTTCAGGTCCATCACGCCACTCTAGGCGCCCGTCGATCAGGAACGGATCGCGCGTATAGGACTCCAATCCTTGCCCCACGACAGTTTGTACATCGGCATGGAGGAGCCCTCCCCGAATCAGCTGCCGTATGACAAAGCCGGTTCCGCCCGCGGCGTGAAAATGATTCACATCGGCAGACCCATTCGGGTAAACCCGGGCAATGAGCGGAACGACGCTCGACAGTGCATCGAAGTCATCCCAATCAATTCGAATCCCACCGGCAGCGGCCATCGCGATTAAGTGGATCGTGTGGTTGGTCGATCCGCCCGTCGCCAGCAGGGTCACCATGGCATTCACAAAGGTACGCTCGTCGACCATGCGACCGACAGGGCGATATTCGTCGCCGAGCGCCGTGATCCGAGCAGCAAGTTGCGAGCCGTACACGGTCAGAGCATCCCGCAAGGCAGTCCCCGGCGGAACAAAGGCGGAGCCCGGCACGTGCAGCCCCATCACCTCCATCAACATCTGATTGCTGTTGGCAGTGCCATAGAACGTGCAGGTACCGGCGGAGTGGTAACTCTGCGATTCCGCCTCAAGTAGCGTGTCCCTACCGACTTTACCTTCCGCATACTCGCGACGGATCCGCGCTTTTTCTTTGTTGGGTAGCCCGCTGGGCATCGGTCCCGACGGCAGAAAGACGGCCGGTAGATGCCCAAAGGTCAGCGCACCCATCACCAAGCCGGGCACTATTTTGTCGCAGACGCCTAAGTACAACGCCGCATCAAAGGCATCGTGGCTGAGCGCGATGCCCGCAGACATCGCAATCAAATCGCGACTGAAGAGCGATAGCTCCATGCCGGCGCGCCCCTGAGTTACGCCGTCGCACATAGCCGGAACGCCACCGGCCACCTGCGCGATAGCGCCCACGGCGCGAGCGGCGGCTTTTATAACAGTGGGGTAGCGCTCGTAGGGCTGGTGCGCCGACAACATGTCATTGAACGCGGTAACAATGGCGAGATTCGGCCAGCGTGCGCCTTTGAGCGACTCTTTATCGCCCTCTCCCGCCGCGCTGACGTGCGCCAAATTCGCGCACGACAGGCGGCCACGGGCAGCAGTGTGCAAGCGTGCCTCTTCCAGGCGAGCGAGATACGCCCGACGCGTCTCAGCACTGCGCGCGACGATGCGTTCGGTAACGGCCTGGATGACCGGGTTAACGACAGTCTGTACCGACATATAAATTCCAACTCATACTCAAAACTACAGTAGTTTAACTACAAAAGAACGACAAATATCAAGAGGAGACTTTATTACAGATTTATTTATCAACAAGTTATAAATTTCGACCCGGGACCCTTTCGTAGTATTTCCAGATTTAAAATTTGTAGTTACACTACAAACTATGAGCACTGAAACACGTTCTGCGTCACCCGTTAATAGCGCCGCTCCGGCATTTGACTTGGTCTTGTTCGGTGGCACCGGCGATCTTGCAATGCGCAAATTGCTACCCGCCTTGTATCGGCGGTTTGCCGATGGATTGATCCCGCCGGACGCTCGCATCTTGGGCGTTGCGCGAACGTCCTTAACGACCGCTGAATTCGTCGCCAAGGTCGAAGAAAAATGCCGCCAGTATCTCGGCGACGCCTTCCGAGACGAAGTCTGGAGCGGCTTTGCTCCGCTGCTTGGCTACGTCAAGGTGGATGCCACCCTCTCAGAGGATTACCAATCGCTGTCGCGCGCGCTCGAAGGCCGAGCAAAGATCGTTCGGATCTTTTTCTTGTCGACTGGACCCGATCTTTTTGCGTCGATTTGCCGCGAACTGTCGGCCGCCGGGATTGTGACGCCAACCTCCCGCATCATGCTGGAGAAGCCGCTGGGTGAGGATGGCGAATCGGCCAGTCGCATCAATGACACCGTAGGCGCGATCGCTCAGGAATCACAGATCTACCGTATCGACCATTATTTGGGCAAAGAGACCGTCCAGAACCTGTTGGCGTTGCGCTTCGGCAATGCACTGTTTGAGCCACTCTGGCGCAGAGGGCAAATTCGCCACGTCCAAATTACCGTGGCAGAGCAATTAGGCGTCGAATCTCGGGGCGACTTTTACGACCGGACTGGCGCACTGCGGGACATGGTGCAGAACCACCTGTTGCAATTGCTGTGCATTCTGGCCATGGAGCCTCCAGCAAACAGCTCAGCGGATGCCGTGCGCGACGAAAAGCTCAAAGTTTTGCGAGCGCTGCGTCCCATAGGAGAAGCCGAGGCGCTTCTCAAGACAGCGCGCGGCCAATACCGTGCCGGCCCCATCGGAAACGGTCGCTCGCTCGGCTATCTGGAAGAACCGGGGGTGGATCCGGACAGTCGCACGGAGACTTTCGTCGCGATCAAGGCGGAAATTGACTCGTGGCGCTGGGCTGGCGTGCCGTTCTATCTGCGTACCGGCAAGCGATTACAACGCGCCGTTGGCGAGATCGTCATCACGTTCGACGCTGTACCGCATTCGATTTTCGCGGGCCCCTTCAATTCCGCCCCTCCGAACCGCCTCGTCATTCAGCTGCAGCCGGATGAATCGATCACGCTTCGGATCATGGCGAAAGCGCCGGGCGAGTCGATGCGGCTGCGCCCGGTGGATCTGTCGTTGGATCTTGGCGAAAGTTTCAAAGCGCGCCCACTTGATGCGTACGAGCGATTGTTGGGAGATGCGATTCAAGGGAATCTGACGCTGTTCATGCGACGAGACGAAGTCGAAGCAGCATGGAAGTGGATTGACCCCATCCGTGAAGCATGGGATGCCGACCACGACGGTCCTCGTCCGTATTCCGCGGGGAGCTGGGGGCCTTCAACGTCCGGCGCCCTCATCGCTCGCGACGGATTTACTTGGTATGACGAGACTTTCTAACCATGAATCCCTCGCCCCGAACGCCTGCAGAAGTCACGCCCGAACCTGAAGCGGAATTGCTGCGACGTGTCGGTTTACTCCGACCGTCGCTCACGCCTGCGGAATCCAAAGTGGCAGATGTGGTTCTGTCGGCCCCCGCGTGGGTTCTGCGGAGCGCGCTCTCGGCAGTGGCGGCACGCGCAGGGGTCAGTGACCCCACCGTCATTCGATTCTGTCGTTCCTTAGGGTTGGACGGGTATCAGACGTTTCGACTGCGTCTCGCGCAGAGCTTGGCGACCGGCGCAACGTTCTTGCATCGCGACATTGCCGCCACCGATTCTCCCGCTGAACTCACGTCGAAGGTTTTCCAGCGAGCGACGCGCACGCTTCAGGACGTCGCGGGGCAAATCCCGGCGGAACGCATTGAAACCGCTGTTGCCATGATTGCCCATGCCCGGCGCGTAGAGTTTTACGGCCTCGGGAGCTCCGGCATCGTCGCCGCCGACGCCCGCCACAAGTTTTTCCGTCTCGGCCTGCAGGCAATGTCCTATTCGGACTCCCACCTCCACGCCATGGCAGCCACGATGCTTGGGCGCGGTGACGTTGTGGTCGCGATTTCCAGTACGGGACGTACGATCGATCTCATGTCCAGCGTCGAAATCGCTCGAGATGCGGGCGCGTCGATCATCGGTATCGTGCCGCCGGGCTCTCCCATCGCTCGTCTGTGCGAAGTGCCATTGGAAATATCGGTCGATGAAGACACGGACGTCTATACGCCGATGACGACTCGATTGGCGCAACTGACGCTGATTGACGTCCTCTCCATTGGCGTAGCGCTCAAACTCGGTCCGAGCCTGACGGCACGACTGGAACGTGCACGAGATAGCCTCGTTGCAAAGCGGATGGGGGAACGCGAATAAGTAACTCCCGTGCGGATTGGGCCGATATGGCTTAAATTCGCACGTCGGCTGTGATACGGGTTTCCAATGTCTGCCACTCAACTTATGCGGGACCGCGGTTCAACCCGCGCATTCCTGCCTCGCCCAGTGTCCGTGGAGTTGATCCGCGCCGTACTCGGCGCCGCCGGCTATGCCCCCAGCGGCACCAACATCCAACCTTGGCAAGTTCACGTCGTTGCGGGCGCGAGCCGGGCTCGCGTCTGCGCTAACGTCCGTGCGGCGGCTCTGTCTGCGGATGATCGGCCCGCGGATGGTTACGACTATTACCCACAACAATGGCGCGATCCGTATCTCGCGCGGCGTCGCGCCTGCGGATGGGGCTTGTACGGGTTGCTCGGTATCCAGAAGGGCGACAGAGCAGCTGGGCTCGCCCAAGAATTGCGGAATTTCGAATTCTTTGGTGCACCCATCGGGCTGTTCTTATTCCTCGACCGTGATCTCGGGCGAGGTAGCCTGATCGATTGCGGAATGTTTCTGCAGAACCTCATGTTGGCAGCGTTGGAGGCCGGCTTGGCAACCTGCCCTCAAGCGGCTTGGGTCCCGTTCGATAGCGTCGTGCGCTCCTCACTGGGTGTACCGGACACACAGATGCTCGTCTGTGGCGTTTCGCTGGGATATCCGGATAACGACGCACCGATTAACCGGTATCGGCCGGGGCGTCTCGCCGTCGATGAATTCACACAGTGGCACCTGGGCGACGACGCCAATCCGTCGACGTGACCCGCGATATCCGACCGGGGAGTCGCTCGATGCTCGGGCTCTCTCTCGCCATGATCGGCGCAATAGGATTTGCCTCCAAAGGCGTATTCGCTAAAGCGCTGTATGCGGATGGTTGGTCCGTCGAGACGGTCGTGCTACTCCGCGCTCTGTATGCCCTGCCTTGCATGGCCTTCTGGACGGTACTGACTCAGGGCGCTCAGACCTTAGCGCCCCGTCACCCTACCGCCCTTGCTTGGACCGTATTTGCAGGCATCGCCTGCTATTACTTCGGCGCCCGGTTCGACTTTCAAGCGCTCCAACTGATTGATGCCAGTGTTGAGCGCGTCCTACTTTTCTCGTATCCGTCGATCGTCGTCTTGATAGATGCTGGCCTCTACCGCCGTCGCCCCGACGGTTCCATGCTCGGCGCGCTCCTCATTACCTACGCCGGCATTCTCATGGTTGTCACGGGACTCGATTTGCACATTTTGCACGCCAATCTGACCGGCGCCGGTCTCGTGCTCGCCTGCGCAATGACGTCTGCGATCTATTACGTCACCGGCGACCGTTGGTCTCAGGTGATCGGTAGCGCCGCATATACGGTGTACGCGCTGGCCGCCGCCACCGCCTGTCTTGGGTTCCACCATGTCGTGAGCGGAGCCCATTGGCAAACCCATTGGGACCATCGCGACATCGCTCTTTTTGCCGGCCTCGTACTCTTCGCGACGGTCGTCCCGATGCTTGCCATGGCGGAAGGCGTGCGGCGCTTGGGCGCACCTCGCGCGTCGGTCGTCAGTACCGTGGGGCCACCGACGACCATATTGTTGGGAGCGTGGCTCTTTGGAGAACGATTCAGCATCGCGCAGTGGCTGGGTGTCGCACTGATCGTCGTTGGTATTCTGGTGCTCGAGGCACTGCGACGCTCACCAACGCATGGGGCTCAAAATCCGGTCAGAACTCCCTAACACCAGACCTTTGAACGAGCTGGACCACCCTTCAAGGCGGCGCGCCAGTGGGATAATCGACGCAAGACGAAAACCAATGCCCGGGATTCGGGTCGTGATGCAAAGCCGTCAATGCCATATAAACGGCGACCAGCGCCGCAGCGCCCAAGCACAGTGCGCGTATCCAACGAGCGAGATGACTCTGCATCGCCACCGCACCCAGCGCGATATACACCATGAGGCCAATTAACTTAGCCGTCACCCACGCTGCCGCAAACGGATACTGACGCAGCACGACGATCAGACAGACCGCGCTGACCAGCAATACGGTGTCCACCATATGCGGCGCGATGCCTATCCATCCGCGACGCGGCCACGGCCTCCCACGCAAGGAGGCCAGGCTACGGCCAGCGAATAACGCGATCGACGCGCTCACTGCGCTCACGTGCAGTACGCGCAACCATGCGACCCAATCGCCGGGAGCGATCACCCGGGGAAGAAGTCGATCGGCTTGGTCGTCGTGATCAACTCAACGTCTCTGCTTTCAAAATGGAACATTTTGATCAGCGCGATCAACTTACGCTCAAGCTCTTCGTTCTTCAGCTCGCTTGAGATCACCTTACAGTCGGTCACTTCACCGGTCGGGAGAATCGTTAATTGGATGACGACTTTACCCTGCAGGGCTGGATCGTTTCGCAACGCACGGTTGTAGAGGTTGTAGATCGACGATTTATTACGATCGAAGACCATTTCAATCTCTTCACGACTGCGCGCCGCCTTACCGCTCGTACCCGATCGGCGTGCACCCTCCCCGTTCTGCTTCATCCCGTCCGCAAAGGACTGAATCCCTTGCATCGTTGCATGACCCTTCAAGGACCCCGTTCCGCCACCGAAACCACTGCTCATGGCCGCGGTATTAATGCCGCCGCTGGCTGTGGCGATATTGGAGGTCAACAGCGATCGTTCCGACCGTGCTGGGCCGTCGACCCGCGCTTTTAGGGGCTTTGCGCTTGCGAGCGGCTCCGACTTGAGGAGCGAACGAAGGCTTGCGAACTCGTCCTTCATCGCGGAAAGCGCCTTTTGTGCCTCACGCCGCGCATCCGGAGCGGGTGCAACCGGAGCCACTTTGGGAGCAACCTTTGGCTCAGGCTTCTTCGGCGGCACGTCTGGCTTCGGCGGCTCGTTGAGCTTAAGTTCAACCGTGGCGTTGATGAGTTGCTTGGCCGGCACAACCGCGGCCGGCGGAACCGGTATCAGTTTCACGCCCACAATAATGGCCAACCAGACCAAAACGCCGGCGCGTATATACCGTTTAAATCGCCGTTCCTGCCCGGAGTCCGCGGCCAGCGGCAGGTCATAAATGCGATAGTTGACTAACGTGGTCGTCATATCAGCCACCTCCTGGCGGCTTGATCTGACTCTCTTTCTCTACGACTCCCAGCGATAGCTTTGCGACATGCGCTTCGGTGGCCGCCGTCATCACCGCTTTTAGGAGGCTATAGGGCAGATTCTTGTCGGCCATAACCGTCACTTCCGCCGGCTTGGAGTCGGTTGCGCGGAGGACAGCCTCGGTATGCGTCGACGCATTGAGCGCGTTCTCAAGAGCGTGGAGGCTCGCAGCGTCACCGCGCTCAATGTCCGCTACGGATGCTGCGATCTTGCCGTCCACGAACACCGTGTCCTTCGTGATCATCATGACGGTTGAATTATTCGGCTTCGTCTCCGATACCGACGACGGTATGGAGATATTCTTCGTATTCGGAAGAATCTCATAGTCGGACGTGTGCACCAGCATGTACACGACCAAGATGACGAGCATGTCAATCATGGGCACGAGCGCCGGCATGCCGTGACCGGCTCCGCCCGCTTTAGGCTTACGACGAACCAATCGTGTCACGACCGGCCCTCCTGAGGCGCATCACCCAGAGCAATCACCGGAAACAGCTCTCCCTTCGCGGGGACGCCATCTTCAATGCCATCAAAGGCACGAACGGCATCCATCGTCGCCACAATTGAGTCGTAGGAAATATCGGGATCCAAGAGCACGGTTGCGTTGCGAAGCGTAGGGACTTGCGCCTTAACTCGCGCCAAAAACGCGTTGAGCCCCTCAAAATCGTAATGCCCATCGACATTCGGCAGCGGCTTCAGCGGTCCGGTATTCCGATCCTGGACCACAAGCTGATCCTTGCGAACCACAACTTCCAACTGGAGCGAATCAGGCAACTTTAGCGCCTCGGTGCTCTTCGCAGGTAAGTCCAACTCCACGATATGGGTCTTTGAGAAAACCGCCGTAAAAATCAGAAAGAAAAGCAAAATCGTAAAAATATCCAGCATCGGAACGATATTGATATCGTTCCGACCCTTGTAGCGCGCATGGTTGCGCGCTTGGCGGCCGCGAAGCTTCGAGCCGGCCATGGTTTCAGCCCGCCGTATTCGTAGACTGCGATTGCGCGTTACGTTCCGAGAGCGCGTTCAGAAACTTGACGCTAACGACCTCGAGGCCATCGACGATATTGGTCGTCTTCGTCTCTAAATACAGGTGTGACAATAACAACGTGATCGCAGACAACAAACCGAGCGCCGTGTTGTTCATGGCCACGGAGATGCTGCCGGACAACAGGCTCGCTTTCTCAGCCGGATTTGCCTGTGCGACAGCAGCGAACGCATTGATGAGGCCCAAGACGGTTCCGAACAGGCCCATGAGCATGCCAATATTTGCCAGCGCCGACAGGTAATGCGTCCGACGCTCAAGCTGCGGAACCACCTCTACGAGGCTCTCTTCCATCGCTTTCTCGACGTCATCGCGACGACGCGCCGTTGCGATTCGGCTCAAACCGTACCGCATCACCTGAGCCAGAGCACCCTCTGAAGCCGCAACCGTCTGGGTCGCTTTCGCAAAGTTACCGGCCTCAAACAAAGGTTGCAGCTCGCCCCAAAGACGATCGTTACCCGATCCAACCCGATTAAGGTAGACGAACCGCTCAACGGCGATTGCAAGTCCGATAATCCAAACCAGGGCGATCGGATAGAGGAAAAATCCACCCTGTCTGAAGAAGTTGATGACAACGTCAAAGGCGTGCATGCAATGCTCCGTAGTGCTCGGCCCGCCGAAAAGGCGCGGTGACCGGATTGGAAACGAAATATGTAAACGAAACCGTGGACTAGTTCTCAGGCTGAGTATGGGACTCAGGCTTCGCGGCGCCGAGTTTGTCGTAGTAACCCATCTCCCGACGCAATACGTCGCGGTCAATGGGCTTGAGTACTTCATCCATAAGACTGTGCGCAGGGCGTCCGGCGACTTCACCGGGATCGGTATGCTTCCACGGCACGATCACCATCACCTTCGGCAGCTCGCGATTTCCCGTCACTTCGGTGGAATCGAGATCAAGATGGTCCATCGCCTTGGAAGCGCCTCCCTCTTTGGCCGCCACGGGAGGCTGAGCCGCCGAAGCCGATGGCGACTTTGCCGGTGGATCAGCCGCGAAGGCCGGAGCACCAATGACCCCGGCGAGCAGACAAACCAGGTATGCCTTACGTTTCAATTCGGCTCCCCCTTACCGGAAGACTTGGGTGATGGCACCCGATGCGCCACCTCAGCGATCCAGCCCTCTAGCGTCTTATCGGTTCCTTCGATCTCAATCGCCTGTTTCCAGAGACGGACCGCCTCATCCGAACGGCCTAAGTAAAGGTCCAGCAATACACCGAAATTTCGGCGCGCCTTAACACTCTCGGGGTCCGCCTTGAGCGCCGCTTCATAGGCCATCGCGGCAGCGGTGAATTGTCCCAAATGCCGCAATACGATCCCCTGCTCATCCAGCACACTGACTTGGTCCGGCGTATGCGCCAACGCACGCTGCAGCAGAGCCTGAGCGTCCGAGTAACGACCAGCGTTAGCCGCCAGAATCGCTTCATTCAGATACGGACCCGTCGCATCCGGGGCCTGTTCGATGATTGTTTTCAATTCCGCCTCTGCGCGGACAGAATTCGTCGGCGCTAACGCGACGGCCTCTTGGAATCGCACGTTCACGTCCAATGACGGGGATCCGCTAGGGCCGGCGATCATATCAATCGACAACTCCTCTGGAGCTTCCAATTTTCCGTACCGAGCGGGCTTCATCTCGCTCAGCGCGTCCATGCTGCGACGGACAGAGTCGTTGTAAAGACCCACGGAGATCACTCGTGCGGCATTAATCTCATGCAACGCGATGGCTTTTTCCTCGAACGGGAAGGCTTGTTCTTCGAGTAGCAGTCCGAACTGTTCTAGCGCATCGGGCGACAGGTTCTTCGGCCGCTCCGCCTTCAACAGATCCTGTGCAAGCCGGCGATAAAGCTCTGCCATTTCATAGGTTGCGGATGTTGATACATCTTCGACCGCATAAGCGTCCGCTTTTTCGTATTCGTGCAATGCTTTTTGCAGTGCCGCTCGCTTTGCCTCTAACGACTTCTTCAGCGGACTCGTCAGCCGAAGGCCGAAAAATGCATCGCGTAGCGGTGTTGCAAGTTCGAGACTTGCTTGAGCCGCTAGTGAACGGCTGCGGTCATCGCGCTGGGCGCCCGCCGCCGCCTCAACGCGCACCAGTTCTTCCAGAATCGCGGCACGCTTCGATGCATTCCCGACGGAGCGAGCGTAGTCCGCCAATTTCTGGCGAACCTCCAATGCGGCACTGAACGGTTCTGGGAAACGGTGGACATATACGTCCCGAGCGCTTGCCGCGGCGGCGCCATTGCCGGCCTTATCGTAGAGCTCGGCGGCCTGTAAAAGCGCCTCGCGCTGCGTCCCGGCATCACCACCTGGCAGGGACGCGATTCGCTCAAACTCTTTTGCTGCAGTCAAAGGATCCTTCGCTGCCAAGTACGCGGCTGCCAATCGGCGTGTCACCTCCGGCTGACGCTCGCTGCGCGGGTAGTCCTTCCGGTACTGCTCCAGCACCTCAATCGCTTGCGGCCATTGCTCCGCAGCGAGCCAAGCCGCTGCCGCATCAAACATCGCTGTTTCCCGAACCGGTGAGTTCGGTACGACACGAGCCACTCGAAGGAATGTCTGAGCTGCCTCCAGTTGCCGGCCCGCGTCGCGCTGGATCTCGCCCTGACGGTAAATCGACGCCGCCACCCTCTCCTCGATAGCCGCGCGCCGACCGTCGGCTGGCGCGATAAGGCGGAGCAACTGAATGCCAGCCTTCTCGGCCAGATCAAAATGGCCCAATTCAAACTCGCCATTGGCGGAAACCAGCAACGCATCCTGTAGCAAGCGATCAGGCAGAGCCGGCTGCCGATCCACTGCCTGCGCGGCAACGCTCACTGCAGCCGCGAAGTCGCGATCCTCCAAGCGCTGCCGGGCGACGCGCACCAACACAGCCCCGCTTTCGGGATGGTCGGGAAACGCTGTCGCAAAGCGCAGGCCTGCCTCCAGCGATAGCGCATGCAGTTTCGCACGCTCATCACCGGCACTGAGCGCCTCCTGTTTCTCGAACGCAACCACGGCGGCGTAGGCGGCCGTCGCCGAACGCGACGTCGACGGAAGGTCATAGGCGACTTTCAAGTATTCATCGGCCGCCGCGCTGTACTGGCGGCTTTCGAATAACGCGTCGGACAGTAGGTACGCCGTCTCAGCGGCCGCGTCATCTTTCGGAAATTCTTTAAGGTACTCGCGGTACCACCGCGCCGCGTCTTGATAATCCGAGGCCAGCTTCGAGGCCTGCGCGCGCTCGTGATAGTACGCCGCCACATCTTGGAGGTTTTGCTTCACTTCCCGAAGGACCAGCGGCATATCGGCGGCCGAGTGATGACTCCAATACGGAGCGTCAGTCCCATACTGCTCTACGTAGTCCTGCTTGGCCGCCAAGACCAATTGCGTAAATCCTCCGCGTCGATAGGCGTCAATGGCAACGCTCTGCAGAATCGGCGCACGCTCATGCCAGGGCGATAATTTAGCGAAGCCTCGATAGGCACCCGCCGCATCTGTCCAGCGCTCTTTTGAGGCATACAGGTCGCCGAGCGTCGCGAACAGGTGATCCTCGTAGGGCTTCCTGCCCACTCTGGCCAGGAACTTGTCGATCCCCGTCGTGCCATCCTCAGCACTGAAAATCAGTGCGGATACCCGAAGTGTATCCTCCAGTAATTCACGCTGCGGCCGAGAAAAAGAATCCATCTCTTTTTCGCGACCGTCAGTCGCGACCAACTCGCGATCTAACAACCGCACGAACGCGTCGAGTGCCCCGTCGTTATCTCCAGATTTGAAGCGCGCCCAGCCTAATTTATACGTCGCCTGCTCTACGAAATCCGATGACGGGAACTTTTCCAGCATCGTTTGGTAGGCAGACTCAGCATCGGCCCAACGGCGTTTACTGAAAAAATATTCGCCGCGACGGAACTCTGCTTCGGCCGCCAAGCCGCTACGGGGGAATCGGGAGATGAGTGATTCCAACGCTTTTACAGATGCGCCTTCATCACCCGCCGCATCGTACGCACGAGACAACTGGTAGTAGACGGCGTCAGCGTGCGGATAGTCGGGCACCGCTTCGAGCAATCGTGAGTATAAGGCGATTGCGTCGCGGGTAGGCAGCGGCGCCCCGCTCGCCAACTCCTGACCGATACGCTCCTCCTCACCCGCCTCAAGCCTCAGGTCAGCGAGACGACGCATAGCGTCGGCACGCAACGCATCGTCGGCAGAAGAGAGCGCAAGGAACGCCTCATAATTTTTCCGCGCGCGTTCCGCATCGGGCGCGACCAGTACGCCCGTCCGCACTTCAACGGAACGTTTCATCACGTCGCCGACCGTAGGGGCAGAATCAGCCGCGACTGCTGCGCGCGCAAACACGCCCGCAACAGCCATCAAAAGCAGAGAACGTGAGAGTTTCATTGGGCCGAATCCTTCTTCGTCGAAGGACTCGCTACGGCACGGTCGTAAAGGGTTGCGAGCGAGTACCGAGCTTCCAATACGTAATCCCGGATTCGCGATTTTTCACGCTGCAACTCGCTTGTCGCCATTTCGGCCAACGCGCCCATTTCACGATCGCGCAACTCCTGCGATCGATCGTGAATGGCGGCAATACGCGGCCTGAGTTCGTTTAGGCGACGTTCGAGCAGGCTATTTTCGTTAGGCACCCGCTCGCGCGCTTCCTTAATAAGCGTGGCGCTGCGCGTCGACTCATGCAGAAGATGATTCACGTCCCTGAGACGCTTTTTTGCAGTCCAAACTCGGGATTTGAAGCCGTCGCTCAATTCCCAGTACAAATAGCCCTTCAGAAAGTCCACGCGATCTGCCATCTCATCGATCTCGGGATCTTCGATATCTCCGGCCCGGTCGATGATCGACTCCATGCGCTCGAGCTCATTCCATATGGCGCGCTGACGCGGGGTTCCAAGCGCCGCGAGATCGGCGTGCGTATCGGCTTCCGCAACCCGTGCCTCTAGATCGGTCCGTCGCCGAACGAGACGGTCTATGTCCTTCCTATCCAACGCTGCGAGGTCTTTCGGAAGTTGATTTTCGAATCGTTGCCGACGGTAATCTATTAATTCCGCAAACGCGTCCACGTCGTTGTTCCGCAGATCAAGGCGCTTAGAGACCGCCGCCAAATCGCGCCAATTGGTTAAAGCGGCCTGGAAGTCGTCACGCGCTAGCAGCTGATAGAGGTACCGATTGGCCGGCACCTTCTGAATTTCAACGGCTATCGGGCTACCTGCGGCCCGATCCATGCCCTCTATCGCAGCGGCCAGCCCTCCGGAACGAATCAGCGCGATGGCGTCATCCAATTGGGCGAGTTCGCCTTCGAATTCTGAAAGAGCCAGCTCGTAGGCTTCGACCGCCTGCGCTTCCGCGCCCAGCCGGGCATACGCGAACGGAACCGCAAGGTAGCTCTCCTGAACCGCCGGATCACCGGCTCCGCGACTGCGAAGCTCAAGCCATGGAGCGAGAGCCTCCTTGAAATTGCCTGCGTCTGCAGCCGCCCAGCCTGCCCCCAGAAGTGCTTTCGTCGCATGGGCTCCAGTGGCACGAACACGAGCTAGCGCATTAAGCGCCTCTGCGGGGCGATGTTGTTGAACTAGTGCATATCCCAACGCAACATTGGCTTGGTCGCGCAGCGTCAATGCTTCCGCGCCATCCGTTGTGCGTCGGCCCAGCGCGTCGAGCACTTGAATCCCCGTATCCACCTTGCCGGCGCGAACGAGTGCGACGCCCAAATTGAACTCGGCATACGTACGCCACAAGGACGCCCCTTCCCAGTGCTCCAAGATCGCGACGGCCTCGCCGTCGCGGTGCGACTCGATGAGGGCCTCAGCCAATAACATCCGCCGCTCACCGTCGAAGTCCGGCGGTAACGTTCCTCGGTTGGCGGCTGACAAGCTATCAATCGCCTCGGTGTAATACCCGCGCCGGTACCACATTTTCCCGAGGTAAAAGTGGGCACGATCGTGGACGTTATCCGGAACGTTCGGCTGATCGAGGACGTCCGCGAAGAGCCGCGCCGCTTGCGCGTAATCACCCAGCGTCAACTCGATACCGCCCATCAGCAGCTTAGCATCGTCACGATGGTGGGGCAGACGGCCCTTGCTCTCGGCAAATTGCAGCCGTTCGAGCGCCGTTTCATAGTCCCCGAGATAGAAGTAATACAACGCGTCGCCGTAAGGCAAATCCCGCACAGCGACCGGTCGCAAGACGCCCGGGCCGGGAACCGGAAGCTCCGGATTGACCGTATGGGACAGACGGCTCGCGGCGGCAGCGGTCAGCGTCATTGCAAGCGTGACGCAACAGCCGAGCACGAATCGACGCTTCATTGCGGCGACCTCCTCGCAGACACCTTATTCCCATTCCTTAACGGTGAACTCCGGCTGTTGCGCGTTCTGGCGATCGGAGATGCGCAATTCGAGGTACTTAGCGCCTTGGCTTTTTTCAAACGACAGATTCGCGCCGCGTTTGTAGTCTCGTCCGTGTGGGCCTTTGCCGGTGAAGAAAGCCACGATCTCGTGCTTCCCCGTCACGACGTTACCGAGAAACACGCGATGCACGCCGCCCCGATTTAACGCAGCGATCTCCCGTTCGGTATAGAGGTAGTTCGCAACCTCTTTGTTATCCAACCGCAATTGGACGGAATCGAGTTCAAAAAAAGCGCCCACGTCAAGCGAGAGGAAGACCGCGACCTGGGTATTGGCCGGAAAGAGCAGTTCTTCTTCCAGCGCTGACAGATCCTTATTCAGGGATAGGACATCTTCCCTCAGGGATTGGACGTCCGCCTCTAAACTCTTAGGGGACGCCGCCGCTTGATCGGCTACAGCGATCGTGGGCGTCATCGTCACGACGACGCATGCGCCGACACCGGCCATACCGACCACCAGGTGTTTTCTGAGCTGCTTGAGCACTTGTCGGATGTAACTATGCATGATTCCTACCTATCTCTATCTGGAGCCCGCGCTTCGCTGCACGGGAATCTCATTCGTCCAGAAGTATTTTGAGCTCGCGCTGAATGGCCATTTGGTTGATGTGATCGTTCACGGTATGGGCATAGCGGACGACACCATCTCGGTCGATCAGGACGGTCAAAGGAACGTCCTCAACTGCAAACAGGCGCCCAATCGTCTCGGGCCCATCGTTGCTGGCCCGCAATTTTTTCGAAAACGGATGCACGAAATCGAGCGCAGATTGACGTTCGGTGTCTAAGCTGACGGCGAGCACTACCAGCCCAGCGGAAGCGTAGGTCTGGTCTAAGCTCTGGAGCATCGCAAGGTAGTCTGCGCAGGCATCACACCAGCTCGTCCAAAAGCCAACAACGACGACCTCCCCCCGGTGATCCGACAAGCGAAAATTACCGGCGGGACCTGCGATCAGATGCTGCAGCACCTCGGGAGCTGCCGCGCCGAGCAACGGGTATCTAGCCTTGGCGTCGACACTTGCGGACGCGAGGAGCATCACCCACAGGGCAGAGGCAACCGCCCACAGGCACTTGGCCGGCAACCGCATCCGTACCCTCCACCCTATAAACGGCAATTAAGCGCTCTCTATCACGAAGCCAACGAACCGAGCGGACCGGGCAGACCGAGATCCATGCCGCCACTACCGACGACCGATTCGAAAGTGCGGCTAACGTCGCATGCACCGCGCGGGGTGTCAACGCATCTGACTGTCGCGATTGTGCAGCCTTCTTCACATTTTTAGATCACGACTTTATTTCGTCGCTGGTTAGCGACAGTTTCGTTTCAACCAGAGTGGAATGAGGTGTCGACAATGCCTCCGATTGGAAGCCTTGGTACTATGCATGCGTACGCCATGGGGGCGTTACGACGGTGACCTGTGTCGCTAAAATTGCATCTGGCCGCACCGACACCCCAAGGACGGTGCACACTCTTCGTTATATCCCCGGTGGGTTACGGGCAATGGCAGGAAGCATGCGCAGACTGATTGATACCGTCGCTGGAGCACTCGTCCTGATCGTGGCCTCTCTGGTGCTTGGTACTGCCCATGCGGAAATGAGCCGGCAGTTTGACCGAGACGCCGGCCGGTACGTTGAGGTCACGGTGACCGGCCCCTACCTGGAGTTCCATACGGGCCCTGGGCGTCGCTACCCCGTCTTCCATGTCGTTCCGCGGGGAGAACACGTTCAAGTGCTTTTCCGTCGAACCGATTGGTTCAAAGTCCGGGACGAGCGCGACCGGCAAGGTTGGGTACGCCGTGAGCAGATCGAACAGACGCTCATGGCCAACGGGGAAACCGTGCCGCTTGAGGACCCCGATCGGCGGGACGTCGACGCCTTACCGTGGATTGCTGGGGCCGAGAGCGGGCGCCTCGCGCACGGATGGTCGTTGGATGGATTTGTCGGATACTCCGCAACGCCTCGGCTTACGCTTCAGTTTGAAGGGGTCCACAGCCCCTCACGGTATTACGATCGATTTATGGGACTGGCCGGAATCGTCCAGACACCGCGGCCGGACTGGCGGGTTACGCCATTTCTCGAGGCCGGCGGCGGCATTTCCGTGACGCATGCCAACATCGGCTCGCCGGGAATGCCGGCAGCGAGAGAAACCGTCGGTTACTACGGCGCCGGTTTACGCTGGGCCGTGAACAATCGTTTCGAATTCAGAATCCACGAAAGGAGTTATCTCCTTTCGCGAGCATCCCATCCGAATGATCCGAATGAGGCAATGAACGAATGGAAAGCCGGCTTCGCGTTCTACTTCTAATCAGCGCCTCGCTCTTGATGAGCGGCTGCGCGCACCTCCCTAACATGTGGCCTTTCCATCGCCATTCGTCGGCTACGCCAACAGCGAACGGGCCGACGAGCGCCACGGATACGGCACCTATTGTGGAGCCGGAAATTGTCCGTCCCCAAATCAAGGTCCCCAAGATCCGCAATTCCAATGTGGAATTCACGGTCTCTGGCGGTCTGCTGAATACGGAGCCCGAGGGGACGTACTTCAGCGGCGATCTGCGCGGCACGTATCACATTAAGGAGAATTTCTTCGCCGAAGCGAGCGTAGGAGTCTCAAAATTGCGCGCTTCGAGCTTCGTGAACAGTGCGGGACAGACACAGATCTTCACGAATTCACAGCGCCGCGTGCTCGACTATTCGCTCGATCTCGGCTACGACGTATTGCCAGGCGAGGCGTTCTTCGGTCACAACAAATCGTTTACGACCGCTGTCTACGTGGTCGGCGGAGTCGGCGCGCTGCATTACGCGGGAGATAGTTTTTTTGCCCCCAATGTTGGCTTGGGCTACCGACTGCTTCTCTCCGACCGCATCGCCGCACACGTCGACGTGCGCGACGCGGTCACTGTTAAAGACTTGCTCGGGCAGAAGCACCTAGCGAATAACATTGAAAGCACGATAGGACTCTCGGTCTTTTTCTGATGCCGAGATGCGCGCAATTTATTCGTCGGTTGATTGCGTCGTTGGCTATCGTATCGGCACTGTCAGCGGCGCATGCCAGCGTCTCAGTGGGGCAGACGGCACCGGAATTTCCTATCCACCTCATGGGCGGCGGCGAATTGACGCTGTCCCAACTGCGTGGCCAGGTCGTTCTACTCAATTTTTGGGCCACGTGGTGCGGCCCGTGCCGTCACGAACTTCCGGCGCTGGACTCGCTCTACGCACGGCGTCACAGCGAAGGACTCGCGCTGTTGGGAATCGACGTGGACAGTTATCCGGAGGATGCCAAGCCGTTTCTCCAAGAACACCCTGTCACGTTCCCGATCGCGTTAGACCCGGATGGGCGGGCCGGTGCTCGCTTTACCATTGACGGTATGCCGATGTCGGTCTTGATCGATCGGCGGGGTGCGGTGCGCTGGATCCACCGAGGCTACAACGCCGGTGATGAGCGTGAATACGCGCGACGTATTGACGAATTACTGAAGGGGAACTGATTGTGGTACGCCTCGGACTGTGCCTGTTGATGACTATCACTATCGGCTTCCTCGGTGCCTGCGGGATGCATCCCGTGCGCCCTTATGAGCGCTCCCAACTGGCGAAAACAGCCGTCTCCGCACAGCGAGATTCGGTTCTTTCGGCGCAGCGTGCCCGCGCGTTGGATGCGCAAGAAGCGGCACGCGATGCCCGCCGTGATGACGTTGCGGCTCGACGTTAAAGGGTAATTTCAATGCGCAAACCCCACTCATTGGTCGTCTCGAATGTGCTGCTGATCGCTCTGCTGTGCGGCGGCGAAATCAGTATTGCCGACAGCCTTCCGGAGCCGCGGACGGATCTTTCTTACAGCCACTCCGATGCCGGTGGAGACCGCATCTCAGGGCCTGAGTGGTCGATCACGCGTCGGTTTGCGCGGGACACCGCCGTCAGCGCCCTCTACGAGGTAGATCGAGTCTCCGCCGCCGCCGAGGACATCGCTGCACCACAAACGCAACGCCTCGATGAGACCCGCGAACTGGGACGTCTGGATATCGATTTTCGCGACGGGACGACGATCTATTCCGCGGGCATATCCCGAAATTCTGGAAATTCCTACGCCGGATCCCTCGTTCGTGCTGCGATCAGCCAGAGTCTCTTTCACGACTTAACCACGTTGGCGGTGGGGGTCTCCCGGGGCTGGGATCAGACGTATCGCGTGCTTGCGGACACGGCGGAGCGTGACCCGACGTACAGCGGGCATGCCGGACGTCGCGGATGGTGGGGTACGATCGATCAGATTGTGACGCCATCCCTGCGTCTGACGCTGGACGGCGGATTTCTCGGCCAGAACGGGAGCCTTGGCTTAGCCGATAGCGGTGTACGTTTCCTGCTGAATGATGGCTTCGTCGCCACCGCCGCCGAGGTCGTTCCGGGTACCCGAGGCCGATATAACCTCGGCCTCCACGGTACGTACTCGTTGGGCACGAAGGGCAGCGTTGCCAGCGGAATCAGTTACTACTACGACTCCTGGGGTATCCGAGCTCGAGCGTACGATCTGACTTGGCGGCGTAATTTCCGTCAAGATCGCCTGAATCTCGACCTTGAGACCCGTGTCTATAACCAGAGCCATGCGACGTTTTATACGGACCTCGGCAATGGCCTGCCCACCGGCGATATCAGTCGCGATCGTTCTCTGTCCCGTCATCAGTCTCTACAGGTCGGCGGCGGCATCAACTGGCAGACGCGGTGGCATCCGCACCTGGGCATACAGCGCTGGACGACCGGTATTCATCTGGACCTCGTCCGATACCAATATGCGGATTTCCGGGATCTGCGGGTGACCGGCGTCGCGGCGGGTAGCGAGCCGTACTATCGACCGACGGGGCTTTTGGCGCAATTGCATCTGACCGGGTGGTTCTGAGGCAGTTCGCCACATCGCGACAGAGAGGTTGGCCCCACGGCATGCCTCGTCCGGTATCATGATCGACGGAACCCCGACACCTGTTTTGAGGTCGTAGGGATAGTCACAATCGGAGACGAGAGGTCGCCCCATGTTCACTAAACGCCTTGCCGTGCTCTCACTGGTCTTCCTGACCGTGTCGACGACCGTCCTCGCCGGTAAGAAAGAGGATGCGACGATCCTCAAAGCCACCGACGTGCTCGAACAGACCATGGGGATGCCGGATCAGCGGGCGCCGGACTGGCTCCTGAATCGCGCCTACGGCATTGCCATTATCCCCGGCGTCATCAAAGTGGGCCTGGGTCTCGGTGGCAAGGGCGGCAAGGGCGTTCTGCTCGTCCGCGATGACAACGGTCACTGGTACAACCCGTCGTTCATCTACATGGGCGGTGGCAGCATCGGTTGGCAGTTCGGCATACAGTCCAGTGACATCATTTTGGTCTTCGCATCGCGCCGCAGCATCGAAGGCGTGACCGGCGGGAAACTCACGTTGGGCGCGGACGCGGGCATCGCTGTCGGCCCCGTGGGTCGGGCAGCGTCGGGTTCGACGGACATCGGTGGCGCCGAGATTTTCTCGTACTCGCGGTCACAGGGCTTCTTCGGTGGAATTGCCTTGGATGGATCGGTGATCGGGATCGATGATTCGGCGAATGCCTCGTTTTATCAACGCGGTGGCGTCTATGCCTCGGATATCTTCGGGCCCAACGCCCCGCCCGCACCGGAACTTGCTCGCAAATTGCTGGATACGATGCGCCGTTTCCCCGGTCTGAACGATAAGGTGCCGACTGCAGTACCGGCTCCGACCGCGCGGCCGACCGCGGCGAATCCGACGACGACGACGCCGGCCGCCGCTCCGAGCGGCGCCGGTTTGGAGTCGGCGACCACCTATCCGCTGCCAGATCCGAAGCGCTGAGAGAACCTAGCGCAGGTTCCAACGAAAGCCGGTGGCTAAGGTGATCGCGCCCGCCACCGGATAGATTTGAGGATAGAAGCCGACGGAAGGCAATTGCCCCATCCGCCGTGCAATAAGCGCCCCTTCAAGCGCTTCCAAATCGTGACGATGGAGTAGCGGTGCAGCCGGTAATGCCGGTGCGTCTTGCATGTGCGCGGCGTAAAGTCGCGCATCCGCCGGCAACCGGCGCAAAAGGCGCGAGGCGCTTGCTTCGTAAGCCGATAGCGACGCGCCGGGCAGAAACGCATACAGTTCCCCCGGGTAAAGAAAGTCCCCGACCAGCAAGAGAGCGCGACTCGCCTCCCAAATCGATACGGAAGTCGGAGTGTGCCCAGGCGTGCGCCAGACCTCCACGGTGCGCCCCCCTAAATCAATCCGCTGCCCATCGGACCACCAGTCATCCACCGACACCGTCGGCGGATCGCGCCGATCCATGGCTCCCAAGAATTCGTAGCGGCCTAAACGAAGTAACCCATTGCGCTCGCGAGTCCGCAGTGACGGATCGTCCGGCAAGGCGATCCGATCAAAATGGCCTAACGCACCGACGTGATCAAAGTGCAAATGGGACGGCAAAACGGTAACGGGCAAATGCGTGAGTGCACGCACAACCGGCGCAAGGTCGCGCAAACCCGAACCGGCATCAAATAACAGCGCGCGCTCACGGCCGAGCAAAAGGTAGCTGTAGTTACCCTGATAGTAGCGAGGCTCACCGATCGCGAAAGTAGCCTCATCGATCGATTCAATCACGAAATAGTCGTCAAACCACTGGCCGCGGCCAAGCACAGGTCTTGGCAACACACTCGGTGTCTCGCCGTGCTGAGCCACAAAAAGCTCAAAGTACACCGTCGGCGCGCCCACCAAACCTGTTGCAAGCACCGCCAAAACCACACTAAATCCAACGACAAACCATCGCATCCGTAGCGTCATCTGACATTCCCCCTGTACCGCCCCTTGGGTGACGAGGCCCACTGGGCCCCGACCACCGACTCAACACGCCGACCTTACCCCGGCAATTACGTACGACGCGCCCCTCAACCTCGCCAACACTAGCCTTATCGGTTGCCGGGAATAAAGCGCCCGTCTGCCGCACGAGGCTCCGCCATGAATGGACTTTTGACGCTCGCCTACAAACTGCTGGTCAATGACCGGGCCAAGTTCTCGGCACTCTTGGTCGGCATCACGTTCGCGGTGTTTCTCATCGTACAGATGACATCGATGTTCGCCGGCGTACTTGCTCGCGCGTCATCGACGGTCCTGAATGTGGGCGCCAAAGTATGGGTCATGGATCCCGCTGTCAACACGGTAGCGAGCAGTATCGGCATGCCGGATTACGTGCTCGACTATACCCGCAGTATCGACGGCGTCCGCTATGCGGTACCCATTTATTCGGGTGGGGCGCAGGTCAAACTCCGTGACGGCACCTACCAATCCGTCTCGGTTCTGGGTCTCGATGACTCGAGCCTTTATGGCAGGCCCGCCATGGAAAAGGGGCGCAGTGAAGATATCTTCTCCGAGAACGGCTTCTTCATTGTTCACGACGCGGAGTACGCGAAACTCGGGAAGCCCGACGTCGGTGCGGAATTCGAACTGAACGACCATCGCGCGGTCATCGTCGGCGTCGCCGCGGCATCCTCCAGCGGATTGTTTGGGATTCCCACGTTGTACACCACGTACTCGCGAGCCAAACAGTACATTCCTTCGACACGCTTCACTGCAGCCTACATTTTGATAGACCCCAAAACACCGGCAGATGTGCCGGGCATAAAGGCAGCCGTCCGTCGACTGGGATATCTCGCTCTGACGCGGGATGAATTCATTGACCGGATCAGCGCTTACTACAAGTATCAAACCGGACTCGGCATGAACATCATGATGATGACCATTATCAGCTTCATCGTCGGACTATCCATCTCAGGCCAAACGTTTTACACCTTCATCATCGAGAATCTAGAGAAGTTCGGCGCCCTGAAAGCCATGGGCGCCAAGGGCCGAGAGCTCGTGTGGATGATTCTCTTTCAGGCGACATTCGTATCAATCACCGGGCTCGGCCTCGGCATTGGACTCTGTACTCTGATGATTTTCTTCGCTCGGGCCCGGATGCCGAGCTATGCCGCGCAGATCACCGCAGGAAACCTTTTATTGGCATTCGGCATGGTTCTCCTGATCGCCGCCATATCAAGCTACATCGGCGTGCGACGGGTATTACGCATCGAACCCTTCGATATCTTCAGAGGCTGATATGGCCAATCCCGTCGCTATTTCAGCACGTGATTTGAAAAAATGGTTCGGTGAGGGCAACGCCCAGACACTCGCCGTCAACGACGTCAGCCTCGATATCTATTGCGGTGAGGTGCTCTTCATTGTTGGACCGTCCGGAAGTGGCAAGACCACACTGTTGAGTATGCTCTCTGGCATCTTGAGGCCGAATACGGGGTCAGTACGGATTGGAGACACGGACCTGTGGAGCTTGTCCGACGACAAACTGGCGGATGTTCGCCTCGGCAAAATAGGTTTTGTGTTTCAGGACTATCATCTTTTCCCACGACTGACCACTGCCGAGAATGTCGCTGTACCCCTCATCCTGCGTAAGCAACCGTGGGATCTGGCACTGGAACGGGCCCACTACTACCTGGGCATCGTGGGACTGTCCGCACGGGCTGATCTTCCGCCAGTCAAACTGTCGGGTGGAGAGCAGCAACGCGTTGCGATCGCGCGCGCACTGATCGGCCAGCCCGACATTCTGATTCTGGACGAACCCACTGCATCGTTGGACGGCGAGACCGGGCGCAACATCATTGCTTTCCTGCGCAACGACGTACTCACCAAAGAGCGATGCATCGTCATCGTCACCCATGACGCACGTATCAATGAATACGCCGATCGTATCGTCAACATGGAGGACGGGCGCGTCGTCGGAGTGAAGAAAGGATCTAACTATGCGTAATCGACTCGTTTTTATCCTGTCCGGCTTTGGGCTGCTGATCGGAGTATGTGGCGCTTACTACTTCAGCATCAGCCATCCGCCTCTGCCACCGGCCTTCGACCCGGCCGCAAATCCCTATGCACACGGGCTGTATGCGAACGGCATCATCGAGAGTGCCCAGAACAGCGGCTCGAACGTCAACGTCAATCCGGAAGTGTCCGGACGAGTGACTAAGATTTACGTTACCGAAGGCCAAACAGTGACATCCGGCGAGCCGCTCTTTGACATCGAGGCGTCGGTTCCGCAGGCAACAGCTGAACAGTTCGACGCACAGTCCGCAGCCGCCACCGCCGCGTTGTCGGAACTCAAGCAACAGCCGCGGCCGGAGGTGCTGGCCATCGCACGGGCCCAGCGCGCTGCCGCCGAGGCAGTCCTACGTCAGGCGTCGGATCAATTCGACAAGCTCCAGCGCGCGAGGGACATTGATTCGAGGGCAGTCAGCCAAGATCAGTTCGACACCGCGAACAATGCGGTTCGTGTGGCGTCTGCTGCATTGGACGTCGCGGATCGTCAGCTGAAGCTGACGGAAGCCGGCGCTTGGCAATACGAAATCGACGCTCAACAGCACACCGTACTTGCGTTACGGCAACAGGCTGCGTCCGCTCACGCGCTCCTCAACAAGTACACTGTGAGGACCCCCATCAACGCGCGCGTACTTGCGGTCGGCGTCTCGACCGGCAGCTATGTCTCAGCGCAGGGCACCTACGAGACCTATACACAGGGAATGATTCCAGCGGCGGTGCTGAGCGCCGCAACCGGCACCCTGGGCGTTCGGGTCTTTGTCGATGAAATTCTGCTTTCGCGGCTCCCTGCCCCTGCGAAGATCAGCGCCCAAATGCAGGTCCGCGGCACAACGCTCAAGATCCCTCTGACCTTCGTACGGTTGCAACCCTACGTCACCCCCAAAATTGAACTGTCAGACCAACGTGCGGAGCGCGTGGATTTACGAGTGCTGCCGATGATCTTTCAGTTTACCGTCCCCAAGGGCGCCACCTTGTACCCCGGACAATTGGTAGACGTCTATGTAGGGAGCCAATAACCCATGGACGCCTGCATACCTAAACATCTCCGCGCACGACGCACCTCTCACACGGTAACTGTGTTCACCGTACTCGTGGGAATGGCGGCGTGTGCGGTCGGTCCGGACTTCAAAACACCGGCTCCACCGACCTCGTCAGGCTATCTTGCTACCGATACCGACGAGCATCCTTCGGTCAACCTGCCGTCAGACCAACGCATCGGTGAACGTTGGTGGGAGATCTTCGGATCCGCAGAACTGAATCAACTCATCGATGTCTCCTTGGCGAATAGCCCCACGGTTCGCGCCGCCAGTGCGCGGCTGCGCCAGAGTGAAGCCGCACGTAGCGCCGGTAATTCCATATTTTTTCCCACGGTTGGCGTGGATCTCGGCGCAAACCGCCAGTTGGCCTCTCCGATCAAGTTAGGCGGAGCCGGTCCCGGCAGCCTGTTCAATCTCTACACCCTCTCTGGGACGGTTGGATATACGCTGGATCTCGTCGGCGGTCAGCGACGCACGCTCGAAGCGCTGAATGCGGCCGTGGACTATCAGCGGATGATCGCGAGAGCGACGCGCATTACGTTGGTCGCGACGATTATTAATACCGGCGTCGCGCTCGCGGGCTACCGTGAGCAAATTGACGCCAGCCGAGCCGTCGTCGCCGATGATCAAGCACTCATCGGACTGACAGCCGCACAGGTCAAGGCGGGTACGTCGCCGGAAGCCGCTTTGCTTGCGCTTCAGTCCCAGTTATCCAACCAACAGATCGCTCTGTCGACGCTTATGCTTCAAGCGGCGGAGACTGAGCATCTACTCAGTACGCTGATCGGCCAAGAGCCAGGCGCCGGTGTTCCCGCGTCACCCCCGTTACGCGCGTTCGCTGAGCCCCACGAGTTGCCGCTCACCCTGCCGTCCCAACTCGTTCGGCAGCGCCCGGACATTCTGGCCGCCGAAGCCCAATGGCATATCGCCAGCGCTGACGTCGGCGTCGCCACGGCCGCGTTGTTCCCAAGCCTGACCGTGACTGGGAGCCTCGGACACGATTCAACGCAATGGTCCGAACTAACGGGTCCGAACGGCAAGTTCTGGGCCGGTGGCGCCGATTTAAATCTCCCCTTGTTCACCGGTGGTCGCGTGTGGTTCGGCCGGAAAGCCGCGCTGGCGGCGTACGAGGCCGCCGCGTCCGACTATCGTCAAACAGTACTCACAGGTCTTGCGCAGGTCGCCGATGTCCTCGCGGCCCTGAATCAGGACCGGATTGCCCTCAGTGCAGCGCGAGAGAGCGAAGGGAATCTGGCGGTGACGCTCCAACTGGTCGATGCCACGACCCGCACCGGTGCAACTGGCGAAGCGTCCCGACTCTACGCCGACATCGCAGCACAGAGCGCTCGCGGTAACCGAATCAGTGCCGAGGCGCGTTATCTGCAGGACATCGTCGCGTTGTACGTGGCCCTCGGCGGCAGTTGGTCGCCGGATCCGGCGATTGGCCAAGGATCGGTCGCTCCCTGAAGCGCGGGAGCACTGATTCGCAAATTCACTGTAAAGGAGCACTTCCATGAAACGTCTGATGCTTGCAGGGTGGATCGGCCTGTGTGCTGCAACCGCGGTATACGGTCAATCGCATGAGCCGCACTTCCCGAGCGGCGGTGCACATCCGGCCCCACCTCCCCCGGGGGTTGGGGGCGGCCATATTCCGCGGCAAGGACCTGCACCCTCACACAGCTGGCCCTGGGGTGGCGGCCATCGCATGCCGAGCGGTGCTGACGGTGTACCGGTCACACCGCACGTTCGTCCGGACGGTAACCGTGATGTCTGGGTCGGGCACGACAGGGGCCGCGACGACGATCGTTATCGGTTCGACCGACCGTGGGAACGCGGCCATTTTCCCGGCCCTCGAGGCCCGGGCCACGTGTGGCGTCTGCACGGCGGAGGGCCCGACCGCTTTGAATTCGGAGGATTCTGGTTCGCGGTTGCAGCGGTCGATTTTTCACTGTGCTGGGACTGGCTCTGGGACAACGACGACATCGTCCTCTACGACGATCCGGATCACCCGGGCTGGTACCTTGCGTATAACGTGCGCTTAGGCACCTACGTTCACGTGGTGTACCAAGGGAACTAACCCCGTCGGCTGGAACGGCCGACACGCCCGTCCACGTACCGTGGGCGGGCGAACGGTCTTCCCACAACCCCGCTGTCGAGTCGACTCCTGAGGGCTCAGCGCCGTTTCGATCGGTGTCTCGTGATATGGTCTGGATGCGTTTCAGATCAGAAAGGGCCCCGCATGCACGGCTTCCATGTCCTCGGCAGACTCACTGCACTGAGCTCTTTGTTAGTGGCTGCGTCCGCCGCCAACGCGACCGCGCCGACCGCTGATGAAGTGGCCTTTCGTTCGCTCTATAAAGAGCTCGTCGAGATCAACACCACACGGTCGGTGGGCAGCTGTACCGCCGCCGCAGAGGCAATGCGCAGCCGATTGGTGGCCGCTGGATTCCCCGAATCGGACCTACAGCGTGTCGCGCCGGACGGGGACAGTAAAAATGGCGCATTGGTTGCCATCTTGCCCGGGTCGGATGCGAACGCAAAGCCCATATTGTTGTTGGCGCATATCGATGTCGTCGAAGCCCGGCGCGAGGACTGGGAGCGCGACCCCTTCAAGCTGGTAGAGGAAAACGGTTTCTTCTATGCGCGCGGCGCGAGTGATGACAAGGCAATGGCTGCAATCTTCACGGACTCGATGGCGCGTCTAAAACAGGAAGGATTTAAGCCTCGCCGCGGTATCAAACTTGCACTCACCTGCGGCGAGGAGACGCCCGATACGTTTAATACGGTGCGCTGGCTGACGCAAACCCAGCCCGATGTATTGGCCGCCGAGTTCGCGCTCAATGAGGGCGCAGGTGGAGAACTGGATGCCAACGGGCGGCCGGTGGCGCTGCAGATTCAAGCCGGTGAAAAGGTCTACCAAGATTTTCTGTTGGAGGCCACCGATGTCGGCGGCCACAGCTCACGGCCGACGAAGAACAATCCGATCGTTCGCTTAAGCGCGGGGCTCGCACGACTCGGGTCTCATAATTTTCCGATCGCGCTGAACCCCGCTACCCGCGGCTACTTCGAGGCACAGGCTCGAACCGCGTCACCCCAAGTCGCCGCCGATATGCGCGCAGTGCTCGCGAATGCAAACGACGAGGCAGCCGCTGAGCGCCTCTGGGCGATCAACCCAGGCTGGAATGGCGCGCTGCGGACCACCTGTGTTGTAACCCAGATCAATGGCGGTCACGCGGCCAACGCGCTCCCACAGAAGGTTCGCGCCAACGTGAACTGCCGAATCCTCCCGGGCGTTGCTATCACCGACGTTCAACGGGAAATCGTCCGTACCTTGGCAGACGACAAAATATCGGTCGCGCCTACCGGCGATCCTGGCATGCAATCGCCACCTCCACCCTTGACCCCTTCTATCGTGGAGCCGATCAAACAAGTCGCAGCCACGCTATGGCCGGGCGTACCGCTCGTGCCGACCATGGCCACCGGCGCCACCGACGGTCGCTATCTGAATGCCACGGGCGTACCGACGTACGGACTCTCCGGTATCTTCGCCGACGCAGAAGGAAGCCATGCGCACGGACTGAATGAGCGCATTCGCGTGAAATCCTTGCTCGATGGCCGACACTTTCTGTACGAAGTCGTCAAGATCTATGCGACACAGCCCTGATTCAAGAGGCGCGGATTCCAAAAGCCAGCGCGTTGCTAGGCATCTCGGTCGATGCACTCGCCACATACATTCGGAGGCTTTGCATGGCGAATCGTACACCGAGTGATGGCTCGCCCGACCCCGCAAAAGCGGGGCGCGCCATCGGGGCTAGCTTTATGTCCCTCTTTGGTGGCATTTGGTTTGCCGTCGGGATCAACGCGTTATACCCGAGCATCACAGGCATCGCCCTGGTGGGCGCGGGGACTTCCGCCCTCATTGCCGCGTCTATTCGGGTATACCGTCGAAACGCGAGAGCAGTGCCGGCGCCGGCGCCGAAAGGCGATGCGCGCCGCCGATGGCGCCTATTCCAACAGATCAATGCGGCGCAGTGGATCGCCATCGGTATCGTTGCTTGGGCGCTGAACACCGCAGGTCTCGCGCGATGGATACTGCCGGCGATCGTCGGCATCATCGGGCTGCACTTTTTTCCCTTGGGTCGGCTGTTCGCGTACCGGCCTCATTATTGGAGCGGCAGCGCCTTGCTGCTGCTCGCATCGGCGTATCCGTTGATTTCACCCAACGGGTCCGACAACGGCGTCTGTGCGCTCGGCGTCGGCCTGATTCTGTGGGCCAGTTCGGTATGGGCGCTCATGAGTCGAACGTCGTCGCGATCGGCTTGATGAGCGTCATCGCGCATCAAGCCGCGGATGGCCATCGAAAGTACGGTAGATCCGCCGCCCAGCGTCGGCCGACTGGGGGCCTCCACCTCACGGTGAGTCGGAGGTGATGCGATCGAGACACAGGCGGCCCGATCGCCATTGGCCTCGCCCGTGCCGGTGGAGGCGCTGCCCCAGTGGCAGCGCCCGCGCCGCCACCGGATCAATTAACGCTTACTTCAGCGTGATCTTCGAATTGATTTTCGGATCTTTGATGATCTGGGTGCTGCCATCTGGCATCTCGACAACGACCTGCTGAACCACGGTGCCCGTGCCCAGACCGAAGGACTACTCCGGGATCTGTCCCGTCATAAACCCTTGGCTGGCGATCACTTCACGGGTGTAGCTCCGTCCCGCCGGCGTGTCCACGTGAATACGCGCGCCAAGGTAACGTGCTGACGTCGGAACCTTCACAGTGATGTAATTCCCGGTCGCCTTATTCAGAAACGCGCGACTCGGTCCTTCCATGTTGATCCACAAGAAATCTTGGCGACCGTCCCCGTCCAGACGGATCAGGTTTCGTGCTCTTCCGGGGCGCCAGACGTGCCAGGAGGCGGGAATCGCTTTTTGAACGTGAACGCCTCGCGCGTCGGTCCATACCGATCGAGCATCCACAGACGAGACAGTCCCTCATCTACGCTAGGCACATGAGCTAGAGGCACCCACCATAGTGCCTGATGGGCGCCTTCGAACCGCTCGAAATACTCGCGCCGCCTTGCCATTTCTGCGGTATGGGCGCTTCGGTAGACAAAGTCGAAAAGCGTTTCCGAATTGGACCAAACCGACATGTTCACAAGTAACAGCGCGTCGGGAGTCGCTTGAATATCGGTAGCATCGCCGGCTTCACTCTGCAGTCGCCAGACGAAGCCAGCAGACTGCTCCGCAATCAAATTAATTCGATCCAGGGCATCAAAAAAAGGCGCCACTCTCGGATCACCACGCGGACCCACAAGTCGACCGACGTTGATTTGCGCCAGATGCCAATGGGATATCGGAGATAGTCCACTCATCCACTTCCTCGCAAAGGCCCGATCCACTTGATCCGGGCCTTACCATTCTCTAACGGTCGCTTTGCGGCACTCACTGCTGAGCACCCGTGGGCCTCTCGCGACACGTCCGACGTTAGCTGACGGTTCAAAATCCGTCCCTAGAACGCACGGCACGCTGCCGGCTCGCCCAGAACTACGCCAGCCACACCTCTCTGTTGAACTTCCGGTTGCCGTCAAGGCTGAAACAACACGGCTTTTTTTTAAAAATCGCCCATCGAGTGGGTATCTCCTTCGCGCCCTGATGGAGACCCAACGCTTACGCCTTCTCCGCTACCTGTAACTCCGCGAGTTTGAAGGGAACTCCGCAGCCGCCGATCCCGCAGTACCCGTTCGGATTCTTCGCGAGGTACTGCTGGTGATAATCCTCGGCGTAATAAAACGTGGGCGCGACTTGTATCTCTGTCGTGATCGATCCGCGGCCCACCGCGCGCAACGCCTCGGCATAGCGAGCAGCCGTTTCACGCGCGATCGATAATTGTCCATCCGTGGTCGTATAGATCGCCGAGCGATATTGCGTACCGACGTCATTGCCCTGACGCATGCCCTGAGTAGGGTCGTGAGACTCCCAGAAGGTCTTCATAATCTGTTCGAACGAGATACGGCTCGGGTCATAGACCACGAGGACCACTTCCGTATGGCCGGTGAGACCGGTGCAGACCTCCTTGTAGGTGGCGTTCGGGGTGTGGCCTCCGGCGTAACCGACGGCCGTCGTGACAACCCCATCCAACTGCCAAAAGAGTCGCTCAGCACCCCAAAAACAACCCAGCCCCAGATACACCGACTCAAGTCCTTCCGCGAACGGCGGCACGATCCGCTCACCGTTGACGAAATGGCGGGGCGATACCCGCAGCGCTTCGCTGCGGCCGGGCAGCGCCTCTGCAGCGCTCGGTAAAACGGACTTACGATTCTGGAACAGGCTCATAGCGATCTCCTCGGCGAGTTCGGACGGCCGAACGGCATAGATGCCTATCCTGCCCTTTTGCGGCGTCAAGCGACAGATCCCGAGGCGCTACGGGTCAACCCTCTTCCCGACAGGCGACGGTTCAGCTACCTTCGCGGCTCGTCTTTGGAGACCGCCGATGAGCATTGCCAACGCACACAACTTGCATCACCCCCTCCCGGCCGAACGGCCCTTTGGGATTCGCGTCAGTACGCGCGCAGGTGACCCTTTTCGGCTGCTGGTCGGGAAAGAATGGAGCCGAGAGCATTGGTACGGCACCGCCGAGGAGCGGGATGCCGCGCTGGCTGAGATGAGTCGCCGCCACGACTACTCGCGGTCTGGCGATCAGCCTGCCCTCGTCTACACGAAGGTCGATCGATAAGCGAACTGGACCTACGGGGCAGGCCGCTGGGCCTGCCCGATCAGCCGATCGCGAGGATCGCGGTCGCGAGCGTGGTGCCTATAGCGGCACCGGCAATCACATCCGTCGGGTAATGCAGCCCCAGAATGACTCTCGATGCCGCGACCAACAACGCGAAGGGTACAAGTACGGGCGCCAGCATCGGAAAGTGCGCCACCGCGACGATCGTAAACGAGACCGCGTGCAACGTGTGCCCTGACGGAAAACTGTAGCGATCCAACGCACGAGTGCCGGCGCGAATCGCCTCGTGGGTGATGTAGGGCCGTTCGCGCACCAAGCGATGCTTCAACGCCTTGTAGAGCGCGAGCCCCACTCCGCCGACGATCAGCATTTGCAGGGCCGTCGTACGACCTTCCGCGCCGCCCACCAAGGCCAGGCACGCGATCAGCGCGTACCAAAGTACACCGTCACCGAGGCGGCTCACGGTACGGAACAGGTTGAGCACGAAGGCCCGCTCGCACGCGAGGTTCAACCGCGCGCAGAATCGGTATTCGAACGCATCAACTCGATCGAACCATCCAGCAGGCTGCGCCGACATCGGCAAGAACTCCCAACGGTCTCAGACGTTGGGTACGTTGCGCGTCGCCGTCTACGAGACTGTGACGATTCCATGAACCTTATATGACGAGCCCAGCGCCGTGCATCGGCGCTCGGTCTCAGCCATCGACCTGCCGCAACGCTTGATCGAGATCCGCGATGAGATCGTCGATATCCTCCAGACCAATCGACAGGCGGGTGGTCGTATCGCCGATGCCCGCGGCCGCTTTGAGATCGCCCGACAAATCGCGGGCCTGCTGCAGAGTCGGCGGAACGATCAGTGACTCCGTGGACCCCAGGCTCGCCGCTATCCGGAACAGGGAGAGTGCGTTGGCAAAACGTGCAGCGCCCTCGCCGCTCCCCTTCAAATCAATGCAGAGCACAGTCCCAAAGTCACGCATCTGGCGTCCCGCCAACGCGTGCCCGGGGTCCGACGGCAGTCCGGGATAACGGACGGTGGCAACCTTAGGGTGCGTGTGCAGAAACTCAGCCAAGCGCTGAGCGGACTCACAGGCAGCCCGTCGCCGAACATGGTAAGTCTTGAGACCCCTTTGGATCAGATACGCCGCATGCGGATCGAGCGTCGGTCCGAGCGTATTGGCATGGAAACGGACGCGGCGAACGTGCTTTTCGTCGCCGATGATCGCACCACCCATCACATCGCCGTGACCGGACGCGTACTTGGTGAGACTGTGGACGAACAAATCGACCGGCAAGTCCGCGTGCGATTCGAGACCGGCAAACGTATTGTCGAGCACGGCCAATGCCCCGTGCCGATGCGCAAGGTCGGTGATACGCGCCACATCAGCGATCTTCAGCACCGGATTTGTCGGCGACTCGAACCAGACCACCGCGGTCTCATTTTCACCGAGCACCCGTTCGATGGCATCAAAGTCTTCGATCGACACGAAGGTCGAACGAACCCCGTAACGACCCATGACCTTGGTAATCATACGGCGGGTGGGGCCGTAGCTCTCGGCAAAGGACAACAGATGATCGCCGGCGCTCAGCAGCGAAAGCATGGCGGTCGACACGGCACCCATGCCAGAACCGACGGCAACGCAGTCCTCTCGACCCTGCAAGCCCGCGAGGGTCGCCTCGAGCGCTGCCACCGTAGGGTTTGCGGTACGGCTGTAGTTGAAACCCAGAGCGCCGTCCCAGGACTGTTCCGTTTCTGCAACCGTCTCGAAGTCGAATTTCACAGACTGGTAAATCGGCGCCACCAAGGGCCGATTGCCGTCGGGCAAGACGATTTCGGGCGGATGATTAGCAAAGGTGCTGGGCTTCATAACTATTCCTAAGAGTTTCGATCCGAGCGTGTCGTCAGAGTGCTGCCAAGCGCTCCGCCGCCGCACGCAGAGTGTCATCGTGCTTCGCAAAGCACAATCGTACCTGACGTCCGGGGGCGCTCCCCAACGCACAGAAGGGCGAAACCGGTATCGTGGTTACCCCGTGCTCCCGTAATAACCACATCGAAAATTCGGCATCGGGCAGGGTGGAAACGGCCGAGTAATCGACCAATTGAAAGTACGTGGCCGGCGACGGCGTGAAACGCAGCCGCGTCTTCGCGAGCAGTCCTGCGAGTAAGTCCCGCTTGGCTTGATAGAACCGCGGCAGTTCGTCATCCCACTGGGGATCGGAGACCATAAAATCGGCGATAGCGCGTTGTAGGGGTGTGGCGACCGCGAAGGTGTTGAACTGATGCACTTTACGCACCTCAGCCGACAGGGCGGGTGGCGCAACGCAGTAGCCGATCTTCCAGCCCGTCGCGTGATAGGTCTTTCCGAACGACGACACCACAACGCTGCGCGCGGCCAATTCGGCGTGCCGATGGACACTCGGGAACGGCCGTCCATCAAACACCATGTGCTCGTAGACTTCGTCGCAGAGTACATACGCCCCCGTGGATCGCAGCAGCTCCGCCAAACGATCCATATCGTCGGCCGACAGCACTGCGCCGCTCGGGTTATGCGGGGTGTTCAACACCACCAATCGCGTCCGCTCATTCAACGCGTCGCCGAGGCGATTCCAATCGATCGCGAAATCAGGCCGCGTTAACGGTAGCCGGCGACTGACCGCTCCACACAGCGTGATCACCGGCTCGTAACTGTCATAGGCCGGATCGAACAAAATAACTTCATCACCCGGGCCGACCAACGCCTGTATGGTCGAACACAGCGCCTCGGTGCCGCCGGCCGTGACTGTGACCTCGGACTCGGGGCTGACTCGCCGTGCATATAGGCGCGCCAGCTTTGCCGCAATGGCCTCGCGCAACTCAACCGCACCCGCCATGGGCGCATACTGGTTATGACCGGCCCGGACATGGTGTACCACCCGCTCGACGAGTCCCGCCGGAGGGTCGAAATCAGGGACGCCCTGGCCGGTATTGATCGCTCCGAGCTCGGCCGACAGGCGCGACATCACTGTAAAAATCGTCGTCCCGACCGACGGCAGTCGGGACACCGGAACGGGTACGGTCATCGCGCGGCGCGGGCACATTCATGGGCATAGAACGCTGCGCCAACGACGCCCGCCGCCTGGCGCAGGCCGGCTGGAACGATTCGCGCTTTGGCGTGCAACAACGCGCCGTACTCCTCGAACCGCTCACTGACCCCACCGCCGACGATGAAGAGATCGGGCCACAACAGCGAGTAATACCGGTCGAGCACTTTATTGACGCGCCCACACCACGCCGGCCAATCCAGGTTTTCGACGGTGCGCACGCGGGCACTGGCGTAGTGTTCCGCCTCCATGCCGTCCATCTCCAAGTGTCCGAGCTCTGTGTTGGGCCAAAGGACACCGTCGATAAATAGAGCCGTGCCGATACCGGTGCCAAACGTGATCATCATGACCACGCCCTTCTCACCCCGGCCGGCACCCACGCGCATCTCGGCAACGCCCGCCGCATCGGCATCGTTCAACACGAAGCTCGGGCGTCCGCCGGAGGCGGCCCGAAGCACGGCGGCGGCGTCGCAGCCAATCCACCCTTTGTCCACATTGGCCGCGCTGTGCGTGACCCCACGCACTACGGCCGCTGGAAACGCAAGTCCCACCGGCCCTGTGCACTGCGGGAACCGGCTGATCAGTTCGGCCAACGCGGCTTGCGTCGCTTCGACGGTGGCACCGGCCGGCGTCGGCACGGAATCCAGCGCCCCGACGAGATGCCCGGTTGCGGCATCCACCGCCCCCGCTTTAATCGACGACCCACCGAGGTCGATCCCCAGAACCAGTTCCATCAGTGTGCTCCCATCGCAATCTGTGCGTCGCGCAGCCGACGACGCTCCGCCCGCATCATAACGATTCCTGCCACCACTACACAGATGGAGACAAGCCCCACCAACAGCGTGGCCAACGCATTGATGTCAGGGCTGACACCAAGCCTGACTTTGGAAAAGACCAATTGCGGCAACGTCGTCGACCCTGGGCCGGAGACGAAACTCGTGATGACAATGTCGTCCCAACTGAGGATGAAGGCCAACATCCAGGCAGACGCAATGGCCGGCACAATGATTGGCAAAGTGATCACCAAGAAGACTTTCCAAGGACGCGCGCCCAAATCCATGGCGGCCTCCTCCAAAGAGCGATCCACCGTCATGAGGCGCGCTTGTATGACCACAATGGCGTAGGCCATCGAGAAGGTGACATGGGCGATCGTGATCGTCGAAGTACCACGACCCGCCGGCCAACCGGTCCACTGCTCGAGTGCCACAAACAACAGCAGCAACGACAAGCCGGTGATCACTTCCGGTAACACCATTGGCGCCGTCGCCAACACGCTGAAGAGCGGTCGCCCCCGAAAACGACGGTAGCGAGCAAGCGCAAAGGCCGCGAGCGTACCCAGTATTACGGCGCCCGTGGCGCTGGCCGCGGCGATACGAAGACTTAACTGAGCCGCCTCCAGTATTTCGTCGTTGCCGAACAGTTCGACGTACCACGCCAACGTGGGCGAGTGCACAGAATCCCACACCGTCACCAGTCGCGATGCGTTAAACGAATACACAATCATCGACAGGATCGGGAGATAGAGGAACGCAAAGCCAAAGACCAGCATGAAGGTTACAAAGACGGAGCGACGCGCGTTCATGGGGCGTCCTCGCTTTGGGCCTGCACCTTTTGTAACAGCAAGACAAATCCCGACAAAATCACCAAGAGCACGATCGCCAAAGCACTCGCGACCGGCCAGTCGCGATTGGCAAAAAACTCATCCCACACGACGCGGCCGATCATGAGCATGTCTGGTCCACCCAGCAACGCAGGAATAACGTATTCGCCAACGGCGGGAATAAAGACCAGCAAACAACCGGCGAAAATCCCTTCCCGGGTCAGCGGCAAGGTGATCGCAAAGAAGGCGCGGGTCGGCCGGCAACCAAGATCTGAGGCCGCTTCGAGCAGCGTCAAATCCAACTTCTCGATCGCCGCGTACAGAGGCAACACCATGAACGGCAAATAGGAATACACCATGCCCAGATAGACCGCGAAATCGGTCTGTAACAGCTGGATCGGCTCATGGATGACGCCGAGGTGCAGCAGCAATCCATTGACGGGTCCGTTCCGGCCGAGCAGTCCGATCCAGGCATAGACGCGCAATAGGAAGGACGTGAAGAAAGGGAGAGAAACCAATAAGAACAGCACGTTCCGCCAGGCGCCCGAGGCCCGCGCGATCCCATAAGCCATCGGATAGCCGATCAAGAGCGCCAAGAGCGTCGAGACGGCCGCAACACGCAACGAATTAACGAACGCCGCGATGTACAAGCGGTCGCCAAACACGAATCCGTAGTTCGAAAAATGAACACGGATCTGCAGGACTTGATCCCGACTCCACGTCAACACCGGCTCCACCGGCGGCATCGCTAAGACAACGTTTGAGAACGAAATCTTAAGGACGATGAGGAACGGCACTAGGAAGAAGATCACCAGCCAGCCGTACGGAATACCAATCACGGCGCGTTGTCCAAGGCCGGCCTTGGCGCGCTGCCAGCGCCGTTGCAAACTCGCCGCGCTCACCGCGAGACCACCACCGGCGAGCGGGCTTCCCAACTCGCCCACACCACCTCGTCGTAATCCAGACGATCGTCATGGCGATCAAAGTTCGGACGCGTGACTTGTAACTGCAACCCAGTGGGCAATTGGATCAACAGACGGGTCGAATCGCCGAGATAGGCAATGCCGGCGACCGTACCACTGACGACATTGTCGTTCTGATCAGGCCTCTCCCGCGATAATCGAATTTTTTCCGGACGAAGCGCGACGGAGACGACCGCATCGGGCGCTGAACTCACCCCATGGTCTACGTAGACGTCAGCCCCGAGCGCCGGGCAGTGTATACGGCAGTGGTCTGGCTCATCGACGACGAGCGTACCCTCCAGGAGATTCACGGAGCCGATGAAGTCAGCGACATAGCGCGAATTCGGGAATTCGTAAATATCGGTCGGCGAGCCCACTTGCAGTATCTCGCCTGCGCGCATGACTCCAATGCGCGTAGCGAGCGTCATGGCTTCTTCTTGGTCGTGCGTCACAATGACGAACGTCACCCCCAATTTTTCCTGGAGATTGACGAGTTCAAACTGGGTTCGTTCGCGAAGCTTTTTGTCCAGAGCCCCTAATGGCTCATCTAGGAGAAGCAACTTCGGGCGCTTCACCAAAGCGCGCGCAAGCGCCACGCGCTGTCGCTGCCCTCCGGAGAGCTGATGAGGCTTGCGATGCTCGTAACCTTCGAGCTGAACCATGGCCAACATCTCACGAACGCGTTCCGCAGCAGTCGCTTTGGAGACGCCGTCCTGACGTAGACCGAAGGCGACATTTTGCGCAACGGACATATGCGGGAAGAGCGCATACGACTGGAACATCATGTTGACGGGCCGCTCGTAAGGCGGCACCGCCGTCACGTCCACGCCGTCGATGTAAATAGCGCCTTCGGTCGGCACTTCAAAGCCAGCAAGCATCCGCAACAGCGTCGTCTTACCGCAACCCGATCCACCCAAGAGGCAGAAAATCTCGCCTTTTGCGATATCCAGCGATACTTGGCTGACGGCCTCGAAGGCGCCGAATCGTTTCGTCACCTTGTCGATCCGAACGTACGGATCCGGTCCGCGCATCTTTCCCTGTTCCGACGGTGGAATCATTGCCGTAAGTCCCCTCAGAGTCCGGTTCTGATGCGAGTCCAAGCCCGATTCGCGTAACGCGCGTAGGCCAAGGATTCCGCTCGATGCGGAAGAAACCGCGCAACCACGTCGGCTGGCGGGTAAATAATCGGGTCCGAGCGCAATTCGGGTGGCACCAAGGATTCACTGGCCAAATTGCCCGTTGGATACTTGCGGAACTCAGTGAACCCCGCCGCGGTATCGGCTTGCAGCAGAAAATTAATGAAGCGATGTGCATCCTCAGGATGCGGCGCATCGGCGGGTATCGCCAACATGTCGAAGGAGCGCAGCGCGCCTTCTTTGGGCACGGTAAAGGCTATGTGGACACCCTTACCCGCCTCCGCTGCACGATCGCGCGCCTGCAAGATGTCGCCGCTCCAACTGAGCGCAATGCAGATCTCGCCGTTGGCCAGATCATTGATGTACTGAGAACTGTTGAAGTACCGAATGTAGGGCCGGATAGCCGTCAAAGCGGACTCCGCCCGAGCAAGATCAGCCAGGCTTTCCGACGCCGTATCCAATCCGAGCCAGATCTTGGTCGAGAAGATCACTTCTGCTTCTTGATCGAGCATCGTCAAGCCACAGGCTTTCAGTTTCGCCGCGTTCTTAGGATCGAAAATGACCGACCAACTGTCGATCGGTACATCTCCGAGCACGGCGCGGACCTTATCCACGTTATAGCCGATGCCCGTGATCACCCCGGCATACGGGACCCCGTAGCGATTACCGGGATCCAACGACTCCAATTGCTTCAGTACCCGAGGATCGAGATTCCGGAAATTCGGTAACTTGGATCGATCCAGCGGCTTTAGCACACCAGCTTTCGATTGCCGTTCGAGGAAGTAATCGGTGGGGACAACAACGTCATAACCGGTATGGCCGGTGAGTAACTTCGTTTCCAACACTTCGTTGCTGTCGAAGACGTCGTAGTTGACCCGGATGCCGGTCTCGCTCTCAAAGCGAGCGAGCGCCTCCGGGGCGATGTAGTCCGTCCAATTGTAGACGTTGACGACGCGAGCCTTACCGGAATGGGCAGACGGAGCCGACGATGTCGGCTCGCTGTGCCGCCGTGCGCAACCAACCACCCCGATCGAAACGACCAGGACCCAGAGTGCGAGGCGCGGCGGAGGCACCGTTAACCCTTGTTAAACGTTCAGCAACAAGTGTTCGCGTTCCCAGGCTGAGATGACCTGTAAGAACGCATCGTGCTCGCTTTCCTTGACGGCGGCGTACGCGCCGACAAAACGTTCGCCGAACACCTCAACCAACGGACGGCATTCCCGTAAGAGGCGCAATGCCTCGGATAACGTACGCGGCAACTGGAAGGGCAAGAGGTAGGCGCTGCCGCTGATGGGCTCGGTCGGCTTCAGGCCTTCCACCATACCGAGGTATCCGCAGGCGAGCGAGGCTGCCATCGCGAGATACGGATTGGCGTCGGCACCACCGACGCGATTCTCAACCCGGCGCGCGACCGGACTCGACATGGGCACGCGAAGCCCTGCGGTGCGGTTGTCATATCCCCAATGCACGTTGATCGGCGCCATGCTGTTCGGCGTCGTGCGGCGGTAGCTGTTGACGTTCGGCGCGAAGAGCGACATCGCTGCCGGAAGGTAGCGTTGCAAACCGGCAATGTGCGCAAAGAATAAATTGGACGGCGAGCCGTCGGCATTGCTGAAAATGTTCTGCCGCGTTTTCACATCAACCACGCTCTGATGCAGATGCATGGCGCTGCCCGGCTCTTTGGCATGGGGCTTCGCCATGAATGTCGCGTACATTTTGTGGCGGAGCGCCGCTTCACGGGCGGTGCGCTTAAACATGAACGCTTGGTCCGCTAAGGACAGCGCATTGCCGTGGAGGAGGTTGATCTCCATCTGTGCCGCGCCGGCTTCGTGAATCAGCGTATCAATCTGAAGTTCCTGCGCTTCGCAATAGGCATACACGTCATCGAACAGCGGATCGAACTCGTTCACCGCAGCGATGGAATAGCTTTGCCGGCCAATTTCCGGCCGGCCGGAACGCCCGATTGGCGGCTTCAAGGGATAGTCGGAGTCAATGTTTGGCTCGACCAAATAGAACTCGAGCTCGGGCGCAATGACCGGATCCCAGCCATGACTCGCGTACAAATCGAGCACGCGGCGCAACACATAGCGCGGCGACATGGTGACTGGGCGACCGTCCCCGTAGAAGCAGTCGTGGATGACTTGCGCGGTCGGCTCTGCCGCCCAAGGGACGACCCGAATCGTGTTGGGATCAGCCTTCAGCACGATGTCGATTTCAGAAGGGCTGATAGAGCTGTCGTCGTCCGGATAGTCACCCGTGACGGTTTGCAGAAAAATGGACTCGGGCAGCCGCATGCCCTCTTCTTCAATGTACTTTTCCGACGGCACCACCTTGCCGCGGGCCACGCCGGCGAGGTCCGGGATAATGGCCTCGACTTCCTGGATACCGTGGTCTTTGAGGAATTGCCGGACTGGACTCGTCGTCATGTTGCACCTGTCGAGTAATGCGCCTCCTCGCGGGAGCGCGCGTAGGCCCTAGCAGCGTCGCCAAACGCCTGGAAAAGGACCCTTGAGAAATCGTTTTCGGTGGACTTCCACTCGGGATGCCATTGCACCGCCACCGCAAATCGACGGGCGTCGGCGACCCGAACAGCTTCTATCAGGCCATCCGGAGCCCAGCCTTCCGCGACCAGACCGGAGCCCAAGCGATCAATACCTTGCTGATGCAAGGAGTTGACGCGAATGTGCCGAGTACCCGCCAAGGAAGCGAGCAATCCACCGTCAGCAAGCGTGAGGTCGTGGGCGGGCGCGTACTGGTTATCGAGGGGCGCCTCGCCATCTTCACGATGGTCGTTGTAACCGGGGACTTCTTGCACGCGTTGATGCAAAGAACCGCCGTAGGCAACGTTCAATTCCTGAAAGCCACGACAAATCGCCAAGAGCGGCATACCGGCCGCGACTATTTCGGGGATCATTGCCAACGTCGTCTCATCGCGGTGCGGATCGTGCCACGTACCGGGAGCGCTGTGGGGACCCTCGTAGCGATGAGGCTCCACGTTGGACGGGCTGCCCGTCAGCAACACCCCATCGCATCGCGACAGTATGGCCAATCGGTCGTCGTGGTCACCAAACGAAGGCACGATCACCGGGGTAGCATTGGCCGACGCACGGATCGCCGCCAAATACTTCTCCCCGACACAATGGAACCAGTGACTGCCGAGCAGTCGCCGGTCGGCTGGAACCCCTATGATCGGTTTGTGCGCGGACATGGTAATCATCACGTGATCGGCGCATCGCCCTTGCTGGCGCGCCTACCACCCCATTTAAGCACACTGCGCCCTCAAACGTCCCCCATGATGGGCTCGGTGGCGATCAGAGCGCGCCCTCCCGGTCGATGAGCGAGGCCTTCGGGCGCAGCAAAAAACATCGGTGAATCCGTGGATTACGCTCGAAGTCGCGGGGAACCGTCGGCCGCGAGATATCCTCAACATCCGCGAGCGCCATGAGCGATGCATCCATTGCGAAGCGTGTGAAATTTGTCGAAAACACCAGCACGCCGCCGGGCGCCACAAGCCGCAGCGTGGATTCCAACAGGGCCACATGGTCGCGCTGAACGTCGAGCGTTTCCGACATACGCTTTGAATTGGAGAACGTCGGAGGGTCAAGGAAGATAAGGTCCCACCCGCCCGCCGGCGCATTGCGGATCCAGTCGAGCGCGTCGGCTTGGATCAGCACATGTTCGCGCCCAGTGAAGCCGTTTAGATGCAGGTTCTGCTGAGCCCATTCAAGGTACGTGCGCGACATATCAACGGTCGTCGTGGACGTCGCTCCGCCGGCTGCAGCGTACACCGTCGCACTACCGGTATACGCGAAGAGATTCAGGAACCGCCGGCCGGCGGCGAGATCTCGCACTCGAGCACGCGTAATACGATGGTCGAGAAACAGCCCCGTATCGAGGTAGTCATCGAAATTCACCAGAAACCGAAGTCCCCCCTCCGAAACCGTATGAAAGACCTGTTCGTGCGCCAATTTCGTGTATTGATCCAAACCCTTGCGACGACGGCGGGTACGAAACCAGATGCGGTCTTCGGGCAATCCGAGGACTTCCGGCAAAACCGAGACCACCTCCGCGCGACGTACGCGAACCCGCTCTTCGGCGACCGACGACGGCGCCGCGTATTCTTGGACGTAGGCGTAGCGCCCACCGTCGGGTTCAGAGGCGCCGTAAAGATCAATCGCAAACGAATATTCGGGCATGTCAGCGTCGTACGCACGCCAACACGACACCCCCTCCTTGCGGGCCCACTTACCCAACGCATCGAGGTTTTTTCGCAGGCGATTTGCAAACATTTGGGCGCCGGGGCTTTCCCGGCGAGCTGGGTCGACGGGCGGCAAACGGCCTGGACGATGCTCGCGGGGCCTACTGGATTCGGTGACTTCAAATCGCAGCAAATGCGCTTCGATAGGGCCGTTGTACAAATGGTGCCGCCGTTTGGCATCCAGTCCGATTTCCCGGCCCAAACCCGGATTGCCGGTGAACACCGCCGCTTGCCAGCCGTCAAAGCGCTCACGCAAGACCAACCCGAGTTCGCGGTACAAGTCGCGCAGCCCCTCCTCTTCGCCGAGCCGCTCGCCGTACGGCGGGTTCACCAGTAACAGTCCGTGTTCGGCCGGTCGTTTCACCTGGGCGAGCGGCATCTGCTTAATCTCGATGATGCGCTCGACACCCGCCAATCGCGCACCGTCTAACGCTGCGCGGACGGCGCGAGCATCAATATCACTGCCGATAATGCGCCCCGCCTCAAACTGATTGATCGTACTGCGCGCGTTAGCCTCATCACGCAACCGCTGCCAGAGCGCGGTATCGTGTTGGGCCCAGCCGCTGAAGCCGAAATATTGGCGTTTGAGGCCAGGTGCCGTATCCGTCGCGATCAATGCCGCTTCGATTGGCAGTGTGCCCGAGCCACACATCGGATCGACGAAGGACCCGCCGGCGGCCGCGATGTCCGCCCAGCCGGCGCGCAGCAACAGCGTTGCGGCCAGATTCTCTTTCAACGGAGCAGCAACGCCCGCGCCACGCCAGTCACGCCGATGCAAACTATCGCCGGAGAGATCGATCGCAAAGGTCGCTCGATCGGCCACCAGGCGTACGCTCACGCGTACGTCCGGACGCGCGGTATCCACATTGGGACGGTCACCGCGCAACTCGCGCAGTTGATCGACAATCGCGTCCTTCACCTTCAGCGCACCAAAGCGCGTATGGGTTACGGCGGAACGTGTGCTGTCGAAGTCGACCGCCAATGTGGCGGTGGGCCCCAGATGCTGACTCCAGTCGATCGCTCGCGCTGCGGCGTAGAGCGCCTCCGGCGTGGCCGCATCGCCCACGTGCAAGGTCATCAGGACGCGACTGGCAACGCGCGACCAAAGACAGGCTCGATACGCCACTTCGAGGGGACCGGAACAGGTCGCGCCGGACGGTCGTTCACGGAGGTTCTCCGCGCCGAACGTCGCAAGCTCGGCGGTCAACAGATCGGCAGCGCCGCGCGGCGCGGTCATCACGAAATCAGGCATCAGTCGAGCTCCACGATCCGGCACTGACCGGTGTCGTCAAAGAAACGACGCAGTATGCGATAGATATCCGGATCGAAGGCGGATTCCTGCGGGACGGAAAGCTCACGAGCCTCCGTCTCCTCGTGGACGGTGCCGAGATACCGCCAATCGTCAAGGACGTGCACATCGTGGCACCCACGCCAGTCACTCTCGATCACGGCCAATCGACCCCGAAATGGCCAGGTCGAAATTCGCGTGTTCGCAAAGGCGAGTCTCACCCGAGCGTTGTGCAACGCAACGGGCTCCAGCCCCACACAGACCCCTTTGCAGCGGCCCAACTGATGCGCAAAGCATGAGGCACCCTCGGCGTCTGCACCACGTCCCGTCTCGAGTCCCAGTGTTTTCGGACAGAGTCGGTGCGCCCGGCAAATCTCCTCCGCTGCACGTAGCGCCGATTTGGCGTCCTTATACAACCCAAAGCAATCTTCGCGTCCGCTAGCACGAGCGTCAGCCATCTCGACAGGCAGCAACCGTTCACTGCCGTCCGGCACCCGCATCAAGCAAAGAGTCATCGCGGCCGGAGATTTTAATTTCTTGTTATTCAGAGGCTTAAGCAGCTTTACGGCACGCGCCTCGGCCAACAGCGCGCCCAGCTCCCCAGCGGTTTCTGTCCAATCCACTCGCTGAACCTGTCGAGCGAGCCGGGCCTCGGTCGCGGAACGATGATCCGCCGCAAAATGCTCGAAGACGCGCTTACGGATATTTTTGCTTTTGCCCACGTACAGCAACGCGTCATCTTCGCCGTAGAACCGGTAAATGCCCGGAGATTCCGGCAACTCATCCGCCAGATCTGCGCCGAGCTGTGGCGGCAGCGAGGTCTCGGTCAGCAATCCGTGCACCAGTGCGGCGAGGCGTTCGGGCTCCACAGTGCGCCGCCATATGGCGAGTAGGTCACGCAGCACCATGGCATCCCCGAGCGCGCGATGACGGGCATCGCACGACAGCCCATAGCGCGCCATCACGGAGTCCAAGTTATGTCGGGGATGCTCGGGCTGAAGTCGGCGGGACAGTTTGACCGTGCACAGTACCGGCGCTAGGAATCGCACGCCAAGACGCAGCAATTCGGCACGAACAAAGCCATAGTCAAATCGCGCGTTGTGGGCGACAAACACCCGCCCTGACAGTCGCTCGATGAGTTCGCGGTAAACGTCCTCGAAGGGCGGAGCGGATTCCACCATGGCGTTTGAAATGCCGGTGAACGTTTCAATCTGCGCGGGGATTCGAACGCCGGGGTTTACCAAGGTACTCCACACGCGCTCGCTGCCGTCCCGATCGATTTCAATCAGACCGATTTCGATGATGCGGTTACGCGACGGATGTCCCCCCGTCGTCTCGAGATCAATACACACAAGGTCGCGATCCAGTCCGCGGCCGGTGTTGGCTTGAGGCAAGGCGGTTGCTCCGAATATTCGCCCGACTCACCGAAACGCTCTCGGTACCGTCAGAGGGCGGAGGACGAAGCCGAATGATCGCACACTCGGCAGGCGTCCCGGGCCATGTGCGGCGCCCCACGCAATTTGACGATTCCAACGGCGGCCGCGCTGAGGCGGCCGCCGGCCGATCGGTTTAGAACTTGAAGAGAGTCTGCAGCGCGACCGAATTTTGGCTGGAGGAAACAGCCATCGTGGCGGAGTCCATGACGAATGAGGCGACGTCCGATCGGTCCGCGCGCGCTTCAACACGAATTTCGACAGCCTTCACCGGCAAGAAAGCCAGCGTCGCTGTGACTTCTTTCCACCGTTGTGCCACCCCGGTTCGATAGCCATCGCTGTCGTTCATGTACTCGGCGCGCACGGACGCTTTCCACTGATCCGTGAACGTGTAATTCACGTAAGCCGCCAAGCCATTCCACTGGGCGCTCGTCGGCGGGCTGATCCCATCCGTGACCCCCGACTGCTTCGCCCAGTCGTAGTTCAGAACGAGCGCCAAGGCATCCGTCACGTTCCATGTGGCGACGAGATCGATCAGCGAGCGCGTCCCTTCGGGACCTACGTCGACGAGGCCCGCGATGCGTTCCTTGCCGAAATAGCCGGATGCCGCCAGTGAGAAGGCTTTGGAGGGCGTAAACGTTCCCCCAAATTCAATCGTCTTGCCCGAGTTAGCGGGTTTTAGCGAATCCCAGCCGTTGTTGACGCCCGCGATAAGGCTCACGGTATCTGTCACCGCATAGGTCGCTCGCACGCCGGTGTGGGTGTAGGGAATGGCGTACCCAAACAGTATCGACCGTGAGAAATTGGGATTGGTCGGTGAGTTGATGACTTCGGCACCGGCCAATGTCACGAACTTACCCGCCATCACCGTCACCGGACCGGTGGCGTATTGCAGGAATGCCTGCGTCACGTCGAACTTGTTACCGCCGCCCCCCAGAGCGCCGTACGAAGCGATGACGTTTGCGTCATTCCCCGCGGTCACGTTGACGACACCGCCCAAGCCCTCTTTAGGCTGGTAAGCCACAGAGACCGCGGCCTGCTGGATCGCGATACCCCCGTTTTTGGTGTCGAAGACCCGATCCGGGGTGCCACTCGTGAAGAGCCCCGAGCCCGATAGATGGGTCGATGACGTATCAAGATAGCCCGATACAACAGTCGCTGCGGGCGCATCCGACGAGGCGGTGGCATCGCCGTCCGCTCGCGCCATGCCGATGCACGCCAGCACCAAGGCAACCGACGCGACCGATTTCAAATGAACGTCCATGGCAAGTCCTTTTAGCAATCACGGGGAAAGGCCGTACGTCATCCATTGCAGGGATCGTGCCAAGCGACTACCACCGATGAAAGCAACTTAACTAATTGTTTTTATTATATTTTAATAATCTGTCCGCGCACACTAATTGCGCACTGCAGCATACCGCATGCACCAGTTGTGAGCATCGCATCCGGAGAATCCCTGAGTCGTAGGGGCTGCGTCCCGCCTACCATGGACCCTAAGGCACGCGAACACACGGTGTAGGGAGAAGGTCATGACGACACGACTCGTTCCGGAAGTGGGCAGCTGGTACCGGCGTCGGCGCGGCGGGCCCTTGTTTCAAGTGGTGGCACTGGATGAAAACGTCGGCACCATAGAGACTCAGGACTCGGACGGTGATCTCGACGAGATCGAATTTGACGCATGGTTCGCGTTAGGCGTCGAACGCGCGGCACCCCCCGAAGATCCGATGGGGCCGTCGGATCCGGTCGAACCGGAAGAACGCGAATACGCGCTGGCCGGCGAAGGTTGGGAGCCGTCGCTCCCCCGCGAAATCGATGACCTCGCCGACAGCATCAGCGCGGAAACCGCGGAATTCGACGACACGCTCAGCGAATTCGACGAGCCAATGCACTAACCCGGTGAGTCAGAAGGCCGGGACGATCGGCGGCTTGGCAGTCGCGCGCGCACTCACATCCGTTCGGAAACCGGAGGGTTTCACGACCAAAACGTCGCAGGGCAAACGATCGATGACGCTTTCGGCGGTATTCCCCAAAAAGATCCGCTTGATGGCACTGCGCGAGACGGCACCCATCACGACCACGCCCGCGCCAATATCCTCGGCCACCTGTGGCAGGTCGTCGATCGGGATACCCGGACGCAGATGCTGCCTCGCTTTGGGTATATCGAGCGGTTGAACCAAGGCATCGAAGGCCGCCGTCACATCCGCGAGGTATTGCGCCGTCACCTCAGGCGGTACCGGTACAGGCTCCACCATGAACCCGGCCGTCAGGGCAACGCCCGTCGCGTGAAAATGCGCGACGTGTACGGGCGACCCAAACAGTTTCGCGAAATCCCGACCGGCCTCCAAGAGTCGCTGGTCCAAGGCCTCGGGTTTGGCATGGGCGTGCATCGGATCAACCGAGACGAGCACCGGCGCATCGTCGTAAGGCTGCGCCCCCTTCACGAGGAGCACGGGGCACGGGCACGCGCGGATCAACTGCCAATCGGTGTTGGTCAATACCAGGCGAGCCACGCGGCTGTGTCGATGCGTTCCGACGAGCAACAGTCCGATCTTTTCGCGTAACACTTCGCGAATGATGCTCTCGTGTGGGGGGTAGTCCCATCGCACGCGCACGTTCACGTCAATGCCGTTGCCCCGCAGCGGTGCGGCCAACGCCTCCAACTCGGCTTTGTGGGACTCAACGAGCGACGCGATCGTGCTCTCCAGTTCCGTCTGGCTGACATACTGCTCGGCGCCCAACAGCGGACTGTAGAGGCTGTGAAACAGTGTGACGCGAGCGCCGGACCGCGCGGCAATTTCACCGGCCCGCGCCAACAATGGCCCCGGCCGTGCCGTCGGATCAGCCAGCGCCACTAAAATATGGTCAGGACCGTTGCTCATAGCACTACCCTCCGATGGTTCGCCCTCAGAGGGTACGCCGGAGGCCTCTTTATGGCTTCCGCGCTTACCGCAGTGGCATTACGGCCTCTACTTAACCCATGGCAACTGATTGAGATCGACGTTGCCGCCGCTGAGGATCATGGCGGCCCGAGCGCCTGTCACGCGCCCTTCGAGTAGCGCGGCCATCGGCACAGCGGCGGACGGCTCCACCACCAATTTCAACCGCTCAAACACCTGACGCATCGCTGTCGCAATCGCGTCTTCACTGACGGTCACGATGTCATCGACCTGTGCACGGGCCAACCGCAGCGTTCGCTCCGACAACGCGCCGCGCAGTCCATCGGCCATCGTCGCCGGCGCTAATTGCGGTTGCAGCACCCCGGAGGACCACGACCGTGCCGCATCATCGGCACCGATCGGCTCGACACCAATGACCCGCGCCCCTGGCCACCGCGCCCGTGCGGTGAGCGCCGTTCCCGCCAGAAGCCCGCCACCCCCCACCGGTACGAGCACGATCTCCGGCTCGGCGATCTCCTCCGTCAGTTCCAGCAAGGCCGTTCCCTGGCCTGCGATCACGTCGGGATCGTCATAGGGATGCACAAGAACGCCACCGGTCCGTTCGCAGAGCGCCGCCGCTATCGCCTCGCGGGCGGCTAGCGTCGGCTCGCACTCCGTAACAGTGCCACCCCAGTATTCGACCGCAGCCCGCTTAATGGCCGGCGCGCCACGCGGCATGACGATGTACGCCGGTACTCCGCGCAGCCGAGCGGCCCGCGCCAACGCAGCGGCGTGGTTCCCGGACGAGTGGGTCACGACGCCGCGCGCCGCCACGCGCTCCGGTAACGAAAAGACCGCATTACAGGCGCCCCGCGCCTTGAATGCCCCGATAGCCTGAAGGTTTTCGCACTTGAAGTGGATCCCCGACCAGTCACCATCACCCACCAAGACCGGCGTGCGGCGTATATACGGGGCGATACGGCCGGCGGCCGCTACGATGTCCTCAAAGCACGGGTCTATCGGTAACACCACGGTGAACGGTCTCCCGCGAGGCACCCTGCCCCGCACCCCCCCGATTCTAGATCCGACTGCCAGACTGGCGCAGCATTGTGTACCCTGCGGGACGCGCCCTGACGCGCGTGGAGCACGAGTACCATGACCCATCCCGTTACTAACGAGTCCAATTCGCCGAGCGGCCTGAGCAAATCGCTAAAGCCGCGTCACGTCTCAATGATCACCATCGGCGGGATCATCGGCGCCGGACTGTTTGTCGGCAGTAGCGTCGCGATCTCCGCGGCGGGCCCCGCGATTCTGATCTCGTACGCACTGACCGGTTTGTTGGTGCTGCTGATCATGCGGATGCTCGGAGAAATGGCCGTTGATATGCCGCATGTGCGTTCGTTCACCGAATTCTCGCGTGCGGGTCTCGGTAACTGGGCCGGGTTTTCCGTCGGCTGGTTATATTGGTATTTCTGGGTCGTCGTGATCCCGGTTGAGGCCATTGCTGGCGCGAATATTCTGCAGGAATTCCTACCGATGCCGGTTTGGATGGTGGAGCATGGCTTCAGCCCCCAACTGGTCATTGGCTTGGGTTTGATGGCCTTGATGACGGCCGTCAATCTGATGTCAGCCCGCGCCTACGGAGAATTTGAGTTCTGGTTTGCCTCGATCAAGGTGGCGGCCATCATTTCATTCATTACGCTCGGCCTGTCGCACGCGCTCGGATTCCATTCCGACCAAGGCATGACCTTTGCAAACCTCTACAGCCATGGCGGCTTTGCGCCGAAGGGCGCCTTCGCCGTTCTCGCGGCCGTGACCACGGTCATCTTCTCGATGATGGGCGCCGAAGTCGTGACCATTGCGGCGGCCGAATCGGCCGAGCCGGCCCGTGCGGTCGCGCGCATGACCTCGACCATCATCGTCCGCATCCTGATTTTTTATGTCGGCTCGATTTTCGTCATTTGCAGCGTACTCCCGTGGACCGAGGTGAAATCGGGGATTTCGCCGTTCGCGGCCGCGCTGGACACGCTGCACATCCCCTACGCGGGCCTGATCATGAAGGGCATCATTCTGACCGCCGTGCTGTCCTGCTTGAACTCGGCGTTCTATGTCGCTTCGCGCGTATTGTTCGTGCTCGCTGAGCAGGGCGACGCGCCGCGGGCGCTCGTCAAGACGAATGCCAGTTTGGTTCCGGCACGTGCGGTCCTGTTGGCCAGCATAGCCGGCTTCCTCGGGGTGCTTGCCAATCTGAAATTGCCGAACGTGTATGCCTTTCTCACCAACGCGTCGGGTGCGGTGATCGTTGTGATTTACCTTGCGACAGCCGTCTCGCAAATCATCACCCGACGTCGCCGCGAAGCCGCCGGGGGTCCGCCGCCCACCTTGCCGATGTGGTTGTTCCCCATCCTCAGCTATGTCGCGATTGCCGGCATGATCGCGGTGCTGGTGGCGATGGCGATAACACCCGAACATCAGGCGGAATTCTGGGCGAGCATGGTATCGATCGCTGTCGCGCTGGTGATGTATGCAGTGCTCCGCCGCGGAAAGGCAAAGCAGGCCTAACGCATGAGCGCCACGACGTCGGACGAGGACTCACCCGCCGACCTCGTGGCGCTGTTCGCGCGGCAGCGGTCGGCGTTCATGGCCGTGCCACTGCCCACCGCACGGCAGCGCAGAGCGCGTCTGTCCGCCCTCATCACGGCGCTGCAGAAGCACGCGGACTCCCTTTGCGAGGCCATGAACGCCGACTTCGGGGGGCGAGCGCGGTTTGAATCGCTCCTATCGGACGTCCTCGGTCCGGTGCTCGCCGCTCGGCATGCACGCCGGCATGTGCGGTCTTGGATGCGTCCGCGAAAGCGCCCAACCGAGCTGTTATTTCTCACCAATCGGGCCTGGGTTGAGTACCAACCCAAAGGCGTTGTGGGCATCGTGGCGCCCTGGAATTTTCCAGTCTACCTCGCGCTCGGCCCGCTGATCGCGGCCATCGCGGCCGGCAATCGAGCGATGATTAAAGGCTCTGAGTACGCGCCCCATACCAATCGAGCGCTGCAACAGCTGTTGGACGATGCGTTGGGTGTCGGCGAGGTGCCCGTGATCACGGGCGGTGTGGACATCGGCCGCGCCTTTACGGGGCTGCCCTTTGATCATCTGATCTTCACCGGTGCACCCGCCATCGCACCGGATGTGATGCGAAACGCAGCCACCCACCTCACGCCGGTTACGCTGGAATTGGGCGGTAAATCGCCGGCCTTGGTCGCTCCGGGAGCCGATCTGAGCGAGGCCGCACGCTGTATCGCGCACGGCAAATTGTTTAACGCGGGGCAGATCTGCGTCGCGCCCGACTACGCTCTGGTGCCCGAAGCGGACGTCGAACGCTTCGCGCAAGCCATCGCGTTCGCCGCCGAACGGTTGCTCCCGTCGGCGGCCAACGCCGACGACTACACGCACATCATCAATGACCGGCAAAACGATCGACTGACTGCGCTCATCGACGACGCGATCGCCAAAGGCGCGATCGTGCGATACATCGGGGGTACTGGAGTTGGGCGACGCCGGCCCCTGGCCATCGTCACGAACGTGCGCCCCGATATGCGTCTTCTGCACGACGAAATCTTCGGTCCGATCTTGCCTATCGTCGGCTATCGGGATTTGGAGGGGGCGATGGCCTACATCAACGCCCATCCTCGACCGCTGGCACTCTATCCTTTCGGCTTCGATCCGCGTTCTTTACGGCGCGTGCTGGATGGGACGCACTCCGGCGGCGTCACGATCAACGATTGGGGCTGGCATGTCTTCAATCACGACCTGCCGTTTGGAGGGATCGGCCAATCCGGGATGGGCACGTATCACGGCGTAGAGGGCTTCCGGGAACTCTCCCATGCGCGCGCGATTTTCCGACGGCATCGCGGTTTTCCCGTCGGTCTCTTTAGGCCGCCGTACGGTCGCTGGGTGCAACAACTCGTGGTCCGGATCTATCTGGGTCGTAAACACTGAGTGCGATGCCGACTCCAATCGCCGGCCGTTTGACCGTAAACATCCACCCGCTGTGAGGCCAGAGCCGGCAGATCGGCCTCTCGCAGGCGCCGTGACCCGAGCCGCGTCGCCACGGCGATAGAGCGATGATTGGTAGGATCGATGCAGTGGATAAAGTGTTCCCAACGAAGCGTCCCCAGCGCCCAATCGATGGCGACCGCCGCCGCCTCGGTGGCGTAGCCGTAGCCGTGCGCGCTTGACCGCAGCCCCCAGCCAATCTCGTTTCCTGGCCATCCGTCCGGACGCCAGGGCCCAACCCGGCCGATCCATCGGCCCGTCGCCCGTTCAATGACCGAGAACATGCCAAAGCCGTACAACGACCACGACCCGGCCATCTGTACGAATGCCCGCCATGCCACCGCGCGCGGCTGCACACCGCCGAGCGTGGCCATGGTCACCGGATCTGCTGCCATGGCGGCCCAGTCGTCAAAGTCCTCACCGAGCGGTGGCCGCAGCAACAGGCGTTCAGACTCGAGACGCGGCCCGACTACGGCCATCCAGAAAGGTCCTCGGCGTTGGTCAAGCGTGCAAAACTCGGTCGTGCCACCATTCGATTGACCAATGCCGCGATGGCTGGCCATTGCAGGGCACTCTTCGGCAGATTCCGCGACCAGCGAGCGAGCATGACGGCGTGGAAATCGACCGCGGTGGGGCCGAGGCCGCCGCAGATATACGGACCGGCCGCGCGCAGGTGATCGTCGAGACGTTGGAATGCCTTTTCCAACGTCTGTCGCGCGGTGGCTTGAACCTCCGAAACGACGCCCTCGCCCGCCGGCTCGGTCGGATAGAACCAATGTCGAAAGGCGGGCTGTAGCGTGTTCGCCAGATGCAGCATCCATTGCAGGTAAGGTTCGCGCCGCGGATCCCCGACGGGGGGCGCAAAGCCCTTCTCCGGATGCCGCTCAGCCAACAGCAAGGCAATCGCAGCAGCCTCATAGACAGGCCGACCGTCGATCAGCAGCAGAGGCACCATGCCATTCGGGTTCAAGGCGAGGTAGGCAGGCTGTTTGTGCTCGCCGGCGGCACCGTCGAGGCGCACCGCCTCAAAGGGCACCTCCAGCTCCAACAACATCCAGTGCACCACGAAGCTGGCGGCACCGGGCATGTAATACAACCTGTACAAAGCCTCTTCCCCCTTTAGCGAAAATACGATTCGAACATGCGCACTGTCCCCCGGGCATGGGAGGGTTCATAATGCCTTGGTTTGCATCGCCTAGGAATGCCCTCGAAATGTCTGCTGCTGAAGAGATTGTTGTAGAAACTGCATCCGTTTCAAAGACTTACAGCATCCCCCGCCTGCGCGAAGTGCTGTCGGCCTACTATCGGCGGTCCACCGCCATTGCGATCGCCCTCTTGGTGAGCGATATCGCGCTGTTTGGCGTCGCGGAATGGCTGGTCGCGAGCCAATCGCTTGGGTGGCAAATTTTGGGCTGTGTACTCGCAACGCTCGCCATCGTCCGCCTGTTCATTATCGGCCACGATGCCTGTCACGGCAGCCTGACTGACCATGACACCTTGAATAAGGTGCTCGGACGTATCGCTTTTCTCCCCTCCATGACGCCTTACAGCCTCTGGCGAGTCGGTCACAACGTGATTCACCACGGTTTCAATAGCCTGAAGGGTCGCGATTTCGTGTGGGAGCCTAAGGATCCGCAAGAATGGGAAAAGATGTCGTCGGGCCGCAAACTGCTCGAGCGCCTCTACCGCAGCGCTGCCGGTCCTCTGCCGTACTATTTGTTTGAGATTTGGTGGCGCCGCCTGTATTTCCCGCGCGGCAAGAACTCGCCAGGCGAGCGTTCCGAGTTTTTCTGGGACTCGATGCTGGTCACCGTGTTCGCCGCGTTGTGGATCGCGGGGCTCGCGGTCTATTCGCACGGCTCGGTTGCCGTGTCACTGGTGCTCGGTTTCTTGATTCCGTTTCTCGTTTGGAATTGGACGGTTGGTTTTGTCGTGTACCTGCATCACACGCATCCGGATTTCGTCTGGTATGCGGACAAGACCTCGTGGCTTAAAGAGCAGGGGATTCTGCACGGCACCGTTCGGTATCGAATTCGCCCGTGGTGGAACTTCTTGTTGCACAACATCATGGAACATGCGGCGCATCATTTGGATGCGAAGATCCCGCTGTACCGTTTGAAGGCGGCGCAGACAGCGCTGGCAAAGCTTGTGCCTGAAATTCCGGAAATCGAACTGTCGATGCGCACCTATTGGCGCACGGTTCGCGAGTGCAAGCTGTTCGATTTTGAGCGCAAGGTCTGGGTGCGCTTCCCGAAGCGCGCCGCGGCGGATATCTAAGAGCCTTGCGTGACGAGGTAGCCCCAAACGCGGCTACCTCGTCAGCGCACCGTCAGTCTCATCGTCGAGACGCAATGTCTCGGCAGTAAAGAGATCGGTGCTTTGCGCGCAATCCGTGCGCGTATCGCACGGAAAATCCTTTTCGATCAGAACAGAAAGATGCCCTTGATCGAGAGGCACCTCGAACGGATACGACTCTTCATCGGCGACCGCCCAAGCACGGAATGCAGCGGGCGACAGTTGGATTTCCATCGACCCCGCGACGTACTGCGCGAAGTCCGGTGTCGCGCCCGTCGGTAACCCCAATCGGACTTCGAAGACCGAGCCGGGAAAGCGGGTTTGAGAGCGCAATTCGCCCGACGAGAGTAATTCGGCTAATTCTCGCCGGCCGAGTCGGCAACGGACGGAATCGCCCTGAATGCGGATTTTCACGGCGTCTCCTCCGAGCAAAGGTCCGAGAAACGCTCCGCATGTGCGTACACCACATGACGACCCGGTCGGGCAAAGCCAACGAGCGTGACGCCAAAGCGCTCGGCGGATCGGATCGCAAAGCCGGTTGGCGCCGACACCGCGACGAGCGCCGTAATGCCGACTGTGGCGACTTTTTGGACCAGTTCATAACTGGCGCGGCTCGACATCACGACAAATCCCATCGAGAGATCGTCGCCGCGTCTGATTAATGCGCCGATCAATTTGTCGAGCGCGTTGTGACGGCCAACGTCTTCTCGAACGAGGATCACACCCTGTCCCGGTATCGCCCATCCGGCCGCGTGAATGCTGCCCGTGCGGGCATTCAAGTGTTGGCCGGCGGAGAGACTGGCCAGCGCTTGCTGTACGTCCGTTGCCGTCAGGCGCAGCGCCGAATCCACAGCCGGCGGTGGGCGAATGGCGTCATCAACGGTCTCCGCGCCGCACATGCCACAGCCCGTTCGGCCGGTAAGGTTGCGCTGGCGCTCAAGGAGGCGGGAGAAGCGCTCTGGAGCAATCTGAAGGCGCACTTCCAGGGCATCCTCCACTCGCGCCGCGACCACTTCCCGAATTTCAGAAGGGTGGCCGACGATCGCCTCCGTCAGTGTGAAGCCAACGGCAAGGTCCTCTAGATCCCGAGGAGTCGCCAACATGACCACGTGTGGCACCCCTTGGTAGCGGAACGCAATGGGCCACTCCTCGGCCACCGTATCTTGTACCGCCGTCACCACCCCATCATCCCAACGCATGACAGAGACATCTGCCGTCGGGGCGGCATCGGGCACGGGCGCCAAGATCGTTACATCGGACACGTCGAGATCCCTTTCGTCGGTATTAGGCGTGGCGTAGGCGACATTCGCGGCGCCGGACTAGGCTCATCCGCTCCCTAGCGTTGGGGCGACAGTGTAACGCGCCGCTGGCCTGCGCCCATCGCCGGAGTGTCGAGGGAGGACCGAATACGCCGGCGTTCGGAGAGTCGAGAAGGATGGTGGCTAGGGCG
>DAINQU010000015.1:0-77838 GCA_036742455.1 Steroidobacteraceae bacterium | reverse complement strand
TTACCCGCTAGTACCTGAAACTAGTGCGTCTACCAATTCCGCCACCTGGGCACGGCGCGGACCCCGTCAGAGCCGGGGAGCGAGGCGCGGGAATGTACGCAGTGGCGTGGCCACTGTCAATTGAAATGGGCTCCGACGTCTAAACGGCGGAGCAACGCAAGGCGGCGCAATGGCGTTGCCAGAGAGGAAATCGATGAAAAATAAGCAAAAGAACTGGCGGGACGCGGATATGAATCGCGCCAGTGAAGCCGCGCGCTATGAGCAGCCCATCCCCAGTCGCGAGTACCTGCTCGGTATTTTGCGCGAAGCCGACGCCCCCATGGGGGTCGATGCGTTGGCGGCGACGCTCCGGCTGAACGAGCGGGGCATGCGCTTTGCGCTCGAAAAGCGGTTGGCCGCCATGGTCCGCGACGGTCAGATACTGCGCAATCGCCGCGACGAGTACGTGGTGCTGGATCGGGTTGCTCTGAAGAGCGGTCGGGTCGTCGGGCATCGCGATGGCTTCGGGTTTCTGATTCCCGATGACGCCTCGGGCGACGCGTTCCTACCGCCGCACCAGATGCGCGTCGTGATGCACGGCGACCGCGCGGCCGTACGCATCGTGGGCGTGGATGCGCGAGGCCGTAAACAGGGCGAAGTGGTGGAAGTGCTGGAACGGCGCACCCTGCAAGTCGCGGGACGGTATTACCAAGAGCGCGGCGTGGGCTTTGTCGAAGCCGACAACCGCCGGATCAGCCATCGGGTGGTTATCCCACCGAGCGAATCCAACGGCGCCCGTCACGGGAGCCTCGTCGTCGCGTCCATCGTGGAGCCGCCCAATCGACACGCTGCACCGGTAGGCCGGATCACGCGGATACTGCCCGAGGAGGGCGTTGCGCAGACGGCGGTCGAACTGGCCATCGCCTCCCATCAGTTGCCCCACGAGTTCCCGGCCGCGGTCGTGCGTGAGGCGCGTAAATTTGGTCGTACGGTCGACCGCGCCCAGTTGGGCCACTACCAGGATCTGACCGACTTGCCGCTCGTCACGATCGACGGTCTGGATGCGCGGGATTTCGACGATGCGGTCTACGCCGAGCCGACGCGCACCGGATGGCGCCTCGTGGTGGCCATTGCCGATGTTAGCCAGTACGTGCGTACCGGTACGGCCTTGGACGGCGAAGCGCGGGAGCGGGCGACCAGCGTCTATTTCCCCAATCGCGTCTTGCCCATGCTGCCCGAGCAGCTTTCGAACCATCTGTGTTCGCTGATGCCGGACGTTGAGCGGGCGTGTCTTGTGGCGGATATGTCGGTGTCTCGCGAGGGCAAGGTGACTCGCACGCGGTTCTACTCCGCTGTGATGCGATCCCAGGCTCGACTCACCTACGACGCGGCCGCCGCAGCGCTTGTCGATCGCGATGTCACGGTGCGGCGCGGATTGAGCCCGCCCGTATTGGCCTCTTTGGAATCGCTGTACGACCTCTACCGAGCGTTTCGCCGTCAGCGCGAGGTGCGCGGGGCCCTCGACTTCGAGTCCGGCGAGGTGAAGGTCGTGGTGGGCGAGGACGGTCGGGTGGCCGATCTGAAGGTCTATCCACGCAACGATGCGCACCGCCTCATCGAGGAATGCATGATCGCGGCCAACGTGGAGGCGGCGAAGTTCTTGAAGAAGAACGGCATGCCCACGCTCTACCGCGTGCACGCAAGCCCCGATGAGGAACGCATTCTCGAGCTCAAACGCTTCCTGGCCACCCGCGGACTGCTGCTGGAGACCGATGGCGAGATTGATCCGGCGACGCTGTCCAAACTGCTGGGCGAAGTGCGCGATCGCCCGGATGCGGCCTTGTTGGAATCGATGATCATTCGCTCACTGGCTCAGGCGGTCTATCAGCCCGAGAACATCGGCCACTTTGGTCTCGCGCTCGAGGCCTACGCGCATTTCACCTCGCCGATTCGTCGCTACCCGGATCTGTTGGTGCACCGCGCCATTCGCCACGTGCTCGCCGGCGGTACCGCGGATCAGTTCGAGCACTCGGCAGCCGAGATGGAGGTGCTCGGACAGGAGACGTCGCAACGTGAACGGCGCGCCGACGAAGCCTCCCGCGACGTCACGGCCTTCCTGAAGTGCGAGTTCATGCGTGACCGGGTCGGTGAAACTTTCCCTGGGGTAATCACCGGTGTCACCGATTTCGGCGTGTTCGTGCAGCTGACCGGCTTGCAGGTCGACGGTCTGGTGCACGTGGCCAACCTTGGCCGGGACTACTTCCGCTACGAGGAAGATCGTCGCACCTTGGTCGCTGAGCGATCGGGTGAACGGTTTACGATTGGTGATCTGTTAGTGGTTCGCGTCGCTCGCGTCGATCCGTCGGAGCGAAAGATCGATTTCGAACTCGTCGAACGGGTCGCGACCGCCTACCATCCGCGGCGACGGCCCGTGTCGGCGGACACGCCGGCGGCCCCGGGGGCGTCGGTTGCTCGCCACAAGGGCAAGGCGCGTACGGCCGCGAAAGTGGCTGTGAAGGGTAAGGAGGCGGCGAAGAAAGGTAAGCGTACGGTGCGCGATGCGCACGGTCGCAAGGCACCGGCCGTGACGCCCAAGCCAGCCAAGGCAGCGCGCAAGAAGAAAGGCGCCGGGAAGTCCGGCAAGGCAGGGGCGGCTGTGACGGTCACGGCACCCAAGAAAAAGGCGGCTCGGCGGGCAGGTCCCAAGCCGGGTCGCGGGAGACGCGGATGAGCGATGAACTGGTCTATGGCATTCACGCGGTCGCCGCTGTGTTGGCGCGGCGTCCTACCGCGGTGCGGCGCCTCACGGTACAGCAAGGGCGCAGCGATCGCCGCGTGCAAGCGCTCGTCGATGCGGCCCGCGATGCGAAGATTGTGGTCGAACAGCGTCCGGTGGCCGAGCTCGACGGGCTGCTGCCAGGGCTCGTCCACCAGGGTGTCGTCGCCCGGGTCGAGCCCGCGAAATCGGTCGACGAAAACGAATTTTTACGGACGCTCGACGTTGCCGCGAAGGCGCCGCTGATTTTGGTCTTGGACGGTGTGCAGGACCCTCACAACCTGGGGGCGTGCCTGCGAACCGCCGATGCGGTCGGTGCCGATGCGTTGGTGGTCCCGCGCGATCGCGCCAGCGGGCTCACCCCGGTGGTCCGCAAGGTCGCCGCGGGCGCGGCGGAAACCGTGCCGTTGGTGCAGGTCACCAACTTGGCGCGCTTTTTGCGGACGCTGAAGGAAGAGGGGGTCTGGGTCGTCGGCACGGACGGTGAGGCGGACAAGCTGCACTACGAAGTGGACTTGAAGGGGCCGCTGGCCTTGGTGCTCGGCGCCGAGGGGACCGGTATGCGGCGACTGACCCGTGACGTCTGTGACCATGTCGTGCGTCTGCCGATGCTCGGCGCCGTGCAAAGTCTGAACGTCTCGGTCGCGACGGGCGTGGTGCTGTACGAGGCGTTGCGGCAGCGCGGCGCGCGTTAAGCATCTGAGGGAAAAGGGTTTTACTTGCGGTTTACGCCCCAAGCCCCTAGACTACGCGCCCTCATCTGCCCCTCGGGGCGGGTGAGGTATTGCTTAACGTATTGATTTTCCTGCTGTATCGGCAGTCTCGGCCGGCAGCTGAAACCCATAGGGAGACACCATGAGACATTACGAGATCGTCTTTCTGGTCCATCCGGACCAGAGCGAGCAGGTCCCGGCCATGATCGAGCGCTACAAGGGCATGATCACGGCGGGCGGCGGTCAGGTACACCGACTGGAAGATTGGGGTCGTCGTCAGTTGACGTTCCCGATTTCGAAGGTGCACAAGGCTCACTACGTGCTGATGAACATCGAGTGCGACGGCAAGACGCTGGCCGAACTCGAGGGTTCCTTCCGCTTCTCCGACGCGGTCATCCGTCACCTCACGACGCGTATGGACGCTGCCGTCACCGAACCGTCGCCGATGGCGAAGGCCGGCGATGAGAAGCCCGATGACCGTGGCGATCGTGATGATCGTGACGATCGCGACGACCGCCCGATGCGCGGCGAATAAGAGAAGGAGATCAACATGGCCCGTTATTTCCGCCGCAAGAAGTTCTGCAAGTTCACGGCCGATGAAGTCGAGCAGATCGACTACAAGGACCTGGCGACCCTTAAGAACTACATCACCGAGACCGGCAAGATCGTTCCGAGCCGCATTACCGGCACGCGTTCGTTCTACCAGCGTCAGCTCGCTGCTGCTGTGAAGCGCGCGCGCTTCCTCGCGCTGCTGCCGTACACGGATCAGCACTGAGACGGTTACCGGGACGCGCACCGCACGCGCTGAATGACCGCTGTTATTTCCCGACCGCATTGCGGCTGGGATTGAGCAGCAAAGTCCTTCAGTGACCGCAGTGAATGCCCCGGGCCTTTTCAGTCCTACACAGACTCAAGACATACAGGTGCTTCCATGGAAGTGATCCTCCTCAAGAAGGTGGCCAACCTCGGCAACATTGGCGATCGCGTCAAAGTGAAGTCGGGTTACGGTCGCAACTATCTCCTCCCGACGGGCCGTGCGACGCTCGTCACGCCGAAGAACGTTGTGAAGTTCGAGGCGATGCGTGCTGAACTCGAGCAGAAGGCCGCTCAGGACCTGTCGGATGCGGAAGGCCGCGCGACGGTGCTGAAGGACTACAAGCTCACAGTCACCGCGAAGGCGGGCAGCGAAGGCAAGCTCTTCGGTTCGATCGGTACCAACGACATCGCGGAAGCGATGACGAAGGCCGGTTACCCGGTGACGCGTGCCGAAGTGCGCATGCCGAACGGTCCGATCCGTATTGTTGGTGAGCACGCTCTCGTGCTCCACCTGCACACGGACATCAATGTCGACATCACCGTAACGGTGGTGGCCGAGGATTGATCCTGTGGGCACCCCGGTTCGGTCCAATGACCGTACCGGGGCGCCTGACCCGGGTTAGAATCTCCCTCCCAGGGGGATGCTCCGGACCCGAGGTCGTCGATGTCTTATTCGGATTCTCAATACCGTTCGTCCGATTCCACGGACGGGTTACGCGTTCCGCCTCATTCCGTAGAGGCCGAACAGGCCGTGCTCGGCGGGCTCATGCTCGACGCCTCCGCATGGGATGGTGTGGCCGATTTGATCGCGGCCCCTGATTTCTATCGACGTGACCACCAGCTCATCTTCGAGGCCATTGCCGGTCTTGTACACGACAGCAAGCCGTGTGATGCCGTTACGGTGTCCGAAGCGTTGTCGAATAAGGGCGTTGTTGATGAGGTGGGCGGGCTCGCTTATCTCGCCCGGCTGACCCGTGATACGCCGAGCGCCTATAACGTCCGCGCCTACGCCAATATTGTTCGAAACAACGCCCTTTTGCGTGCCTTGGTCCATGCGGGCGGGGAAATTGCATCGGGCGCGCTCAACCCGCAGGGCCGTGAGCCCATCGAATTGGTGCAGGAAGCCGAACAATTAGTCTTTGCGATTGCCGAGCGCGGTGCTCGCGCGAAAGCCGGCTTCATCTCTGTACGCGAAGTTCTACCGAAGACCATTGATCGCATCGATGCCCTGCATCAGAACCCGGACGCATTCAGTGGTGTCTCCACGGGCTATGCCGAGCTGGACAAGATGACGACGGGTCTACACGCCGGCGATCTCGTCATCATCGCCGGTCGACCATCGATGGGTAAGACCACGCTGGCGGTCAATATTGCTGAAAATGCAGCGATAGATCGTAAAGTGCCCGTGGCCATCTTCTCGATGGAAATGTCTGCTGAACAGCTGACCATGCGTATGATTTCGTCGCTCGGGCGCATCAGCCAAGGCAATCTGCGCAAAGGCACATTGTCGACGGAAGACTGGCCGCGCATCACGAGTGCGACCGAAGTTCTCTCCAACTCGCCGATCTATATCGACGAATCCGGCGGCCTGACCCCGACGGAAGTGCGCGCGCGCGCGCGACGCTTGAAGCGTGAGCACGGCGTCGGACTGATTGTCGTCGACTATTTGCAGCTCATGACCGTGGCGGGCGGTAAAGAAAATCGCGCGACCGAAATTTCGGAGATCTCGCGCTCACTCAAGGCACTCGCGAAAGAGTTGGAGTGTCCAGTGATTGCGCTCTCACAGCTGAATCGCAGTGTTGAGCAGCGCACCGAGAAGAAACCGGTGATGTCGGATCTTCGTGAGTGCGTCTCGGGCGATACTCTAGTCTGCTTGACGAACGGTAGCCGAGTGCCGATCCGGGACCTTGTTGGTCAAACGCCAACCGTTTGGGCAATGGACGAGAAGCAGAAACTGGTTGCGGCGGCAACCGATTTGGTTTGGAAGGTTGGCACGAAGCCGGTGTTTGATGTGCGCTTGGCCAGTGGGCGATCGCTCAGGGCAACGGCGGAACATCGGATCTTCACGTCGACCGGATGGCGCACCGTGTCGGCATTGTCTATCGGCGATTCGGTCGCTGTTTTCCCGGTGTCAGACGGCGAACCGACTACCATCGACTGGGATCTTTGCGCGGGAGTCGTGCCGGCCGGGTCTGAAGACGTCTACGACCTGACCGTTCCGGGTCCCGCATCCTGGTTGGCTGATGGAATCGTGACGCATAACTCGGGTGCGATTGAGCAGGATGCTGATCTCATCTTGATGATCTATCGAGAAGAGGTCTACGAACCTTCCACCCCGCGTAAAGGGATCGCTGACATCATCATCACCAAGCAGCGTAACGGTCCGACCGGCGAGGTGCACCTGACCTTCTTGGGTGAGTACACACGCTTTGAAAATCTGGCAGCCGACTCTTACGGCGAAGGTCCATTCCGTTGAGTGACGACACCGCATTGCGGATCAACAAGTACCTGAGCGAACGAGGCCTGTGCTCGCGTCGTGAGGCCGACGCCTGGGTGGAATCTGGGCGAATCACCGTCAATGGCGCCGTTGCGACGCTGGGCACGCGTATCCGGCCCGATGATCGGGTGTGCGTAGACGGTGAGGAGGTGGGTGCGCCCACTCGGCACGTCTATATCGCCTTGCACAAGCCGGTCGGTATTGAATGCACAACCAACCGTAGTGTTCATCACAACATCGTGGATTTTGTTGCGCATACAGAACGCGTATTCCCGATCGGCCGACTGGATAAAGACTCCGAGGGTCTGATTTTGCTCACCAATGACGGTGACATCGTCAACCGGTTGCTGCGACGCGAACATCACCACGAGAAAGAGTATGTGGTGACGGTTGATCGTCCGGTCACGGATGAATTCATTGACGCCATGTCGAAGGGCGTCGCGATACTCGACACGGTGACGGCGCCCTGCGTTTGTACCCGCGTCTCGAAAAACGTGTTCCGAATCATTTTGACGCAAGGGCTGAATCGCCAGATTCGGCGGATGTGCGATGCATTTGGCTACACGGTCCGTCGCCTGGTTCGCGTTCGGTTCTGCAACATTCAACTTGAAGGTCTGGGGCACGGCCGTTGGCGTAATTTAACGCGAGCGGAACTCGCCGACCTGCTACCTCCCGACGGAACACCGACTCCCACTATCGAGGTCTAATATGCGTTTTGGACTCCTGCTAGCGGCGTGCCTCTACACCACTTTGGCCGCGGCGGGACCGCGCGCACGCGACCTCGGTATCCCCTTCGACGGGCAACCGGGGCCGTACAATGCCATCACCGATGTGGCGGGCGTGACGGTTGGTCATACCACACTGATCGGTGAGACCGATTCCAAGCATCAAATTCGCACCGGCGTAACGGCAGTTCTGCCACGCGGCGATAAAACTGACTCTCTGCCGAGTTTCGCGGCTTGGTTCAGTTTGAATGGCAACGGGGAGATGACCGGCACCACCTGGCTTGAAGAGTCAGGGATGCTCGAAGGCCCGGTCCTGCTCACGAACACCCACAGTGTGGGGGTGGTGAGGGATGCCGCGATCGCTTGGCGCGTTCGTCACGGCGATGCGGACAACTCTGGCTACTGGTGGTCGCTGCCGGTGGTAGCCGAGACGTGGGATGGCTACCTGAATGACATTAATGGCTTCCACGTCCGCGCCGAACACGTCGACAACGCCATCGCATCGGCACGCAGCGGAGCCGTTGCCGAAGGGAACGTGGGCGGCGGCACCGGCATGATTTGTCACGAGTTTAAGTGTGGCATCGGGACGGCGTCGCGCCGCGTGACCGTCGGAAAGTCGACCTATACGGTTGGAGTCTTGGTGCAGGCCAATTACGGCATGCGCGACACGTTGCGGATTGCGGGCGTGCCTGTCGGGCAGCACCTGCGCGAGCATCGTGTGTATTCCGAAGATGCGCACGATCTTGAGACCGGTTCCATCATCATCGTCGTAGCGACCGATGCGCCGCTATTGCCGCACCAACTGAAACGCCTCGCACGTCGCGCGTCCCTTGGCCTTGCTCGCAACGGATCGTATTCGGGCAACGGGTCCGGCGATATCTTTGTGGCGTTCTCCACCGCGAATGCGGATGGCGTCAAAGGTGCGACGGAGAATGTCGCTCGCTTTATCGGTAATGATGATCTCGATCCCGTATTCATCGGCACGGTCGAGAGCACCGAAGAAGCCATCATTAACGCGATGGTGGCCGCGACCGACCTCAAGGGACAGGATGGGCACTACGCACTCGCCATCCCCCATGCCGCGCTGCAGGATGTGTTACGGCGTTACGGGCGGCTCACGATCCCCTAGTCAGGGACGGGCAGCGGCCAAAAATCCCTCGGCGTCTTCCAGTCGCATGTCGTAGGCGGCGACGAGGCGAACGACGGGATCGGTGACGCCCGCGGGTGCCGGCCAGTCATAGAACTCGTAGCCGGCCGCCCGCAGGCGTGACACCAACGCCGGTGGCATCGCAACGAACACTTCATTGGCTTGAACGGGCATCAAGATCTGGACGCCCGGCAGTGCTGCGAGGCCCTCTGCCAAGCGAGCGGCGACCGCGTTTGCCGCGCGGCCGTTGTGCAGCCATCGGTCGTCTGCGACGTAGGCCAACAGTTGCGCGCTGAGAAAACGTAATTTGGACCAGAGGTGGCCCCCCCGCTTGCGGCGGAATTCAAGATCGCGTGCCAATGTTGTGTCGAACGCCACGATGGCCTCGGCGGCCAACGCACCGTTCTTCGTCGCCCCAAAGGACAGCACGTCGACGCCGGCCTGCCACGTGATCTGGGCGGCCGAGCACCCGAGCGTGGCCACGGCGTTGGCAAAACGCGCCCCGTCCATATGGAGTTTGAGGCCGAGATCGTGTGCCTCATCGGCGAGCGCGCGTACCTCGTCCGGGGTGTAAATCGTGCCCCATTCTGTTGCCTGCGAAATCGATACAGCCGCCGGGTCCACGTGATGCACGCCCATGGAACGGGCGAACGCCACGGCCTCGCGCACCTGACCGGGGACGAGTTTCCCGTCCGGGGTCGGCAGTCCGAGCAATTTGCCGCCGCTGTAAAACTCGGGCGCGCCGCACTCATCCGTGTTCACGTGACCGGTCATCGGGCAATAGATGCCCTGGTAGGGCTTGGCGAGAGTGGCGAGCGCGATGGCATTCGCTGCGGTTCCGGTGGCGACGGGCAGTACCGTTACCGCTCGACCGAAGAGAGCATCCATCTGCACCTGCAAGCCGTCGGTATGCGGATCGGCGCCGTAGGAGTGCACCGTGCCCGCATTGGCGGCAGCAATGCTCTCCAAGATGACCGGGTCGATGCCGGCGATGTTGTCGCTCGAGAAATCCAGACGCAGCGTACGGGTCATCATCCATCACCTCAAAAGCCAGCGCGGATGCTACTTCAGCACGCCTCGTGACGGGTTGCCACCACGCGGCCACTCCGGACCACCGACGCACAATTCGGTCGGCCCAGCCAGTAGCCCAGTTCCCGCGGGTGAGCCACGTCCCAGAGCGCGAAGTCGGCGCGCAGTCCGGCTGCCAAGCGGCCACGGTCGTTCAGGCCAAGCGCTCGTGCCCCGTGGACGGTGACGCCGTGAAAGCCTTCGGCGGCGGTCAGGCCGAACTGCGCGCGGGCTAGCGTGGTGGCGAGCGTCAGCGAGTTGAGGGGCGAGCTGCCCGGATTGAGGTCGGTGGCGATGGCAATCGGTACGCCCGCGGCGCGTAAGGCGGCAATGGGTGGGCGTTGCGTCTCACCGAGCATCAAGAAGGCGCCGGGAAGCACGACCGCAACGGTACCGCTGCGTGCCAACGCTTCCACACCCGCTTCGCCGGTGTACTCGATGTGATCCGCTGACAGCGCACCGAACTCGGCGGCGAGGGCAGCGCCGCCGCCGTCCGTGAGTTGGTCTGCGTGGACTTTGACCGCGAATCCAAGCTCCTTCGCGGCGCCGAGTACCCGAGCGCACTCGTCACGGGTGAACGCGATGCGCTCACAAAATACGTCTACCGCGCGCGCGAGGCGGCGCTCAGCGGCGGCAGGCAGTAGTTCCTGAACCACCTCATCAATGTACCGCGCACGCTCCTGACTGCGTTCGGAGGGCAGGGCGTGCAACGCCAGTAATGTCGGTTCGATCGCAACGTCGAGCCGTTCGCCGACGCAGCGGGCCGCCTCCAGCATCTTCAATTCCGACTCGGTATCGAGGCCATAGCCCGACTTCACTTCGATGGTGGTGACACCATCCGCCAACAACGCTCGCGCGCGGGGTAATGCGACGTCGGCTAATGCGTCGGCCGACAGCGAGCGGGTCAGTGCGACCGTTGAGCGGATGCCGCCTCCACGCGACGCAATCGTCGCGTAATCGACGCCTTGTGCGCGCAGATCAAACTCAAGCGATCGTTCGCCGCCGAAGACGAGGTGTGTGTGGCAGTCGACGAGGCCCGGGGTGAGCAGTCGCCCACCGCCCCGGTGTACGCGGCAACCTTCGGGCAGAACCACCGGCAGATCAGCGGCCGACCCCACCCACGCAATGTGCTCGCCGCACAGCGCGATCGCCCCGTCCGCAATGAGCCCAAAACCGTCCCCGTCCGGCGCTGCCGTCGCTAGGGTCACATCGATCCAGAGCTGGTCCCACATGGGGCCCCCCTTGCATGGAATCTGAAGGCGGGTATTATGCGCCAAACAAACCTGTATATACAGGTACGGAGTCGTCATGCACCTGCGATTCGAGCGCGCGCTGTTGCCCGAGGGGATCGTCGAAGACGTCACGCTGGAAATTGCGGCGGATGGCCGCTTTCAGGCCGTGCGCCCGGCGGTGAACAGCGATGGACCGAGTCGAGCAGGTCTCGTCTTGCCGGGGATGCCGAACCTGCACAGCCACGCGTTTCAGCGTGCGATGGCCGGCTCCGCCGAAGTACAAGCGAGCGCGGAAGGCTCGTTCTGGGGTTGGCGCGATGTGATGTATCGCTTCGTCGAGCATTTACGGCCCGAGGACGTTGAGGCGATCGCCAGTTTGCTTTACGCGGAAATGCTCGAGGCGGGTTACACGAGCGTGGCCGAATTCCACTACGTGCATCACGCCGCCGACGGCTCTCGCTATCCCGCGAAGGCGCGACTCGCCGAGGCCGTCCGAGTCGCCGCGCGGACGACCGCGATCCGCCAGCTGTTACTGCCGACGCTGTACCAACAAGGGAATTTCGACGGTCGTCCCCTGGCGGAGGCGCAACGGCGATTCCATCACGACACGCCGGAGTTTTTGGCCTTAGTGCAAGCGCTCGCGGCCGAGGACGATCATCGTCAGACCACCGGTATTGCCCTGCACAGTTTGCGTGCGGTGCCGGCGGATGCCCTCGCCGAAGTGGTACACGCGGTCCGCGATCGCCCCCAACCGTTGCCCGTCCACATCCACATCGCCGAACAGCAACGCGAGGTCGCCGATTGCTTGGCGTCGACCGGTCGTCGACCGGTGGAGTGGTTGCTGGAGACCGGCCGCGTGGATGCTGGGTGGTGTCTTGTTCATGCGACCCATGTGACACCCGCCGAACTTGCGGGGATGGCGCAGTCGGGCGCCGTTGTGGGTCTGTGTCCGACCACCGAGGGAAACCTCGGCGACGGCGTATTCCCGCTGGACGAGTACCTGGCCTTGGGTGGCGCGTTTGGGATCGGCTCGGACAGCCACGTCTCGGTCGATCCGCGCGAGGAGTTGCGTGCGGCCGAGTACAACCTTCGCCTGCTGCGGCAACGCCGCGTCCTGTCGACCGATGCGCGAGAACCGCACGTCGGCACGGCGCTCTGGAACGCGGCCGTGACCGGTGGCGCGCGCGCGCTCGGCTATCCCGCCGCGGGCTTGGTCGCAGGCGCACCGGCGGATTTTGTGCGGATTGACACGGATCGCGTCGAGTACGCGGGCACGATGCCGGCGGCACTGGTCGACGCATTCGTCTTCGCGCCGCGTCCCGGTGCGGTCTCGGATGTCTGGGTCGGCGGCGAGCAGGTCGTCGAAAGCGGACGTCATCGGGCGCGCAGCGCCATCGAGACCGCCTACCGCTCCAGTCTCGCGCACTTGAAGGCGGTGGGCGTGGCATGAGCGCGCAACCGCTCTACGAACGCGTCAAGGACTACGTCACGGAACGCATTCGCGCCGGCGAATGGCGTCCGGGCGCGCGGGTGCTGTCCGAGAACGAGTTTGTCCGCGAGCTCGGCGTTTCGCGCATGACGGTCAATCGTGCGTTACGCGAACTCGAGGTCGCCGGTGTCTTGTCGCGGGAACCCGGACGCGGCACTTACGTGGCGGATTTGCCGGCCGCGAGCCAGCCGTTGGAGATACGCAATGTGGCCGCTGACATCCAATCGCGCGGCCATGTGCATCGCGCGGTGCCGGTGCAGGTCGAGGCGACCGCGGCGCCGCCGGAGGTCGCGCAGCACTTCGGCGCGGGCGCGCCGCAGCGGCTGTTTCACAGTGTCATTCTGCACCTCGAAAATGATCGCCCGCTCGAGGTCGAGGACCGGTGGGTCAATCCTGCGGTGGCGCCGGATTACCTATCCATCGATTTTGCGACCACGACACCGAACGAACATCTCATGTCCGTCGCGCCGCTCGAGCGCGTCGAGCACGTGGTGCGAGCGATCGGTGCCGAGCCGCGGATCGATGACCTGCTCGGCGTACCACTCGGTTCGCCCGTGCTGCTCATCGAGCGGACCACGTGGTCGCGCGGCCAGCCCGCGTCGTTTGCCCGTCTTCATCACGCTGGCAGCCGGTTTGAGCTGCGCGGCGTTTACGACGTCTGATTTTGAGTACTTGTATCCACACGGAGATCACTGACATGACTGCTAGCCGCAAGGATCCCACCCGCGTACTGCGCGCCCGCACCGGAACGACGCTCGAAGCCCGCTCGTGGCTGACGGAAGCGGCGCTGCGAATGCTGCACAACAACCTGGACCCGGACGTTGCAGAACGTCCCGACGAACTGGTTGTGTACGGCGGTATCGGTCGTGCTGCGCGTAACTGGGAATGCTTTGACAAGATTGTCGAAGTCCTCAAACGCCTTCGCGACGATGAAACGTTGCTCGTGCAGTCGGGAAAGCCGGTCGGTGTGTTTCCCACCCACGAAGACGCGCCACGCGTCCTGATTGCCAATTCGAATCTCGTGCCCCATTGGGCGAACTGGGAGCACTTCAACGAACTCGACCGTAAAGGCCTCATGATGTACGGCCAGATGACGGCCGGTTCCTGGATCTACATCGGTAGCCAGGGCATTGTGCAGGGCACGTACGAGACCTTCGCTGAGATGGGACGCCAGCACTTTGGTGGCGATCTCAGTGGCAAGTGGATTCTGACCGCCGGCCTCGGTGGCATGGGCGGTGCGCAACCGCTGGCCGCCACGATGGCGGGTGCCTGCATGTTGGCGATTGAGTGCCAGAAGAGCCGTATCGCGATGCGGCTACGCACCGGCTATATCGATGTCGAAGCGAAGGACCTCGATGACGCACTGGCGATCATCGCCAAGGCCACGCAAGAGAAGCAGGCGATTTCCGTCGCCCTGTGCGGTAACGCCGCTGAAATCCTGCCGGAATTGCTGCGTCGGGGTGTGCGTCCCGATGCCGTGACCGACCAAACCTCGGCGCACGACCCGGTGAACGGATATCTCCCGATCGGTTGGAGCGTCGAGCAGTGGGAAGCGCAGCGCGTGTCGGATCCGGACGCGGTCAAGCGGGCGGCCCGCGCGTCGATGCGCGTCCACGTGGAGGCACTCCTCGCATTCCACCGCATGGGAATACCGACGGTCGATTACGGCAACAACATCCGCCAGGTTGCGCTCGAAGAAGGTTGTCAGGATGCCTTCGCGTTCCCGGGCTTTGTACCGGCGTATATACGTCCGCTGTTCTGTCGCGGCATCGGCCCCTTCCGTTGGGTGGCACTGTCGGGCGATCCGGAAGACATCGCGAAGACCGACGCAAAGGTCAAAGAACTGATTCCGGACGATCCGCATCTGCACCGTTGGTTGGATATGGCAGGTAAGCGCATCAAGTTCCAAGGCTTGCCGGCGCGCATCTGCTGGGTTGGACTCGGTCAGCGTCACCGCCTCGGGTTGGCATTCAACGAAATGGTCGCCAACGGCGAACTCAAGGGCCCGATTGTCATCGGCCGCGACCATCTCGACTCCGGGTCGGTGGCGAGCCCGAATCGCGAAACCGAAGCGATGCAGGACGGATCCGATGCAGTGTCGGACTGGCCACTGCTGAACGCGATGCTCAATACGGCCGGTGGCGCGACGTGGGTGTCGCTGCATCACGGCGGTGGCGTGGGCATGGGCTTCTCGCAGCACTCCGGTGTCGTGATCGTGTGCGACGGGACCGAAGCCGCGTCGCGGCGCGTGGGTCGCGTCCTGTGGAACGATCCGGGTACGGGCGTCATGCGTCACGCGGATGCCGGGTACGAGATCGCGATCGACTGCGCGCGCGAGCAGGGGCTTGACTTGCCGATGCTCGGCCGATGATCCGTTCCATCGAGGGCGCGGCGCCGCTGGTCATCAGCTTCCCGCACGTAGGCACTCACATCCCGGCGGAGATCGCCGCCGGGATGACGCCTCGCGCGCTCGATGTGCCGGACACCGATTGGCATGTCGAGAAGCTGTATGCGTTCGCGCAGGCGCTCGGTGTCAGCTGGGTGGAGCCGACCTGTTCGCGATATGTGGTAGACCTTAATCGTCCACCGGATGATGCAGCGCTCTACCCAGGGCAAGTGTCGACGGGTTTATGCCCGTCGGCGACCTTTGCGGGTGAGTCGTTGTACGCGACGGCGGCGCCCACTGCGACGGAGATACAGCGTCGCCGGGAGACGTATTGGGCGCCGTACCACGCGCGCTTACAGCAACTGCTGGATCTCACGGTCGCGCGACACGGCTACGCGGTGTTGCTGGATGCGCATTCCATCGAGAGCGAGGTGCCGCGTCTCTTCCCGGGCCGACTGCCGGATCTCAACATCGGGACCAATGACGGCCGCAGTTGCGGCGCGGGGCTAGGGGAGGCGGTGTACGCGGTGGCGTCGCAAAGCCCCTTCAGCGCGGTCCTGAATGGCCGCTTCAAAGGCGGCCATATCACGCGGCACTACGGTCAGAGCGCGGGTCCCGTGCACGCCGTCCAACTGGAGATCGGTCAGCTGACCTACCTCGACGCCGGATCCACGTCGTGGTCTCCGCCTCGAGCGGCTGCGCTCATGGCGACGTTAGACGAGATTGTGTCGGTGCTGTTGGCGTGGCGGCCGACCTAGACCACGGCTGCCAACGATTGCGGTGAGAACCGACTTGAGTGTGCCGAGGCGGCACGGGACAATGGGGGTCATTTTCCCGGGGGCTGCTTAGCGCATCATGACCAACGAACGCGACGACGTGCTGCACAGCTGGTGCGTCCAGGCCGACTGGAATGCGCCGACGATCGTCGCGGGTGAAGGGGCGCACTTTATTGCCGATAACGGGCAACGCTACCTCGATCTCAGCAGTCTGGCCGAGTGCATGAATCTCGGCCATCAGCACCCGGCCGTCGTCGCCGCCATACAGCGCCAAGCGGAGCAATTGTGCTTTGTCACGGCCGCGTGGGGCGCAGAGCCTCGGGCGGCCCTTGCGCGCGGCCTGTTGGAGCGCTCCGGTTTCGACGGCGGGCGGGTGTATTTCACGTTGGGTGGGGCCGATGCGAACGAGCATGCGGTGAAATTCGCCCGGCAAGCCCGCGGCTTGCCGCGGGGTCGTGTCATCGCCCGTGAGCGTTCTTATCACGGGGCCTCCTACGCAACCATGGCCCTGTCCGGCGACAGTCGGACGCAAGCGCAGGTGGATCCCGACGCGTTCGGGGTGCTGCGCGTGCCGCCGCCCTACAGCTACCGGTGTCCATTCGGGACCACCGCACCGGCGGATTGCGGCGATGCTGCGGCACGCGCCGTTGCCGAGGCGATCGATGCGCACGGTGCGGCCGATGTCGCCGCGGTACTCATGGAGCCGAACGCGGGCACCAACGGTATTGTGGCGCCACCCAATTATTGGCCGCAGTTACGCGCTGAGACGCGGCAGCGCGGTGTGTATTTGATCGCCGACGAAGTGATGAGCGGGTTCGGTCGCTGCGGTGAATGGTTTGCCTGGCAGCGACATGGCGAGGCGGGCAGGCCCGACCTCATGACGCTGGCGAAGGGTTTGACCGGCGCGCACGTCCCACTCGGTGCGGTCGTCCTGTCGGCGGAAGTGGCCGAACGATTGGAGCACGAGATGCTCTACACGGGATTGACCTACTGCGGTCATCCGCTGGCCTGCGCGGCGGGCGTCGCGGCGTTGGCCGCGTATGCCGATGGTCAGTTGATCGAACGATCGCGGTCGCTGGGTCGAGCGATGTTCGAGCGCCTGCGCGAGCTGGCGCAGCGGCACACGGTCATCGGCGATGTGCGTGGCGGCGACGGCTTGTTCGCGGTGATTGAATTGGTTCGCGATCGCGACAGTCGTGCGTTGCACGTGCCTTGGCCCGGCGTCAGTGCATCGTTGCGCGGATTGGTCGCCCGCGCGCTCGAGCTGGGGGTGTCCCTCGCCGTGCGTGGTAATCTGATTATTCTGGCGCCACCGCTCGTCATTGCGGAGCGCGATCTTAACGACGCGATCGATCTGATCGATCGCTTGCTGGCGGAGTTCGACTGGTCATGAGTTTCAAGCTGACGTATTCCACGATGTTTAATCCGCCGGCCGAAATGCACGAGCGCTTTGAGGCGTCGGTGGCAACCCTGCGGCGGTCCTTGGGCGCAGCCCATTCGCTGTACATCAATGGGGCGGACGTTGAGGGTAGCGGCTGCATTCGTAAGTGCTCACCGATCGACGGTAGCCACCTTGGCGATTTCGCCACGGCCGATGCCAACCACGTGCATGCCGCGGTCGCGGCAGCGGCGGCGGCGTATCCGGCCTGGCGGGCTTGCGAAGCCGCGGAGCGCGTCCGTTTGTCGTACCGGGTGGCCGATCTGATCGACGAGCGGGTCTATGACCTTGCGGCAGCCTTGGCGTTGGAAGTTGGCAAGAACCGTTTGGAAGCCTTGGCCGAAGCCGCTGAAGTCGCCGATTTCTTCCGCGGCTATGCCGATGAGTACGTCCGCTCAGGCTATTACGACCGGGCTTTGCCCGACGATCCTCTGACGGACTGGCGCTCGCACAATCGCAGTGTGCTCAAACCCCACGGTGTGTGGGCTGTTATTGCGCCGTTCAATTTTCCGCTCGCTCTGGCCGCCGGACCCACGGCTGCCGCCTTGGTCACCGGCAATACGGTCGTGGTGAAGGGGGCCAGTGATACCCCGTGGGCCGTGCGCTTGCTCGCCGACTTGATGCGCGATGCCGGTTATCCCGCTGGCGTGTTCAACGCGGTGGCGGGCAGCGGTGATGTGGTCGGGAACGCGCTCGTCGATGATCCACGGATCGCCGGGGTGACGTTCACCGGTTCGTACAGCGTCGGTATGGACCTGAGTCGGCGCATGGCAGGCGGTGCTTGGGTGCGTCCGTGTATCGCTGAGATGGGTGGGAAGAATGCGGTCATCGTGACGGCCGAGGCGGACCTGGATCGCGCTGCCACGGGCATCGCGCGTTCGGCCTTTGGCCTCGGTGGACAAAAGTGCTCGGCTGCATCGCGCGTTTATGTCGCCGACGCCGTTGCCGATGATCTGATCGACCGTCTGGTCAGAGCGGCCGAGGCGATCGTCGTGGGTGATCCGACGCAGCGCGAACATTGGCTCGGTCCGGTGATTTCGCCGCGCGCCGTCCAGAAGTACGAAGCATACGCACACCGCCTCGCGTCCGATGGCGGAACTATCCTCACCGGCGGCCGCCGATTGACGGACGGCGCCTTGGCGCACGGCTGTTATGTGGCCCCGACCGTTGCGCTGGCGCCCTCGTCGCATCCGCTGTACGCGGAAGAGATGTTCTTGCCGATCCTGATGGTCTGTCGGGTGTCCGGGGTCGAGGAGGGCGTCGCGTTGGCGAACGCCTCACCCCTGGGACTCACCGCCGGCGTCTACGGTTCGAAGGCGGACGTCGATTATTTCCTCGAGCACATTGAAGCGGGCACCGTGTACGTCAATCGTCCGCAAGGTGCGACGACGGGTGCGTGGCCCGGATATCAGGCGTTCGCGGGCTGGAAGGGTTCGACCTCCACCGGAAAGGCGATCGGCTCGTTCTATTACTTGCCCCAATATTTGCGTGAGCAGTCGCAGACGGTGGTGGAATAAATGCTGCCGTCGTTGACTCTGCGTGAGGCGATCGAGGAACACGTGCGTGACGGCGATGCCGTTGCCCTCGAAGGCTTCACCCATTTGATCCCTTTTGCCGCCGGCCACGAGATCATTCGCCAACAGCGTCGGCATCTGCACCTGATTCGTATGACGCCAGACCTCATTTACGACCAGATGATCGGCGCAGGATGCGCGGATCGCCTGACGTTCTCTTGGGGCGGCAACCCGGGTGTTGGGTCGGCGCACCGCGTGCGCGACGCGATCGAGAAGGGCTGGCCGGTACCGCTCGCCGTGAACGAGCACTCGCACGCGGGTATGGCCGCCGCCTATGTTGCCGGTGCCAGCCGCTTGCCCTTCGGATTGCTCAAAGGCTATTTCGGTACGGATCTTGCGAAGGTCAATACGACCATCCGTTCGGTCGAGTGTCCTTACACCGGTGAGAAGATCACGACCGTGCCCTCACTCACTCCCGATGTGACCATTCTGCATGCGCAACAGGCCGATCGCGAGGGTAACGTGCTGATCCACGGCATCGTCGGCGCGCAAAAAGAAGCGGCGCTCGCCGCGAAGCGTCTGGTTGTGACGGTCGAGGAATTGGTGGATACGCTCGATGCGCCGATGAACAGTGTGGTGCTGCCGTCGTGGGTGGTGTCGGCCGTGGCCTGTGTGCCGGGCGGCGCATGGCCCTCCTACGCGCGTGGGTACTACGCGCGCGACAATGCGTTCTACATCGCGTGGGATGAGATCGCGCGTGATCGCGAGCGGTTCACCGCGTGGATCGCGCGCTATGTCCTAGGCTCAAAAGACCACGCCGCCTTCGTCGCAGCGTTGCGTGCGGACGGGGTTGCTCTATGAACGGCCGCGACTGGACGGCGGACGAGATGATGACGGTGACGGCGGCGCGCATGCTGTGGGATCGGGCCGTCTGTTTCGTCGGTATCGGCCTGCCCTCGGCAGCCGCTAATTTGGCCCGGCTACTGCACGCGCCGGATATCGTTTTGATCTACGAGTCAGGGACCATCGGCACGCGGCCGGACGTGTTGCCGCTGTCGATTGGCGACGGCGAACTGGCCGAGACCGCCACCTGCGTGGTGCCGTTGCCCGAGATTTTTGCCTATTGGCTCCAGAGCGGCCGCATCGACGTGGGCTTTCTTGGGGCTGCCCAAGTGGACCGATACGGCAATTTAAACAGCACAGTCATTGGCCCCTACGATCAGCCGAAAACGCGATTACCGGGCGCTGGGGGTGCGCCGGAAATCGCGACGCACGCGCAGCAAGTGTTCGTCGTGCTCAAACAATCGCCGCGCAGTTTCGTGCCCTCCCTGGATTTCGTCTCGTCGGCCGGTTTTCTGAACGGCGGTGGCGAGCGGGCGCGACGCGGTGCTCCCGGCCGAGGTCCGCAGGCGATCATTACCGATTACGGCGTGATGCGGCCGGATCCGACCACCGATGAGTTCGTTCTGGTGGCGCGCTACGACCACGTCACCGTCGACGAGGCGATCGCTGCGTGCGGTTGGCCGTTGCGCACCGGGGCAGCGGTGGAAGTCATCGCGCCCCCTTCGTCACTGGAACTGGAGGCGCTGCGCGAATTGCACGCCCGTACCCGCGCAGCGCACGCTGCCGCGGTGAAATTGCCGATCTGAGGAAACGACGTATGCACAGCCCACACATCAAAACCGAATTGCCCGGACCCAAAGCACGCGCGATGATCGAGCGCGATACTGCGGTCGTCTCGCCGAGTTACCCGCGCGATTACCCCTTTGTGATGTCACACGGACGCGGCGTCGAGGTCTGGGATGTCGATGGGAATCGTTTCTTGGATTTTGTGGCTGGGATCGCGGTGTGCAGCACCGGGCACAGTCATCCGAGTGTCGTTGCCGCGGTGACCGATGCCGCTCAGAACTTCCTGCATATCTCGTCGGACTACTGGCACGAACACCAGGTGCGTCTCGGCGAGCGCATGGCCGAACTTGCGCCGATGGGTGAGCCGGCGATGAGTTTCTTCGCGCAGTCCGGTACGGAGAGCGTCGAGGGCGCGTTAAAACTGGCGCGCTACGTGACCGGTCGGTCGCGCTTTATTGGGTTTTTGGGGGGCTTTCACGGCCGTACCATGGGGTCGTTGGCGTTTACGGCATCGAAGTACACGCAACAGAAGGGCTTCTTCCCGACCATGCCGGGGGTGACCCACATTCCCTATCCGAACAATTTCCGACCGCTCTTAGCGGGCGCGGATCAGGGCGCTGCGGTCTTGTCGTACCTGGAAGACGTGCTCTTCCAGAGCAACGTGCCGCCCTCGGAAGTCGCCGCGATCCTCGTCGAGCCGATACAGGGGGAGGGTGGCTATATCGTGCCGCCGGATGGCTTCCTCGCCGGCCTTCGGGCGCTCTGTGACCGGCACGGCATTTTGCTGATTTTCGACGAAGTGCAGTCGGGCATCGGCCGCACGGGAAAAATGTTCGCGTCCCAGCATTGGGGGGTGTCGCCCGACATCATGACGTTGGCCAAGGGTCTCGGTTCGGGTTTGCCCATCGGCATGGTTGTGGCGAAACGCTCCATCATGTCGCAGTGGAAGCGCGGCGCCCACGGCAACACCTACGGTGGCAATCCGTTGTGCTGCGCTGCCGCGTTGGCGACCCTCGAGCTCGTCAGCGGTGGTTTGATGGAGAACGCCGCACACATGGGCGAGCACTTCATGCAGCGGCTGCGCGAATTGCAGACGCGTCACGAGGTGATCGGCGAAGTGCGCGGTAAGGGCCTCATGATCGGCATGGAACTCGTCACCGACCGCGTGAGCCGTAAGGCGGCTCGTGAGCTCTGCGATCGCGTGATCGATCGTGCCTTCCACAACGGCTTGTTGTTGCTCTCCTGCGGTCAGTCGACGGTCCGCTTCATGCCGCCCTTGGTGGTGTCAGCGGCCGAAATTGACGAAGCCGTGGCGATTTTGGATGCGACCTTGACCGAGGTCGTCGGCGCCTGATCGAAGGTCGCGCGCGGCGCTCTGCGTTGAGCATCGCGCGCGTCCGTCTGATGGCTGCACTGCGCGCCCTCAATGGGCGAGCGTGGTGGGTCCGATGGCCGTCATGGCATCGAGCAGTGCCTCGACCGAAACGGGCCGGCCTAAGAAGCGACGTACCAGGTCTGCGGTGTCTGCGGCTTCGCCGTCGCGCAGCAAATGCTGCGCGGTGAAGGCGTACCACTGCGGATTCCCCGCATCGAACGGCCCAATGGCTGCGCGCGTGCGCTGCCGCAGATCCGCGGTCAGTACGGCGCCGAGTCCGTAGTTGATCATGTAGCCGGGCTCGTGCACGAGCTGTACGCGCAGCGCCCACCAGGACAACTCGGGATGCGCTCGGATGTGCAGATAGCGGTGCGTGATCGCGGTCCATAACGCATTGGGATCCTGACTCGGGTCGTCGAGTAACTCGAGCTCAAACAGTCCCCAGGCGACATCCAGCATGATGCCCGCGAACAGCGCTTCGTAGGACGCTGTCGGTGTCATCGCGACACCCAGATATCGGGACTGAAAATCGGGCGATGCGACACTCCAGGCGGGCACATCGGCGAAGGCCTCGTAGAAAACGGCATCGCCGAGATCAAAGAAGGCCGGTCGAGTGCGCAGCGCCATCATGTGGGCTGCGTGCGCATTCTCGTGAATAATTTCGTTTGTGATGTACAGCCCGCCCCGATCCACGTTGGCGCTGACGCGTACGCGCGCCGGGCGCCACCCGTGGCCCGTCATTCGGCCGATACGGATGAAGTCGGTGTACGCCAAGGGCGCCTTGTGGGGGCGCACAGCCAGATCTTGCAACACATCCCGGCCGCTGAGATCCGCGCCGAGGTCGTGAAAGTAAGCCGCGGCGATGCGCGGCACTGTCGCTGCGGTGATGCGCGCATCCAGCGGTTGGGTCGCCGACGTATGCGCCACCCAATAATCCCAGGGCTCCACTTCCGTCGGATCGGTCGCCGTCGACCAAGCGCGCAGGGCGGCAATGAGCCACGCTTTGACCGTCGCGCGGTCGGTCCCTAAGGTGCGCGCCGCGTCGTCGATGCGATCGCCGGTGGCAGAACGTTCAGCCGCGACGGCAGCGAGCAGTCGTCGGTATGGGCTGCCCGGTTCGTCAGTCCCATTGATCGCTGTCCACAGCGGGGTATAGGCGCGAAACAACGCCTCGCGGCGGGGGCTCTCGGGCAATTCATGCAGCAATTCGAGGCCATCGGTGCGGGTGAGCACCTGGCCTTCAAAGGACAAATGGTTGCCGAGCGTCGAAAAGCAGTCGTAGAGCGCCGCGACCAAGTCGTGCTCCGTGCGTGCCGCCTCGGCATGCGCACACCCTTTATCGTCATCGGCCCCGCGGGCCAGCAGATCCTCCGATTCGGTAGCGCCATCGACGTCGTGAGTCATGAGCTCGAGTGCGCGCCGGTCCGCCGCGTTGAGGCCGTCCGGCCGCGGTGCGCGGTGGAAACGGCGCAACGCGGCGTCCCGCCGACTGCGCCAGGCATCCTTCCCCAGCCCATCGACGGTGCGCAGACTGCCGGCCTCTAGGGTGTCGAGCGCGTGATGGGCATCGCGCCAGTCGGCATAGGCGGACTCGAGCGCGTGCAGCGGCGTGGCAGCGCGGGCCGATAGGGTCCACGCACTGATCAGAACGACGAGCTGTAGTAGGCGGCGCATTGACCGATCCTACCGCAGCCGGAGCGCCTTACGCGGTGGTCGACATCGGAACGGCCGTCACCGGCGGCGCGGGGCGGGGGTGGGCTTACGCTCGCGCCCGCGATGGATTGTGCAACCCCGGAGGGCAGCGCATAGTGATCCCGGGAACTTCGAGGGGCAGTCCATGTCGCGGAATATCGGTCGTCTGTGGTGGGTGATCTTAGGTATCGGGTGTGCGACCGTGGTCGAAGCCGACCGTCGCGCGTTGTTTACGCAGATCGATCTGCCACACCCCTACTACTACCATGAGATGTACTTACCCCAGTTAACCGGGGGGCCCTCGTCGGTCACGTTTTCACCGGATTCGCGCGAGGTCGTCTATTCGATGGCGGGTTCGTTGTGGCGCCAACGGTTGGATACGACAACGGCGGTCCAATTGACCGATGGACCGGGCTATGACTACCAGCCCGATTGGTCGCCGGACGGTCGCAGCATTGTGTACGTGACCTATCGCCACGACGCTCTCGAACTGGCGCGGCTCGACGTGGCGAGTGGAGTCACCACACTGCTGACGCACTCCGGCGCCGTGAATGTCGAGCCGAAGATTTCCCCAGATGGCACGCGCTTGGTGTGGACGTCGACGGGCCGCAATGGGCACTTTCACCTCTATATGGCGGATCTGACGCCGGCAGGACTCGAGCACACCGTCGCGTTGACGGATGACGTTCAGAGTCCGCTACGGCGCTATTACTACAGCGCCTATGACCACGACATCAATCCGACGTGGACGCGGGACGGGCGCAGCATTGTCTTTGTGTCGAACCGCGGACACGTGCACGGCACGGGCGGATTCGTACGGATGGAGGCGAAACCGGGCGCCATCGGGACGGAGATTCACTACGAGGAGACCAACTGGCGTGCGCGGCCGGAGTTTTCACCGGACGGCAGCAAGTTGTTGTACAGCTCGTACCTCGGCCGGAATACACATCAGTTGTGGGTGTTGCCGGCTGCTGGAGGCGCGGACGCTTTCCCCTTGTCGTACGGAGACGACGACGCTGTGGGGGCCCGATGGTCGCCCGATGGACGGACGATCGCGTTTATCTCGAATCGTGCCGGAGGGCTTGAGTTGTGGCTGCAGGACGCGGCGACGGGCGCGCAGCGGCGCTTGGAGATCACCGATCGGCAGACGCGCGCCCCTGTCGTGCATTTACACCTCAAGATCCGCGATGCCGAAGGCAAAGTGGTGGCCGCGCGTGTGTCGGTGACCGACGCCGCGGGACGAACCTATGCACCGGCCGGTGCGTGGATATCGGCGGACGATGGGTTTGATCGCGCCGAGCGCCCGTTTGAGGCGCACTACTTTCATTCCCACGGCGACGATGTGATTGATGTGCCCGCCGGCAACGTCACCGTGGAGGTGCTGAAAGGGTTCACGCGGCCGCTGGCCAGTGCACAGCTCGACGTGTCCGATCGCGCGGGCGCGACGGTGCCAATGGTGATGCAGTTAGGTCGACCGTGGTCGTTGGACACAACGGGAGGCCGATGGGTGTCCGGCGACGTGCACGTCCACATGAACTACGCCGGTCTTTACCGTAACGATCCCGCGCACTTGAAGTTCCAGGCGGAGGCGGAAGACCTCAACCTCGTTCATGCCGTGATTGTGAATAAAGAGCAGCGCTTCCCCGATATCGCGTATTCCGGGCGTGGGCTCGATCCGGTCTCCGATGATGCGACCGCGATTTGGCACGGTCAGGAATACCACACGAGTTATTGGGGTCACTTGGGCCTCATCGGCCTGCAACGGACCACGCTGATTCCCGGATATGCCGGCTATCCGAACACCGCTGCGGCGAGCATTTTGCCGATGAACCTGGATGTGGCCGATCGGGCGCACGCGGGCGGCGCGCTGGTGGGCTATGTCCATCCGTTTGATGAGCCGGTGCACCCCTTTGATGCGCGTGAACCCCTGACCAACGAGCTGCCGGTCGACGTGGCCTTGGGTCGTGTGGACTACATGGAAATCCTCGGGTTTAGCGATCACCGCATTACGGCTGGGGTGTGGTACCAATTGTTGGATTTGGGCTACCGCATTCCGGCTGCCGGCGGCACGGATGCGATGGCAGACTTCGCGTCCTTGCGTGGCCCCGTCGGCATGAACCGCACCTTTGTGGCGACCTCCGGGGGCGCTCGCGACGTGTCAGGCTGGTTGGCCGGACTCAAGGCCGGACGCAGTTTTGCGAGCAATGGGCCTTTGCTGGATTTCACGCTCGGTGGGCAGCCCATCGGCGGCGAGGTCTCGCTGGCGCGCGCAGGCAAGGTGTCTTACCACGCGCACCTGCGATCGCTCGTGCCGCTCGATCATTTGGAACTGGTCTGTACGGGCGGTGTGGTCCACGCGATCCCTCTGACGGGTCGACGCCAGGAAGCTGATGTCGACGGCACAGTCACCGTGTCCGAAAGCGGTTGGTGCATTTTGCGGGCATCAGCGGACCGTGGGGTCTACCCGGTGTTCGATCTGTACCCCTACGCGACAACCAGTCCTGTCTACGTGACGGTGGCGGGCCGCCCGGTGCACTCCGCCGCCGCGGCCGACTATTTCTCGGCCTGGATCGATCGTATCCACGAATCCGTGCGGGCCTACCCGGACTGGAACGCCCCCGCCGATCGGCAGGTGGTCGAGGATCGACTGCAGGCCGCGCGGGACGCTATCAACGCGCGCCGCTGAGGAGCGGATCTTACGGCGCACCGCAGCATGACGGCCGGCTTTTGATAGACTGGCCGCTGAGAGACGGCGCCGGTGCCCGCCACGGGGCGTCGTCGAACGCTTGTTTGTCTGCACGCGTGGCGTGCAGTTGATCCGAGGATGACTACGATGACGAGCACCCACCCGCAGACTGCACCGTTTGGCAGCATTCTCGCCCCGGTCATGGCCACGGCGACGTACCGAGACGGTGCGTGGAGCGTTCCGCAGTACGGCCCGGTCGCGCCGTTGCAGATACACCCGGCCGCGCACGTCTTGCACTACGCCAGCGAATGTTTCGAAGGCTTCAAAGCGTACAAGTGGGCCGACGGAAGCGTGCACGTGTTCCGCCTCGACCGTCACATCGCACGTATGTGCCAAAGCGCACGCAGCTTGGTGCTTCCGGATCTCGATCCTGCGTTGCTCGAATCGATGGTCTTAAGCGTCATCGATCAGAATCGCGCCTCGGTGCCCGAGGCGCCCGGCGCGTTGTACCTGCGGCCGATGCTCTTAGGGACGTCCCCCAACATCGGGGCCGCGGCCACGCCCTCCACGGAAGCGCTGTTGGCGGTGCTCGCAAGCCCAGTCTGGGATTATTTCGCCGGTGGTGTACGGCCGCTCAAGATCTATGTCGAAGAGCACGCCACGCGGTGTGCGTCGCACTTGGGCGTTGTGAAGACCGGTGGAAATTACGCAGCCGCACTCGGCCCGACCTTGGCAGCGCGGAAGTCTTATCAAGCCGATCAAGTCCTGTTCGCCCCGGGTGGCGAAGTGCAGGAGACGGGTGCGGCCAACTTCTTGCTGATTCGGGACGGGCATATCTTGACGCGCAGTCTCGACGCGGCGTTCTTACACGGCGTGACCCGTGACTCGATGCTGACCATGGCGGCCGATCTGGGCTATCGGATCGAAGAGCGCGTCTTTAGCGTCGCTGAGATGCTGGATTGGGTGAAGGACGGTGAAGCCGCACTGTCGGGTACCGCGGCCGTACTGTCGGGCGTGGGCACTCTCGTTCGAGAGGGCGGTGTGACGACGACCGTGGGTTCGGGTGACGTTGGACCGAACACACTGCGGCTGCGAGCAGCGCTCGTGGCCATCCAGCAGGGACTCTCGCCAGATCGCTACGGGTGGTTGCGCGCGGTCTGATAGTTCCGCGTCCCCCGACACATCCCTGTATGCTCCTCGCCACCCGGCTTCATGCCGGGTGCCCCTGTTTTTCTAAGGTTTACTGATGACCGTTACTTTCGCTGATCTGCAGTTGCACCCAAGCCTCGTGAAGGCGACCGAAGAACTCGGTTACGTGCGCCCCACCTCGATTCAGGGAGATTCCATCCCGCCGGCCTTGGCCGGTCGCGATCTGCTCGCGTGCGCCGCCACCGGCAGTGGCAAGACTGCAGCGTTCATGCTGCCGATTCTCAATCGACTGATGGATCGCCCGCGCGGCAAGACCCGCGCCCTTGTGATCGCCCCGACGCGCGAACTGGCCGCTCAGATCCTCGAAGACATGAAGGATCTTGGCAAACACACCGCCGTGACGGGTGCTGCGATTTTCGGCGGTGTGGGCATGGGCCCGCAGGAAACGGCATTGCGTCGCGGGGTTGACGTCATCGTCGCCTGCCCGGGTCGTCTGCTCGATCATTTGCAGTCCGGCAATTATGCGGACTTCAGTGCTCTGGAAGTGCTCGTGCTCGACGAAGCCGACCGTATGCTCGACATGGGCTTCTTACCCGACATACGCCGTGTCTTGAAGCACGTGCCGAAAGTGCGGCAAACCTTGTTTTTCAGCGCCACCATGCCGGGCCCGATCGCGACGCTCGCGCGTGAGTTGCTGAACAATCCGGCAACCATCGCACTTGAGCGCGAATCCCGCCCGGCGAGCACGATCACCCAGGCGCTGTATCCGGTGCCGCAGGAACTGAAGTCAGAGTTGCTCGCGACCTTGCTAGAGCGTGGCGCGATGAACGAGGTGTTGGTCTTTACCCGGACGAAGCATCGCGCCAATCGGTTGGCAGAGTTTCTGACCAAGCGTGGTATTTCCGCCGACCGTATCCACGGTAATCGCTCGCAGACGCAACGCACGGCGGCGCTGGCGAACTTCAAGGACGGTAAGACGCGCGTGCTCGTGGCCACCGATATCGCGGCGCGCGGCATCGACGTCGAGGCGCTGGGTCATGTCGTTAACTTCGACGTGCCACTCGTCCCGGCGGACTACATCCATCGCATCGGCCGGACCGGCCGCGCAGAAGCGGTGGGCGATGCCTTTACGTTTGTCGCTCGGGACGAAGAGGGTGACGTCGGTGCGATCGAGAAAGTCTTGGGCAAGCGGATCCCACGGATCACGTTGCCGGACTTTGACTATCACGCCAAGCCGGAAGCGAAGCTCGAGATTCCGCTGGCAGAACGCATTGCCGCAATTCGTGCCAAGAAAGCCGAAGATCGTGCGCGCAGCCATGCCAAGGCCGATCGTCGCGGCGGCGGCGGCGGCGGCGGCGGCGGCGGCGGTGGTGGTGGTGGTGGTGGTGGTGGACCGGCGCGATCGCCTGGCGGCGGCGGTGGTTCGTCGCGATCGGGCGGCGGCGGGTCGCGCGGCGGCGGCGGTCGCGGTCCGGGCGGCGGTGGTGGCCGCGGTGGTTTCCGCGGTGGTCGCGGTGGCGGTTCCGGCGGCTCCTCCGGCGGTAGCAGCGGCGGTGGCGGTCGCCCGTCCGGGCGCTGAGACGCTTAGCTCAGCAGAAAGCCCATTTTGACGCCGGCAACGGTAATGATGTCGTTGTCGGCGAGGCGGTGCGCCGTACCGCCGATCGGCGCCCCATTCACGAGCGGGTAGTCATTCGCCCGCCGACTGTCCACGTGGATGAGGTAGTAGCCATCGGCGCGGCGGGTGATCGCGGCCACCTGAACGCCGGATCGGCCGATCATGGTGACGGCTTTCACGACCTCGAAGTCACGACCGGCCTGCGAGCCTGAGAGCACCTGCAGGTGCGCCGTGCTCGCGCGTTCCGGCTTGAGCCCGACCGTTGTCATGGGACGGGTCGGTTCGCTCTTCGGTCGCAATTGTTCGGCGGCTGCCTCGGACGGCGCCAAGACCATGGTCTTTTCGAAGGATTCGCGATCGGCATCCGCGTCATCGGCATCCACGAAGCGCAATTGATGGTGACCGATCGTAATGACGTCGCCGTGCTGCAATGCGTGCTTGCGGACCAATCGACCCCCGACATACGTGCCGTTGGTGCTGTTCAAGTCCTCGAGGAACGAGTCGTTGAGGATATTGATGATCAGCGCGTGATGGCCGCTGACGGCCGCACTGTCGATGCGGATGTCGTTATCGGCCAATCGACCGATCGTGTAGCGCTCCCGAGTCATGTTGAACTCGGCGAGTGTTTGGCCATCCAGGCTAAGGGTCAGGCGAGCCATCGTCCTCTATCCTCGGCTGCGCGTCAGCGGAACCATCCCGATATTTTGTTAAGTATGCCGCGCTGCGCGGGAAAAGGCTCGACGACTTGCGTTAGGACGACGGAGATATTGTCTCGGCCCCCGTGATCGTTCGCCCGCATGACCAATGATTGCCCCATTGAGCGCAGGTCCGACCCAAAATGGTCGCCCAGATGGGCGATTTCATCGTCCGTCACCATGTCCGAGAGGCCATCGGAACACATCAGGTACCGGTCGGTCGGCAAGGCCAGATGTTCCTGCACGTCCACATCGACGGTGGGCTCGACCCCCAAGGCGCGTGTCACGAAGTTCTTGCTGGTCGCCCGGGCGGCCTCTTCCCGGGAATAAATCCCGCGATCCACCAGTTCTTGGAGCAAGGAATGGTCAGCGGTCAGCTGTTCGAGTCTGCCGTTGCGTAACCGGTACAACCGGGAGTCCCCAACATGCGCGGTGACGATGTGATCGTTGTAGAACAGGGCGGCCACCACCGTCGTGCCCATGCCGTCGCACTGCGCGTGGGTTTTGGCGGTCTGATGGATGATCTTGTTCGCACGCAGGACCGCGTCGCGCAGCATGATGCTCGGACGCATGAGCCCCGTCTGCTGATCGACCCCTTCCAACGGGTAGGCGGCGTAGGACTCGCGGAGCATATTCAAAATGGTGCGTACGGCGATGCCGCTGGCCACTTCACCGGCGTTATAGCCGCCCATGCCGTCCGCGAGGACGTAGAGACCGATGTCGGTATCCATCCCGATGGCGTCTTCGTTGTGTTCGCGCACACGCCCGGTATCGGTATCGGCAAAGCTCTGGATCTTGGTCTTCATCATGTCATTTCAGTGGCGTGGCGCATGCTTTGGCGCAGGCGCGCAGGAAACGAGCCATCTCGCCCGCGCTTTGGAATCGGTCGTTCGGATCCTTCTGCAGCGCCCGGTCCACGATGGCGCTGACGCAGACCGGCAGGTCCGGACGCACGCTGCGCAAGGAGGGGTGCGGCGTATGGATGATTTTTTCCATGAGTCCGGCCATGGATTCGGCACGGAACGGCAGTTCGCCGGCCAATAGCTGATACAGCGAAACGCCGAGTGCAAACAGATCCGATCGGCCGGTGACAGCGCGTCCCTCGAGGCGCTCGGGCGCCATAAACGACGGCGTGCCGAGCACGATGCCGCTGCGTGTCGAACTGGAATTGGTCAGGCGGGCAATCCCGAAATCCGTGATCTTGGTTTCCAGCGTGTCCGCGTGGAAGAGCACGTTCGCCGGCTTGATGTCACGGTGCACCACCGCCTGCGCATGGGCGTAATCCAGCGCATCGGCAATACGCGCACAAATCTCCAGCACCTTATGGGCCGGCAAGAGGCGATCTTTGACGGTGTAATCCGACAGCGGCTGGCCTTGCACGTACTCCATGGCGATCCAGGCGATGCCGCCGTCCTCGCCGGCGTCATAGACCGTGACGATGCTCGCGTGCTGCAAGCGACCCGCCATCTCAGCTTCGCGGAAAAATCGATCGCGTGCGTCCGCAAGATCGGCTTCGGAGAACTCTTCGACGATGGGAATCGCCTTGATGGCGACCGTGCGGTTGATGGTCGGGTCTTTACCCAGAAAGACCGTCCCCATCGCGCCGTGGCCCAATTCTCGATCGATTTCGTACCGGCCGAGCTTCGGCTTCGGTGGGCGTTTCGAACGCCCGAGCAGCATGTCGGCGACTTCCGCCCGACTGGGTTCCTCGCGGCGCGCCTCCAGGATGCGCTGGATGTCCTTCAGACTCATCGGTCCACTGGGCATCGGCGTGGGCACGGGCGGGTTGCTCCGCCCGGGCTTGACGTTCTGGGGCCCGGTGATGTTCGCGGTGAGAAAAGGGTCCGCGGCCGGTACATCCGGGCGCTTCGGCGGTTCCTGCCGCGGGCGCGGCGGGCGCGTGATCCGCGGTAATGTCGGCGGCAGCGGAACGACCGGCGCGCCGCTTGCGGGCACGCTGCGCGGCCGTTCGGGTACGAGGGTGGCGGCTAACGTGGCCAGCGGCACGGTAAGGCTCGCCGCCATGAGCGGGATCCAGACGCGCAAGGCCGCCAGTAATCCGACCTCCAACAGGCAAGCGCCAAAGACAATCACAGCCACCGTGACCCACCGAACCGGGCCCCTCAGACCCGGCGCCAGCAAGGCGCCCCACAGGATGGCGGCCAATAACGTAAGTGCCGTAAACGTGCGGGCCAAACGCGGGACCGTTGCGTAATCGTGCTGTTCGAGGCTGACGAGCCGCTGGGCAATCGCTTCGCCCAGCGCGAGCGTGTCACCCGTGGCGACCGTGACGGTGGTCTCTGTCCCGCCGATGACGACGAGTCGGCCGTGCAGGCGCGCGCTCTCGGCACTCAGGTCGTGCGCGTTGATGCGGGTCAGACCGCCGGTCGTCCCGGCTTTGCGACCGTACGTGGGTAGCCACCGACCGCCCTGGGTGCCCAACGGCGCGGCCGCGACCGACATGGCCTGCGGGTCGCTGATCGGGAACGGTTGGACGCCGTTGGGGTGGGCAATCAGCCACGCCGCAAACGCCAACGACGGTTGGCCGGTGTCGGTGCGATAGAGTCGGGCGTGCCGAGAGACGCCGTCAGCGTCGGCGTTCACGGTCGGTTCGGTGCCGATCGCGACCGCCGCGCTCGCGAAGCGCTCCAACGGGGCGCCGGTGGGGGCGGCGAGGAGGGCCACGTTACCGGCCTTTCGAATCGAGCGTTCCAGGTCCGCGTCGTGGTCGAGGTCGGCGAGCCAGCTCTCGATTTTCGTGCGCATCGCGGTGTCGCCCGCGGCGTCTGCGCTGTCCAGCAGGGCCCGCGCGGCGCGCAGGTCCGCGCTCCCGACCGGGTCGCTGAGCGGGGATGCGACGACGATGGCGCGCGCCCCGGCCGCGTGCGCCGCATCGATCGCGCGCGCAATCTGGCTGCGGGCGCGCCCGGGATCCTTGTCGGCGCCGTCCACGACCACCCAGGCGGCCACGCCGCTGCGGTCGGCGTTAGCGGCGCGCTGCAGTAGTCCAAGCGGCAGCCCTTCGAGCGCGGCATAGCCGCCCGGCGCCAATACAGCCGCCAACAGGAAGCTCAGGATGACGGCGGCGGCAGCGGCGGCGAGGGGTCTGAAGAGGGGATGTGCGTACATAATGGTGTTACATAGTCCGGACTGCAGTCTATCGACGACCCCGAGGTCAGTTTGCGACCTGCTCCACATATCCGGTGATGACCTAGGCTGATAGCATCCTGCCGTGAACACCAAGACCCGCACCGTTTATGTCTGCAGCGCCTGTGGCGATGCCACCCCAAAGTGGCAGGGCCAGTGCCCTGCCTGCCAGGCGTGGAACACGCTGTCGGCCCATTCCGCCCCAAAGAGCGCGCCGCGCGCGTCCGCACGACCCCTTATAGAAGCGGGGGGCGGCGCCGAGACCCTCGGCTCGGTGGCCACCGCGGAAGCACCGCGTACGCCGACGGGATCGGGCGAATTCGACCGTGTGCTGGGCGGTGGACTGGTCGCCGGTTCGGTCACCCTGATCGGTGGCGAACCGGGTATCGGCAAATCGACGTTGCTCCTGCAGGCCGCGGCGGCACTGGCGCGCGACACGGCGGTCCTCTATGCCACGGGCGAGGAGAGTCTGCGGCAGGTCGGTCTCCGCGCCCGCCGTCTCGGGTTGGACGATGCGCCGCTCGGCTTGTTGGCAGAGACCGACGTCGAGGCGGTGATCGGCGCGGCGCGGGCGCGTGAGGCGCGCGTCCTGGTCGTCGATTCGATCCAGACGATGGGCACGGCGGAGGTCGAGTCCAGTCCCGGCTCGGTGTCGCAATTGCGCGAGTCCGCGGCACGCTTCGTCCAATTCGCCAAACAATCGGGCACTGCGGTGCTGTTAATTGGGCACGTCACGAAAGAAGGGGTGATCGCCGGTCCGCGGGTGCTCGAGCACCTCGTGGACACGGTGTTGTATTTCGAGAGCGATGCCGGCAGCCGGTTTCGGGTCGTTCGGGCCGTGAAGAACCGCTTCGGTGCGGCCAATGAGATCGGCGTCTTTTCCATGGAGGAAGGGGGCTTGCGTGAGGTGAAAAACCCCTCCGCGATCTTTCTCTCCCGTCATCCGGCCCCGGTGGCCGGCAGTCTGGTCACCGTGGCACGCGAAGGCACACGCCCACTCTTGGTGGAAGTGCAGGCATTGGTCGACGAAGCGCGCGCGCAGAACACGCGGCGGGTCGCGGTGGGATTCGAGAGCAATCGGTTGGCCTTGCTGTTAGCCGTCTTGCATCGCCACGGCGGCGTGGCGCTCTCGGCTCACGATGTCTTTATCAATGTCGTCGGCGGCGTGCACTTGGGCGAGACCGCCGCTGATTTGCCGGCGGTGTTGGCGGCCGTTTCAAGTCTGGACGATCGACCGCTGCCACAGGACTTGGTGTCCTTCGGGGAACTCGGTCTCGCCGGGGAAGTACGACCCGTTCCTTTCGGCGAAGAGCGCCTGCGTGAGGCGGCCAAACACGGGTTTCGTCGAGCGATCGTTCCGCGCGCCAATGCGCCGCGCAAAGGGATCGACGGTCTAGAGGTGGTGGGGGTCGAACGCCTCGCCGAAGCGCTCGATGCCTTACGCGAGTCTGCGGTTGGCGGGCGCGGGCCGCGTGACTGAGTCGCGCGCCGGCGGCGTCGGCGCGGACGGTTTTGCCGCCACGGTGATGCGTGGCGATCGCGCCGAAAACCGTCATTGCGCACATATCGCGGTCACCGATGCGGCGGGGCGTCTGCTGTATGAGAGTGGCGATGCGCGCCGTCTCACGTGGATCCGATCTACCGCGAAGCCCGCACAAGCGCTGGCGGTGCTGGAAGCTTCCGACGGCGATGATTTTGGCTTTGATGCCGCGGAGTTGGCGTTGTTGTGCGCCTCCCACAGCGCGGAGCCTCTGCATCTGGAGCGTGCGGCGGGCATGCTTCGTCGTGCCGGACTGCACGAAGCGGATTTGTGTTGCGGTGGCCACCCTTCGTTAAACGACGCCGTGACGCGAGACTGGATACGCCGCGATCTGGTGCCGGGCCCGCTGTGCAGCAATTGTTCGGGGAAACACATCGGTATGGCGGTCGCGGCGCGCGCGCTCACCGGGACGCCCGCGAACTACCAAGCGCGCAATCACCCGCTGCAACAGCGCGTTGGTGCTGTTTTGGCGTCGTTGGTGGGTATGGAGTCCTCCGACATCGACTGGGCGATCGACGGGTGCAATCTACCGACGCCGTCGCTGCCGCTCGAGCGCTTGGCACGGCTGTACGCCGTCTTGGCGGACGCGGCGGACACGACTGCGCGAACGCCTGCCGGTGCCATCACCCCACGGACGCAACGGTTGGCCCGGTTGTACCAAGCGATGACGCAGTACCCGGAACTGGTCGCCGGGAGCGGTCGGTTTTGCACGGCGCTGATGCAGTCCTTCGCCGGGGGACTCATCGGTAAAGTCGGCGCCGACGGTTGTTATGCGGTGGGTTTGCGCGCCGAGCGCACGGCGCACTTGCCGATGGTCACGGGCGCGCTTGGGATCGCCATCAAGGTGGAGGACGGCAATGGCGCGGTTGTCGCGCCTATCGTCTGTGAGGTGTTGCGGCAACTGCGTGTGCCGGTGCCCGAGGCGCTGCAGGCATTCTACGAGCCGGTGCTCCGCAATACCGTCGGCGTTGCGGTGGGTCACATCGCATTGTCCGTGACGCTGCGGCCGAGCCTCGGTGCCTGATCGGTTAATGGCGTCGCGGTCGGATGCGGACCGTGCGGATCGTGTTGTCGGCGATCTGCAGAACTTCGAACGTATGGCCTTCGAGCCGAAAGGACGTGCCGGGTTCGGGGATTGTTTCGAGATGCTCGAGGACTAAGCCACTCACCGTGCGCGGTCCGCCCGTCGGTAACGACAGGCCGAGTGTGCGATTCAACGTGCGCACCGTCGTGGTCCCGGTGATCACAAAGCTGCCGTCCTCGTCGGCGTGCACGCCACGCTTGAGCGCCTGGGGTAGCGTCGTGAACTCGCCGACGATCTCTTCGAGGATGTCCTCGATGGTCACCAAACCGATCACGTCGCCGTACTCATCGACGACGAAGGCGTGACGACGATGGTTTTCTTGAAACGCCACGAGTTGCTGTGTCAGCGTCGTGCCTTCGGGGATGTAGTACGGTTCGCGTGCGCGGGCGAGCGTGATCAATTGCTCGCGCGTCAGGTCGCCGCGCGCCAACTGCCCGGCCACTTTCTTCATGTGCAAGATGCCAACGATATGATCGAGATCGCCTTCGTAAAGGGGCAATCGCGTGTGCGGTGACTCGCGCAGCCGATCCAGCGCTTGCTCCCAATCGTCCTCCAAATCAATGCCGACGATATCGGCACGGGGAATCATGATTTCCTCGACCTCGATGCGCTCGAGATCGAGGATCCCCACGAGCATTTGCTGGTGCTTTATCGGGATCAACGCGCCAGCCTCTGCAACGACCGTGCGCAGTTCGTCGGCGGAGAGCGAGTGCGTGGCAACCGCTTCTGCGGACACGCCGACGAGGCGCAGCAGGGCGTTGGAGATGCCATTGATCACCCACACAAAGGGGTAGGTCAGTACTTGCAGCGGGCGATACAGGTACGCGGAGGGCAGCGCGATGCGCTCCGCATGCAGTGCGCCGTAGGTCTTCGGCGCCACTTCGCAGACGATGAGCAGCAAGAGCGTGAGGCCGCCGTTCGCGACCGCCAACCATTCCTCCCCAAACATATTGAGCGTCATGACCGTCACGATGCTCGCGGCGGCGACGTTCGCGAGCGTGCTGCCGAGCAGCACGACGCCGATGAGTCGATCGGGTCGTGCCAAGAGGCGCTCAGTCAGACGCGCGGCCGCATGGCCTTGCTTCGCTCGATGTCGCAACCGATATCGGTTGATGCTCATCAGCGCGGTCTCGGTCGCGGCAAAAAATGCGGAGAGGAGGACCGAGACGATGAGGCCGGCGAGTGCCGGGCCGGGAGAGTGATGGCTCATTCAGCCCCAGTGCCTGCCCAGCACATTTTCCAAGACGAATTTCGAGCCGAAATAGGCGAGCGCCAGGATGACGAAACCGGCGGTCGTGAACCGTAGTGCTTTACGACCACGCCAACCCCAACGAACGCGCCCGATCAGCAGGACGCCGAACACGCCCCAGGCGATCACCGCCAGCGCGACCTTGTGCACGAGGTGCTGTGCGACGAGGTCGTGCACAAAGAACGAACCGGTGATGAGGACCACGGTGAGGACGACGTAGCCGGCACCCAAGGCGCGGAAGAGTGTCTTCTCCAAGGTCTCCACCGGCGGCAGCAGCGCCAGTGCGCCCAGTGGCGCGCGACTGCGGAGGCGCGCATTTTGGTAGTAGAGGCACGCGACGATGACTGCCGACATCGATAACCAGCCGGCGGCAAGGGCGGCACAAGCGATGTGCAGCGAGATTTGCCACTGCTCGCCGTGCGTTTCGTGAAACCCCGCCATGAGGCCTGTGCCGACGGCGAGCAGTCCGGCCAAGGTCCAGAACAGCCCGGGGAGTATGGCCAAGCCGCCTTGCAGGGCGATCGCGCTGGTCGTAACCGCAATGACGAAACCGACCAGCGAGGCGCTGTCGGTGATCGCGAACGCGAGACCCGGGGGCGCGTCGATGGCGCGAAAGAGGATGGATCCGTGGATCAGGACGCCCAGATAGGCCAGCGCCAGCGCGAGCGGTGGCCGGTCACCTGTGTGCGCCCGCACGGAGCGCAGCAAGACAGCGCCAGCAGCCAAGTAAAGCAGGAGCGGGAGGATCGAGGTCACACGGGTATCCCATTAAATCCCCGACGATGATTGCACAGCAGGCGCGGCGCGGGAAGCAGAGGCCGTCGAAGGGTCTATAATCCGCCGCCACGAAGGAGATGCCATGTTCGATCGTCTGACCGAGCGCCTCAGCGGCGCCATTAATGCCCTCACGGGTCGTGGTCGCCTGACCGAGGAGAACATCGCCGATGCGCTGCGCCAGGTGCGTATGGCGCTGATTGAGGCGGACGTTGCCGTTCCGGTGGTGAAGTCCTTCATCGATTCGGTGAAGGTCCGCGCGCTCGGGGCGGAAGTTCAGCAGAGCCTGACGCCCGGTCAGGTCTTCATCAAGATCCTGCACGACGAACTCGTGAAAACCATGGGCGAGCCGGGGCAGGGTCTTAACCTGCGGCACCCGGCGCCGGTGGTCATCTTGCTGGCCGGCCTGCAAGGCGCCGGTAAAACGACGACGGCGGCCAAACTGGCGCGGCTGTTATTGGCTCAGAAAAAACGCGTCTTGCTGACCAGTGTCGACGTCTACCGTCCGGCGGCGATCACCCAGTTGGAGCGGTTGGCGGCGCAAGTCGGTGCCGATTTCCGCCCAGTCGACGCTGGGGCGGCTCCGGTGGCGATCGCGACGGCGGCCCTTGAACACGCCCGGCGGGGTGTCTACGACGTCTTGATCGTCGATACCGCCGGTCGCCTCCATGTCGACGACGAAATGATGGCCGAGGTGCGCGAGGTGGATCGCGCCGTTGCCGCGCACGAACGGCTGTTTGTGGTCGACAGCATGGCCGGTCAGGACGCGGTGAACGCGGCCCGGGCATTTAATGCGGCGTTAGACCTGACCGGCGTCATTCTGACCAAGGCGGATGGCGATGCCCGCGGGGGCGCTGCGCTGTCGGTCCGCCAGGTCACGGGCCGGCCGATTTTGTTCCTCGGCATGGGCGAAAAAGTCGATGCGTTGGAGCCGTTCCATCCTGAGCGTGTCGCCTCCCGAATCTTGGGTATGGGCGACGTATTGTCGTTGGTCGAGCAGGTCCAAGCGCAGGTCGATCGCGACAAAGCGGAAAAGCTCGCGAAGAAGATTCAGAAGGGCAAGGGCTTTGATTTCAATGACTTAAGGGATCAGATGCAGCAGCTAGAGCAGATGGGCGGCGTCGGCGCCCTGCTCGACAAATTGCCCGGTGGCCTAGCGGCCGCGGCGAAGGCGCCGAATGCCGGACAAATGGCGGGTAAGGAAGTCCGCCGGCAGATTGCACTGATCAATTCCATGACCCCGGCAGAGCGTCGCAACCCGGATCTGATTGATGCGTCCCGCAAGCGACGCATCGCGAAAGGCTCGGGTTTGCAGGTCCAGGATGTCAATCGTCTGATGAAGCAGCAGATGCAAATGCAGCAGATGATGAAGCAGTTTTCCAAGCTCGGAATGCGCGGATTGATGCGGACATTGGGCGGTCGGATGCCTCCCGGATTTGGGGGTTGAAGACCCCTAGCGGAATCCGTCACTTATCAGTACAATGACCGGCTTTCCGGCGTGGCCTTGGGGTTGCGCTTACTGTTTTTCTGCAGCATTTAGTAGGTAATCAGCTGATGGTCACCATTCGCCTGACGCGTCGCGGCGGCAAGAAGGATCCCTTCTACCACGTTGTTGTGACGGATAGCCGTAGCCGCCAGGGCGGCGCTAGCCTCGAGCAAGTCGGTTTTTTCAACCCGATCGCTCGCGGTAAGGAAACGAAGCTCCGTCTCGACGTCGCGAAGATCGACGCCTGGATCGGCAAGGGCGCGAAGGCGTCTGCTCGTGTCGAGTCGCTGCTCGAGGATTACCGCAAGCAGCTGACGGCGGAAGCCTCGGCTGCCGCCTGATCGGGTCCCTCGGGTGTCCGAGGACGCTGATCGCATGATCGTCATGGGCCGCTTCGGAGCGGCCTTTGGCGTGAAAGGATGGCTGAAAGTGGAGTCCTACACGGACCCGCCGGAAGGCATTCTGAAGTACCCCGAGTTGAGCGTCGCGGCACGCGATGGCACTTGGGAGCCGGTAAAGATCCTCGAGGGTCGCCGGCATGGAAACGGTCGCACGCTCGTGGTGGCGGTGGAGGGGCTCTCAAGCCCGGAAGCGGCGCAGTACTACGGGACGCGCGAGATCGCTGTGCCGCGTTCGGCGTTACCGCCGACGCAGCCGGGCGAGGTGTACTGGGAAGATCTCGTCGGCTGTACTGCCGTGACGACGGAAGGGGTTGAGCTCGGGGTGGTCCACCACCTGCTGGAGTTCCCTGGCAATCCGGTCATGGTGGTCGTCGGCGGTGGACGCGAGCGGTGGATCCCGCTGGTGTCCAAACACGTGATGGACTGCGATCGGGCAGCCAAGCGGGTGACGGTCGACTGGGATCCGGAGTTCTGACGGTGAGTGCGGGTTCGTCCCGGCTGGCCGTTGAGGTCGTAACGTTGTTTCCGGAGTCGATCCGGGCGCACCTTGCGATCGGTGTAGTTGGACGCGCGCTGGAACGCGGCATTGTCCACGTTGGCACGGAGGACCCTCGCACCTATGTGCAGGATGTCCACCGAACCGTGGATGATCGACCGTACGGTGGCGGTCCGGGCATGGTGCTGAAGGCCGAGCCGATGGCGAACGCAATAGCGGCCGCCGAGGCGCGACTTCCGCCGGGCAGCCCGCGGATCTACTTGTCGGCGCAAGGTCGACGGTTTGATCAGGCGATGGCGCGGCGATTGGCGTCCTTGCCGGGTTTCTTGCTGCTGGCGGGTCGATACGAAGGTGTCGATGAGCGGTTGCTGGAAACCACCATCGACGAAGAACTGTCGATCGGTGATTACGTGCTGTCGGGAGGAGAACTCGCGGCGCTCGTGGTGATCGACGCGACAGTGCGGTTGCTGCCAGGGGTTCTGAACGATGCCGAATCGGCGTTGCAAGAGTCCTTTGCAGAAGCCGGCGGGCTTCTAGACTGGCCGCATTACACGCGGCCGGACGAGTGGCGCGGCCGACGGGTGCCGGATGTGCTTCGCGGGGGAGACCACGCGGCGATACGGCGATGGCGACTGCAGCAGGCACTGGGCCGCACCGCGACGCGACGGCCGGACCTGCTAGAGGGTAGAGAATTGACGGGTGAGGAGCGCGGGCTCCTCCTCAAGTATCGAGAGGAACACGAGTCATGACGAACAAGTTCATTCAGGCCATTGAGCAGACCCAGATGGGTCGCGAGATTCCGGACTTCGGTCCCGGCGACACCGTGATCGTCGAGGTCAAGGTCAAGGAAGGCGAGCGCGAGCGCGTGCAGGCCTACGAGGGCGTCGTGATTGCGCGCAGCAACCGCGGCCTCAACTCGTCGTTCACCGTGCGTAAGATTTCGCACGGCGAAGGCGTCGAGCGCGTGTTCCAGTTGTACAGCAAGGCGCTGGGCAGCATCAGCGTAAAGCGTCGCGGCAACGTCCGTCGCGCGAAGCTGTACTACTTGCGCGAGCGCTCGGGCAAGTCGGCGCGTATCGAAGAGAAGGTCTGAGTGGCGGCACCCTTAGCGGGGTGCGGCTGATCGACCGATGGGGCCAGCGTGGGTAACTGCGTCTGGCCCTTTTTCATTCTGCGCCGGGCACGGACCGTGTGATCGGGTCACTACGGCGCGCTGAAGAAGAAGGATCTGTGATGGGCAGGATGAAGACTGTGCTCGTTCGCGTGTGGCGAGTCCTCGACGGGGTCCGCCGCGGTGTGCACCTCGTGCTCATGCTGGCGGTCGCTGCCGTGATTCTGGCGGCATCCCATCATTCGCTGCCCATGGTCCCCTCCAAAGCCGCTCTCGTTGTGCATTTCGACGGGCGTTTGGTGGAGCAGTCGAGCGACGACGCGCTCGGACAATCGATACGCGCGGTTTCCGGCAGCCAAGCGGAATCACAAGTTTTGTTGCGCGACGTCGTGGCGGCGATTCGCACGGCCGCCAAAGACGCGCGTATTCAAGCGTTGGTGTTGGAGACGGAAAATCTCGCGGGGGGTGGACTGACCAAATACCGCAGCGTCGCCGATGCCATTGATGCGTTTCGTCACAGCGGCAAGCCGGTGTATGCCCACGGCCGGTACGTGAGCCAAGATCAGTATTACCTGTTGGCGCAAGCCGATCACGCGTACTTGGATCCCGCGGGTTTGATCGACGTCACCGGATACGCAGCCTACGGGCTCTATTTCCGCGACGCACTCGACAAGCTCGGCGTGACGGTCAACGTGTTCAAAGTCGGCACCCACAAGTCCTTCACGGAGCCGTTCACCCGTGAGGACCAATCACCGGAGGATCGCGAGCAGACCTTGGGCTGGATCAAACCGTTGTGGGCCACCTACCGCAGCGATATCGAGCGTCGCCGCCATTTGAAGGATGGCGCGCTCGATCACTACGTGAACGATGCCGTGGCGCTGATGAAATCCACGGATGGCGATGCTGCCAAACTCGCGCAACAACAAGGTCTCGTCGAGGCGCTGAAGACGCGTCTCGAGTTTGACAAAGAGATCGCGGGCCTTGTCGGCGAAGATTCCTCGACGCATTCGTTTAATGCGATTGATTCCGATGCGTACGTGGATGCGACGGAGTCGGAGCGCCAAGTTCGGCATTCCAGCGGTGAGGTTGCGGTGCTGGTCGCCCAAGGCGAGATTGTGACGGGCGAGCGTGGGCCCGGTACGATCGGCAGCGACACCTACGCGGGGTTGCTGCGCGACGCACGTTTCGACGACGACGTCAAAGCGGTGGTGCTGCGGATTGATAGCGGTGGCGGCAGTATGTTGGCGTCCGAGATCATTCGTCAGGAAGTCGCGGCACTGAAAGCGGCCGGCAAGCCGGTCATCGCGTCGTTCTCCAGCGTTGCCGCCTCCGGCGGGTATTACATCGCGATGGAGGCGGACGAGATCTGGGCATCCCCGACGACGATCACCGGCTCCATCGGCGTGTTCGGAATGGTGCCGACGTTTGAGCGCACGCTCGGCAAACTCGGGGTCGCGAGCGACGGCGTGGCGACGTCGCCACTGGCCGGTAGTTTGGACGTCGAACGAGCGCTGACTACGGAAACCAAGACCGTGATGCAGTTGGGTGTGGAACACGCGTATCACGACTTTGTCGGTCGCGTGGCGTCGACCCGCAAGAAAGACCCGGCTGCCATTGAAGCGATCGCGGAAGGGCGGGTGTGGATCGGCACCGACGCCCAGCAGCGTGGCTTGGTGGATCATTTGGGCGACTTGGACGCCGCCGTGCGCGCGGCAGCGGCTCGCGCCAATCTCCCGGCTGATAAGTATGCAATCACCTGGTTGGAAAAAGAGCTGAGCTGGAAGCAGAAACTGCTGCGGGCGTTTGACGCCAGCGGTGAAGGAATGATCGCGCGTTGGACGGGGCGAACCGTGCCCACGGGCGCCGTCCGGGCCTATACGGCGGCGGAGCGGCAACTGCGCGCGCTTCAGGCACTGGACGACCCTCGGCGGATTTACGCCTACTGTGGGTGTGATTTGCGGTAAGAATAAGCAACGTTTCTCCTCCATGGATGTAGAGGTGTACGAGTGAAGAAATGCCCATCGTGGGTCGTCCTGGGCGCGAGCCTGGCGATCAGCCTCTTCGGCGGGGAAGCCAACGCCGCCGCTGCCGACGCACCCTCCAGCCGGACGGTGCACCTGACCTTGCGAGATCTCGGCTCGAGCGGGCCGATTGAGCTGCGTGGGATCGCGGGGTACTCCGAACTGCCGATCGGGTCGCGCGGGGATGAGGTGGTCACGCAAGCCCGCTTGCATCTTCGCTACAGTTACTCGCCGTCGATGCTGCCGGAGTTGTCGCACTTACGGATCAGCCTGAACGGTGAGCCGGCGGCCGCATTGCCATTGCCACGCGAAACGGCGGGGCATGAGATTTCGCGCGATGTGGAGCTCAACCCGCAGTATTTTGCTGACTTTAATCACCTGCGTCTCCAGTTGGTGGGGCACTACACGCAGGACTGCGAAGACCCAGGCCACACGGCGCTCTGGGCAACGATCAGTGACCGATCCGAACTCGAGCTCGAGCTGCGCTCGATAGACCTCGCCAATGATCTTGCGCTTCTGCCTGCCCCGTTTTTTGACCGTCGCGACTCCCACGCCTTGTCGCTACCGGTCGTCTTGCCGCACGCGCCTTCCTTAGAGGTCGTCCGCGATGCCGGCATCGTGGCCTCGTGGTTCGGCCGGTTGGCCGAATACCGACGCGCCGAGTTTCCGGTGCGCGACGTGAACGCGGTGGCGCGGCACGCACTGGTGTTTGCGACGAATCGAACGAAGCCGGACGGTCTCGCGTTGCCCGATGTCACGGGTCCGACCGTGCGGGTACTCGATAACCCGGGGGTGCGTCACGGCAAGTTGCTGCTCTTTATGGGGCGTGACGAAGCAGAATTGCGCACGGCAGTACTTGGGTTGGTGCTGGGCGACACGGTGTTGTCGGGCGCCGAAGCACAGGTGCATACGGTGACCCCGCGGGCGCGCGTGCCCTACGACACGCCGCGGTGGTTGCGGACCGACCGTCCCGTCCGCTTTGCAGAGCTGGTGGACTCGCCGCAGGTACTCGAAGTCCATGGACGCACGCCCGATCCCATTCGACTGAACTTGCGTCTACCGCCGGATTTGATGGCCTGGCGGGATACCGGACTGCCGATCGATCTGCATTTCCGCTACACCGCCCCGGTTGAGCGGGATGCCTCGTCATTGACGGTGGAGATCAACGATCGCTTGGCGCGCGTCATCCATTTACGGCCGGACACGGAAGCTGACGGCCTGCAGCGATTGATGGTGCCGCTGGTGTCCTCAACCGTGCTGGGCGAGGACGAGCGTCTGGCCTTGCCCGGCGTCCAGATTGGCGCGGACAACGTTCTGTCGATGCGTTTCGCGATGGATTCTCATGTGCAAGGCGCTTGCCGTGAGCGCATGCCCGATGTGCAGCGATCGTCGATTGATCCGGACTCGACCATCGATCTGACGGGTTTCCGTCACTACGTCGCCTTACCCAACCTTGCGTTGTTCGCGCATGCCGGATACCCGTTCACGCGCCTCGCCGATCTCTCCCAGACGGTCATCGTCCTGAAGGATGGAACGGGGAACGCGGCCGTGGAGTCGTTTCTGCAGTTGATGGGGCAGTTTGGCCGCTGGAGCGGAGTGCCGGCGACGGGCGTCCGCGTGGTCGGCCCGACCGCGACCGATCACGATTTGGCTGACGCAGACATCCTGGTGATGGCAGCGACCAGCGACGGCCTTTTGGGGTCGACGGCAACACCGCTCGGCGTGACGCTCGGTGCGGGCACGCCGCAGTTGCGTAAAGCGCTCGCAGGCACCGAGGGGCCGGATGCGGACGTGGCCGTGTCGGCCGCGGGCAGTGTGGGTGTGATGGAAGCGTTCGCGTCACCGTACGGCCACCAGCGATCGGTCGTGGCTCTCTTAGCCAACGATACGGCAGCCCGCAGCGCACTGTCGCAAGCCCTGGAGACGCGCGCCTTGGCATTCCAAGGGGATGTCGTGGTTGTGCGGGGCGAAACCTTGCACAGTTATCGATGGGGTACGACCTACTACGTGGGCGACTTGCCTTGGGGCGGTCGAGTGTGGGCGGCCGTGTCGCGGCATCCGCTCTTCGCGATCATTGGCGGCATCGTGCTGGTGTCGGTGCTTGCGTTCCTCGCGGTCAGTGCATTGCGCCGCAGAGCAGCGCGCCGACTGAGTGAGAGCCAAGGCGAGTGAGGTTGATGGGTCGGCTTGTGCTGACACTGGCCCTCGCAGCGGTGTCAGCCTCCTCGGCACAGGCCGCCTGTCCTTGGCCGGCGTGGGATACGTTTCGCGCCGCATACGTGCAGGCGGATGGCCGTGTGATCGATCGTTCGCAGTCGGAGCAGCCGACGGTGTCCGAAGCCGCGGCCTACACGGCGTTTTTGGCGCTCGTGGCCGACGATCGAGCGACGTTTGACGCGATCGTGCGTTGGGTGCGCGACAATCTTGCCGCCGGGGATCTCGCCACACGTCTGCCGGCCTGGCGCTGGGGTCGTCGAGCGGCGGGTGATTGGGGGGTGCTGGATGCGAATTCGGCCACGGATGCCGATCTTTGGCTGGCCTACGCGCTGTTGGAAGGCGGTCGCCATTGGCACGATGCCGCGCTCACCGTCGCTGCTCGGCACGTGGCGGAGCGCATCCTGTCGGACGAAGTGATCTATCCCGACGGCCGTGAGCCCGTGATGTTGCCGGGACCGATCGGGTTCCGTTCCGACGACGGCCACATTCGTGTGAACCCGAGTTACGCCCCATCGTTTGTCGTGCAGCGATTGTCTGCCTTGGACCCACGGTACCGGCCACTCCTCGACGCCCAGGACCGCCTGCTGGCGGCGACGGTGCGTCGGGGCTTCGTGCCGGATTGGGCCGAGTACGTCGTCGGCGACGGCTACCGGTCGTTGTCGGATGATCTGGGGCGAGGTTCCTATGGAGCCATACGCGTCTATCTGTGGACGGCCCTGCAGCCGGACGGGCCGTCCCGACGGCAGGCATTGGATCGGCTTCGGCCCTTCGCGACGAACGTTGGGGCGGGGCCCTTGCCGGAGTGGTTTGATCCACGCTCGGGCGCCACAGGCGGTCAGGCAGGACGCGCGCACCTTGCAGCGCTCTTACCCTTCTTGAAGATTGTGGACCGCCCGCGGTACACCCAAGTGTTGCGGGCCTTGCACACGGGGCCGCTCGTGGCGGGGGATGGCAGCCGCTACTACGCCGATGTCTTGACGTTGTTCGCAATCGGTGCGGAAGAGGGCCGTTATGCGATTGCCGGTGACGGTGGCCTAAGGCCCGGGAGTGTGACGTGCCGACATTGATGTTGTCGCTGGCGAGCCTACTCGCGAACGATCCGGTGGCCGATGATCTGCGTGGCAGCGCGCGGGCTTGGATGGCGCGCGACCGCACGGACCTCGCCCGTCAAGCGCTCACCAAACTGGCCTCCATGCGCAGCGTACGCGCGGACGATTTGTTGCTATTGGCGGAACTGGATTTGGATCAGTCGGATCTCGCCGCGGCGCGCAGTCTGCTGGACCGCTTGAACAAGGATTTCCCAGAGAGCAGCGAGTCCCACACCCTCGCGACCGAACTGCGCGTGACGACCAATGACCGTCTGGGGTTGGCTTCGATTCACCGACAAGCGCAGATCGGTCAAACGCAAGAGATTCGATCGGCGCTACGACGGTTGTATCCCGACGGCGCGCCGAACGGGATTCTCGGGATCGATTATTACGAGTTGCTCGCAGCGGCCCCCAACGGCAGGTCGGACGCCATCGCAGGTCTCGCCGAGCTGAGCCATCGTCATCCCGCGGATACCCGGTATACGTTGGCCTTGGCACGATTGTTAGCGCGCTACGCCGCAACCGCGCGCGCCGCGGTGACATTGCTCGAGCCCTTGCGCGGCAGAGCCGACGTCCGTCGGACGGATTACAACGATGCGTTGGATCGGGCGTTAGCGACTCTCGCTTCGGCGCCGGCGGATACCGAGGAGATCTCACTGTCCTCGATTCTGCCGCTGAACGCGCCCACACAGGCGCCGACGGCGCGTACGGCCTCAACGAGCGCGCACCGCACGGAGGCAGCCCCCGTGTCACGCGATGCGTCTGACGCAGTCGTTGCGGCCACCGATGAGACGCCGCAGGAGCCCGTGGTCACGCCCGACGCGCGCCCCGACGGGGTGAGCGCGGCAGCGCCGGCACCGTCCGTCTGGGACATGTATCGTGCCGGTCACGCGGCGGTTTTGGCGGGCGATCGCTCAGCGGCTGCGAGCGTGGCGGCCCAGATCGAAGCGCTTGCGTCGTCAGATCCCGATGCGGTTTTTGCACGCGCTTTGCTGGCGGAATCGCTCGGCGATCGGCAGGTCGCGCGCGATTGGGTGGACCGGATTCCGCTCGATGCGCGCAGCGAGGGCGTACAGTCGTTGGTGGCTCGGCTCGCGGTGAACCCGCCGAATGCTGATGTGGCGCTTCCGACGGATACGTGGTCTGGCGGATTGAGTTGGACTCATAAACCGGGAGACGCTGGGCTTTCCGCACTTACGACCGTGTCCGTCCCGGTCGAGTGGCGTCACGTCTTGCCGAATCAGTCCTCGCTCGGGTTCATGATGCAAGCCGTGTCGCTCGATGCGGGTAGCGTTCCCGCGGATGCTTTGTCGGCAACGGGTCTGGGTTCCGTTGCAGTCGGTGGCTTGGGGGCGTTCGCGGACGCCTCGACCCATACCACGGGGCTGGCGCTCGGCATGGCGTGGCATCAGCGCGACTGGGTGGTCGATCTTGGCACGACGCCCTTGGGCTTTGCATTGCATCGCTGGATCGGTGGCATCCGCTACGCGCCAACGATCGGCGCGCTGGACACCGCGATCGAATGGTTCCGCCGACCGCTCACATCCAGCCTGTTGTCGTTTGCCGGTCGCACGGATCCCGCCACCGGCCGCGTGTGGGGCGGCGTGACGGATTCTGGCGTAGCTGCGCGTGTGGGTCACTACACCCGTGATGCATCGCTGTCGTTGTCGATCCGGGCCACGGTACTGGAGGGCACCCATGTCGAGACGAACCACGCGGTTGCGGTCCGGGTGTCCGGCGACCGTACGGTGGCGCGACCGTTCGGCGGAGCCCTGTCGCTGGGAATGACCGCCGCCTTCCAAGCCTATGACCGTAATTTGCTCGGGTATACCTACGGCGACGGTGGCTATTTCAGTCCACAGAGTTATACGACGGCCGCAGTGCCGTTGGAATGGTTGCGCCTAACGGCGGACAGTGCGGTGCGTTTCAGTATCGCTCCGACCTATACGCACCGACACGACGCGGCGTCGCCGTGGTTTCCGCTGGATGCGGCCATGACCTTGTCGGCGCAAGCGGCCGGTCTCGTGCCGTCGACGCCGGGTGGAACGGCGAACGGCCTTTCGGGTGCTTTGTCGATAAACCTTGAGTGGCGTGTCAGCAGCGGCGTGGTCGGAATCGGTTTTGAGCACGATCGCGCCGATTATTACCGCCCAGTCAGTCTGTCCGTGTATTACCGACCTGGGGCAGCGCCGGGTACTGCCTTCGCGCCGTATCAGCCCTACCTCAGTTATTGAGCGCGACGTCCTTCCCACGGAATCCAAGCGCCACCCGGTGGCCGCATGAGGTAGCGACCGCCCACACGGACGACGAGGGCGTCTTCGTTTTCGGCCACAAACGGGCCACCCGGTAGCCCGTTGGCGTCGTCGGTCGGGTTACGCCGTGCGTCGAATGGGTTACGCGTGACGTTACGGTGCACCAGTTCGGCAAGTCCGAAATAACTGACAGGGTCATCCACGCGCGTGGTCATTGATGACGTCGTGCTGTCGAGTCCGACGTACGCGATGGCGACCGGTACCTCGGTGATCGCGGGCGAGGGGATCTCGCGTAACCCGTCAATCTGATAACGATCGCCGCGTACGGCCGCGCCGTGTTCGGCAACAAGCACGACCATCGCGCGCCGACCGCTGGTTTCAATGAGCTGCAGAAACCGATCGACGTCCGTAAACAATTGCTGCGCGCGCCGTGCGTAGCTCGCGGCGCCATCCAGCGTGGGCGCGTTGCGCAAGCGGTTGCCGTCGTGCAGCGAAATCGTGTTGTAGTACAAAGCGACGCGTTCACTACCGCTTTGGAGGCGGCGAGCCCACCAACGGGATAAGACGTCGTAGTCTGAATAGATCGGACTGCCATCGAACGCATCCGCTGCAATATCGGCGTCGGTGTTGGGTTCGGGTTCCACCGAAAGACCGCCGCGTCGATAGACATCGGCAAAGAAATTCGCGAAGTGACCGTCGTGGTTCATGAGCCAGTGCGGCTCGTATCCGGCGTCCTCGAGGCCGGAAAAGAGCAGGCAACTGCGTTCCGGGTAGTCGTACAACCGCTTTTGCGTACTTTGACCGCAATGCGCGCGCAACAAACGGATTGCTGCGGGGCCACTGTAACTGGCCGCGGAGTTGAAGTGCGTCAAGACGATACGGAACCGTGCAAACAGCGACTCTGTGGGCAATCGGACGGCGGCGAGGTCGTCCCACGAGAGCGAGCAGACGTGCAGGATCAAAATATCAAACGGCGCTCCCTGTGCGCGCTGCGCGTATCCGATGTGTCGCGTAGCTTCTTCCTGATGGAACCGCGCGACATTTTGATCGAGAGCATCGGCGCTGACGAAATAGCGAGATTGATCGAGATCCTCTGCGGCGGGTGCGGTCAGGCTGCCGGTGCGCGATGCCGGCGTGAGTAGCGGGCTCCACGAGCTCGGTATGGCCCAAATTACAAGCAATGCCGCGATCACGAAACTGCCCACGCGCAGTTTGCGACTTGCCAGCACATAGACACAGACGATCCCGATCGCACCAAAGACCACGGTGGGATCAAACAGCCGACCCGCGAGTTCCCATAAATACTCGTTACTGAATCCCCGGATCAGTCCCAGCGCTTCCAACGCTCGGGCGGGCGGTGGTAGGAACGAATCGGTATAGAGCAAGATTGCCGCCAACGGCCAACCCACGAGATTTTTCGCGAGGCGAAGGCGCGCATTGGGAGCGGGCAGGGACGTAAAGAGTGCGAGCAACACATTGCTAGCGGGATGGATTTGCAAATGCCCGGTTGCATGCAGCCCGATCTTCAGCAAAAAGTAGAGTGCGAACGGACCCACGATTAACGTGCCTCCGCCGGAGATGGCCGCTGTAAGCGCCGTCGTATTTGTTGCCCGAGTAAGCCGGCAACACGAACGTAGCCGGCAAGACCGAACGACAGCACTTCCGCGAGACTGCGCAGAGGTCGATCGGGGGGCATGTCAGCGTGCCAGTCGCTCCAGAGCTGGGGATGGGCAAACGTAGCTTCGATATACAAACGCTCGGTCGGTGGATCCATCGGGTCGAGCTCAACGCGCACTTCATTCCCCGAACGCAAAATGCCACGACCAGTAACCCGTGCACTCTGGCGCCCGCCAGCGCAGTCGATCTCAATCAGTAAAGGAGACTTGAGCAGGTCCTCGGGCAACGCATCCGCGATGAGCCGGAGGCCACCGGTGGAGAAGTCGACCACAGTGGCGTCGAGGACGGTGTGATCGGGGAGAAGCAAGCGCCCCGATAGACGCGCGTCTATACGATGTGCCCGACGGACCTGCCGTGTTTCGCTGGCCACGCCGAGCACCGTGCCGAGCAACGTCAGATTGAACAGCGTCCAGACCAGATTGACGACCACGGTCTCCGCTTCGAACGAATTCCAGTAGAGGAACCGCGGAACGGCAATGACAACGCCCACGAGATTGAGTGCCACTAGGCCCAGATACGGGAGCGCCAGGCGCCAATCGAAGTGGCTGTGCTCAATCAGTCCGCCTTTCGCGGTCACGTTGAACAGTCCGTGCCGAGGGTGGATGAGCGCCCAGAGCGTGGGCAATGAGGTGTACCAGCTGAGGGCCGCTTCGTACGCCTCGTTCCACAAGGAATGGCGATATTGTCGTTGCAGGGTCGAATTGGCGATGGCGGCTTGGAACAGATGCGGAAGCGCATACGCGGCGAGGACGACGGTGCCTGCGTTGAGGACGTGGAATTCAAAAAACAGATACGCGAGCGGCGCTGTCAGAAATACCAGGCGCGGCAGTCCCGAAAAGAAGTGCAGCATTGCACTCAGATAGCACAGGCGCTGCGCCCAATGGAGGCCGCGGCCCAAGAGGGGATTATCAAGGCGAAAAATTTGCGCCATGCCGCGCGCCCACCGGACACGTTGGGCGACGTGATCCGATAGGCTCTCGGTGGCGAGACCGGCCGCGAGAATCGTGTTCACGTAGGCGGACGTATATCCCGCGCGGTGCAGTCGCAATGCCGTGTGGGCGTCCTCGGTGACCGTATCTTGTGCAATCCCGCCGATCTCGGTCAGCGCCGTACGGCGCAGAACCGCACCGGAGCCGCAAAAGTAGGCAGCGTTCCAAAGGTCGTTGCCGTCCTGAACCAGGCCGTAAAACAAACTCCCTTCGCCCGGCACCTTGCGGAAGGTGCCGAGATTGCGTTCAAACGGGTCTGGCGAGAAGAAGTGATGGGGTGTCTGGACCAATGCGCATCGAGGGTCCCGCACAAAGGAGCCCATCGTTTCCTTGAGAAAGCTCCGTACCGGGACATGGTCGCAATCAAAGATGGCCACGAATTCGCCCGTGGAGCAGCCCAGCGCGTGATTGAGATTGCCGGCTTTGGCGAACGCACGATCCTCACGAGTGACGTATGTCGCGCCGACGGCGGCCGAGAACGCCCGAAACTCTGGCCGTTGACCATCGTCGAGAACGTAGACCTGGAGGTGCTCCGTGGGCCAGTCGAGCGAGAGCGCCGCTTGGATCGTCGGTCGCACCACCGACAGCGGTTCGTTGTACGTCGGAATAAACACATCGACCGTTGGCCAGGAGGCCGGGTCCAACGGCAATTCCGCGCGCGGTCGTTTCAGTGGGCGGGCGTTTTGCAGATATCCGAGGAACAGAACCACCCACGTGTAGGCCTCCGCGAAGAGGAGCCCCAGTGCGGTCCACCACTCAGCGCTACCCGGCGTTCCCAACGTCATGGTTGCGCGCCAGTAGATGTAGCGCGATGTAGCGAGCATCGACATGCCCATCAAGAGCGGAAGGGTGGCCTCCGCCGTCGTCTCACGGACGAGCAGCGCGCAGGTGAGCAACGCCACACCGAAGGCCACTTGACCCGGAATCGTCAACGGCGTGGCCGCAAATCCAAGGCACCCAAGGACACACAGCATCGCCAGAGTCCACGGTCCCCAAGCGGCAAATCGGCTCCACGCCTCAGTCCGCGCCGCGCAACGGTCGATCAGACCGGTGGCCCGCTGCCGAAAGTGCCGGATAGCGGGTGCGAAGGTCTTCTGGAGCGAGTGTATCGGAGCGTCGACGATCGCCTCGGGCGTGGACTTTCGTCGGGAACGCCAGCGCAGTCCGAGACGGCGCCAGAGGGCGGCATTCTCAAACGGCCAAGCCCGCCGTTCATCCGCCGGCAGGACAAACAAAGAAATCCCCCAGCGCCATACGGCGCGGACCGCACTGACCGGATCGGCCGGACGCGAATTATCGGGGGGGATTTCGGGCGTCATCGCCGCAGGGTCTCGTCCTGAACAGACTTGAGTCTACCGCAGGAGAGACCGTTCTGGGCGCGCCGGCCGTTAGGCCGTCCAATCGAGGATAATTTTGCCGCTCTGACCCGACGCCATCGTCTCAAAGCCCAACCGGTACTCGGAGACGGGTAGTCGGTGGGTGATGACCGAGCGAATATTCAGGCCGCTCTGCAACATGCTCGACATTTTGTACCACGTTTCGAACATCTCGCGGCCGTAGACGCCTTTGACCATGAGACCTTTGAAAATGATCTCGTCCCAGGCGATCCCCGTGTCTTTGGGCATGATGCCCAGCATGGCGATCGCGCCGCCATGATGCATCGTCCGTAACATCTCCCGAAATGCCGATGGGACCCCGGACATTTCCATTCCGACGTCGAAACCTTCCTCCATCCGAAGGTCCTTCATCACGTCGTTAAGCGACTCTGTCCGCACGTCGACCGCACGCGTGGCGCCCATTTGGCGGGCCAGTTCTAAGCGATACGGATTGACGTCGGTGATCACCACGTGTCGTGCGCCCGCATAGCGGGCGATCGCGACGGCCATGACGCCAATGGGGCCGGCACCGGTGATCAGCACGTCCTCGCCGACCACATTGAACGACAGCGCCGTGTGGGTCGCATTACCGAATGGGTCGAGGATGGATGCGATATCGTCGTCAATGACGGGCGAGAGTTTGAAGACGTTCGAGGCCGGCAGCGCCAAATATTCAGCGAAGCACCCCGGTACGTTGACACCCACGCCGACGGTGTTGGCGCACAGGTGGCGCCGGCCCGCCCGGCAGTTGCGGCAGTAGCCGCAGGTGATATGGCCTTCACCGGAGACGCGATCACCGATGGCGAGGCCACGCACTTCGCTGCCCATTTCAACGATTTCGCCGCAATACTCATGTCCCACTTGCATGGGGACCGGGATCGTCCGCTGTGCCCAGTCGTCCCAATGCCAGATGTGCATATCGGTTCCGCAGATCGCCGTTTTGCGGATGCGAATTAAAACGTCATTCGGTCCAATGGTCGGCTCCGGTACGTTCTCCATCCAGATGCCCGGCTCGGCGCGGGACTTCACGAGTGCTTTCATCGAGATACCCTCAAGAAATCAGGCCGAGCTCGCGCCCGGCGACGGTGAAGGCGTGTACCGCCTGATCGAGATCCGAGTGACTGTGCGCAGCGCTCATCTGCGTACGAATGCGTGCCGCCCCGCGGGGAACCACGGGGAAAGAGAACCCGATGACGTACAGACCCAGTTGCAGTACGCGATCCGCCATTTTCGCCGCCAGTGCGGCATCCCCAATCATGACCGGAATAATCGGATGGCTTCCGTCAATCAATTGGAAGCCTGCCTTTGTCATCGCCGCGCGAAAATACGCGGCGTTGTCTGCCAGCCGCTCACGCAGCGCATCGCTGCCTGCGACGCGCTCGATGACCGACAACGTCGTTGCGGCGATGACCGGCGGGATCGAATTGGAGAACAGGTACGGGCGCGACCGTTGGCGCAGCCATTCGACCGCTTTGCTTGAACCGGCGACATACCCTCCGGCGGCGCCACCCAACGCCTTGCCTAAGGTGCCGGTCAGAAAATCGATCCGACCCTCGACCCCACAGGCCTCCGGGGTGCCGCGACCCTTGCGGCCGACAAAGCCGGTCGCATGAGAATCGTCGACGACGACGAGCGCACCGTATCGGTCGGCGAGATCGCAGATGGCTGCGAGCGGTGCGATGGTGCCGTCCATGGAGAACACGCCATCGGTCACGATTAAGCGCGTGCGGGCGTCTTGTGACTCGATGAGTCGAGCCTCGAGTTCCGCCATGTCACGATTGGCGTAGCGCAACCTGCGCGCCTTCGACAGACGGATCCCGTCGATAATCGACGCGTGATTGAGTGCGTCCGAAATGATCGCGTCCTCCTCGCCGGTGATCGTTTCGAAGAGGCCACCATTCGCATCGAAACAAGACGAGTACAAGATCGCATCGGGCATCCCAAGGAACTCGGCGAGGCGCCGCTCGAGCTGCCGGTGGATGGAGTTCGTCCCACAGATGAACCGGACCGAAGCCATGCCGTAGCCGTACGCATCCAACGCCTGATGGGCTGCGGCGACCACGTCTGCATCGCCCGCGAGGCCCAGGTAATTGTTCGCGCACAGATTGATGACCGAACGGCCGCCGACGGTGATCACGGCGCCTTGTGGCGAGGTGATCTCACGTTCGGTTTTGTATAAGCCTTGTGCCCGCAGCGACTCAAGGTCGGCGGCAAGTCGAGATTCGAATGCACTATCCATGGCAGCGCCTACAAGGATGGGAGATCAGACGCGCAGTATAGGTAATAATTGAACATCAGTTGCTGCGGAGGTGTCATGGGTCGGCGGCGTGACGACGATGAGGACGTGAGCGAGGACGGCGAGGGCAGCGGCGATCGCCTGCGGATCGATCGTTGCTTGTGGCACCTACGCTTGTACAAGACACGCTCGTTAGCAGCGGCAGCAGTCGCCTCGGGGCGCGTACTCCTGAACGGCACACGCCCCAAGGCGTCTCGCGAGATCGTGCAGGGCGATGTGTTGGAAGTAACTCGTGAGTCTCAAGTACTGGAATTTACAGTGATTACGGTTCCTCATCGGCGGGGTCCGGCCCCGGAAGCGCAAGCGTGTTACGCGGAAACCGAACGCAGTATCGAGCGGCGTGCGGCGATGCGTGAGGTGCACCAACTCGACGCGCTGTCCCGTCCGCGCAACGAGGGCAAGCCCGACAAGCGCGAGCGACGGGTGCAGCGCGATTTTTTGCGGCGCCAATGAGGCGATCGGCTTAGCAAAATTTAAGATAGACCCATTACAAACTGCGTTACCCCATGCTGCGTTGCGCTGGGGCGCGCCGCCTTAGCGTCCGTCATGTCTCCATACAGGTTGTAAATCGATGAGCATTCGGCCGGTGATTGTTGCGGGAGGAGGCATTGGGGGATTGGTCACGGCGCTGACACTTCAGCAGATCGGCGTGCCGTGTCTTGTGCTCGAAGCTGTGCAGGAGATGCGCCCGTTGGGTGTGGGCATCAATTTGCAGCCGAACGCCGTGCGCGAACTGTACGAGCTTGGCATCACTGCGGCGGACCTTAATGCGATTGGCGTGGCGACCGAGGAGTGGGCCCTCGTCGGTCTGAACGGCAACGACATCTATGCCGAAGCCCGTGGGCTGCAGGCCGGATACCTCTGGCCGCAGTACTCGGTACACCGCGGTCAATTGCAGATGCTCTTGTATGCGCTAGTACGCGAGCGTTTGGGCGACGAAGCTGTGCGCCTGGACGCACGCGTGACCGGTTATGCATGCTTGCCAGATGGCGGTGTGGCTGTTGAGTTGACAGCGCGTGACGGAGCGGTTTCGACAGTCGCGGGTGAGTTGTTGATCGGCGCCGACGGCATTCATTCTGCCGTTCGCGCGCAGATGCATCCGAATCAGCCGCCGATCCATTGGGGTGGCTGTGTCATGTGGCGTGGAGTGACTTGGGCCAAGCCGCTGCGTACAGGCGCCTCGTTTGTCGGTCTGGGCACCCATCGGCATCGTATGGTCATTTACCCCATCTCGAGCCCCAATCCGGCAACGGGTTTATCGCTCATCAATTGGATTGCGGAGCGCACCTTAGAGACCTTTGACGATCAGCAGCCTTCCGGATGGTTTCGGCAGGTTCCTATCGACTCTTTCGTAAACCATTTCGCGACGTGGACGTGGGATTGGCTCGACGTGCCCGCTTTGTTGCGCGGCGCGGAGGCTGCATTTGAGAATCCGATGATAGATCGGGATCCCGTACCCACGTGGATCGAGGGCCCGGTGGCGCTGATGGGTGATGCCGCCCACGCCATGTATCCGACAGGTTCGAACGGGGCGTCACAAGCGATCATCGACGCCCGCGTGCTCGGCGCCTGTCTCTGTGCGCACGGCGTGACCCCCGCGGCGCTCGCGAATTACAACGAGCGGTTGTGTGCACCCATCTCGAAGCTCATTCTGCGCAACCGCGGCGACGGTCCGTTTGGCTTGCTCAAGCGAGTGGATGAGCTGTGCGGTGGACACTTTGACGATATCGACGCCGTGATTTCTCCGTCGGACCGAGCTCTTTATATGGCCGAGTACAAAGCTGCCGCCGGGTTTGCGATGTCCGAATTAAATCGAGCACCCTCGATTATTCCACCGGGTACCCGCGTTCATTGAGGTGTGACCACGACGTCACGTTAGGCGGTAGATATCAATTTCCACTGCATCCGGCCATCGCCGACCAATGCCAATGAAGATGTGCTCCGTTAACCACTGATAGTGACCTGATTCGACGTGAAACTGAGCGACGGTGCGGAAGTAGTAACTGTCCGGTGCGACGATTTCACCGCCCGCGAGACGGGCCATCACGTCTGGTGGTCCGCGGCGCAGACCGGCGTTATGTATCGCGATGACGGTGCCGTCGGTCGTACGTAGGGTATATCGCGCATCAATCCGCGCCACGCCATCGGTAACACGAACAGACTGCCAATCGGCGCCGCCTGGGAGAATATCACCGGTTAAACGCGGGCCGTCCATCGTTCCACCGAGAATGGGGACGATGCGATGGCGATGCGCATCCCACACGCCCTGTTCAAATGGCTGTCCGACGGAAATGCGCAAGCGGCTCTCGAATACGGCGGCGGGCATTGGATCGGGCAGTGGCATTGTCATGGGCATTTGAGCGTCCTTCGGTCACTCGCTAGTGTAAGCACAGGCGTTCGTCGCGCAATTCCGCAGCATCAATTACAGTCCATCGTCTACCCGCAATCGGTTCCCTGCAATGACTCGTCCGATCACGCCACCCGTTGCCGCCGACGCCATCATCGAGTTGATCGACCGACCCGATCGGCCCATCGTGCTCATCGAACGACGCTTTCCGCCGCTCGGTTGGGCCATCCCCGGGGGATTCGTCGAGTTTGGCGAGACCGTGGAAGCGGCCGCGATGCGGGAGGCTTACGAAGAAACCGGCCTCGTCGTCACGATTTCGGCATTACTGGGCGTGTACTCCGACCCAGCGCGCGATCCCAGGGGACAGACCGTGGGTGTCGTGTATGTGGCCACGGCCACGGGAGAACCCCGGGCGGGAGACGATGCCGGGGCCTGCCGGTGCGTCGATCCGCGCGATCCACCGCCTTTAGCGTTCGATCACGCACGAATCTTGACGGATTATTGCCGCCGGTTCCGCGACTGACTTAGTCGGCGATCGGCAAGAAGCGACTCGATTTCACTTCTTCCATGACGACGTACGTATGCGTTTGCTCGATCCCCGGCAGCGCAGCGAGGTCCTCCAAGAAGCGCCGGTAGGCAGCCATGTCGGCGATGCGCACCTTTAAGAGGTAGTCGAATCCTCCGGCGACCATGTGGCACTCCTGCACCGGGTCGAGCCGAACGACGCCTTCCTTGAATCGATTGAATACGTCCGGTGTGGTGCGATCCAACTGAATCTGCACAAACGCGATGAGCGCGGCGCCGAGCAGCGCCGGGTCCAGATCGGCGACGTAACCGCGGATATAGCCGTCGCGTTCGAGGCGCCGCACGCGCTCAAGGCACGGCGTTGCGGACAGGTGCACCTGTCGCGCCAATTCCGCGATCGACAGACGCCCGTCGGCCTGCAGCAGTCGCAGCAAGCGGCGATCCGTTCGGTCCAGCGCCGATTTGGGGGTCATGAGTAGTCGAAACCTCTAAGAAAGTGGTCTAAAGATAGCAAAAAACGCTCCGTAAGCCGCATTAACGTAGGCGGAACGCCCAAGGAGCTGCCCATGACCGCCTTCGTCCGTCCCACCAGTCGAGTTCCCGCCACGCCCGCGGCGGCCATCAATCGCCTTTGGTTGGCCGACGAAGACGCGGTGTTGGCGGAGTTATTGCCCTTAGCCCGTCCCGCGGACGAGACCGTACGCGCGCAGATCACCGCGCACGCGGCCGCGCTCGTCGATGCCGTACGGGCATCGCAGGTCAAGAAAAGCGCCATGGATGCCCTGCTGCGGGAGTACGACCTCTCCTCGCAAGAGGGTGTGATCCTGATGTGTCTGGCGGAGGCGCTGTTGCGCATCCCGGATGCACTGACGGCCGATCGCCTGATCGCGGACAAGATTCGGGCCGGCGACTGGGCGGCACACTTATTGGACGGCGGCTCGCTGTTCGTCAATGCATCGACCTGGGGCCTCATGCTGACCGGTCGCATCGTGCAACCGGACCTCGAAACGCGTCGCGATCCCGGCGGCTTCGTCCGCAATCTCGTGGCGCGCGTCGGCGAGCCGGTGGTGCGCACGGCGATGCGTCAGGCCATGAAGATTCTCGGCCACCAATTCGTGATGGGTCGCACGATCGCAGAAGCGTTGGAGCGCGCAAACGATGGCGAAGGTGCTCGTTATCGGTACTCCTTCGACATGCTCGGCGAGGCCGCGCTCTCGTCGGCGGATGCCGACCGCTACTTTGACGCGTACCTCGCGGCCATTGATGCGCTCGGTCAGGCAGCGATGGGCGCGCGCGAGCTGGCGCCGGAGGCGCTGCCGTCGATTTCGGTCAAGCTGTCCGCATTGCACCCGCGCTACGAATACGCGCAGCGCGAGCGCGTGCTCGCCGAACTCGGCCCGCGCTTGATCCTCTTGTGCGAACGGGCGGCCAAGGCCGGCATTGCGCTCACCGTGGATGCCGAAGAGTCCGAGCGCCTCGAACTCTCCTTGGAGTTAATCGATCTCGTGCTCGGCGCACCGTCCCTCGCCGGCTGGCAGGGCTTTGGACTCGCCGTGCAGGCTTACATGAAACGCGCGACCGATGTGTTGCGTTGGCTGATCGCGCGGGCGCGCCATGCCGGTCGGCGCCTCAATATCCGCCTCGTCAAAGGCGCGTATTGGGACAGCGAGATCAAGAAAGCGCAGGAGCGCGGTCACGATCACTACCCGGTGTTCACGCGCAAGCAGAACACCGACGTGTCGTACTTGGCGTGCGCGAGCCTGATGCTCGATGCCACCGACGTGATCTACCCGCAGTTCGCCACGCACAACGCGCAGACGGTGGCGAGCATCCTGCAGCGCGCGCGCGCGCAGGGTCGGGCGTTTGAGTTTCAGCGCTTGCACGGCATGGGCGAGGAGCTCTATGCCGTGGTCACGGATCCCGCCCGCGAAGGCGTGCCGTGCCGGGTTTATGCGCCGGTCGGTTCGCACGAGGATTTGCTGCCGTATCTGGTCCGCCGCTTGCTCGAAAATGGCGCGAACACCTCGTTCGTCAATCGCATCGTCGACGCGCGCTTGCCCTCGAGCGAAGTGGTCGCGGATCCGATTGCCTTCGTGGAGAACCTGCATTCGGCGCCACACCCCAGGATTCCGCCGCCGGTGCGCTTGTTCGGGCCGGAACGCGCGAATTCCCGGGGCGTCAACTTTGCCGATGGCGCGGCTCTCGATGCGTTGGCGCAAGGCGCCGCTGGGATCGGCACGAGCGTCGCTCAGCCGATCGTCGTGGGACGTCGTCCCGTGTCGGCGCGGGAGATCGAGCAACGCGGCACGGCGGTTGCCAGCCCGACGGACGGATCAGTGGTCGGCTACGTTCTGTGCGCGACGGCGGACGAGACCGATCGCGCACTTGAGGCCGCCGTGGCTGCGTTCCCGGCGTGGGAGGGCACCCCGGCGATCGAGCGCGCCGCCATGCTTGAGCGCGCTGCCGATGCGTACGAAGCGGCGCGCGATCGTTGGGTAGCGGTACTCTGCCGCGAAGCCGGCAAGACATTGCCGGATGCGATTGCCGAGATCCGCGAAGCCGTGGACTTCCTGCGCTATTACGCGCAGCGCGCGCGGCTGGACTTTGCCCGCCCGACGCCGCTCCCGGGTCCGACCGGGGAAAGTAACGAACTCGTGCTGCGGGGACGTGGCGTGTTCGCTTGCATCAGTCCGTGGAACTTCCCGCTCGCCATCACGACCGGTCAGATCGCCGCCGCGCTGGCCGCGGGCAACTGCGTGATCGCAAAGCCCGCCGAGCAAACACCGCTCGTCGCGATGCAGGCCGTCGAGGCCTTGCACGCGGCCGGCGTGCCTGTCGGGGCGCTGCAATTGCTGCCGGGCGACGGCGCGACCGTCGGCGCGCGGTTGTCGAGCGACCCGCGGATCGCGGGCGTGGCCTTTACCGGTTCGAACGAGACCGCCGCGGCGATACACCGCGCGTTGGCGCATCGCGGTGGGGCGATTCCCGTGCTGATCGCAGAGACCGGTGGCCAAAACGCCATGATCGTCGACAGTTCCGCGCTGCCCGAACAAGTGGTCAACGATGCGGTGCTATCGGCCTTTGGCAGCGCAGGCCAGCGTTGCTCGGCGTTGCGCATCCTGTGTGTCCAAGAGGAGATCGCCGACCGCGTGGAGACGTTGCTTGCGGGCGCGATGGACGAGTTGCGGATGGGCGATCCGGCATTGCTCGACACGGATATCGGCCCTGTCATCGACAGCGAGGCGCGCGCTCGTTTAGAAGCGCACATCGCTGGGATTCGGGCGACGGCCCCGTGGTCGCATCAAGTCGCACTGACCGCGACGCTGTCACAAGGCCAGTACGTAGCGCCGACGGCGGTGGAAATCCGCGCCATCAGCGACCTGACGGGTGAAGTGTTTGGCCCGGTACTGCACGTGCTGCGCTGGCGCGCCGACGAGCTCGACGCCTTGATCGACGCCATCAACGCCACGGGTTTTGGTCTCACGCTCGGCATCCATACGCGGATCGATTCGACGATCCAGCGCCTTCGGGCGCGCGCCCGCGTGGGCAATCTCTACGTGAACCGCAACATGATCGGTGCGGTCGTCGGCGTGCAGCCGTTCGGCGGGTGCGGCCTTTCGGGCACCGGCCCCAAGGCCGGCGGTCCGCATTACCTCCACCGCTTCGCGACCGAGCAGACCGTCACGGTCAATACGGCCGCCGTCGGTGGCAATGCGTCGCTGCTTACCCTCGGCGGGTGAGGGGCTAACGCTCCGGGGCGATGCGTGCGATCAGGCGCGACAGCGTCGGGTCCACGTGCGCCCACCGTTCGGCATCGATGGCATACACCGCGACGGTGGCCGGCACGAACTCCGGAAAGTCATCGCTGTCGGCGAGCCAACGGGCGAGGCGGCTGATCACCGGGTTGTGCCCGACCAGCAGAATCCGGTCGGCTGACTCCGGCAGCGCCTGTACGAACTCCGCGAGGTGGCCGGTGTCGGTGGTGTAAATGGTCTTGGCAGTCTGGAACCGATCCTCGTCCATCCCAAAGGCCCGTGCGTAGGCGCCGGCGGTGGCCAGCGTGCGGGCGGCGGGGCTGGCGATGATCAGATCCAAGCCCAAGTCGAGGTCTCGGGCGCGCGAGGCGACACCGGTGATTTCGGCTTCGCCGCGCAGGGCCAGACGGCGATCGAAATCCTCTCCCGTCGGTGAATGCGGCTCAGCGGTGGCGTGACGAGCGAGGTACAGTGTCTTCATAGGGGTCTCGTTAGTGCGCGCGCAGGCGCAGCCGGCCCGCGGTTTCCTCGACGTCAAAGGTCTTGACCGGTTCATAGGCCGGTGGCGTGAGCGCGTCGCCCGTCTTCAGGCAGAAGCGCGCACCGTGACGTGGGCAAATCACTTCCAGTCCCTCGACGACGCCGTCTTCAATCGGATTGTCGTCGTGGGTGCAACGGTCCTCGAGCGCGTAGAGCGTTCCTTGCACGTTGTAGACGACCACATACCATCCGTCCGCCACATAACTGCGGTGTTCGCCCGCTGGCACGTCGCCGGCGGCCGCGACGTCGATCCAAAGAGACTCGCTCACATCATCCCCATTTGCAGTCGGGCTTCTTCAGACATCATCTCGCGGTCCCAGGGTGGATCAAACACGAGCTCAATGTCCGCCGACGCGATCGTCGGAATCGCCAGAAGCTTGTCTTTGGCGTCCTGAACGAGGACTTCGCCCATGCCACAGCCCGGCGCGGTCAGTGTCAGTTGCACTTTCGCCTGTCGCGTGCCGTCCGCCTGGCGTTCGACCACGCAGTCGTAGACGAGACCGAGGTCGACGATATTGACCGGGATCTCCGGGTCAAAGCAGGTCTTCAACTGTGACCAGGCGAGGGCTTCGACGTCGGCGTCCGTCGCGTCCGGCGGCAGTTCGATCCGCGCCGGCGGCTCCTTGCCGATCGCCGCAGCGTCTTCGCCGGCGATCCGAAAGAGATTGCCTTCGACGTACACGGTGAAACTGCCGCCCAACGCCTGCGTGATGTAACCCACCGAGCCGACGCGCAGCTTGACCTCGATGCCGGCCGGAACCAGCACAGCCTTCACATCTTCATTAACGACGAACGGTTCGCGATCGTGATGGTGCATGGTCATTATTCTGTGGTGACGGCGTTGTGGGCGCCCGCGAGAGCGGACTCGAGCGTGCGCCAAGACAGGCTCGCGCATTTCACGCGAGCGGGATATTCACGGACGCCGCCCAAGGCGGCAAGCTTGCCAAGATCCGCGGGCACCTCGGCGTCGTGTTGAGTCAAGACCTCGTGGACGCGCGCGTGCAGTCGCGCGAAGGCCGCGGTGTCGAGACCCTTGACCGCTTCGGTCATCAAGGACGCGGAGGCGACCGAAATGGCGCAGCCCGTTCCTTCGAACTTGACGTCGCGAATGACGCCATCGACGAGGTCCACGTAGACCGTGAGTTGATCGCCGCAGAGGGGATTATGGCCTTTTGCGCCAATCGCCGGCGGGGCGATGACACCGAAGTTCCGCGGCCGCTTGTTGTGGTCGAGGATGACGTCGCGATACAGGTCTTTAAGATCCATGGCAGCCTTCAGCGGAAGAGGTCGCGAGCGCCCACCACGGCGTCGGCGAGCCGGTCGATGTCGTCGAGCGTGGTGTACAAGCCAAACGACGCACGGGCGGTCGCCGGCACCTTGAAGAACTCGATCGCCGGCATCGCACAGTGGTGCCCGGTGCGGATCGCGACGCCCTGTTCGTCGAGAATCGTGCCCAAATCGTGCGGATGCACACCGTCGACCACAAAGGAGACAAGGCCTGCTTTGTGGGCCGCGGTGCCGATCACGCGCAGACCCTCAATCGCCTGCAATCGCTCGTGCGCGTAGGCGAGTAGGGTTGACTCCCAGGCGCCGATCTTCTCCAGCCCGATGTGCTCCACGTAGTCGATCGCCGCGGCCAGACCGACCGCGCCGGACATGTGCGGCGTGCCGGCTTCGAATTTGTACGGCAACTCGTTGTAGGTCGTGCCGTCGAAAGAGACATGCAAAATCATGTCGCCGCCGCCTTGCCACGGCGGCATGGATTCGAACAACGCTTCGCGTCCGTACAGCACGCCGATGCCGTCGGGTCCGTAGAGTTTGTGACCCGAGAAGACGTAGAAATCGGCGTCCAGCGCTTGCACATCGATGCGCAGGTGGGGCACCGCTTGGGCGCCGTCGACCAACACCGGCACGCCGGCCGCGTGAGCGATGGCGATGATCTCGGCGACCGGCAGCACGGTGCCGAGCGCGTTGGAGACGTGAGCGATACCCAACAGTCGGGTGCGGCTATTCAGGCGGGCGCGTACGTCGGCCGGATCCACCTCGCCGCGGTCGTTGATCGGCACCGGCACGAGGCGTGCGCCGGTCGCGGCGCACACCATCTGCCACGGCACGATGTTGGCGTGATGCTCCAAGTGGGTGACGAGGATCTCATCGCCTGGCCCGAGGCGCGGGCGGGCATAGGACTGGGCCACCAAATTGATCGATTCGGTGGTGCCACGTGTGAAGATGATCTCGCGCGTGGAGCGCGCATTCAGAAAGCGCCGGACGCGCTCACGGGCACCTTCGAACGCGTCGGTCGCGCGTTGGGAGAGCGTGTGCACACCGCGGTGTACGTTGGCGTGCGACTCCTCGGCATACCGACGCTCGGCGTCGATCACGGCGCGCGGACGCTGCGCCGATGCGCCGTTGTCCAAATAAACGAGCGGTTTGCCGCGTATCGGCCGCGCCAGTATCGGGAAGTCCGCGCGTACGGCGGTCAGATCGTACGGTGCGCTCGTCATGCCACAAACCCTCGGATCAGATCGGCGGCCGGCAAGCGGCCCAGTGCGCGCGTTTCGACGGCTTTGCGCACCGCGCTCGGAAAATCGGTCAGCACGTCGCCTAAAAAGGCGTACGTGAGCACCGCGCGCGCGGTCTCGCGGTCGAGCCCGCGCGACAACAGGTAAAACAACATCTGCTCGTCCAGCGAGCCGGTGGTTGCGCCGTGCGCGCACTTGACCGCGTCGGCGTTAATTTCCAGTTGCGGCCGCGTTTCGATGGTCGCTTCCGCCGACAGCAGCAGGTTCTTGCTCGACTGCGCGGAGTTGGTGCCGTTGGCGCCGACGTCCACGACGACCTTGCCGTCGTAGCTGCCGCGCCCGCGGTCGGTCGCCACCCCGCGGTAGCGCTGATCGCTTGTACCGTCGGCGGCGGCGTGGTGTACCCACGTGCGTAAGTGATGCTCGCGGGTGCGGTCCGCCAAAAACAGTCCCGACAGCGCCGTGGAGGCGCCCGGCGCCTCAAGGTGCGTCGTCAGGTCGAAGCGCGACAGTTGCGCGCCGAGCACCGCCGAGCGATGGCGGTAGGTGGCATCGCGGCCGATGTGGGCGGTGACATCCCCGATGATGACCGCCGCGGCGGGCGCGCACTGCACGAGCGTGTGCGTGAGTTGTGCGCCCGCGGCGAGGCGAAGCTCCAGGACGGCGGCCGTCACCGTTTCCGGTGCGTCGTCAGCCCCGACGTGGTACTCGATCAGCGCAAGCTCCGCGCCGGACTCGAGCTCAATCGTCAGCGACGGGTAGGCGCCACCCGCGGTGGCCACGAACACGAGGTCGAGGGCGACTTGCGTGTTGCGCGGTACGACGAGCGTGGTGTGACTGTCGCGCAGCGCCGCATTCCACAGGCGAATGCGGTCGGTGGCCGCGTCGCTGAACGTCGCGACCGCATCGCTCGTTGTCGTGACCTCGACCGCGCTCGGCAGACGCGTGACGGCGCTGTCGATACGACCGTTCACGTACACCAAACGTTCCGCACCGATCGGTAAATCGGCGGGCCAAGCGGCCGGCGCCGTGGGCCCTGGGGTGAGATCGCGGCGCTCCAACAACCGTAAGTTGGTGTAGCGGAACGCGTCGTCCCGCGGCGTCGGCAGGCCAAGCGCGACGAGTCGCGTCAGCGCCTCCTGGCGCGTCGGTGAGAGGGTGCTGCCGATCGCCTCACGAACTCGCGTGAGGGCGGCGAAGGGCCGTGCACTCATGCCGCGCTCGACCCCTCAATCAGCCAGTCGTAGCCGCGGGCTTCGAGTTCAAGGGCGAGGGTGCGATCGCCGGAGCGTACGATTCGACCCCCGGCCAGTACGTGCACGTAATCGGGCACGATGTAGTCCAGCAAGCGCTGGTAGTGCGTCACGAGCACCACCGCGCGATCGTCCCGGCGCAGGCTATTCACGCCGGTGGAGACGATCTTCAACGCATCGATGTCGAGGCCCGAATCGGTCTCATCCAAAATCGCCAGCGTCGGCTCCAACACCGTCATTTGCAGAATTTCATTGCGCTTCTTCTCACCGCCCGAGAAGCCTTCGTTGACGCCGCGCTTCAAGAAGCTCTCGTCCATCTTCATGAGTTTCATCTTCTCGCGAACGATGGTCATGAACTCGAAGGCGTCCAACTCGTCGAGGCCTTGTTGGCGACGGCGCGCATTCAGCGCGGCTTTCAAGAGATAGACGTTATTGACCCCGGGAATTTCGACCGGGTACTGGAAGCCCAAAAACACGCCGCGACGGGCGCGCTCTTCGGGTGCGAGCGCGAGCAAGTCCTCGCCCATGTAGGTCGCCGTGCCGCCTTTGATATCGTAGTCGGGACGACCGGCCAACACCTGCGAGAGGGTCGATTTGCCGGCACCGTTCGGGCCCATGATGGCGTGGACTTCACCGGCCCGAATCGTGAGATTGAGGCCCTTGAGGATGTTGCGACCCGCGACATCCGCCGTCAGTCCCTGAATATCGAGGATCACGTCCCCGCGCTGTAGTGTGTTCATGATGGTGTACTCGTGCTCAGCCGACGGAGCCTTCCAGGCTCACGGCGAGGAGGTTTTGAGCCTCCACCGCAAATTCCATCGGCAATTCGTTGAAGACAGACTTGCAGAAGCCGTTGACGATGAGGTTCACGGCGTCTTCTTGCGACAGACCGCGCTGCAAGAGATAGAACAGCTGATCCTCGCCGATGCGTGAGGTGGTGGCCTCGTGTTCGACGACCGCGGTCGGGTTTTTCACCTCGACGTACGGGAACGTGTGGGCGCCGCAATCCGGGCCCATCAGCAGCGAATCGCACTGCGTGTAGTTACGGGCTCCGCTCGCGGACGGCAGGATTTTCACCAGCCCACGATAGGTGTTTTGGGCGTGACCGGCGGAAATTCCCTTGGAGACGATGGTGCTGGTCGTGTTCGCGCCGACGTGAATCATCTTGGTGCCGGTGTCGGCCTGCTGACGATGATTGGCCACGGCCACCGAGTAAAACTCGCCCACCGAGCCTTCGCCGGTGAGCACACAACTGGGGTATTTCCAGGTGATGGCGGAGCCGGTTTCGACTTGCGTCCACGAGATCCGCGAGCGACGACCGCGGCAATCGCCGCGCTTGGTGACGAAGTTATAGATCCCGCCGACGCCGTTTTCGTCGCCCGGATACCAATTCTGCACGGTGGAGTACTTGATCGTCGCGTTGTCCATCGCCACCAATTCCACGACCGCGGCGTGTAATTGGTTCTCGTCGCGCATCGGTGCGGTGCAGCCTTCGAGGTAACTCACGTGGCTGCCTTCGTCGGCAATGATGAGCGTCCGCTCAAATTGGCCCGTGTTGGCGGCATTGATCCGGAAGTACGTCGACAGTTCCATCGGGCAGCGCACGCCCTTCGGGATGTAGACGAAGGAGCCGTCGGTGAAGACGGCCGAGTTCAGCGCGGCGTAGAAGTTATCGCCCGGCGGGACCACGGAGCCCAAGTATTGCTCGATCAAAGCCGGGTGGTCGCGCACCGCGTCGGAGAACGGACAGAAGATGACGCCCGCGGCGTGCAGGCGATCCTTGAAGGTTGTCGCCACAGAGACGCTGTCGAAGACAGCGTCGACGGCCACGCCGGCGAGGCGGGCGCGCTCGTGCAGTGGGACGCCGAGCTTGTCGTAGGTCTCAAGCAGTTTGGGGTCGACTTCCGCCAGACTCTTCGGACCGTCCTTCTTGGATTTCGGCGCCGAGTAGTAGGAGATCGCTTGGTAGTCGATCGGCTGGTAGTGCACGTGCGCCCAGGTCGGCTCCCGCAGGGTCTGCCAGAGGCGAAACGCCTTCAGACGCCAGTCGAGCAAAAACTGAGGTTCGCCTTTTTTGGCCGAGATGCGGCGGATGACGTCCTCATCGAGGCCGGGCGGAAGGGTGTCGGAGTCGATGTCCGTGATGAAGCCATGGCGATACTTCTGGCCCATCAACTGATCGAGATCCGGGGCGGTCGGCGTACTCATGCATGCTCCGGGCGAGTCCGAACCGCGATCCGCGGTCCGAGGCTGACAGTCAGTTCGGGTATAGCCACCGCGTCGGTGCGCGCCAGATCGGTCAGGCGGACGTCCGCGAGGGCACGGTGTATGGCGAGGTTGACGCGCTGCCAGCTGCGACCGACCCGGCAACCGGACTCGAGGCCGCACTGCCCGGGGTGGGTGGCGCACTCGGTCAGGCTGATGGGGCCTTCGACGGCATCGAGTATGTCGGCGGCGCTGATGGACGCGGCGGGCCGTGCGAGGCTGTAGCCACCGCGGGCGCCCCGGGTGGAGACGACGAGCCCGGCGCGCTGCAACTCCTTGAGGACCTTGCTCACGGTGGGCAGACCGATTTTTGACCAGTCGGCCAATTCCACGGCCGTGCGCTGCCCGGCACCGTCGTCGGCGAGGTGGGCAAGCAACACGGTGGCGTAGTCGGTGAGTTTGCTAATGCGCAGCATGGCGGGGGTGGTCGCTACTATTAGGACCATTTTAGTCCTAATACCTTCTTTGCGCCACCGTCACGGGGCAGACCGACGAATCGGCTATCATGGGAACCAACCCCCGCGGTGCCGGTCCATATCTCGACCGCCATCGCCCGCTACATGTAAGGAGCAGTGGATGCAGTGCGCCACCCCGTGGCGTTCCGCGCGTCGTTTGGGCCGTGCCGTTGAGGCGGGCCTGGCGTGCGCTCGGAGCCCGCGATGAATCCCGTGGACGGCGTCGCCGCCCGGTTCGAGTCCGTCGGTTATCGGATCGGCGACCGGACCGTGCTCGATGGCTTGGACGTGAGCATCGCACGCGGTCGTGTGACAGCGCTGATGGGGCCCTCCGGAACGGGCAAGACCACCGTGTTGCGTCTCCTGACCGGCCAGCTCCAGCCGACGCAGGGGCGTGTCCTGGTGGCCGGCGAGGATCTCGCCCAGCTCGATCGCCGGGGGCTCTATGCCTTGCGTCGGCGCATGGGGATGTTGTTCCAAAACGGCGCCTTGCTCACCGACCTCGACGTCTACGAGAACGTCGCGTTCCCGTTGCGCGAGCACACGGATCTTCCCGAACCGGTCGTTGCGCGACTCGTGGCCATGAAGCTCGAAGCGGTGGGGCTGCGTGGCGCTGCGCGCTTGATGCCGTCCGAGTTGTCGGGCGGGATGGCGCGGCGCGTGGCGCTCGCGCGTGCGGTGGTGATGGATCCGGAGATCCTGATTTATGACGAGCCCTTCGCGGGCCTCGACCCCATCGCGCTCGGCATGGTGCTCAAGTTGATCCGCGATCTCAATCATGCGCTCGGCATCACCAGTATCGTCGTGTCGCACGACGTCCACGTGATCGGCCAATTGGCCGACCGGGCAGTGCTCTTGTCGGGCGGGCGTGTGGTCGCGGACGGCACGCCGGCAGAACTCGCGTCGAATCCCGACCCGGTCGTACGCCAATTCATGGCCGGTGCCGCCGACGGCCCGGTGCACTTCCATTACCCGGCCGGACCGTTGGCCAGCGAGATGCTCGGGGAGGCGCCGTGAGCGGACACGCCGTGTCATCGGTCCTCGCGCAGTTTGGGCGGTTTACGCTCTTCTTCGGCCGTCTGTGTGCGGGGGTGCCCTCCGTGCTGCGACGGCCCCGGCTCCTGGTCGAGCAGGTGCACATGACCGGCGCGTTGTCGCTCGTCATCATCATGCTCTCGGGGCTCTTTGTGGGCATGGTGCTCGGCCTGCAAGGCTACGACTTGCTGCGCCGGTTCGGCTCCACCGAATCCCTCGGCACTGCCGCAGCCTTGGGGCTCTTGCGGGAATTGGGGCCGGTGATCACCGCGCTCTTATTTGCGGGTCGTGCGGGTACGGCCATCACTTCCGAAATCGGCTTGATGTTGGCGACCGATCAACTGGCGGCCATGGACATGATGGCCGTGGATCCGGTGCGACGCATTTGCGTCCCGCGCTTTGTCGGCGGCGTCGTGTCGATGCCGCTGCTCGCCGCGATTTTCGCGGTGATCGGCATCTACGGTGCGCAGCTCGTCGGTGTGGAACTCATGCGCATCGACGCCGGGCAGTTCTGGTCGCAAATGCGTGGCGCGGTCGAGTGGCGTGACATCGTCGAAGGCGTCGTGAAAAGCCTGGCCTTTGGGGTCGCCTGCAGTGCGATTGCGGTCTACGAGGGCTATCACGCGGTCCCGACCGCGGAAGGCGTGGGGCGGGCCACCACGCGGACAGTGGTCACGTCCTCGGTCGCGGTTTTGGCCATTGATTACATGCTCACAGCCGTGCTGCTGTGACTTGCGGAGACATCACACTATGAAGCGCAATCCATCCATCGAAATCGGCACAGGGCTGTTCGTCCTGCTCGGTTTTGCCGCCTTGTTTTTCATGGCGACCCAGATCAGCAGCCATGGGCTGGAGTTCGGTCGTCACGAGTACCACCTCACCGCGGCCTTCGACAACGTCGGTGGCTTGAAAGCCGGTGCCCCGGTGTCGATCGGCGGTGTCACCGTCGGACGCGTGGAGTCGATCGACTACGACTCGACGGCCTTCAAAGCCGTGGCGCACCTGTCGATCGACCGTCGCTACAACCGCATCCCGAACGACAGCGACGTGGCGATTTACACGGCCGGATTGCTCGGCGGTAACTACGTCGGCTTCACGCCGGGTGGCTCAGACACCAATTACAAAGACGGCGATCGCATCGAAATGACCCAGTCGGCGATCGTCCTTGAAAATCTCATCAGTAAGTTCCTGTTCGACAAAGCCGGACAGGGCGCAAAGAAGGAAACGCCATGAAATCCCGTCTGGCTGCCGTCCTCGTTGGGCTCAGCACACCCCTCGCGACGGCGTTGACGACGACGCCGATGCTGCTGGGTGGCTCGCTGTACACCGTCGCTGCGCACGCCGAGATCGCCGCGAACCCACAAGCCGAAATGGAGGCGACGGCCCGGCAGTTGTTCGCCGCGATCGATCAGAACCGTGCGGCCATTCGCAAGGAGCCGAAGAAAGCGTATCCGATCGTCCAGAGCATCCTGCTGCCGCATTTTGATACCGAGTACGCGGCTCAATTGGTGCTGGCGCAACATTGGCGGACGGCCTCGCCCGAGCAGCGGCAGCGCTTCGTGAACGCGATGGTGCAAATGCTGATGAAGACCTACGGCGGCGCGCTCGCCGATTTCTCGTCGGACAAGTTCAAGATCTTGCCCTATCGGCCGGATCCGAACGTCGAGATCGCCACGGTGCGCACCGAAGTGACGCGCTCCAGCGGGGTGGTGGTTCCCGTCGATTACAAGCTCCGCCGTACGGCCGCGGGCTGGAAAGCCTTTGACGTGATCATCGAGGGCATTTCGTACGTCAAGAATTACCGGACCGATCTCGGTGCCGAGATCAGCCAGAACGGTCTGGATGCCGTCATCGCGCGACTCGAGAAGGATGCCGCTGAGGCGGGGAGCCCGAAGTCGTGAGCGAGTGCCGCTTCGCTGCGAGCGCGGAGGGCTGGGTGGTGTCGGGCGCGTTGGTGCTCGCGACGGCCGCGAGGGCGTACGCCGATGGCGTGCGCTTGCAGCAGGGCCACCCGGCGGCGCGACTCGATCTGTCGGGGATCGACGCGATCGACAGCGCAGGTGTCGCGGTCTTGCTCGCGTGGCTCGCGGCGGCGCGGCAGCGCGGCGAATCGTTGCAGGTGGTGGGCTTGCCCGCCGCCGGGGCGGCGTTGGCGCGGGTCGGCGGGGTCCTCGAACTCTTGAGTCCGTCGGCGAGCTAAGCGCCCGCTATTCCGTCGTCGTTTCGTCGTCGACGATGTCGTAACCCGTGTCTTCCGTCGCGACGTTGCCGTCGTGCACGAGGTAGTTGCGCCGCGCGAGGTATGCGTCACGCACCACGGCATACGGGTCAAAGGCATTGTCGATCGTTTCATCCGCGGCCAGCCCTTGGACGCGGATGTCGAACACGCTCATCCCGGCGATTCCCCAGCGAACGTATTGGTTACGGGCGTAATGCTCGATGTTCGTGTGCGCGTCCACCCACCAGCCCGGCGCGTCGCGCAAATCAGACGAGCCGAGTACTGGCAAGACGAGGTACGGACCCGGGGGAACACCCCAATGGCCGAGCGTCTGACCGAAATCTTCGTTGTGCACGGGGATGTGCAAGGCGGACGCCGGATCGCCCAAACCGCCGATGCCGACCACGGTGTTCACCACAAAGCGCGCGACATCCTGCCCGGCCGCGACCAATTTGCCCTGTAAGGCGTCGTTGATGACAACCGTCGGGTACTCAATGTTCGCGACGAAGTTGGCGATGCCCGTGCGGATGGGGTCAGGCACGTGTGCCCGGTAACCCTCGGCTAAGGGGCGCAAGAAGTGCCGATCCAGCGCGTCGTTGAATCGATAGGTCATCCGGTTGACGTGCTCGAACGGATCTTTCGAGGCGGCCGTTGTGGACGTGGGGTCGGCCGCCTGGGCGCCGAACGCGGCGACAAGCAGCCAACAGGTGACCGTCGCCCGTAGAGGACGAAACGGGCGGAGCGAAAAGGGGGTGTGAGCACTCATCGGCGGTCGTCCGGTATTTTGCTCGGCAGGGGCTCGCCGCGATCGACGGCGCCCTGCAGGCGTACCGGGAGGTATTCCTTCAGTTCTTCGATGCGCGCTTTAAACCGAGCGCGCTGGACAGGGGTGATGGCGGGAGTGGACAGCGCTTGGCGCAGTTGCATGATGGCCAGCGTCAAATCGCCGCTCATCACATGATACTCCGCCATGTAGTAATCCGCTTCAGCCGATTCGCCGGCGGCGCTTGCGGCGAGGGCAATCAGGCGCACCTGGTCCTGCGTCGGTGGGATTACGTTGAATAAATCGAGCAACAGGTAATGCGCCTGGCGGTTGTCGTTGGCGCGCATCAAGGTCTCGGCGTAGCGGACGGTGACCGGCACGTTGCGCGGGAACAGCTCTTTGGCACGCGCGAGTACGCGCTTTGAGCCTTCAATATCGTCGGCCGCGAGCAAGGCCTGACCGAGGGCCGTGTGGTACTCGATCGTGTCGGGATGGCGGGCGACCAGATCCTCCAGACTCGGAATGGCCTCGCGCGGTTGGTTGGCGAAGATGAGCGCGAGCGACCGGCCGTAGAGCCGGTAATCGGCCACCTTGTCGGTACCGAGCGAGGCCACCGCCGGGTATGCGTCGTGCGGATTGGTGCCGGTGGGGAGGGCCAGCGCCTTTAGGCGTTCCCGTGCGAGCTGATAGCCGTTGGTGTCCACTGGACGGACGATGGGGTAATCGCTGGCACGATTCTTCGCCTCGGCCACGCGGGCGGTGGTCACGGGGTGCGTCTGCAGCAACTCGAGGATCTTGGTGTTCTGCGGGTTGGCACCGCCGCCCATTCGGCGGTTGAGCGTCTCAAAGAACGTGGCCATGCCGTAGGGGTCGTAGCCCGCTGCAGCCATGACGCCAATGCCCACGCGGTCCGCCTCAATCTCGTTCTCACGCGAGTAGTTCAGTTGCTGCTGCTGCATCGCGCTCGTGCCGGCCATGACGCCCGCCATACCCACGTCGGTGCTGTGCGAGACCGCGCCCAAGAGGATCGACGCGAGCATGGCTGCGGTGGAGGTCAGGGACGCCCGACTCGCGGCTTGGATCTTGCGCGCCATGTGGCGCTGGGTGACGTGGGAGACTTCGTGCGCCAACACGCCGGCGAGTTCGCTCTCGCTGGCGGTGGCCAAAATCAAGCCGGAGTTCACGCCCACGAAGCCGCCCGGTAACGCGAACGCATTGATACCGGGGTCTTTCACCACAAAAAACGTGAACTTGAGCGTGCCTTCCGTGGCGCGCGCCGAGAGGCTGGAACCGACGGCTTGGATGTACTCACTGACTTCGAGGTCGTCGAGGATCTGGCCGCTGTCGCGCAGGCCTTGGACGATCATCGAGCCGATTTCGTATTCCTCGCGCGGCGTGATGATGGTGTCCGCCGGCGTGCCGATATCCGGCAGGTCGTTACCCGGCTTGGGTGTGGCCGTGGCCGCCCCGGCCACCACGGTGGCCAGGGTCAGACACAGCACTAGGCGCTGCAGCAGCAAAGTCAGTGGCTTCATGGGCTGTCAGACACCGGTCCGGCCGGCGGGTTCCCCGTCAGAGCGTCTCAGAGGCAAAGTCCGCCAGACGCGAGCGTTCACCCCGCACCAACGTGACGTGACCGGCATGAGGCCAGCCGTGGAAGCGGTTCACGACATAGGTGAGGCCGCAACTCGTCTCGGTGAGGTAGGGCGTATCGATCTGAGCGATATTGCCCAGGCACACGATTTTAGTCCCGGGACCGGCGCGGGTCACGAGGGCTTTCATCTGCTTGGGCGTTAAGTTTTGTGCTTCGTCCAGAATGATGAAGCGGTTTAAGAACGTCCGTCCGCGCATGAAGTTGAGGGATCGGATCTTGATGCGACTGCGCAAGAGGTCGTTCGTGGCCGCGCGTGCCCAATTACCGCCCTCTTGGCTCTGGGTCAGGACCTCCAAGTTGTCCATCAGCGCGCCCATCCAGGGCTCCATCTTTTCTTCTTCGGTGCCCGGAAGAAAGCCGATGTCCTCGCCGAGTGGGATGGTCACGCGGGTCATGATGATTTCGCTGAAACGTCGGGTGTCGAGTGTTTGCGCGAGCCCCGCGGCCAGCGTCATCAGGGTTTTGCCCGTGCCGGCTGGGCCGAGGACGGTGACAAAATCGATCTCCGGGTCCATCAGCAGGTTCAAGACAAAGTTCTGCTCGCGATTGCGGGCCACGACGCCCCAGACCGGGTGTCGTTCCGAGCGGTAGTCGGTCAGCAACTCGAGGGTGGCCGTATCGCCGTCGATCGAGCGCACGATCGCCTCGAGGCCCACGCCACTGGCCTCGTAGACGAACAAGTTGGGGTGCCAATCGCGCACCGCGGGGCTCGTCAACCGATAAAACGTGCGGGCCTGCTCCTTCCAGGAGGTCAGGTCACTGCCGTGCTTCTCCCAAAAGTCCGCCGACAGGACGCGCGCGCCGGTGTGCAGCAGGTCGGCGTCTTCGATGGTTTGGTCGTTGCGGTAGTCTTCGGCGTTTACGCCGATGATGGCCGCCTTAATCCGCAGGTTGATGTCCTTCGAGACCAGCGTAACTTCGGTGGTTTTGCGCGCCCGCTTCAGCGCGAGCGCTTGCCCGAGAATCGCGTTGTCGGCTCCCTGACCCGGGAGCTCCGGCAATTGGGAATTGAACGCTTCGGTCTGAAAATAGAGGCGGCCCGAGGCGCCGGCTTTGCCGTGGATACTTTTGACGACGCTGGGCAAGGGGAGACCCGCGTCGATCTGCGCCTTGGTGGCGCCGTGCATCAGTTCGTCGAGAAAACGACTGACTTGGCGGACGTTGCGAGCCGCTTCGGAGACCCCCTTCTTGCCGGCGTCGAGTTCTTCGAGCACCCGCATCGGGATGTACACATCGTGCTCTTCGAAGCGGAAGATCGCGGTGGGGTCGTGCATCAGCACGTTCGTGTCGAGGACGAACGTGCGGTGCAGACGGCGGGTGGTGCGTGAGCCCTTGGCGGCCCGCGTCATGCGGGATTCGCCAAGGCGAGCGCCGCCTCGAGGACCGCCTCGGCGTGGCCGGGGACCTTCACTTTGCGCCATTCGGCACGCAGGATGCCCTTGGCATCGAGTAAGAACGTGCTGCGCTCGACGCCCATGTACTTGCGGCCGTACATGCTCTTTTCTTTCCACACGTCAAAGTGCTGGCAGACCGCTTGGTCGGGGTCGGCGACCAAGTCGAACGGAAACTCGTACTTGGCGCGGAACTTGGCGTGCGAGGCTAGGCTGTCCGGGGACACCCCGATGATCGTCACACCGGCCTTCTGGAACGCCGGATAGAGGTCGCGAAACGCGATTCCCTCCTTGGTGCAGCCGGAGGTGTCGTCCTTGGGGTAGAAATACACCACCAGCGGGCCTGGGGCGTCTTTGAGGCGCCAAGCGCCGGCGGTCGACTCAGCCTTGATGTCGGCCACTTTCTTGCCGAGGGTGGGTGCAGTCATGCGATCGCCTCCGATTTAATGCTTCACAGGTTCAAGGATGGCATCCAGATTCAGATGGTCGCAGAAGTCCATGAACTCTTCGCGTAACACCCCGAGGTGTATGCGGCTCGGGACACTGACCACGAGCCGGAGCGAGAACATCGGTGCTCCGGTGTGCGCCGCGGCATAACTGTGGGTATCGAGTTCGGCGATATCAACCCCCCGCGCGGAAAAGAAACCCGACACGCTCGAGACGATGCCCGGCTGGTCCAGACAGACGATATCGACGGAGTAGGGCAGCATGTCCGAGCGCACCGGCCGCGGTTCGGTGCGGCGACACTGGATCGCCACCTGACCGACTTCGCCGATGCGTTTCACTTCCGCCTCGATTTTGGCGAGCGCGTGCCAGTTGCCCGAGATCAACAGGGACATCACGAACTCGGAGCCGAGGGCCGACATCCGGCACTCGACGACGTTGCCACCGCAGTCGGTGATGGTGCGGGTCAGATCGTGCACGAGACCCGTGCGGTCGCTGCCGATGGCTGAAAGGGCAAGAAGCTGCTTCATCCGGGAACTTTTTGGGGGGGAGGGTGCCCTTAGTCTACCGCGACAGCGAGGTGCCCGGGGTTTTGCTTGCGCGGGCTGCCCCCCCATCAGTACCATCACCGACCCCGGCGCCTCTCTGCCCTACAGACAAAACCCGAGTCCGATCACATGTATAGCGGCAGTATCGTTGCCATCGTCACCCCCATGACCGAGACCGGCGAAGTCGATTACGCCGCGTGGGACCGGTTATTGGATTGGCATCTGGCCCAAGGCACCGATGGCATCGTGGTCTGCGGTACGACGGGCGAGTCTCCGACCGTGACGCTGGCCGAGGCGTTGGAGTTGACTCGGCGTGCCGTGGCGCGCCTCGAGGGTCGGTTGCCGGTGATCGCCGGCAGCGGCACCAATGATACGGCCGCCAGCATTGAGCGCACCCGCGCATTGGCCGCGGCCGGTGCGGACGCCGTTCTCGTCGTGACCCCGTATTACAGCAAGCCGACCCAAGAAGGGTTGTACCAACACTTCACCGCGATCGCCGACGATTCGCCGGTGCCGGTCATTCTGTACAACGTGCCCGGACGGACCGGCGTGGACATGCTGCCGGCCACCGTGGGTCGGTTGGCGCAGCATCCGCGCATTGTGGCCATCAAAGAAGCGGTCGCGGGTGACGAGCGGGTCCGTGAGTTGCGCGCGGCCTGTGGCGAAGACTTGGATGTGCTGTCTGGGGATGACCCGACCGCGGTGCACGCGATCCTCGCCGGTGCGAAGGGCGTCATTTCCGTGACGGCGAACGTCGCGCCCGCGGCCATGAGCGCGGTCTGCGAAGCGGCGTTGGCCGGAGATATTGAAGCGGCGCGTGCCGCTGATGCGCCGTTGCGCGTCTTGCACGGCGCCTTGTTTGTCGAACCGAACCCGATTCCGGCGAAGTGGGCGGTACACCGCCTCGGCTTCATCGGAACCGGGATACGCTTGCCGCTGACACCGTTGACGGTGGGTGCGCAGGCTGATGTGTTGGCCGCCATGACGGCCGCAGGGGTTGCCTAATGTTGATGTTCCGGCCGAAAACGATCGTCCTCGCGTGCGCACTGACCGCGACGGGTTTGGCGTTGGGGGGCTGTAAGTCGCTCTCGTCGATGCATCTGCTGAGCTGGCACAAGAAGGACCCAGCGAAGGAGTTGTGCGAAGAGCATGCGCCGTATTTGGCTGCCCGGTCCGTACCCACCCTGCGGGTGGGGGATGGCTTGACGCCACCGAATACCCACAACTCGATCAAGATTCCGGACGGCCCGGGCGAAACGCACGAGCACACGGTGAAGGAGGGCTGCTTGGACAGCCCGCCACCGTTCGACGCGGGCACGAAGGCGAAGGCTCCGGCGGCTTCGGCCAAGCCGACACACGACGCTCCGGGTAATTAAGCGTAATTGGGTTTGCCTAACGGCGCGCGCGCGGTTAGGCTTGCCGGCTTCGGAGAGGTGGCCGAGTGGTCGAAGGCGCTGGACTGGAATTCCAGTTATACCCTCACAGGTATACGTGGGTTCGAATCCCACCCTCTCCGCCA
>DAINQU010000014.1:0-89943 GCA_036742455.1 Steroidobacteraceae bacterium | reverse complement strand
CCGTGCCCAGGTGGCGGAATTGGTAGACGCACTAGTTTCAGGTACTAGCGGGTAACACCGTGAAGGTTCGAGTCCTTTCCTGGGCACCATTTCTCCCGCCATCGATGTAACGATGGCGGGTTCCCGGTCGCCGCTGTTACGGCCCCCGGCCGAGACGTCGATGATCGCCACGCTTACGTCAGGATAGACCGCATGCGCACCGCCATCGCTCTCGTTGCGACCTCGTTGATTATCGCCGCTTGCGCGGACGCGCCGACTCCGGTTGCACCGAAGGCGCCCGCCGCCCCGGTTGCGCCCGTCAGCGCCGCTCCCGCCGTGACGCCGTCCGGCAGTACCGTCAGCCCTGATCTGATCAAGAAAGCCGCCAGCGTCGGTTATTACCCGCGCACCCGCAGTGGCCTCGCGGTCTTCTGCCGCAAGGACTCTGACATCGGAACGCGTATTCCGACGGAGAAATGCGTCAACGAGGATCAGATCGAAGAGACGGTTCAGCGTCTGCTCCAGGCCCAACAGGACCTGCAGCGCGGTCGTATCTGCGGCTCCGCGTCCTGCGGCGGCAACTGAACGAACGCCGCCCTCAATCGAACGGGTGCCGGCGGATGATCGTGTGCTCACGGTCAGCCCCGGTGCTCACGATGTCGAGCGGCACGCCCACGACCTCTTCGATACGCTCCAGATAGGCGCGAGCCGTCGCCGGTAACTGGTCGTAGGAGGTCACACCCACAGTGGACTCCTTCCAACCCGGCACGTCTTCGTAGATCGGTTCGCAGTCCGCGTACTGATCCGCGAACAGAGGCGGCTCTTCGCTCGTGACGCCGTTGATCTTATAGCCGGTGCACAGGCGGATCGTTTCCAACCCGTCCAAGACGTCCAGTTTCGTGACGCACAGACCACTGACGCTGTTGTGAAGCACGGAGCGGCGCAATGAGACGGCGTCGAACCATCCGGTCCGGCGCGCACGGCCGGTGACCGCCCCGAATTCGTGACCGACCCGCGACAGGTGTTCGCCGTATTCGTCGAACAGTTCGGTCGGGAACGGGCCCGACCCCACGCGCGTCGTGTAAGCCTTCGTAATCCCAAGGACATACGAAAAGAACAACGGACCAATGCCAGTGCCAGTACCGGCATTTCCGGCGGTCGTATTGGACGAGGTCACGAACGGATACGTGCCGAGATCCACGTCGAGCAGCGCGCCCTGCGCGCCCTCAAACAAGATGTTCTTCCCTTCGCGGGTTAGGTTACGCAGCAGCAAGCTCACGTCATCGACCAACGGCTTGACCCGCTCGCCCAGCGCCAACGTCTCGTCCAAGACTTGCTGGAAGTCGATCGTTTCCGCATTGTAGTAGTTGCGCAGCATAAAGTTATGCAGATCCAGAACCTCGCCCAGCTTGGCCGCTAAGCGTTCGCGCTGAAACAGATCGGCGATGCGCAGGGCTCGGCGCGAGACCTTGTCCTCGTACGCCGGGCCGATGCCGCGGCCGGTGGTGCCGATCGCGTTCTCGCCCCGTGCGCGCTCGCGCGCCTTATCCAGCGCCACGTGCGACGACAGGATGAGTGGGCAGGCGGGACTGACCTTCAGTCGGTCGAAAACAGGAACGCCGCGCTCGACCAGCATATCGGCTTCTTTGAGGAGCGCGCTGAGCGCGACCACGACGCCATTGCCGATCATGCACAGGGAGCCGTCACGCAAAATGCCGGACGGGATCAGCGACAACACGGTCTTCTGACCGCCGATGACGAGCGTATGGCCCGCGTTGTGCCCGCCTTGGAAACGGGCCACCGCCGAAGCGCGCTCCGTCAACAAGTCGACGATCTTTCCCTTGCCCTCGTCACCCCATTGGGTGCCGATCACGATTACGTTCTTGCCCATTTTCATTCCGAGTGGCGCACCGTTAGGCACGCAGACCAAAGAGGATTAAACAACCCGCCAGCATCAACACGAGGCCCATGATACGCAATTGAGGGCCGCTCAAGTCGGCGACCTTGCGTAAGGACCGTTTCGCCGCCTCCGGGTTCAGAAACGGCAGGAGCCCCTCCAAAACCGCGACGAGCGCCAGCGCACGCCCCAGATCGATCCAGTTTACAGACAGGCTCATCGGGCGCCCGGGTCCTTGAGGTACTTGAAAAACTGGCTATCCGGGGAAAGCACCAGCACATCGCCGTCGTGTCCGAGCGTTTTTCGGTACGCCTTCAGGCTGCGATAGAACGCGAAGAATTCCGCATTCTTGCCGGCCGATGCGGCATAGATCGCGGCCGCCTTGGCATCGCCCTCGCCGCGCATTTTCTCCGCGTCGCGCGCCGCCTCGGAGAGGATTTGCGTACGCTCGCGATCCGATTCTGCCCGGATTCGGATCGCCTGCTCCTCGCCTTCCGCCCGTAACTGCGCGGCTTGGCTGGCAAAATCTTGCTGCATGCGCTTGAACACGGAGTCACTCACGTCGTCCGGCAGATCGATGCGCTTTACGCGCACGTCAACGAGCGCAATACCCAATTGCTTGGCGCCGTTGGCGGCCGAGACCTGCACGTCACCGATTAACTCGCTGCGTTCCGCCGCCACCACTTGTTGGATCGTACGACGCGCGATCGTGCCCTTGAGACCGTCTTTGACGATCTCCGCCATGCGCGCAGCCGCGACTTCTTCCAGACCGCCCGTGGCCCGGTAGTACTGTGCGACGTCCGCAATGCGCCACTTCACGTAGAAGTCGACGTTGAGGATCTTCCCCTCACTCGTCAGGAACTGCTCGGACGGATAATTCCGCGTCAACAACCGGCGGTCGAACGTCTCGACCGTCTGCAGCAAGGGGATTTTGAAGTGCAGACCCGGCTCGTAATCGGAGCGGACGAGCTCGCGCAGCTGCAGGTTGATGGCGTATTCCGTCTCCTTGACGATGAATGCGCTCTGAGACAGCACCAGCACTAACACGGCCACCGCGGCGAGCAGCAGTAACAATCGCTTGTTCATCCGCGGCTCCCTCGTGAGCGTCCCCGACCGTCGCCGGGCTCTCCGGCAGCCGGTGCGGGCGTCGGCACCGGAGCACCTGGCGATACCGTCACGTCGGGCAAGGTCGGTTCGCGCTTAGGCTCAGGGACTTTTTTCTCCATGAGCTTGTCGAGCGGTAGATAGAAATTGCTGCCGTTACCCTTGGCATCGACAAACACTTTGCCCGTGTGCGCGTAGACATCTTCCATGGTCTCAAGGTAGAGCCGCTGCCGGGTCAATGCAGGCGACTTCTCGTACGCTTGAGCGAGTTGCGCAAATCGGGAGCCCTCGCCTTCGGCCTCAGCCACGATCTGTTGCCGGTAGGCTTCCGCGTCAAGCAACTGTCGTTCTGCCGTACCGCGTGCTTTGGGCAAGATATCGTTCCGATAGGTTTCGGCTTCGACGCGCAGACGGTCTTTGTCCTCGCGCGCTTTGATCACGTCTTTTTGCGACGGCGCCACCTGCTCGGGTACCGCCACATCCTGGAGATTGACGCCGATCACCTCGATACCGGCGTGGTACCCGTCGAGCGTGTGCTGTATGAGCGCGCGTGTTTTCAGCGCAATCTCTTGGCGTCCCTGCTCAAGCACCAATTCCAACCGAGTCTGCCCGATGACTTCCCGGATCGCGCTTTCCGATGCTTCCGACAACGTCGACTGCGGATCCACGATGTTGAAAACGAACGCACGCGGATCGTAGCGACGGTATTGCACGGCGATATTGATATCGACGAGCGCCGCATCCTGCGTCAACATCCGGGAGCGGTCGGAGATACTGAGTACTTCTTGGGTATTGACGATCTGGCGCCACTCGATCGGCCACGGCAGGTGGTAATTCGGTCCTTCACCGGCGATTCGTTCGTAGTGCCCGAAACGCGTAATCACCGCTTTTTCCGCAGGTCCGACGAGATAACAGCCGGACGCCGCCCAGATGCCGAGCGCAATCGCCAGCACGACGCCGATGGACGTCGCCTCGCGACCCGATGACGGGGGCTCCGCGTCGGGCTCCTTGCCGTCACCCGACCGTTTTCCACCCAATAGCTTGCGCTTCAGTCCCTTGAGGATCTCCAAAAGATCCGGTGGGCCGGCCTCGGGTTGGCGATCCCAGGGATTGCGCGAGCCGCCATTCGGCGAGCCGCCGGAGTCATTAGAGGACATGGATGAGCGATTTTCCGTGGGGCGCCCGAAGTAGGTCGGCGCCCTTTTAGACGATGATTTTAGCGGAAATCGTGCTGGCCGGCACGACCGTTGGACGCCGTCGCCAGACCTTCGCGCTGGCAGAAATCGTCCAAATCGCGTTCGGCCAACTCGACCTCAATGCGCCAACCACCGTCGTCAGCGACGGTTTCGCCGAGTACCGCTTCGCGCCGATACAGTTCTGCGCGCGCGCGGCCGTGTCGCGGCGACAGTGTCAGAACGGTCCGTACGAGGCGTGTGCCAAAGCGCTCGGCGAGCGCGTCGCGCAACAGATCGAGGCCGAGACCCGTGGCGGCGGAGAGCCAGACCCGAACGATGAGACCTTCTTCATTGCGTTCGACCCGTGGGGATTCGCCCAGCAAATCGACCTTGTTGTAAACCTCGATCTGCGGGATGTCCCCCGCGCCGATACCGGCGAGCACTTCGTTGACGGTCTGTACCCGCTCCGCACGCTCCGGGTCCGCCGCATCGATCACGTGCAAGTGCAGGTGGGCCTCTCGAGCTTCCAACAACGTGGACCGGAACGCAGCGACCAGTTCGTGCGGCAGGTCCTTCACGAAGCCCACCGTGTCGGCCAACACGATTTCCGGGCAATGCGGCAACTTCAGCCGGCGCACGGTCGGATCGAGCGTGGCGAATAACTGATCGGCGGCGTAACTATCGGCGCCGGTGAGCGTATTGAAGAGTGTGGATTTACCGGCGTTGGTATACCCCACCAACGCGGCGCCCGGAATCGGCACTTCCTTTCGGGTCTGACGGCCGGTATCCCGCTGCAGCGCCAAGCGCTCGAGGCGGCGATTCAGCGTCCGGATTCGATTGTTGATGAGGCGTCGGTCGGTCTCCAGCTGGGTCTCGCCCGGACCGCGCAGACCGATACCGCCTTTCTGGCGCTCCAAATGCGTCCACCCCCGCACCAGCCGCGTGGCAAGGTGCTTGAGTTGGGCCAGTTCGACCTGCAATTTGCCTTCGTGACTGCGAGCGCGCTGCGCAAAAATATCGAGAATCAGCCCGCTGCGATCGAGCACACGCCGTCCGGTCAGCTTTTCAAGATTGCGCTCTTGGCTGGGGGACAACGCGTGATCAATCAGAATCAGCTCCGCGCCGACCTCCTCGGCCTTCGCCTTGAGCTCGTCGGCTTTGCCGCTGCCCACGTAGTACCGCGGGTCCGGGGTCGCGCGCGACCCTGTGACCACGGCCACAGGGAGCGCGCCCGCGGACGCCGCGAGCGAACGGAATTCCTCAATATCCGCCGGACTCGGCTGTGTGCCGACTCCGATTCGGCAGAGGAGCGCGCGCTCCCCGCTCTTCGGGCGATCGAACAACGATCAGTCCTGACGCAGCCGGCGCCGCAACGTCATGGTCATTCGACAACCGGATCCGCGGTCAGCTCGCCCAGTTCGCCCGTCGTCAGGCGCACGTTGCGTGCCGGAACGATCGTCGAGATCGCGTGCTTGTAGACCATTTGGCTCACGTTGTTACGCAAGAGCACCACGAATTGATCGAAGGAGTCGATGTGACCCTGTAATTTGATGCCGTTGACGAGGTAAATCGAGACCGGCACGCGCTCTTTGCGCAGAGCATTCAGGAACGGATCCTGCAGGGACTGGCCTTTGGCCATATTATATCTCCTTGAATTCTTTATAGTATTTCCGCAGCCGGCGCCCTGGATCCTCCAAGGTCTGCGATCGACTGCGAAACGTCTCACCCTCTATGGGGGCTGCGACCTCAAAATACTAGCACAGGGGTCTTAGCACCTCGCGTGCACCGCACCAATTCTCGATGAATTGACACAACTTGTCGGTTGCGTCGTATTCATCCGGAGAAATCCAGGTGGCGTCCGGCTCGGATCGCAACCAGGTGTACTGCCGCTTAGCCAGTTGACGGGTCGCGACGATGGAAAGTTCCCGCGCGGTGGCCAGATCGCACTGCCCGTCGAGGTGCATCCACAATTGACGGTAACCGACCGACCGTAACGCCGGCAGGTCCGCCGACAGATCGCCACGCGCATGCAAGGCGCGAACCTCCGCCAGAAAGCCCGCTGCGAGCATGCTGTCAAACCGTTGCGCGAGGCGCGCATCCAGCGTTGCCTTTTCGGGGGGCGCCAATACCAAGCGCAGGTAATCGTCCGGCTGAGCCGTTTTGAGCGACTGCTGTTGCAAACTGCTGAGCGTCCGACCGGTCAGTGCGTGCACTTCCAGCGCACGTTGGATGCGCTGTGCGTCTTGCGGCGCGATCCGCGCCGCCGCCGCTGGATCGATGCTCGCCAATCGCGCATGCATGCCCGGCCAACCGAGTGTCGCAGCGTCCGCCGAGAGGGCGGCGCGGACCACCGGGTCGGCCGCCGGCAAGGAGGCCATACCGGCTTGCAGCGCGCGGAAATACAGCATGGTTCCGCCCACCAACAGCGGCCATCGTCCGCGTGCCCGGATCTGCGCCATCAGGGGCACGACGTCTCGCACGAATTCACCCGCCGAATACGGCACAGACGGATCGACGATATCGACCAGATGATGCGGATGTCGTGCCAACACGCTTGGTGGCGGCTTTGCACTGCCGATATCGAGGCCACGATAGACCATCGCCGAATCGACGCTGACGATTTCCAGCGGTAGCCGCTCGGCCAACGCCATCGCTGCGTCCGTCTTACCGGCACCGGTCGGCCCCATGAGCAAAATCGCCGGGCCCACGTCAGCGGCCTCGCAGAAACAGACGATCGAGTTCCTCGAGTGTGAGGCGCACCCACGTCGGGCGTCCGTGATTGCACTGGTCCGCGCGATCTGTCTGCTCCATCTCTCGCAAGAGCGCGTTCATTTCCATCAGCGTGAGGCGCCGATGCGCACGAACGGCGGCGTGGCAAGCCATGGTCGCGAGCGCACGTTCGCGAAACACCTCGATCGCCAACGTACTTCCCAGGTCGGACAGTTCACGAATGGCATCGCGGACAAGTCCACCGATGTCCCGACTGCCTAAAGCGACCGGTACCTCACGCACGGCAATCCGATGCGGTCCGACCCGATCCACCACTACGCCCAGATCCGCCAACGCCTCGGCTTGCTCCGCCGCCTGATCGGCCTCAGCTTCAGAGACCTCGATGATTTGCGGCACCAAGAGGGTCTGACGCGCCGGTCCGCCGTCAGACAAATCCCGTTTCATCTGTTCGTAGATGACGCGCTCGTGGGCAGCGTGCATGTCAACGAGCGCGAGACCGTCGGCCGTCTCAGCGACGATATAGATACCGTGCAACTGCCCGACGGCGTACCCCAACGGCGGCACCGCCGTCGGCGGAGCCGCCGACGCCGATCCGCCCACGCCCACGCCCGCGGCCGCAGGCTCGTCCGTGACCGCCGCCGACGTCGCGAAGCGAGACCAATCCAATCGTCCGCCTATGGCGTCTTGGGTTCCGAAGGACATCGGCGCTTGATAGCGCGGGGCAGCGGACAGCGGTGCTGCACCGAACGATGCCGGTCCACCCGGCGATCCGGCCAACGCTGCCGCAGCGATCGGTCCGGGCACCGCAGCCGATGGCCGCGTATCCGCCAGCGCCACCTCGACGGTACGGCGCACAAAATCGTGTACGGTGCGCGCATCCCGAAAGCGGACTTCGAGTTTTTGGGGATGCGCATTGGCATCGACGCGTGCCGGGTCGAGTGATAACGACAGTACATACGCAGGATGGCGTCCGTGGAAGAGCACGTCGCGATAGCCCTGCCGAACGGCATTGCCCAAAAATCGGTCCCGTACGCTGCGGCCGTTCACCACCAAATACTGTTCGTCCGGCTGGGCACGATTGTAGGTCGGCAACCCCACCCAGCCTCGCAAGGTCAGTCCGACCGCCGTGTGCTCGACAAAGACCGCACTCTCAACGAATTCGCGGCCCAACAACGCGGCGAGGCGGCGCTCTTCGCCGGCGCGGTCTGACGCTGCGTCGACGGCGAAGACCCGTCGGCCGTTGTGGGTCAACAGGAAACCCACCTGAGGTCTGGCCAGCGCAATACGCGTCAACATGCGTTCCAGATGCTGGAACTCCGTCGCCGGGCTGCGCAGAAACTTGCGGCGTGCCGGTACGTTGTAGAAGAGATCCCGCACTTCGACCGAGGTGCCCGGCGGGTGCGGCGTAGGCTTCGGGGGCGAGAGATGCCCACCGTCGGCCGTCATTTCGAGGCCGTGCGTCGCCTCCCCGTGGCGAGAGGCGATTCGTAAGCGCGCGACAGAGGCGATCGATGGCAGCGCTTCACCGCGGAAGCCCAGGCTGACGACATGCTCGAGATCCTCAAGACTGGCGATCTTGCTCGTGGCATGCCGCTCCAGCGCCGTGGGCAGTTCGTCAGGCGGTATCCCGGAGCCGTCGTCGCGAACGGCGACGAGCCCAATTCCGCCTTCCTCGACGGCGACCTCAATGCGACGAGCGCCAGCATCCAGCGCATTTTCGACCAGTTCCTTGGCCAATGACGCCGGGCGCTCAATGACCTCGCCGGCAGCGATCTGATTGACGAGATGCGAGGGAAGTAAACGAATCGGCACGCGGTTACCCTACGGTTCTGCCGCAGTGTATCAGCGCACGCGGTCAGCGCGTCCGAACGTCGGGCTCGTTCTCGGCGTGCAGCGAGGCCAGGCGGGTGCCTGGCAGCGGGGATTCGTGGAAATAGTTGCGGATGCCGGCCAAGATCGCCCCCGCCAATTTCTGCTGATAGCGCTCATCGCGCAGCCGCTTTTCCTCGCCCGGATTGGTGATGTAAGCCGTCTCGATCAGCATCGAGGGTATATCCGGCGATTTCAGCACGACGAAACCGGCTTGTTGCACCTTCGTCTTGCGGATCTCACCCACCGTATTCAGTTCCGACAGGACCTTCTCGGCCGCGACCATACTGGCGCTCATGGCGGCCGACTGCGACAAGTCGAGCAGCACCGATGCCAAGACGTTGTCCTTATCATCCAGCGAGACCCCGCCGACCAAGTCGGCGGCGTTCTCGCGATCGGCCAACCATTTGGCCGCCTCGTTCGTGGCACCACGCGCCGACAGCACATAGACGGATGCACCCGACACGCTGTGATCGGGCACGGCATCCGCATGGACGGAGACAAACAGGTCGGCCTGCGCACGACGGGCGCGATTGATGCGCTCCCGCAACGGCACAAAACGGTCATCCGGCCGGGTGAGGACCGCACGCATGCCCGGTTCCGCATTGATCCGACCCGCCAATTCACGGGCAATGGCGAGGGTAACGTCCTTCTCATGGGTGCCGTCAGGCCCCGACGCTCCCGGGTCATCGCCCCCGTGGCCTGCGTCGACGGCGATCGTCAGGACTCGGCCGCGGCCGGCAGCAACGGGCACGGTCGACTTGACGGAAACCGCCTTAGCCGATGGGGGAGTCTCGCTGGCGGCGACCGACGCCGAGGCCACTCGCTCGGTCGACGGCGAGGACTCGGCGGGCGCCACCGACGAACCGACTGTCGCGGCGGCGGGCGCCGTCACCGCGGGGGTACGTGTCGCGCTCTCGCCCGCCGATTCGCTGACCGGCGAGAGCTGAATGCGCAAGTGGCCAGCGCCAGCCTCCACTCGATGGGCTTCCGTGCGCGGATCCACCTCGAAGACAAACCGCCAACCGCCCCCGTCGCGGGGTCCGCTGCGGACACGCCGCACGAGACCCACGGCCGTCGGCAGCGCCACGCGGCGGGCGTCAAACGCCGCGGTCGACAAATCCAATACGACGCGATCGGGTGCCGGCAGCGTAAAGAGATTGTTGGCGACCACGCCATCGACCGCGAGGTCAATTTGCGTGCCGCCGGCCACCGTCTTCAGGGAGACGCTGCGGACAGCGGTTGGGCGCGCCGCGGCGTGCGCCGGAGGCAAACTCACACCGAGCGCGACGAGCAATGCGGCGGAAAGGCGTAGCGGTGCGTCCATACTCGAACCGTAACGCCGGAAAAATAAAAAATCAATCGCGTTATAGACCTACGCGCTAAACTTCATCCAATCTCGGTCTTCCACGCGGTCAGCAATGCGGCGCCGACCGGGGTGTGAGCCTGCGCCGATAATTGCCGACCGTCGTCGCGGTAGGCGAGCGTCACGGCAAGATCGGCCCGTTGGGCGACCCACGGAATCCGCTCGGGCCACTCCACCAGTACGGACTGCCCGGGCCCGAGCAGGTCTCTAAAACCCAGCGCCTCGAGCTCACTGTCGTCCCCAAGGCGATACCAATCCAAGTGGTGCACCGTGCCGGAGCCCACGGCATAACTCTCGATCAGCGAATACGTGGGGCTACGCACCGGGCCTGCATGGCCCAGCGCACGCAACGCCGCCCGGACGATCGTGGTCTTGCCTGCCCCCAAATCACCCGCCAGCGTCAGAAACGCCGGTCGGCTGCCTAACGCCCGACCAAGGGCTGCCCCCACGCGGATGCTGTCGGCTTCGTCTGCCAGAAACCGGTTCATGGATTGACTGTCGCCCGCAACGCGGTCAGCACATCGCTCGCCAAGAGCCCTCTCTCGCCGGCATATGCCGAGGCATATGCCGATAAATCCCCTGCAGAAGCATGGACTTGCACCCCGACTGCCGCCACCTCGGCCAACGCGTCGAACGGGTTCGCCTGTTGCGCGGCGAGTCCCGCGATGACCCCGGTCAAGACGTCGCCCATGCCGGCCGTGGCCATACCGGGGTTACCATCCAGGCACACCCACGGATGGGAGCGATCCGGCGACGTGATTAACGTTCGAGCCCCTTTCAGGACGACCGTCGCGCCGTAGCGCTCGGCCAGCGCGAGCGCGCTCCCGCGCCGGTCCGCTTGAACAGCGCGGGCGTCGGTCTTCAGAAGTCGTCCGGCCTCGCCTGGGTGGGGCGTCAAAACCCAACCGGCGCGCTGGGTCGGTTCGGCGGCCAGTAGGTTGAGCGCATCCGCATCGACGATGAGCGGCTTGCCGCAAGCCACCGCCTCCGCATACCAGTCGCGTGCCCACGCCGTTTGACCCAGCCCCGGACCGATCGCGACGACGTCTGCGGCATCCAAGACCGCCCGCACGGACCCACCGGCATCGAGCCCCAGACAGATCAACTCCGGGCGAGCCATCGCAATGGCAGCGGCATGGCCCGGATGGGTCACGACCGTCACAAGGCCCGCGCCGCAGCGTAAGGCGGCTTCGCCGGCCAAGCGCACCGCGCCCGGCATGCCCGGCGCCCCGCCGATGATCACCACTCGACCGTGCGACCCCTTGTGGGCCGTGCGCGCCCGGCGCGGTAAATGCGCCCGGACAAGCGCAGCCGGGATGGGCTCCAGCACCGGTCGTTCCTCTGCGTAGGCGGCGGCCGGGACGCCGAGCGGATCAAGGATCAACGCACCAATCCGGTCGGGCCCTTCACCGAGGTAAAAACCGGGTTTACTCGCCACAAACGACACCGTCTCGGTCGCCCGAACGGACTCCGGTCGCGGCTGACCCGTGTCGGTGTCGAGACCCGAAGGGGTATCCACCGCGAGAATCGGCAGCCCGCTCGCATTCATGGCCTCGATCGCCGTCAGAGCAATGCCGGCGACATCCCGGGACAACCCGGTTCCCAACAACGCATCCACGATCAACTGCGTGCCGTCAAAGGCAAGTGTCTCGGACAGCGTTACCGCGCCGCCTTCGCGCTCAAACTCGTCGTAGGCTCGACGCGCATCGCCGTCCGTGGGGAGCCCTAGCGGCGCCACGACCGTCACGGCGAGGCCTCGCTCGCGTAGCCGTCGGGCGATGACGTAGCCGTCGCCGCCGTTGTTGCCCGGGCCGGCCACCACCAGCACCGAGCGAACCCACGGCCAGCGCGCCGACAGGCCATCCACCACCGCTTGGCCGGCGCGGTGCATCAGGGTAAGGCCGGGTATGCCGGCGGCAATCGCCCGCGCATCCACGGCGCGGCAGCGGTCGGTCGATAGAATCGGAAGCGGGAGTGTGATCATCCGCTGATTATCGCCTAGGACGGCGTCCTATACTGCGCCGCCATGGAACTCTCCACGGCAGAACTCGAGACGCTTGCGCAGGACATCCGGCGGCTCGCCCTTGAACTCGGCTTCGATGCCGTCGGTATCGCCGGCATCGACTTGCCCGACGACGAAGCGCGCCTCATGGCCTGGCTCGACGCCGGTTTCGCCGGCGAAATGCATTACATGGGCCGATTTAATCGGAGCCGTGCACGGCCGGCGGACATCAAGCCCGGTACTTTGCGCGTCATTTCGATCCGCAGCGACTACTGGCCGACCGAAGCGCGGGACGCAGAGGCGACCTTGGCCGACCCACAGAGCGCTTACATCTCGCGTTATGCGCTCGGACGCGACTATCACCGCTTGCTGCGGAATCGATTACAGAACCTCGCGGATGCCATCGAAGCGCGGATTGGACCGTTCGGGCACCGGGTCTTCGTCGACACCGGACCGGTGATGGAAAAACCGCTCGCGCGCAACGCGGGCCTCGGCTGGATTGGTAAGCACACAAACCTGATCCATCCGAAGGCCGGGTCGTTTTTCTTTTTGGGCGAACTGTATGTGGCGCTGCCGCTGCCGATCGATCAACCGACGGGTGAGCACTGTGGCTCGTGCTCGGCGTGCCTACCCGCGTGCCCGACAGGCGCCATCGTCGCGCCTTACCAATTGGATGCACGTCGTTGCATTTCGTATTTGACGATCGAATTGGAGGGCAGCATTCCCGAAGACCTGCGTCCGCTTATGGGCAATCGCATTTACGGCTGTGACGATTGCCAATTGATCTGCCCATGGAACAAATTTGCGCGCATCCCCTCGTCGGATGCGTATCAGCCGCGTCACCGACTCGACGCGAGCACGTTGATCGAGTTGTTCGCCTGGACAGCCGAGGAGTTCGATGAGCGGTTACGCGGCAGCGCCATCCGCCGAATTGGCCACGACCGCTGGCTACGCAACATTGCTGTCGCCTTAGGCAATGCCCCCACGTCGGAGGCGCTGGTCGAAGCGCTCACCGCACGCGCAGCGCATCCGTCAGCGCTCGTACGGGAGCACGTGCAGTGGGCCCTCGCCCGCCACAGCGAGAGCGTCAGCCGCTGAACGGATTGAAGTAGTGTCGACCGCGCCGCGACCGCTTCACTTCCGCCTCTAATTGGGCAAAGTGGCTCTCGTTACCGAGGAAATCGACATCCGCTGCGTTGACGATTAAGAGCGGTGAATCCACATACTGATGGAAAAACCGCGTGTACGCATCGACCAAGCGCTCCAGATACGCCCGCTCCATCGCCTGCTCGTAGCGAATGCCGCGCCGCGCAATACGGTCCATCAGCACGTCAACGGGCGCTTGCAGATAGACGACCAAATCAGGCTTCGGGGCATCGATCGCTAGGCGGTCATACACCTGTTCGTAGAGCGCGTATTCCTCGTCATCAAGCGTCACCCGCGCAAACAACCGATCCTTCTCCAACAAAAAGTCAGAGACTCTAACCGGCGCAAACAAGTCGCTTTGCCGCAATTGCTGTAGCTGTCGCGAGCGTTGAAAGAGGAAAAACAACTGGGCGGGTAAGGCTCCGGTGCGCGGACTGCGGTAGAAGCGCTCGAGGAACGGGTTGTCCTCAGCGTGTTCCAGAATGAGGTCCGCGCCCATGAGCGGTGCCAACTTCTGCGCAAGACTGGTCTTGCCCACCCCGATGGGGCCTTCGATAACCACATAACGATGGTCGGCAGAGACGGTCGGCGTCACGGCGGTCATGGGCGTGCTCCAGCGTCCTCAATATGAGTGCCCGAACCGTCGACCGCGGCCGCTAGATCGCGAACCACTCCCCGACCCGGGATCCAGTCATCCGGTGCGATGTCCCGCAAAGGATACAGAACGAATGCGCGCTCGTGCAGTCGAGGGTGCGGGAGGATTAATTCCTCCGAGTTCACGACCGATGCTCCGTGCGTCAGGAGGTCCAAGTCGATGGACCGCGGCCCAAATCGCTCGGCAGGCGGTACCTTGCCCAAGGTACGCTCCAACGCCAGCAACGTCCGCAGTAAGTCCAAGGGGGACAGCGACGTTTCAAGGACCGCCGCCGTATTCCGATAACGCGGCTGCCCCGGTGGGCCCCAAGGCTCTGATCCGTACTGAGGCGCTACCGATATCACCCGAATACCCGGGGCGACCCGCAACGCTTCCACCGCCGCATCGAGTTGCTGCGCCGGGTTATTCAGATTGCTGCCAAGCGCGATGAGCGCCCGGCTCCATGTCGGCGCCTCATTCCCCAGAAGAATGACCTCCGCCACCGCCCCGACCGCGCCGACGCCGGCGCCGCCGACGTGGCCGCTCTTCATCGGTGTCCGTCGCTTCGGCGGGCTCGCCTTCGTCGCCCACAGGCGCTACCGACCGCGGGGCCGCAGCGACCATGGCCACGCGAGCGTCGTGATCCAAAGTCTGGATTTCCGTCCACCAATCCGCGATCTCCGTCGAGATCAGCCCGGCATCGGCGCGCAACAGCATGAAGTCATACGCTGCACGGAACCGTGGGTGCGACAGCAACGCCAAAGCGCGTCGGCCGTCGCGGCGCTCAAACCGCGGTTGCAGCGCCAGCATTTCCTTCAGCGGCAACGTAAAGCGCTTGGGAACCGCCACGCGGCGGATCGCGGTCTGCACGACCTCGTCGATGGCTTCCGAGAAGGCGAAAGACTCCGGGACACCGGCAGCCACACGGGCTTTCATCGCCCGCAGGATCGGTCCGTACCATAGGACGGCGTACAGGAATGTCGGCGTCACCGATTTGTCGGCCCGGACTCGGGCATCCGTGCCTTCGAGTCCAAGGTGCAGCAGTCGGGCGGCCGGACCTTCCGGATCGCGACGCAACTCGTCCGCCGTCTGCGGCAACAAATGCGGCAGCAAGCCGAACGCGACCAGGCGATTGAGCGAGGCAGCCCCGTGACCACTTAGGAAGAGTTTTGAACACTCATCGAACAAGCGTGCCGCAGGAACGCCACCCAGAAGATCCGCCAACTCACGCATCGGCTCGAGCGTGGCTTCGTGCACCGTAAACCCAAGCTTCGCGGCAAATCGGGCGGCCCGCAGCATACGGACCGGATCTTCCCGGTAGCGCTGTTCGGGATCGCCGATCAGACGTAAGACCCGGTCGTGGACATCCGCGACGCCGCCGGTGTAGTCCCACACGCTGAAATCAGCGATGTTGTAATAGAGGGAATTTGCGGTGAAATCCCGTCGCCAAACGTCACCGTTGATGTCTCCGTAGACGTTATCGCGCAGCAAACGACCGCTGTCGTCCTGAACGCGATTGTCGTCAATCTCGCGGTGATCCTCGTCATCCACCTCGTCCGGCGCCGCCGAGGCACGAAACGTGGCGACTTCGATGATCTCGTCGCCGTAATGGACGTGCGCCAGCCGGAATCGCCGGCCTATGAGCCGGCAGTTTCGGAAAACGCGCCGTACCTCTTCGGGGAGCGCGTTGGTCGCGACATCAAAGTCTTTCGGGTGATTGCCGAGCAGCAGATCGCGGACGGCGCCACCCACAAGAAAGGCTTGGTATCCGGCATCTTTGAGCCGGTAAAGCACTTTCAGTGCCGCCGGAGAGATATCCGCTCGGGAAATATTGTGCTGCGCCCGGGAAAGGATCACGGGGCGGCCGTCGGCGGCCGAACGGGCGTCTGGTCGATTGTCGGAAGTGCTCAGGGCAGAGTCTCTTGTCGTTTACGGGATGTGTCGTATAATAGCAGGCTAACGTAACGACGCCTCATCGTCACGTTTCCGGTGCTCCCATCGTCTAGAGGCCCAGGACACAGCCCTCTCAAGGCTGGTACGAGGGTTCGAATCCCTCTGGGAGCGCCAATTCCGGTCGCGATTATTCTACGCGCTTACCGTACCGCTTCATCCGCCCAGCGACTCAAAGTTGCCCGTACTGACGCTCGAAACGGCTCAGCGGGTGACCGGCCGCTAACCCCAATCGTCGCGCCGCCCACTCAGCGCCCTACCGCATGCGCTCGAGCGTCCCGTCCTTCAGCACGATCTGGTGGTAGACGCCTACGGCCACGTGCAACACCGCCAAACCGAGGAGTACCCAAGCCAACAGGCCGTGCACATCCCCCATTTGGTGGCCTAGCGACGAACCCTTGTCCAAGAGTGCCGGTAGGCGCAAATCCACTTGGTCTCCGCCAGGCGCAAACATTTGAGTCACTCCCACGACCCACCCTCGAGAATTAGCATTCGCCCAACCTAGGACGGGCACAACGACCATCAGGGCATACATCAAGACGAACATTACACCGGCTAACCGCTGCGATACCGTCCGCGAACCCCTCACCACAACGGGAGAATGGGACCATCGCCAAAGAATGCGCGCCGCTACAGCGAAGATAATCAGAATACCGACCGATACGTGAGCACCCACCCATCCTGTCGGTACCGTGCCGCGTCCCACGTGCGGCATGAACCAAGCAATCACCCACTGGGCGACCAAGAGCAGCGCAACGACCCAGTGGAACCCTTTCGCCACTCGCCCGTAGGCAATCGTTATCGTTGATTCGATCATCGTCGTTACCCCCTCTTATGACGTATTCGCACTCGCAACAGCGCATGGGCTGCACGCGGTGGCTGGAGATCGCGTGTCTCTTCGCGCATGGATGGAATCGATCAGTCCTCTAGCAGCGCAAAATCTGCTTTTGTAACCGCGCAATCCGGACAACCCCAGTCTTCCGGGACATCCTCCCAACGGGTCCCTGGCGGAAGTCCATGCTCGGGGTCGCCCACCCGTTCATCGTAGATATACCCGCAAAATTGGCAGAGATATTTGCGAAAATCGTCAACCATTCGCGGCGACTCCTCGTGCATCTTCACGCTCTAAGTCAGTCCAGATGTCGCGGACCCACTGGCGTATCTGCAGTGCCTCTATCCACCGATCCGACAGTTCCATGCGCTGCCCATCGGTTATCGCGTACGGCGGCGGACCCAACTCACACAAAAAGACGCAGGTCGCGTTCTCATCGTTACGCGAACGCCAGCTACGCAAGCCGTCTTTCCATAATTGCTTGAAGAGAGCGACCCACGGTGCATGTTGCGGAAAATCGATCTGCACTTGGATTTGTTCACGAGAGGCTACTCGCCCCTGGAAGCAATCACTGCGATCGTGGATACGCTGTAAGAATCCGGCATCGCGAGCGCTTAACGGCAGCATGAACTCCCGTTCCAAGACGAAGTGAGACAGATCTGCCGTGAGCTTCAATTCCGGTATGGCATCGATCACTTCCAGGGTGTAATACAGGTCATTCAACAGACTGTCCCGGTGGGTTTCGAATAGCAACTCCATACCCATCGACGCCGCAAGATCCATCCAGCGGTAGATCAACGGAATCGCCCCGGCGACGCTCACCGGAGTCACTTGGCCGATAACATTAACCTTCGTCGCCCTTACGTCACGGGCAAAGTCGAGCAGCGTCTTCATATCGCTACTCTGCCGAGGGAAGAGGTTCACCATGCTCTTGAGCCCGTGACGCTCGTAGTACGGCAATGTCGCTCGGTACTTATCCAGGTCGCTCACAGCCGGGTCGACACACACGCCGTCGTATCCCGCCTCGGCGATGAGCTCGAAATTGCGCTCGTGGCCCCGTTCCGGGACTCCCGGCGTTCTGAAATCCATCGCCCAAAGGGATTGATAAATCTCAAGCTTCTGCACTAGCCCATTCCTCTGTTTAGAACGACGTCAAGAACGAGACTGCATTTCCGCCGCTCACATCGCCGCTACGCGCGAGTTGCAAATAAGCCGCGCCTTCTTCACTCGTCGATTCTCCCACCACCCGTGACACACGGTAGCGATGGAAACTCTTCAACGACGGCCAGAACGGGATGATCTCTGAATCATTGTCGCCGTACATTTCGCGATGTAAGGCCGGCAGACGAAACCACGGCACGATCGGCTTGGCGTGATGCGCGTTGTGGTAACCGAAATTCAGAACCAAGAGATTGACCCATGGGTACCGTAAAGACAGCGGATTGCTGAAGGTGTGGGCCTGCTCATAGCGACGATCGCCGCGATGCGGCAACTTCACATCCTCGAAAAGGACCGGAATGCCGCCGTAATCGTGCTGCAGCGCATCCATGAACCGCAAGATGGTAATCATCAGGAGATACGCGACCACATAACCGACCGCCGCACGCGGCGAGACCCATGCCAGCGCGGCGAAAAGGGCCGAGCGAATCGCGATGACCGCTACATTACGCCACCGCTGCGCGCGGCGGGCGGGAATGATGAACGCGCTGAAAACCATGATGAAATGCATCACGAGGTCATGCGCGGGAATGTAGAACCATTCGAAACACTGAACAATTCGGGCGCACAGCGGGTGCGTGTTAAACCACTTCCTCGATTCGAACCACATCACGTCAGCGTTGTCGACGTGATGGCGAAAATGTTTAACGCGTATGTCTTCGTACGTGCCGTAGCAACTGCCGGTAATCCACGTCAGCACGGTGCCCAAGCGCGCATTGTTTGCGTTGCTTGCGAATATAGAATTGTGACCGCACTCATGCAGCATATAGGCCGCAATCGTCATCGCGTGGCCTAGCCACAAGGTACCAACGAGGGAAACCCACAGCCCCCCGTGAATGAGTCCCATCAACCCAGCGACGTAGCCGATAAGGACGTACAGCAACGCAAGGCTGTTGTAGACCGCGCCTTCGGTATCCTTGAATCCCAAAACACTCATACTGGCTTCCCAATTCACGAACGAAACGGGACCGCACCACGCGGGTTGGCCCAAGCCCCACTCTTGCGACGTATTCTTTCATACTCCGCCCGGGCGGTCTGCGGCGACTGCCGGATTTGACCTCTTGCCAATAATTTGGCGAGACTCACGGGTCTGCCGTGCCCGCCGGATGGAGGCGAAAGCGATGACCCTGGCTGACCCCTATCACTGGATACTAGACGCTGCCCGAACGACCCCCGACGCTCTCTGCCTCGAGGACGATTCAGGGCGCCGGCTGTCCTATGGCGAGACCCACGCATTAGTAGGTCGCCATGCAGCGGCCTTGGGTGCGTTAGGCGTAAGAGTCGGTGACCGTGTCGCGTTGCAGGTCGAGAAATCCTTGGACGCCGTCGTCGTGTACCTAGCCTGCCTACACAGCGGCGCGGTGATTCTGCCACTCAACACGGCCTATACGACCGCAGAGCTTGAGTATTTCCTGACGGATAGCCAGCCAACGTTACTGTTGTGCCGGCCCGGGTCCGAGGGGGCCGCGCTCGGAGCGGTGCACCAGGCGGGCGACTGCCGCATCGAGACGTTGGGTGCAGAGGAAGACGGCACATATCTCGACGTCGTCGCTGCCCAACGGGTTTCGCCGGATCCGGTGTCCGTTACCAATACCGCCTTGGCCGCCCTGCTCTATACGTCAGGCACTACCGGACGGTCTAAAGGCGCCATGATCACCCGCGGCAACTTGGTCTCCAATGCGGCGGCGCTGGCGACGACTTGGCACATGAGCGCTCAGGACCGACTCGTTCACGTCCTTCCCCTCTTCCACGTGCACGGACTCTTCCTCAGTCTGAACGCGCTGTTCGCCGTGGGTGCATCGGTACGGCTTCACCGCCGGTTTGATCCGTCCGAAACACTCCAATCGCTGGCCACCGGATCGGTCTTCATGGGCGTTCCGACCCATTACACGCGCCTCCTCGCATCCCCTGTGCTCAACCCGGACGCCGTACGCGGCGTGCGTTTATTTATTTCTGGTTCGGCACCGTTGCTTGCAGAGACGCATCGCGAATTTGAGGCGCGCACCGGCAAAGCCATTCTTGAGCGGTACGGAATGACCGAGACACTCGTCAATACGTCCAATCCCTACGATGGCGTCCGCAAGCCAGGTTCTGTCGGGCTGCCTCTGCCCGGTGTCGAGGTTCGTATTACCGACACGAACCCCGCGACTGAGGGCGCGGAGATTGGAATGATCGAAATTCGCGGACCAAACGTGTGCGCCGGCTATTGGCGCTCACCGGAGAAAACTCTCGCTGACAGAACTCCGGATGGATTTTTTCGAACCGGGGATTTGGGGCATATCGATCCCGACGGGTATTTACACATCTCCGGACGCGCGAAGGACCTGATTATCAGCGGCGGCTACAACGTGTATCCGAAGGAAGTGGAATTAGAGCTTGATGCATTACCCAGTGTCGGCGAGAGCGCTGTCTTCGGGGTGCCGCACCCCGATTTCGGTGAGGGGGTCACCGCCGTGGTGACGCTCGAGCCAGGAATGACATTTGACGAGAGCGACGCCATCAGTACGCTCAAGCAAACGCTCGCGAGCTATAAAATTCCGAAACGAATTTTCATAGTCAAGGAATTGCCGCGAAATACGATGGGCAAAGTCCAAAAAGTTTCTCTGAAGGCAACGTACGCCACGATTTACGGCCATCGCTAATAGGCGGCATGTGACTTCACGCCGCTATCGCGCTCTGTAGTTCCCGGCGTGCCCCATCAACCTCTACGAGCGAGGTGCGGGACTGGTAGTCGAGGATCATCCGATATTTGGGGTTCCGTCTCCCTAATAGCCCCGCGCGAGGCACAAACCAGCGGATCCATCGCAGCGACGGCGGAATACGCCTAACGCCGTAGTACGCCTCCGGCGGGCAAAGGCCTACGTACTCGATCAAGCAAACGGCCGCAAAGAAGACGGCTCGCCCTTGTCCATCTTTGCAATGCAACAGTACCTTTCTACCGGCAAGGCGCTCCGCATCGGCATATTGCAAGAACACCCGTATGGCGTCGTCCGAAGGCGCCCGACCGCACGGAATGTTCACGTGGCGGACGCCGGCTTGCCGGAGCGCCTCAGCCTCCTCTGCGACTCCCGAATCTCGCGCACCGCGGAAATCGAATACCGTCGCAACCCCATACGTCGCGCAGAACCGAATAAGCCGAGCGGCAGGCATCGCGCCCGATTGAAAACACCATCCGGGTATCACCTCGACCCATCGCCGTCGCAACACAACCCAATACCCGTAATACAGCGCGCAACCAGCAAGATAGGCGCCGAGCAACCACATGCAAAAGTGGACCCACACGTTTATTGCTCCACTGCTAAAAGGTGAGCGGCGCGTCCCTCTGGGGTACAGGCCTCAGGTTCCGCGGCGAGAGATTCCGATGCATTCATCGATTCCACCAATACATCGCGCATGAGCAGATGGCGCACTATGTTTCCGTTACGGATATCCCGCCATTCATCGGAACCGAGCCGCCCATGAACCAGAATGCGGGCCCCCAACACGCGGCAGCCGTCACACCCAACGGGCGCATCCAGCGGCGAACGGGCAATAAAATAACGGTGCGTAGCGAGAGCGGCTAACGGGAGATGCCAATCAAGGTCATAGCTGCGTACTGATGCCCGAGGCAGCATGAATCGATAGGCTTCCTCACTTACCACAAAGTCACAAGGGGCATAGACGGTCGCGCCGGCTACTGCATTGCGCGCGGCGTCCGAAAACGGTCCCGGGGGTGCGTCGTAGGATCGCAGGAAGAGCCCCATGGCGAGCATCAACGCGACACTGCCGCCCGCTGGACCAACCACCGTCCAATCTCGCCGCCACATACCAACAACCGCCAGTAGCAACGCAACCGTACAGGCCATCCAGAATCCATTACTGACCTGCAATGGACTCCCCGCCTCACCAGCGGCAGCGGCCACGAGCACTAAGAATGCGATCGAAACGCCGATAACAAGTACCGACGATATCGCCCCATAAAAGCGCGGAATCGCCTCAGCTCGGTATGCGAGAAGAACCGACATCGCGGGCAGCGCTGGTAATAAGTACCGACCGGACCGTTGGCTTGGGATCGCGAACATCACAAACAAGATGATCACCCATAGCCACAGGGTGCGCTCCGCGCTTGACCATTCTCTGCGTGACCGCCAGCCGAGAATTATGAGACCAAGCAGAAGCGGCGCCAATGCCCCGCCATCCAGCAGTAACGCACCGAATAAGCCGGGAATGCTGGAACCTCCTCTCCACATATTCGTGAAGTACGAGCCGGCGCCGAGCTTGCCTACATTTTCCCCGATCACGAATTCCCGCCAAATGGCCAAGGGATCTGAATCGAGTAATGGCCAGATCGCGAAACAAGCCCCCGCTATCAGGCACAAAATGCCCAAACTTAACAGGCGTTGAATCCAAAGATCCGATCGCCGCTCGGACACTGAAAGCAAATACAGCGTAGCGATGGGTGCAATCAGCACAAACGACTTGTACAGGCAAGCCAGACCCAATGCGCAGCCCCAGCACAGCAAGACCGTCCAATGCGGCGTACGTGCTGCGGGCGGTCGGAGGGCCATCGGAAGCACAATCATGCTCAGCCAAAAGCTTTCCGGAGCGTCTGTCAGCAACGGGCGTCCGTAGCGGTAGACGGAGTAGCAACCCAGGTAAAACAACGCCGCGACCGCAGCTTTACTGGGATTCCGAGTCAGCCGTTGCGTAACCAACAGAGTTAACAGCGCGGTAGCCATCGTATACACCAGCGATGGCAAGCGCAGCGACCAGAGGGTCCACGATCCTGCACCCGAAATCATTGCCTGCCAAAACAGCAACGGCGGTTTCGTATTTCGAGTGTGAAGGAGATCCGAGGTGAGTGGCAGCCAATGGCCGGTTTCGAAAGTCTTTCTGGCTATATGCAAATAGACATGCTCGTCGCCGTTCGATGGAATATCGACACTGTCTAGACCGAAGCCGTACGTGAAAACCGCGAGCACCAATAGCAACCAAATCCACACTGCGCCGCGACCCATTAGCCCGTTCATCGGATCGCTCGCTCCAGACGTACCCGCCGGGCAAACGTGACCGTATTGTTCAAAGCGAAATTAATCGCCGCGGCAGCGCCAATCGCCCAGAGATTTGCTGGTGCGTAATGCATGCCGTAAGTCACGAAAATCTTCGTAAGTGCGAATTGCACCCCAATAGCGACGCCACTGACACAAACGTACGTGACAAATCGGGGAATCGTCTCCAAAACCGATCGGCTTGAAATCCGATCCGACCAGGTCCAAAGCTGATTCCAATAGAAATTGTTGATCGTCGCCAGCGAAATCGCGGTGACCAGCGAATAATTGAGCCGGACCTGTGAGTCCTGTATCTCAGCGAATAAGGATTCCTGACCCCACCAAAGCACGAGTTGGTTAATAACCACGCCACCGACACCAACCAACGCGAACTTAGCCCCACGGATCAGCAGGAAATTGTTTTTCACTTCAGATCCTCTTGCAGGATTTGACGTGCGGCCCGAATGACATCGACCAGTTCGATACTCTGGAGGCAAACATTATTGCCGTCACAAGGCGTATTTCTATGGTTGTAGGCCGTCAAACACGGAGAGCAAGGCAGCCTGCGGTATAGCGCGATGCCTCTTTCGCATAACGGAGCGTAGAGGTCTGGCGTTTCCGGTCCGAATAACGAAATGACGGGCAGTGGAGTAAGCGCCGCGAAGTGTCCCGGTCCACCGTCGTTTGAGATTAGGAGCTCGGCGTGATGAAACAATTCAACCAAATCCGCCAGGCTACGGGTGTATCCCGCCAAATTTACACAGTGAGGAGAGCCTGCAGCGGCAACGATTCCCTCAGCAAGAGTTGAATCCTCGGGCAACCCGATGATAGCTACCGCATATCCATCCTCGACGAGTGCTCGCGCACAACCCTTAAAGCGTTCGATCGGCCAGCCACGAATCGGCAATATCCCCGATCCGGGATAGAGCATGACGAGTCGCCGGCCGACCAGTGCCGGGAAATCCGCTTTCAGTCGGAGGCCTGCTTCCGCGACGCGCGCGCTCGAAAGCTCGAGCTTCTTGATCGAAGGGCGCTCTGGTACCTCGGCATTCTTGCTCACCGGTACGGCGACACTCTCAATCGAGCCTGCAAGCACCAAAAACTGTGAGGAAATATGCCGATACGGGTTATAGGGTACCGGTCTATTCACCACACTGCCGCGATACAAGCCCTCTTGGGTCATACGATGGAACCCCACTCGAACGGGGGCTCCCGACAACCACGAGAATATGGCGCTTATTCGAGCGAATAACTCGCAATCAATAACGACGTCTATCTTGGCTCGACGCAATTTTCGTACGGCCTGCCAAGACGATCGCAAGAATGCCGTGAGACTACGATCGTCGATGGTAACTACGGCGTCCGGGTCAAACAATTTCAGCAATTCAACGACACCGCGATTCTTGCGCAACAGTAAAACGTGCAGGCGAACTCCCGGATATCGCTGCTGCAGATCAAGAATCATCGGTTGGGCGCAGACCATGCTACCCATTTCCGAAAGCAGAATGATGAGGATGGCTGTCGGCGGGCGGGCTCGCGGCGGAGATCTCAACCGATCAAAAAGCGATAGCGCGCCAAGAATGGGTACGCCGAGATATCGATCGATCCATCGTTGCGCCTCGATCTTCATGGCCTTCAATCACCGACCGTCGTAACGCCTAATTTGGCGACACAGTCCGACAAACTGAGACACGCGTCGGTTGCCGCTTCAGGCAATTCGGACTTTTCTGGACAGACCAGATATCGGCTAGGGATACCCGCGGCCACCCCAGCGGCAACGTCTGACTCCTTATCGCCTACGATGATCGATTGAGAAAGGTCGATGCCGATCTCGCGTGCGGCCTGCTGGATCATCCCAGGCATCGGCTTGCGGCAATCGCATTTTATTGCATGCGGCTCCATGGACGCCGCCGGCAAATGAGGACAGTAATAGGTTCCGCTCAGATGAACGCCGTGCGCAGCGAGTTCGCGCTCGATGCGATCTGTCAGTGCCAAAAACGACGCCTCAGAATAATAGCCGCGAGCGATGCCGGATTGATTGGTGATGACGATCAACGCATATCCCGCTGCTTCAAGTGCCCTCATCGCCTCGACGACGCCGGGCAGGAACTCAAAGTCGTCCCAAAGCCAAACGTAGCCCCGATCCACGTTAATAACGCCATCGCGATCCAAAAACGCGGCTTTACGCAGCGACATGTTTTTCCCTGAGCGCGCTTGTCATCGACGCGATGCCGGCTTCGATGGAGCGAAATGAGCCGGGATAACCCGCTGCTCTTAATGCGCCCAGATTGGCTTCGGTGAATGCCTGATAGGCGCCGAGCAAATGATCCGGGAAAGGCACATACTCAATTTCTCCGAAACCGAGCTGCTCTATGACCACTCGAGCTACATCGTTGAAGGGACGGGCCTCGCCGGTTCCGAGGTTATAAATCCCCGAGCGATCCGGTGCTCCGAGAAACCAAAGCGCGGCGTTGACGCAATCCCGAACATCGACAAAGTCCCGCCGCTGCTCCCCGGGCCCATAGCCGTGTGAGCCTGAAAACAGTCGTGCCTTCCCGTTGCTCAACACCTGATTAGCAAAGTGGTGCGCGGTGCTTGCCATGGACGCTTTGTGGTCTTCCCGAGATCCGTAAACGTTGAAATAGCGAAGCCCGACGATGGGTGCGCTTCGGCTGGCGATCATACGGCGCACATACTGGTCAAATTGCCATTTGGAAAAGGCATACGCATTAATTGGCAATTCGCACCCGGGCTCTTCCCGGAAGCCGTTTAGCCCGAGTCCGTACACCGAGGCCGAGGATGCGTACACAAACGGGATACGTCGTTTCTGACAAGCCGCGAGCAGGCGCTTTGAGTATTCGTAATTCACTTGCATCAAGTAGCGTGCGTCCCATTCGGTGGTCGCCGAGCAAGCTCCTTGGTGTATGACGGCCGAAATATTCTGCAAGTCGCCGGCGACCTCAATTCTCTTTATGAAGTCATCTCGATCCAAATAGTCTGAGAATTCCCGCCCTGCAAGATTGTGGATCTTGCGGCCGTCGGTAAGGTCATCGACGATCAACAGGTCGGTTGAACCGATCTCATTGAGAATTTCGACAAAATGGCTTCCGATGAAGCCTGCGCCTCCGGTAACGACGATCACGGGCTCACACTCCTGATTCTCGCGATTAGACGGGTCGATGAATGTCCGTCGAGAAACGGGAGAATGCGAACTTCACCACCGGCAGCCACCACCGCAGAGCCGCCAGCGACCTCGTCGGGGCGATAGTCGCCACCTTTCACAAGCACGTCGGGAAGCATCTCCCGAATCAGGCGTTCCGGGGTGTCCTCGGCGAACGGGACGACCCAATCAACAACATTAAGCGCCGCGAGCATAGCAAGCCGATGATCCAAAGCATTGACCGGACGCGTATTTCCTTTCAGGCGGCGGACCGAATCATCGTCATTTACGGCAACCACCAGCCGGTCCCCCAATCTTCGTGCGGCTGACAAGTACGACAGGTGCCCCGGGTGCAACAGATCGAAACACCCGTTCGTCATCACTACGCGTTCGCCGCGGGCACGGGCCGCCGCAACGGCGGAGCGCAGTTGTGCTTCACTGACCACGCCACGCGCGTCATCGTCGCGATGGTCATCTAGGGCGCGACACAGCTCATCCGGCGTCACCACGCCCGCCCCCAATTTCCCGACGACGATGCTCGCAGCGACATTCGCGAGGGCAACCGCGGTCTCCAACCGTTCGCCGACGCCGAGCGCGACGGCCAGCGTTGCAACAACCGTGTCGCCAGCGCCGGTTACATCGAATACTTCGCGTGCCAGTGCGGGCAGATGCAATGCATGGCCGACTGCCGGTACCAGCGATACGCCGAGTTCTCCGCGCGTGACGAGCACCGCGCCGAGCTCGTATGCCGCGCATAATTCCCGCGCTCTTTCCTCAATCGCGACGACAGTTCCGCACTGTCCGACCACGGCCTGGAATTCGCTGAGATTGGGGGTAATCACGGACGCGCCTCGGTACCGAGCAAAGTCAGCCCCCTTTGGGTCGACAATGACGGCGCGGTGAGCTGTACGCGCAGCCCGAATCAGACTTTCAACACTCCCCAGCGTGCCTTTCGCATAATCTGAGAGTACAACGACATCGCAATCGTCCAGTCCCCGGACGAACTCCGCGTGCAGGATCTCGAGATCCCCGCGCTGGAAGTCGTCCTCGAAATCGAGTCGGATGAGCTGCTGCTGCCGGGCTATGACGCGCAATTTCGTAATGGTGCGTGCGCCGGGGATCCGAATCAGTCGATGGTCGACGCCTCTCCCGTCGAGAAGCTCTTCGAGCTCATCCGCCGCCTTATCCGGTCCAACCAATCCCAGCAAACGAACCTGGGAGTTGAGGCCCGCGATATTGGCAGCAACGTTAGCTGCCCCGCCGGCGCGCGGATGCTGATCATCGACGCGCACCACGACGACCGGGGCCTCCGGTGAGACTCGGCCCGCCTGACCTCTCCAGTAACGGTCCACCATGACGTCGCCGACCAGCAGCACTCGCGCGTGACGCGCGTGCAGCAAAGTGGTCGCCAACGTTCTGAGAGAATCAGGGGACATCGCCAAGCCTCTCCTTTTCGAAGCCCAATGCAGCCTCTACGCCCTCGCAAATTACGTGGCCAATGAATATGTGGGCTTCTTGAATCCGAGCCGTGACATCGGAGGGAACGATCAATTCCACGTCGCAACAGTCGTACAACTGCCCGCCGTCCCGACCGCCCAACAGCACCGTCCTAAGGCCCATCGCGCGAGCCGTCTTCACGGCCTCGATGACATTCGGTGAGTTCCCGGATGTCGATATCGCAATCAAACAATCGCCCGATCTACCCAGTGCGGTGATTTGCCGCGCAAATACCTGTGTAAATCCGTAATCATTTGAGACAGCAGTGAGGATGGATGTATCGGTTGTTAGGGCGAGCGCAGCCAAGGGGACTCGGTCGGAGACAAATCGTCCGACCAACTCGGCGGCAATGTGTTGGCAGTCGGACGCTGACCCGCCGTTACCACAGAGCAGTACCTTGCCCTGGGCTCGTAACGTATCTGTCACGATGGATGTCGCCTCCGCTATTGCGAAGGACAACGATTCCAGTGCAGCAAATACCGCGAGGTGCTCGTTCAGGCTGTTCGTAACGACTTGTTGCGTCATAGGCGAATATTTCACTTCCGTGGACGCGAACCGTACGGGGAAATCGTGACAAACGGACTACATCGATGGATAGAACGCAATATTTCGTGGATACCCTAAGCCGCCGTGGGGAAGCGCCCGCTTACTCGAAATGTGAAAATTCTGTTACGACCTTCGCTAAGGCATCACGATGGTGAATCTCAGACACAAAAGGGTCGCTCAATTTCGTATTCACCTCCTTGTCACCGGCACTGTTGCGGCGGCGGCAACTCTGATGGCCATAGGTATATCGGGTGTGGATATCCGACTGGTCCGATATTTTCATGACCATCGAGGAGCGCTTTACGGTGCGGCGGAGGTGATTTCGTGGGCGGGTCAAGCGGGCTGGTATTTAGTGCCATCGGCAGCGGGATGGTGCGTCGGCCGAGCGCTGCGGTGGGACCTTTTGAGACGCCTCTCCGGTTTTTTATTCGTCAGCGTGGCCCTTTCGGCGCTGACTACCGACGCTCTAAAGTGCGTTTTTGGTCGGGCAAGACCTTGGCTGTTGTTTTCGGATAACGAGTATGGCTTCGCGCCGTGGAACTTCTCGGCGGCACACCAATCTTTCCCCTCTGGGCATGCGACGACAGCAATTTCAGCAGCCATAGCCCTCAGTTGGATTTTTCCGCGGGCACGCTGGGGGCTTTTGGCTTTTGGTTTCGTCGTCGCACTCTCTAGAACCGTCGTCTATGCACACTATCTCAGCGACCTTGTTGCCGGCGGGTTAGTGGCGTGGATGATTGTCTGGAGTTTACGTCACTGGTTTTGGCGCGATCTCACGCGGGGTTATCGAGAGGTTGTGGCCAACGCTGACGTCAATTTGAACGGCAACTCCCCGGTTACGATGGATATCTAGCCGTATCGGTGTGCTCACCCAATCGAAACGTTGTTGCGCCCGTTCATACCAGTCTTTACGCCGCGCATTTGCGACGATGATCGCGTCTCGCCCGATATAGTTCGCGACTGGATACTGAATGCCGTAGTGGTGGGGATCATCGCATAGGCAGACGACTGGCAAAGTTTCCCCGAGGGCGTAATCGACTTTCCCCGCGTCGACAAAGCTTTGCACCACGATGACGGCGCCGGGGTGATCAGTCTCTAAACGGTCAACCGTCGGTTTGATCTCCTTCCAATCCAGCAACTCCGTTAGGGGATCGTTCAACGGGAAGCCCGGTAGCCAACGATCCCACAGTCCAAAACGGCCATCGCTGATCGCAAAGAAGAGGAGGAATGCGAGGTATCCGAACGAACCTTTTGCCCACGCCTGCCATCGATGACGTCCAACGGGCGCCTGCTCTGCCTCGGACAGGAGGTGACCGACCATGGGAAACGCGAAGAGCCACGCAATCATCGGCCAATGCGGCAAGACATGGGCCCACAGCGAAAGGACTGAGAACACGACGATGCCGGGAAGCGCTAGACATGCAAACCAGAGAACTTCGGGGTCGCGTGGCGGCCTCAGCACTGTGTTCAGCGCACGCAGACTCAATGCGGCGGTCCACGGCCCAACATAGAGAACGCTCGCGACGAAGAGCGCGAATGCCTGACTCGGGTGCCATCCCTCGAACGAAGCTCTACCGCCTTGGAACGCGAAAGAGGCCCAGTGGTGCGTAGCGTTCCAAATCAGTACCGGTGAGAAGACCGTGAGGGCTGTCATCAACGCACACCACGGCTTTACCGTGAGCAATCGCTTCGGCTGTTGGCCGATGAGGAACAGCAAACACCCGAGCACAGGAACGATCATCAGGTATTTCGAGAGCAGGCCGAACCCCACCGCGAGCCCGCACAATAACCAATTCTCCAACCGATCATCATCCAGCGCCCGTCGGAAGCTTAGCGCTGCGGCGAGGGCACTGAATACCAACGGTCCATCGGGTAGAACCCAGCCCGACGATCCCACCGAAAAGAACGGCGCGGCGGAGAACGCAAGGATTGACCATCGCGCGGCGCCGATACCGAAACTACGGCGAGTCAGCAGGTAGAGCATGACCGTTGAGCCGATTCCCAACAGCATAAACGGCATCCGCGCGATCCACGGGGCCTGGGAACCCAAAAGGCGGGTTACCCCGCCGACTAACCAAAGATGCGCCGGTGGGTGATCGTAATAACTCAGCGAGAAATGTTGCCCCACCGCCGTGCTATACGACTCGTCGACGGACAATCCGACGCTGATGGCGAGCAGTAGGCGCAGGGCAAAGGTGGCAGCGATCAATAGTGCAACCCACACCCATTCCTGTTGCCAGGGACCCAGTGGGACACTCCGCGACCCGGATGCAGAAGTCATTCCGAGATTCATCGTTCGGCACCCTTCAACGGAAGCCCTAAAGGGCCGAGGCCATCTTAAGAACGTTTTGTGACAAGATACGGGCTGCTATAACCTGGGTTTTTCGTGCACTTCACCGGGCGGGGGGAATCAGCTCATCATGCAGATGCAGTGGCTTCTATACGGAACGGTTGCCCTCGCCCATGTGGCCGCTCTGGCGGCCTGGGTACGTTCCACTCGCCACCACCGGCCTTCCTCTCGGCCGCAGCTCGGCGACGTCTTGATCGGGGTCGTCGTGAACTTTCTTGACACTCTGGGCATCGGGTCGTACGCCCAAATCACCTCGCTGTTTAAGCTTCGGGGGCGGCCGGACGACGATCTCATACCCGGAACCATGAATGTGGGCAGTGCGATTCCGTCGTTTTTTGGCGCTTTCCTCTTCATGATTTCCGTGAAGGTGGACCCCCTACTGCTGTTTTCGATGATCATCAGTTCGGGTCTTGGCGCTTGGATCGGAGCGGGCTTTGTCAGCCGCCTGTCGAAGCGCCATATCCAACTCGTGATGGGCTGCGCTCTTTTGACTGCAGCCGCTTTTCTCGCAATGAGCCTCATCGGCATCATGCCCCCCTCCGGAACGGCAATGACCCTCACCGGGTGGCGTTTTGGCCTGGCGGTGACAGCCAATTTCATCATGGGTGCTTTGATGTGCGTGGGCATCGGTAACTACGCTCCCAGCATGGTGTTGTTGTCGTTCTTGGGCATGCACCCCATCGCCGCGTACCCCATCATGATCGGCAGCGATGGACTCATCATTCCGGTCGCAAGCATCGGTTTCATCCGCTCCAGACGCTTTGACCATGCGGTCGCCGTTGGCCTAGTCCTCGGGGGGGTCTTGGGCACTTTTGCGGCGTTCCCCCTGGTTGAGGCCATTGGAGGGCACCTGGACCTAATGCGCGGGGTCGTCATCGGGGTCGTCCTATACGCGGCGACGTCTATGCTCCGGGCTGCCCGACGTCCGGGCGCCCCCCCCTAATCGAACCTTCGGAAGCACGGCTTCGGTGCCCGGTCATCAGGCATTCAAGCGACCGTGGTATAACCCTTGCTCCGATAACCCGAAAACTCCGTATGAATGCCCTACCTTCGACACACGAACGCGCCCGCCTGCGACGCTCGCTCGTTCAACTTGCGAGCCTCTTGGTTTTGACATTGCTCGCGTGTGGTCTCGTCAGTCTTTTCGCGTTGTGGTCGATGGAGAAATTGCACTCCAACGCGGAGACGCGGCAAGCCGTGCTTTTGCGAGCAGCCAACGAAGCGCGCAGCGCCCAAGTCTCGTTTAAAATTCAAGTGCAAAGTTGGAAGAACATCTTACTTCGCGGCACCAATGCCGCGGACTTTGCAGTTGCCGAGCATGAATTTGAAGCCTCCGAATCGGCGGCGGACTTCAGCCTGAGGTCGGTCATGCAATGGGCCCAGACGGTCCATGACGATTCCCTAACCTCTCGAATTGACGACGCGATCGCCTTGCACGCGCAGCTCGGCTCGAAATATAGAGCCGCAATGCCGGACTCCAGTCTCACTGGCGCCATTCGCGAACGCGCTGATAGCGTCGTTCGCGGCATCGACCGCCCACTGAATACAGCCTTGGATCAGCTCGTCAACGACATGCTGGCTACCGACGTCCGCCACCGAACTCAAGCGCGCGACGAGGACATGATTCGCTTCGCCACCCTCTCGAAGGCCATCTGGATCTCCCTAGGCCTGTCGCTGCTGCTCATCGCCGTATTGCTTTGGCGGATGCTGCGAGATCCGGCGCTACGCGCATGAGTGCGGCGGCAAGCGCGCTCGCCGGCCTCGGTGTGTTTTTTGTCGGGATGCGCCTGATCTCGACCCATTTAAAAGACCTCGCATCCGGTGGTATTCGCCACGTATTGACCCGTGCGTTTCATCGACCGGGCGTCACGCAGGTCACTGGGCTTATGGCAGGCGCCATCACTCAGTCGACCAGTGCCGTTACGTTCATCGCAACGGGGCTCGTGAGCGCGGGCGCCCTGTCGTTAGCCGTCGCCGTCACGATGCTTGCCTGGACGAACGCCGGCACGTCGGCACTGGTCTTGCTGGCGTCGTTGGACGTCCACGCGGTAGCCCTTTATCTGCTCGCGATCATTGGCCTTGCGTTCTTTACGGGACTCGATCACGCGCCACGCTACCGGCACTTTGTGTATGCCGTTTTCGGGCTCGCCTTGCTGCTGTATGGTTTGACCTTAATAAAGGGCTCTGTCGCTGCCGTCCGTGATGATTTTTGGGTGCGCGAATTCGTCGAGTTTGCCGCATCCGCGCCGGCTGTTTCATTGCTGTCCGGCTATGTATTAGCCATCGCACTGCAGTCATCGTCCGTGGTCACGGCATTGGCTCTGCCGTTGGCAATTTCGGGCCTCGTCGACTTGCACGGCATGACAGCACTTATACTTGGCGCATGCGCCGGCTCCGGTACAGCAATCGTGCTCATCTCGTCGGGCCTCGAGGGGCCTGCTCGACAATTGGCCATGACACAGGGGCTGGTGCGCGGGCTGGCCTCGTTACTGCTACTGCCATGGGTCCTACTGGAGAATCACAGCTATTCGATGGGCCCTGCGAGCCTCGCGAGCGTTTTCACGACGTCACTACCCACTCAAGTTGGTGTTGTGTTTCTGGTGGTTCAGATCGTCGGGATTCTAGTAGCGTGGCTATTGCGCACGCCGATCGTACGCATTGCGCAGTATTTCGCCCCGTTATCGCCCTCAGAAATGCACTCCAAAGCCATCCACCTGTACGACGAGGCGGCGGCAGATCCGGGTACGGCACTTGAATTGTTGCGTCTTGAGCACGTCCGGCTCGTGCAGAGTTTGCCGGACTTTCTAGAGGATCTCCGAAACCCCTCTGACCGAGCGCTCGACGCACTGCCATTGAAGGAGAGATCGGCCGCGAGTGCAGCGCTGGTCCATCGCATGGAAGAATTTTTGACGGAGATTTTGCGCGCCAATCCCGACTTTTCACCGGAGCATATTTTTGATGAACGTCGCCGCCTCGCCGATCTAAAGGCCTTGCAAAAGACGCTCGCGAGGTTCGTAACGGAACTTGCCTCGGTTCCCGAGTCGGAGCGCCCCCCCTTCACCCGATCGCTCGTGGAGGGTTTGCACGCACTCCTCATGGTCGTGAGCGAGGCGTGCGGCGTAGACGCTGTCGAAGCAAGGCAGTTATTGGAAACCTTGACGGAAGAGCGCGGCGCTCTCGTCGATCGAGTGAGACAAGAATTGTTAAGCGGCTCTGTCGGTCTCAGCGATCGCGAGGCGATACTCTCGGCCGTGCTCCTGTTAGAACGAATGCTATGGATGCTCCGGGAACGATCGCCGTTACCCGCAGGCGTCGGCGAGTCGGTACAGAGCGTAGATCTGAGCCTGCACTCTTTGGAGAGTGATACGCTTCATTAGGATCGCCAAAGGACACCCGCATGCAATACGTCGGCCGACTGCTTTCGGTATTCGTTGTTCTTTTTAGCGCACTGGCGTCCGCCGATGAACGGCCCTTCGACCTCTTAATCACGAATGCCCATGTGGTTGATGGCTCAGGCAGCCCTTGGTATCAAGCCGATGTGGCGGTCCGCGGACAAACTATTGCAGCGATCGGTCATTTTCCCCGTGCGAAAGCGCGCCAGCGCATTGACGCACACGGGCGAATCGTCGCACCGGGCTTTATCGACATGCTGGGCCAGTCGGAATTCACCATTCTGGTGGACCCACGATTGCCGTCGAAAATTTATCAAGGAATCACAACCGAGATTACTGGCGAAGGCGGGTCGGCAGCGCCACTGGCCGGCGTTGCGGCGGACGATTTGCGCCGCGATCTTGAACATTATCGACTGACGCCTGATTGGAAAGACTTTTCAGGTTACTTTGCGCGGCTTGAGCGGCAGGGCATGGGTATTAATCTCGGCTCTTACGTCGGCGCAACGACGTTACGAAAAATCGTTATTGGCGACGACGATCGCCCCGCCTCTCCGGAAGAATTGGTTCGGATGCGAGAACTGGTTCATGAAGCGATGCTGCAAGGCGCTCTGGGTGTCTCGTCGTCTCTGGAATATGCGCCGGCCCCCTATGCGAGCACTGAAGAGCTGATTGCATTGGCGCAAGAAGCGTCTAAGAGCGGAGGAATTTACGCCACTCACATGCGATCCGAGGGCGACGGAATCGATGCGGCATTGTCCGAAACGTTTCGCATTGCCCGCGAAGCCCAGGTGCCGGTTGAGATCTGGCATCTGAAGGTTGGCGGCAAGGCCAACTGGGGACGCATGCCGGCCGTCGTTGCACGAATCGACGCTGCACGCGCGGAGGGGCTGGATGTTGCAGCGGACACCTATGCCTACACAGCCTGGTTCAATGAAATGTCGGCGTTCATACCGCCCTGGGCACACGACGGCGGTAATGCCAAGTTAATCGAACGATTGAAAGATCCCGTGACCCGTGCGCGGATAAAAGCAGACCTGAACCAACGGAGCGCTCAGTGGGATAACGAGTGGCAGGAGGTCGCGGGCCCAGAGGGTATCCTCGTTGGCGTCGTGCACAATCCTGAGCTGAAGGCCCTCCAGGGAAAGACGATCAAGGAAGTCGCAGATATGCGGCACGTTGATCCGATGGATGCGCTCTTCGATTTACTCATCGCCGATGATGCCGCCGCCGAATGCGCCGTATTTGGAATGGATGAAGCGGACGTTGCCCTAGCCTTGCGCCAGCCCTGGACGAGCATCAATAACGACAGTTCCGGTGCTTCCACAGACGGGCTACTGGGCTCGTTTCACCCCCATCCCCGCGCCTTCGGTACGTTTCCGCGCATCCTGCGTAAATACGTCCGCGAAGAGCACCAACTTTCCCTCGAGGATGCCATCCGGAAATTCACGGCACTGCCGGCCTCTCGCCTGCGCCTCAACGACCGAGGCCTCGTCAAGACCGGCTTAGCAGCCGACCTCGTGATATTCGACCCGGCCACCGTCACTGACCTCGCGACGTATGCGCAGCCCAACCAGCTGTCGAAAGGCATGGATTGGGTCATCGTTAACGGCGTGCCGGTGATCGCAGACGGGAGTATGACCGGCGCGAAACCGGGCCACGTACTGCGGGGTCCGGGCTATATTGCGAAGGTCGGCCATCACGCTGCGTTCCCTAAGGAGCCCCAATGACGCCTGCCTTTTGGTGTGTATTGATCGCCGGTTTACTGCCGTACGTCGCCACCGGTATCGCCAAGGCCGGCGGCGGCTATGACAATCGGCAACCGCGTGAATGGCTCGCCCGCCAGACGGGGCGTCGCGCGCGAGCGAACGCGGCGCAGAAGAACTCCTTCGAGGCGTTTCCGTTCTTCGCGGCGGCTGTGCTTGTCGCGGCGGTAGCGCATGCTAATCAGGCGCGCATCGATCACTGTGCGGAACTCTTCGTTCTCTCGCGGGTCGTTTATATACTCGCGTACATTTTCGATTTCGCCTTACTCCGTTCCCTTGTCTGGACTGTTGGCATAGGGTCGGTCATCGCTATTTTCTGCGCCGCTTAACTACTGATCATTGGAGCCATTCATGTCCCGTCGCATCGTCGTCATCGCTACCCTGCTCTGCGTGAGTCTCGGCGTAGCCGTTGCTCATGAAACCCATTCCAAGGCCGAGCAAGCGAACTCTTATCGCCACGGCTTGTACGGCGCGATTGCCTGGAACTTTGCGCCTCTGGGCGCCATGGCCCAGGGAAAGGCGCCGTTCGACAAGGCCGACGCTGCGACCCGCGCGGCACGGGTCGCCGCACTCGCTGAGATGCTCCCGGAAGCGTTCCCCGAAGGCTCTGCGATCAAGGGTCAGAGCGAAGCCAAGGCGGCCATTTGGGAGCATCGTGCGGAATTCGATGCATTACTCAAGAAATTTATCATGAAGAGCGCTGCGCTCAGTGAAGGCGCCAAGACGGCAGACCTTGAGAAGCTCAAGACGCTGGTCGGTGACACGCGGGCTGTCTGCAAGGAATGTCACGATAAGTTTAAGGAAGACTGATCACATCAGTACATCCGGTAGCGGCGGCGCGTACGCGATCAACGCAGCGAGCGCGCCGCCGCAGATGAGCAAGAGGCATACCGCTCGGACCCCACGATGCGTCCGGATCGCCTCGCTTAACGGCACGCCCAACCGACGTCCGGTCCACATCGGACGAATGAGGTCTTCTTTCAGTACAAATTTATAGAAGAGCACCGCTGCGATGTGCAGTCCGACAGCCACGAGCAAAACGGTGCCAATGCGGTGATGCCAACGCGTGAACCCGTTACTGGTCGCATGACTGATCCAACCCGCCAACGGACCCGCCGAATCCATTTCGTCGTTCGAATAGAGTCCCAAGACGGCTTGCGCGCCGACCAACCCTAACAATACGACGATCATCCAGGCGCCACTCGGCGTATGCCCCACCACCTGCGGGGCGGGATGCCGTCCCAGGGACTTCAAATAGGAATACACGGACAGCGGACCGCGGAGGAAATCTTCGAATCGTGCGTAACGGGTCCCCCAAAACCCCCAGCAGACGCGAAACGCGACGAGAACCAAGGCGGCCATACCGCAAGCCCGGTGGACCCAGAACGGGATATGCTCATAAAACCACTGAGAGACGAAAGCCCCGGTGATACACAGGACGAGCAACCAGTGAAACAGGCGTGTCGGAAGGTCCCAAATCAAGGCGCCGCGGGACGATACTCCGTGCTTGTCACTCATGGTGATACCCACTCCCACTACAGTGTGCGCATGATTGCACGTCCCTATCGACTTTTGCAGAATCACCGACAGTACGACCTGAAGGTCTCAAGCAGACGCCATCCATGATCCTCTTCGAACGGGTATCGAAGCAGTACGGCTCTGTGCCTGCGTTAACAGAGCTGGATCTGCAGATCGAAGCGGGTGTCACCGGCTTGCTAGGCCCCAACGGTGCCGGCAAATCCACGACGTTAAAGCTGGTGGTCGGCTACCTTGGTCCGTCCGCCGGTCGCATTCGCGTGTGCGGACATGATCCGCGACTGGCCACCACTCGAACGGAGCTCGGATACCTCCCCGAGGGCGCCCCGCTACCGCCGGATGCCACCGTCATTGAAATATTAAATTTTGCGGCAGAGGTCCGGATCCGGAATCGCGAGCTTCGCGGGCCCGCCATCGATGGGATGTTGCAACGGCTCGACTTGGGCTCTGTGCGGTTTCGCGCGGCCGATACGCTCTCGAAGGGGCAACGTCGCCGAGTGGCTCTCGCCGCAGCCGTTTTGGGTAACCCAAGGGTACTGGTGCTGGATGAGCCGACCGATGGTTTGGATCCCAATCAGCGCGATGAAGTCCATGCGCTGATCCGCGAGTTAGCGCCGGATCGCACCATTCTGATCTCGACGCACATCCTCGAGGAGGCCGAACGACTGTGCGGGCGCGCCGTCATTATCGCGGCCGGTCGATTAGTGGCGGATGACGCCCCCAGTGTTCTGGCCCGTAGCGCTCGTCACCACGACGCCGTGCGCCTGGAGTGGTCCGGTGACCCGGATATCGCGGACATGGTCCGGCGCATTCGAGCGCTTGCGACCGTGCAGGACGTGGAGTTGGAAGCCGCTCATCGTACGTTGACCGCCATCGCTCAACCCGGCGCAAAACCGTTTGGGGATGTGGCAGCCCTCGCCGCGCGTCACGAATGGCCGATTGAGGTGCTGCGTCATGAAACGGGCCAACTGGAAGACGTCTTCCGTGCCCTGACGGTTGGCGGAGTCGCTTCATGAGTGCGCTCGTTGCCGTCCTGCGTCGCGAGTGGCAAAACGCATTCGCGACCCCGCTGGCGTATCTTTTCATTGCCGCCTACGGCGCCCTCACCACCGTTACGACATTCGAGTGGGGTGACTTGTACGGTCGCGGACAAGCCGACCTCTCGGCATGCTTTGCGCTACAGCCTTGGCTGCTCGTCTGGCTTGCGCCCGCGCTATCGATGCGTCTTTGGGCCGAAGAACGTCGGCATGGAACGGCCGAGCCACTGCTCGTCCTGCCGATACCGCTTTCCACGCTCGTCAACGCCAAGTGGCTGGCAAGCATGGGCTTGATCGCTCTTGCGCTGTGCACGACCCTCCCCCTATGGGCTACGGTCGCCTACCTGGGCCATCCCGATCATGGCGCCATTCTGGCCGGTTACTTCGGCAGCCTATTGCTCGGCGCGGCTTTACTGTCGGTCGGCTCGGCCCTCTCGGCCGCGACGCGGCACCCGGTGACGGCGTTTCTCGCGACCACGGCCGTCGGCATCACCCTACTGATGGCCGGTCATCCGGTGATGGCCGATTATCTGCGCGGGCGAGTACCGTCGATCCTGCTCGAAACGCTCACGGATATCGGGGCGCTCGCCCACCATCACGCGATCGTCCGCGGCGCGATCGGGCTTGATGATGTGCTTTATTTTGCGGGGATCACCGCAGTCGGCCTCGCTGCGACGGGCATTGTCCTGATGGCCGAACGCGGGCTACCGTTGGTGGTCTTCCGACGAACGTGGCGACCGGGCACCGCTCTGCTGGCGCTGGTGGTACTGCTCTGGACCGGTGCGGCCCTCGCGCCGCGGTGGGTTGGGCGGGCGCGCCTCGACTTGACCGAGGAGCATCTGTACACACTCGCGCCCGCGACGCGGCAGCTGCTCGCTGGACTGGACGCCTCGGTGACACTGACGCTGTACGCCTCAAGTCGCACGTTAGACGGCGCGCCGGCCTATGCGGTAGAAGCGCGGCGAGTGCGCGAACTGCTCGCGGATATGACAGCACGCGCCCGCGATCGACTGCATTTCGTCGCGATCGATCCGGCGCCTTTTTCGGACGACGAGGACCGCGCTGCGGAAGCCGGTCTACGTCCGCTCAGTTTGGGCGAAGCAGGCGATAATTTGTGGCTAGGCTTGGTCGCAGAAAGTGGCGGCAGACGAGCGGTCGTCGATCTGTTCGAACCGGCCGAGGCGCCCTACCTCGAATACCGCATTGCGCGGCTTATTCGGGAAGTGTCGCGACCACGACGTCCCCTCGTCGGGTTGCTCTCCACGCTGCCCACCGCGCCCGTTGCCCCGGACGACACCCGCCTCGGACACCCAGCCTGGGCCATCGATGATGCGTTGCGCGATCAGTATACGATCCGAGATATCCTCCCAGACGAAACGACCTTGCCGCCGGCGCTGGATGCGTTGCTCATCCTGCACCCGAAGGGCCTTTCGGCGAGCCTCGTTCAATCCATTGATCGGTATTTAAGCGGTGGTGGGCGTGCGTTGATCGCCGTCGATCCGGACGCGCAATTCGACGGTCAGTTGGACGATTCTGGAGTCGGCGTCGATCACGCGTCGACGCTCGAACCGCTCTTGCGTACGTGGGGCGTGCACTTCAACCCAGAGCTTGCCGTCGGTGATTTGGATAACGCCTTGCTCGTGGGCGCAGGTCGCGGTGATCGACCGGTCAGGCACTTGGGTTTTCTCGGCTTTGGAGCCGGCAATCTCGCCCGCGACGATTCCCTGACACGAGGCTTACACCGGCTTGACTTTGCCACGCCCGGTTTTCTGGAATTCACGCCGACCGCGGGTTTGACCATCACGCCACTGGTGCAAACCAGCGTGACCAGTGCGCCGCTGCGTGTCGCCGATCTGGCGTTCGGGGCCACGCCGGAGACCCTACGTCACGGGTTTCACCCCAGCGGCCGTCGGTACACGCTGGCAGCGCACTTGCACGGGCCGCTGCCCTCCGCGTTCGGGAGCCCCTCCACCCACGCCGCCGACGTGGTCGTCATCGCTGATACCGACTGGCTCGCGGACATGATGTGGATCCGGGACGAAGCGGCCGGCGACCATCACTACCGCGAACCGTGGGCGAATAACGGCGACTTTCTCCTCAACATCGTTGACGAACTGACCGGGGGAGATGCGCTGGTTGGGCTTCGCGGCCGTGAGCCGAAGGCGCGTCCGTTTACGCGGCTTGAAACGCTGCGCACACAGGCTGACCGGCGTCTGGCCGCGCAGATGGAAGCGTTGGAACGACAACTCTCGGACGTCAACCGGCGGTTGGCCGACTTAACCGGCAGCACGCCGGGGGCCGGACCGACGAATCCGCAGCAACAGGGCGAAGTGGCGCAGGCCGAGCTGGAGCGTCGGCGACTGAATCGGGCGCTGCGCAGCATCCGTCACGAAATGGATCGCGATGCCGCCCGATTAGGGCGCCTGCTGTACGGTCTGGACGTCGCTCTGCCGATAGGGTTCCTGCTGACCCTCGGCATTCTGGTTCTGGGTCGACGGCGCGCGCGAGCGAAGGCGTGACAGATCGTCCGCCGTGGGCGAGGATGCGTACCGATGAAAGACCTTAGAAACAGTGCCCGCTCCGCAGGGCTGCTCCGCCAACTCGGCGCCGCCGTTTACGACGGACTGCTGATCGCAGCCGTCTTCATGGTCGTGACCTTCGTGGTTTTGCGGCTGACCGGTTACGATCCGATGCGCACCCGGGCCAGTGTGCTGGCCCAATCCCTGCATCAGGGCGTGCTGATTCTGGCCTTAGCGTTGTACTTTGGTCACGCATGGATTCGCCGTGGTCAGACTTTGGGAATGAAGGCCTGGAAGATTGCGCTCGTCCGAATCGACGGCCACCGGATCGATTGGCGTACGGCGTTGATGCGCCTCTCGATCGCAGCGCCTCTGTGGCTCATCGCGCTGGCCGGCATGCTCTGGTACATGCCCTCGCATCAGCCACGCGCGCTGTTAGCCATGCTTCCGCAGGCATTGAGCCTGTTACTCCTCTACACACCGCTGAATAAAACCTTACCCGATTGGGTAAGCCGCACTCGGGTTATCCGCGACTGATCCGTCAGCGTGTGCGCGAAATGGCCACGACGGTGATGGCAGTCAGCGCAGCAAGCGGCGCCCAACCCACCAAGAGGGGGGATAAGCCGTACACGTCGCCGCTGTTCTCCAGCATTCGGTTCACCAGCACGTAAACAACGCCGATACCGATCCCGATAGCCATTCGCGATCCCGCACCCGAGGAGCGCAGCGGACCAAACACGAACGGCACCGCCAGAAGCGTGAGCATGACGGTCGACAACAGACGCGCTACCCGCGACCACAGTGCGATCTCCCAGGTTCTCGACTCCAGACCGTTCGCCTTCAAATGCGCGACATAGCGATACAGGCCACGCACCGGAAGGACGTCCGGATCCTGTACCGCGGCACCCAAAAGATCCGCACTGATCGCCGTTTCGAAGCGATGCGACGGTTCGCGAGTGGCCGTGGTTCCGTGCTCGTGCAATTCGATGGATTCGTAATCACCGAGCAACCAGCTGCTATCGGCCGCCAACGACGCCTTGGACGCCCGGCGTACCGCAACTAACTCCTGATGACCGTGCGAGTCATTGGCCAAGTCAAAAACATACACCCCGCCATAGATGCTATCGGCGCCTTGTTCTTGCACGCTGACGATTCGACTGCCGTCCTTGAGCCAGATGCCCGTACGACCGGCAAAGCTGAAATTCGAATACTTTCCGAATATCCGGACTTCATTGGCATACGTTTCGAGCGGTGGCGCTAGATACTCCGCCACCACTACCCCTGCCGCACAGAGCAAAATACCCGCCGCCGCAACGGCCGCTGCGATACGAACCACCGACACACCTGCCGCGCGAATCACGATTAATTCGCTGCCACGCGCCAAATTCCCCAGTCCGAGGAGTGCACCAATCAGCGCGGCGATCGGGAGCAATTGGCCGGCCTGCTTCGGCATCTTGAGTGCCGTGACCGCGAGTGCATCCGCCATTCCGAACGTGCCGACACCCACATCCGACTGCTGTTCAATAAAAGAGAACAGGCCGCCGAGGGGCACAAGCACCACGGTGACCAGCAGGGCAAACCAGAGCACCTGTCGAGCGATGTATCGGTCGAGCAAATTCATCGGGTCGCCCACGTTGGCGGCGAACGTCGCCACCATAAAACGGCCGCGATCAACAGCATCAGCAGATGCGGCCACCACAAACCAACGGACGCGGGAACAGAGCCTTTTTCAAGCCACGTACGCGCCGCTGAGAGCAAATTGGAATAAATGAAAAACACAAGAATCACGACGCCTATCCGCGCGTAGCGCCCCTGCCGCGGGGCCAACTCGGAGAGCGGTATCGCCAAAAAGGCGAGCACAAGAACCATCAGCGGTAGCGAGAGTCGCCACTGATACTCGGCGACCGCCTGCGGCGACGGATCGTGACGCAGATCATCCGTTGCGCGCGCCTCGACGCGGGTCAGACCACCCACCGCCGCGTCCATCCGTACGGGTATCCCATGCTCGGAAAAGCGCACTCGCCGCATACTCGGGTTGCCGGGGCTGCCATCGAAGCGCTCGCCCTCGTACAGTACGAGCGTATGTACCGATCCATCCGCAGAGATGAGGTGCCGCGCCCGATCCGCCAGCATCACTTCGACGTGATCCTCGGCGCGACGCTCAACGAAGACTTTGTGCAGTGTTCCGTCGCGATCGGCGGACTCCGCGTAGAAAACAGCCCCGCCGTGGGCAAACGAGTGGAACTTCCCCGGCTCCATCAGACCAAACTCGGCAGCCTGAATCGCCGCTTTTTGCATCGATTGAGCTCGGGCGAAAGCACTCGGCGCAAGGTCCAGAACGGCCCACGCGCACAGCAACGTGATCAGGCCGGCCAATACCGCCACCGGGCGCAACAGGCGCCACGGACCGACCCCACAGGCCTGCAGCGCCGCCATTTCAGACTCATGGTACAGCCGGCCGAAGGCCAAAGAGACGCCCAGCAAAACGCCAACGGGCAGCAATAATGTGCCATTTTGCAAAGACATCAGACCGATAAGGCTGAGAATGATTTCCTTCGGGTAACCGCGCTCCGCAGCCTGTCCGAGCACTTGGGCGAGCTGTTGGCTCAGCAGGATGGCGTAAAGCACACCGGTCACGGCAAGCCACGACAGGGTCACTTCCTTTAAGACGTAGCGGTCAATCGTCCGCACCGAAATACCACCCGTAGCGAACCGCCGCTATCCCCGGCAAGCCCTTGAAAGTACACTCTCCGTCTGGACGAGCGACGGCCGACTGGCCGCGACCCGTAAGGTAAACCCAAAGCCGCGCGCATAGAAGGGCGGACCGCCCGAAAGGCGAACCGCCCACAGCGCGCGCCGGAGAGAGACTCATGGAATTTAAAGCCGAATCCGGCGCTGCCCGCCGTACCCGTACCGATTGTGCCGTTGTCGGCGTCCACGACGGGGGTCGTCTGGCCGGTTCCGGCGCAACCCTCGATGCCGCGCTCGACGGCCGTTTGAGTCGAATCGTAGCCGGCGGAGATTTCGCTGGGCGACTCGGTGAAACCCTCCTGCTGCCGGATTTGGGTAAAGGTCCTGCCGCGCGAGTCCTCCTCGTCGGACTCGGGTCGGAAAAACAGTGGTCGCGTCGCAACTACCGGAAGGCACTGACCGCTGCGGCGAATGCCGTCTTGAAGACGCCCGCGAAAGACGTACTCGTCACTCTGGCGGACGCTGACGTGCCGGACACCGACGCCTACTACCGTACGCGCTTTGTGGCCGAACAGTTTCTGCACTGTGCCTACCAGGTCCCCGCGATCCGCTCGACCCCGAAGTCGCGCGCCCCTCAGGTCGCGTCTGTTCGTGTGGTTGTTTCGCCGACCGAACTCGCCGACGGTCGCCGTGGCGTCCGCGACGGTGCGGCGATCGGCGCCGGCGCCGGCTTGACCCGTACTCTGGCCAATCTGCCGTCCAACGTGTGCACCCCGTCCTATTTGGCCCAAGAAGGTCAGCGTCTGGCCAAATCCCATCGCACCATACGCTGCAAAGTATTGGGCGAGCGTGAGATGCGCCGGCTCGGCATGGGATCGCTGCTGTCGGTGACCGCCGGCTCGGCGGAGCCTCCGAAAATGATCGTCCTCGAATACCGCGGCCGCGGCGCGAAGGCCGCCCCAATCGCACTCGTCGGGAAAGGCGTGACTTTCGATACCGGCGGTATCTCGCTCAAAGACCCTGGCGGCATGGACGAGATGAAGTTCGACATGACAGGGGCCGCGTCCGTATTTGGGGCCATCAAGGCGATGGCCGAGCTGGACGCTCCCATTCATGTCGTCGGGATCATCCCGGCCGTTGAAAACATGCCGTCCGGTACGGCCACGAAACCCGGCGACATCGTGACGTCGATGGCGGGCCTGACCATTGAAGTCCTCAATACCGACGCGGAAGGGCGTCTAATACTGTGTGACGCACTGACGTACAGCCGCCGCTACAAGCCCCGCGAGGTGATTGATATCGCCACGCTCACCGGCGCGTGCGTTGTCGCGCTGGGTTCGCACAACAGCGCCGTCATGAGCAATCACGACGGTCTCGCCGAAGGGCTCGTCGCGGCTGGCCGCCGCTCCGCCGATACGTGCTGGCGGATGCCCCTGTCCGAGGAATATCAGGAACAGTTAAAGAGTAACTTTGCGGATATGGCGAATGTCGCCGGCCGCGACGGTGGCGCAATTACGGCCGCGTGCTTCCTTTGGAAGTTCACGGACGGTTTGAAGTGGGCGCATCTCGACATCGCCGGCACGGCCTACGTCACCGGTGCCGCGAAAGGCGCGACGGGACGTCCCGTTCCACTGCTCGCTGACTACCTGCTCGCGAACCTGGGGTAGTTGTGGCGGTCGAGTTCTACATTTTGGACGGCAGCGACCTACGCGCCCTCGACTACGCCGTCTGCACCCGCATCGCCCAGTGGGTGTCTGACGGCCAGACCGTGTGTGTAGTGACCGATTCGGCGTCAGCCGAGCGAATGGACGCGGCTTTGTGGACGTTTAGCGATCAGTCGTTCGTGCCCCACGAATTGGCCGATCGAGCCGACGTGCGCGCGGGTCTGCCGCCCTTACCCCCGGTGGTGATCACCACCGGACGCTGTCTACCCGCCGATATACTCGTGAACCTCGCGCCCAATGTGCCCGACGGTTTCGAATCCTTCTCCCGCATCATCGAATTTGTGGATGCGGACCCTACCCGCCGCGACGCCGGTCGGCGCCGGTTTGTCGCGTATCGCGACCGCGGCCATCCTCCTCAGACACATAAAGTCGGCAGTTGATCCATGGACAAGACCTACACCCCCGGTGATATTGAGACCCGCCTCTACCAACGATGGGAGGCCGAAGGTCGTTTTAAGGCGAATGGTACCGGCACTCCCTACGCGATCGTTATTCCGCCTCCCAACGTCACGGGAACGCTGCACATGGGGCATGCGTTCCAAGACACCATCATGGATGCGCTCACGCGCTATCACCGCATGCGGGGCGATGACACGCTCTGGCAGCCGGGAACCGACCACGCGGGCATTGCCACGCAGATGGTTGTCGAGCGACAACTGAATGCGGAGGGGAAGACACGTCACGATCTCGGCCGCGAGGCGTTCATTAACCGCGTTTGGGAGTGGAAAGAACAATCTGGCGGCACGATCGCCCGCCAAATGCGCCGTTTAGGCGCAAGTGTCGATTGGTCTCGTGATCGTTTTACGATGGATGACGGGCTTTCAAAAGCCGTGACCGAAACGTTCGTGCGCCTTTACGACGAGGGCCTCATCTATCGCGGCAAGCGGCTCGTCAATTGGGATCCGGTACTCCACACGGCTCTGTCAGACCTAGAGGTGTTGTCCACCGAAGAACAGGGCAGCCTCTGGCATCTGCGCTATCCGCTGGCGGACGGCACAGGCCATCTCGTCGTTGCGACGACACGGCCTGAAACGCTGCTCGGCGACACCGCCGTAGCCGTACACCCGGAAGATGAGCGCTACGCGCACTTGGTGGGCAAATCGATCCGATTACCGCTCGCCGACCGTGATATTCCCATCGTCGCCGATACCTACGTGGAACGTGAGTTCGGCTCGGGTTGCGTGAAAATTACCCCCGCGCACGACTTCAACGACTACGAACTTGGGCTACGCCACAACCTTCCGCTCATCAACATTTTCGATCGCAACGCGGCGCTAAACGACGCCGTCCCGGAGCGCTATCGAGGTCTGGATCGCTTCGAAGCGCGTAAGCGCATCGTGGTGGAAATGGAAGGTCTAGGACTCGTCGAAAAAATTGACGCGCATACGTTGATGACGCCACGCGGAGATCGCTCCCAAGCAGTCATCGAGCCGTGGCTGACCGATCAGTGGTACGTGCGTATCGCTCCACTTGCCCAGCCGGCGATCGAAGCCGTTGAGAGCGGTCGAATTCGGTTTGTTCCCGAGAACTGGGATCGCACCTATTTCGAATGGATGCGCAACATCAAAGACTGGTGCATCAGCCGTCAGTTGTGGTGGGGCCATCGCGTACCGGCCTGGTACGGACCCGACGGCGCAATTTATGTGGGTCGCAATGAAGCGGATGCGCGCGCACGGCACGACGTGCCCGACTCCGTGGTATTGGTCCGCGATGATGACGTCTTGGATACGTGGTACTCCTCGGCTCTCTGGCCCTTCTCGACGATGGGTTGGCCGGACGATACGACGGAGGTCAAGAAGTATTACCCGACCGCGGTCCTCGTCACCGGATTCGACATCATCTTCTTCTGGGTCGCCCGGATGATCATGTTCGGACTGAAGTTCATGGACGACGTACCGTTCCGTGAAGTCTATGTCCACGGCCTGATCCGGGATAACGAAGGCCAAAAGATGTCGAAGTCGAAGGGCAACGTCCTCGACCCGATCGACCTGATCGACGGCATTGATCTGGAAACGCTGGTTCAAAAACGGACGACCGGACTGATGCAGCCGCACCTCGCGCCTGGCATCGAGAAGTCCACGCGCAAGCAGTTCCCGGAGGGCATCGCATCCTACGGCACCGATGCACTGCGCTTTACGTTTGCGTCACTGGCCACGCTCTCGCGCGATATTCGCTTCGATGTAGGCCGCATCGAGGGTTATCGAAACTTCTGCAATAAGCTGTGGAATGCGGCGCGCTACGTCAGCATGAGTGTCGAGGGTCAAGATCTCGGCGATGGCAGTGAAGCGCCTAGCCTGGCCGATCGCTGGATTCGCTCACGGCTCGCTGCAATGGTGGCGTCGGTGGATCAGGCTTTTGCGACCTATCGCTTCGACTTGGCAAGCCAAGCGCTCTACGAGTTCACCTGGTACGAGTTCTGCGACTGGTACCTTGAACTCAGCAAGGCTGTCCTTCAGTCCGACACCGCCGATGAGGCGAGCAAGCGCGCAGCGCGCAGGACGCTGATCGAGACATTGGAGACGATCCTGCGTGCGCTGCATCCGCTGATGCCGTTCATTACGGAGGAGATCTGGCAGCGAGTAGGCCCGATGGCCGGCCGTGAAGGCCCCACCATCATGTCGCAACCCTGGCCCTCGGCCGAGGGGCGCGATCCTGCCGTCGAGGAGGAAATGCGCTGGACCCAAGGCGTTATCCTCGGTGTTCGGCAGATCCGCGGCGAAATGGATATCGCACCGTCGAAGCGCTTTGAGGTACTCCTTGAGAACGCCAGCGCTGCCGATTTGGCACGACTCGAACGGACGCGGCACTTCATCGAGCGTTTGGCAAACCTGTCAGGACTGAGGCCGCTCGCGATGGGTGAGACCGCGCCAGAGTCGGCCGTCGCACTGCTCGGTGAATTGCGGATTCTCGTCCCCATGGCGGGGCTCATCGATGTGGCAGCAGAAGTGACGCGCCTTGAAAAGCGCATCGCGAAAATTCGGCAGGACCTTGCCAAGACCGAAGCCAAACTCGGTAACGCCAACTTCGTCGCCAATGCCCCCGCTGCGGTGGTGGATCAGGAACGAGGCCGTATCGCCGATTTCACGCGCGAGTTAGGCAGCCTCGAAGCCCAACTGGCGCGTGTAAAAACGCTCGGCGGCTGAGATGTGGGCGTTCGCGATCGTGCTCGCATTAGCGGCTGGCACGATCGCTGCGATCGTGCTGCCGTCGTTCCTCCGGGAGCGCCGGCGGCGCGTGTTGCGAACTCCGGATAACGATTTGCTGCGCGCGCGATTAGCGCGCACCCGCGCGTACAAGCGACTGCCGGCAGACCTGCGGCCACGCCTCGAAGAGCAGGTGCGCGTCTTCCTCGGCGAGCGCGAATTTATCGGCTGCGGCGGGTTCAAGATCACAGAACCAGTAAAGATCACAATCGCCGCGGATGCGTGCCTGCTGCTGTTGGGGCACAACCGTCACGTTTATGACGATTTACGGGCCATTCTCGTGTACCCGGACGAGTTCGTTGTGCCGGAACTGTGGGAAGAGCACGGTGTCGTCACGGAAGAATCCCGCCCTTTGTCCGGGCAAAGTTGGGACACCTCGCGCGTCATCCTTTCCTGGAAGGATGTCACGGAAGCCGGCCCTGGCTATAACGTCGTCGTGCACGAATTCGCGCATTACCATGACCATGCGATCGGATTCACCGCCGGATCCGGCGGCGATCGCTGGCAATCGGTGGTCGAAGCAGCTTTTGCCACGTTGGCCGAGGCCGAGGCCGAGGAACGGCCGTGTGTACTCGACCCCTACAGCCTAGAGAGTGACGCCGAATTCTTCGCCGTGGCCAGCGAAGCCTTCATCGAAGAGCCGGAAGCGCTACTGGAAGACTTTCCGGATGTCTACGCGGAATTACAGAACCTCTATCAGCTGAACCCCTTGCGGTGGATCGGCTAATTTCGACAGCAACGTCGCGAGCCGACCGGGCCTCGCACGCGCAGACTCTCTACCCCGCTGCGACCGGAGCGACCACCCCTTTACGGTGCGATCGCCAGATGTTCGCGGGTTTCTCGGAAAGTAATGCCAGGCCACCGCTCCATCGTGAGTTCCAGATTCACCCTCCCCGGCGCGAGATAGACCAGTTCTCCAGCGTGATCCAGCGCGAGGTATTCGTAGCATCGCTCGCGAAACTCAGCGAGTTTTTTGGGATCGTCGCATTGAATCCAACGAGCGGTCGCAACCGAAATGCCTTCAAACACGCACTGCACGGAGTATTCGTCCTGCAAGCGGAATGCCACGACCTCGAATTGCAACTGACCGACGGCGCCGAGGATCTGATCGTTGTTTCGTAGAGGGCGGAACAGCTGTGTCGCGCCCTCCTCACAGAGTTGCGCCAAACCTTTCTGCAACGCCTTGGCTTTCAATGGATCTTTGAGCACGGCGCGCCGGAACAGTTCCGGCGCAAAATTCGGGATCCCCGTAAACGTAATTTTCTCGCCTTCGGTAAAGGTATCGCCGATGTTGATCGTGCCGTGGTTGTGCAGGCCGATAATGTCACCCGCGAAGGCTTCTTCGGCCGTCTGTCGATCAGCTGCCATGAAGGTCAGTGCGTCAGCCACTCGAACTTCTTTACCCAATCGAACGTGACGTAAACGCATCCCGCGCTCGTAACGCCCGGAGCAAATCCGCAGAAAGGCGATGCGATCACGGTGCGACGGATCCATGTTGGCCTGGATCTTGAACACGAATCCCGAGAATTTCTCTTCGGAGGCGTCGACGAGACGACTCGTGGTCGGGCGTGGTTTAGGACCTGGCGCATGCGTGACGAACGCAGCGAGAAGTTCCTCGACGCCGAAATTGTTGATTGCTGAACCAAAGAATACCGGCGTCTGACGGGCCGCCCGGTAGGCCTCGAGATCAAAGGCGGGAGTGGCGCCGCGAACGAGCTCCACCTCTTCGAGATACGCATCCCGGCCATCACCCAGAAATTCGGCAGCTTCCGCCGACATCAAGCCGTCGATCACAAGATTCGTGCCCGCACGTCCGCCTTCGGCTGCCTCGTAGGCGTAGATCCGATCCTCCACGAGGTGATAGATCCCCTTGAGCGCCCGACCCATGCCAATTGGCCAGGTAATCGGCGCACATTGCAGTCCCAGCACGCGCTCGACTTCATCGAGCAAATCGATCGGTTCGCGACCTTCGCGATCCAGTTTATTGATGAAGGTCATGATCGGTGTATCGCGCAGGCGACACACCTCCATCAGCTTGATCGTGCGCTCTTCAACACCCTTGGCACAATCGATGACCATCAGCGCGGAGTCCACTGCCGTGAGCGTACGGTACGTGTCCTCAGAGAAGTCTTCGTGTCCCGGGGTGTCGAGAAGATTGACGATCCGGTCGCGGTACGGGAACTGCATGACCGACGAGGTCACCGAAATGCCGCGCTGTTGCTCCAGACGCATCCAGTCCGAGGTGGCATGCCGGGCCGCCTTGCGTCCCTTGACGGTACCGGCCATCTGGATGGCGCCGCCGAACAGCAACAACTTCTCGGTGAGAGTGGTCTTACCCGCGTCAGGGTGAGAAATGATCGCAAAGGTACGCCGCCGACCGATCTCGGCGGCGATGGGGTTCTCTGTCATGGGAGCCGGTCACCTCAAGGGGTGCCCATGGTAGCCGTTCGGGCGACGCGGCGCATGGCCCTAGGCTCGCGTTGAGCGAGCGCCGTATTGCTGTCAGGATCGGACGGGTACACTCGGGTCAACGTCCTATTGAGGCCTGCAGCGATGATGAACACACGACTGGGTACGACCGGACCGCACGTATCACGAGTAGGTCTCGGGTGCATGGGGATGTCTGACTTTTACGGCCCGGCCGACCGCAGCGAGAGCTTGGCCACCGTACGTGCAGCCTTGGACGCCGGCGTGACCCTGCTCGATACCGGCGATTTCTACGGGATGGGTCACAACGAGTTACTCCTGCACGAGGCGCTCGCGGGTCGACGCCGCGACGAGTACCTGCTGAGTGTGAAGTTCGGGGCCTTGAGGGATCCCTCGGGCGGCTGGAGCGGCTACGACGCCCGCCCGGTGGCCATCCGGAATTTTCTTGCCTACTCACTCAAACGCCTCGGCACGGACTACATCGACATCTATCGACCGGCGCGGCTGGATGGCGAGGTGCCCATCGAAGACACGATCGGCGCGATCGCTGACCTCGTCAAAGCCGGCTATGTACGACATATCGGACTGTCGGAAGTCGGGGTTGAGACGTTACGCCGAGCAGGATCCGTCCATCCCATCTGCGATTTGCAGATTGAATACTCGTTGCTCAGTCGCGGGATCGAAGCCGCCATCCTGCCGGTCTGCCGGGAACTCGGGATTGGCATTACGGCGTACGGCGTCTTGGGACGCGGGCTGATCAGTGGGCATTGGTCCGCCGACCGCACGGGCACCGCGGACTTTCGGGCGATGACACCCCGCTTTCAGGCCGCGCACGTGACCCATAATCTCGCTTTGGTCGAGCGCATTCGGGCTGTGGCCCACGATCTGGGACTGACCGTCGCGCAAGCTGCCATTGCGTGGGTCGCCGCGCAAGGCTCGGACATCGTGCCGCTCATCGGCGCCCGGCGGCGCGAACGACTCACCGAATCCTTAGCGGCCGCCGACGTGACGCTGTCCCCCGATCAATGGGCCCGCATCCAAGCCGTGGCGCCCCCGGGCGCCGCGTCCGGGGATCGCTACCCACCGCATGCCATGGCCCACCTCGATAGCGAGCGGCCCGGACACTGACGAGCCGCCCCGGCCGCTCGCGCCGGTTCGTTGGGCTGTACCGGGCCGCCTCACCCTTCGGAGATTTCGATGCCGCTCACGCGTCGTTCCACCAATCAGCTTCTGGCCGCCGCGCTGGCAGCCCCGCGGCTTAGTTGGGCGGCCCCGCAACGCAAAACACCGTTTCGCTATGACGTCGCCGTGATCGGCGCCGGTGTGTTCGGGGCATGGAGCGCGCACCACTTGCATCGATTGGGGTACCGCACACTGCTCGTGGACGCCTACGGCGCCGCCAACAGCCGTGCGACCTCAGCGGGAGAGTCACGGATCATCCGAACCAGTTACGGCGCTCAAGATTTCTACTCGGCATGGGCGTGGCACTCCCTCCCCCAATGGCAAGCCTTAGCGCGCCGTACCGGGCAAACAGTCTTTGACCCGACCGGTGTGCTGGCCTTCGCCGAGGAAGGTAACGCGTTCATCGAAGCGTCTTGGGCGGCACAGCAACGATTGCACATTCCCTCCCAACGATGGACGCACGCGGAACTCGTCCGGCGGTACCCTCAGGTCGCCTTCGGCCCGCGCGAGGTCGGCCTTTTTGAGCCGCACGCCGGGGTGTTGTATGCGCGCCAAGCCGTCCGCGCTTTGGTCGCCGATTTGCGCCGGCGCGGCGTCGACTATCGGCAGGCTGCCGTTCAAGCGCCCAGCGGTGCAACCGTGCGGGCCAGCGTCTTGACTGTCGATGGGGAGACCATTTCAGCCGACCGTTTTGTCTATGCCTGCGGCCCGTGGCTGAAGAAGCTCTTTCCCACCGAGTTGGGGGGTCATCTGCGCGTTGACCGGGCGGAAGTGTATTTTTTGGGTCCCAACGCCGGTGACGATCGATTTGAAGGCACGCGGTTCCCGGCTTGGATGGACTGCAACTCGGATGCCGATGCGTGGGGCATACCCGCCGTTGAAGGGCGCGGTTTCAAATTAGCCGTCGATCACCTCGTTCAACCGGCGGATCCCGACCAACAAGATCGCACGCCCACGGCGCCGTTCCGCGCCGCCGTACTCGACTACGTAGCGCGACGATTCCCCGCTCTGACCAAAGCGCCGATCGTTGAAACACGCGTGTGTCAGTATGAAATGACCGATAACGAGGAGTATCTCGTCGACCGTCATCCCCACTACGAGAACGTGTGGTGGGCCGGTGGAGGGTCTGGGCACGGATTCAAAAATGGGCCAGAGCTGGGCCGATACGTAGCCGACCTGCTGTCGGGCAACCGGCGTGCGGAGCCTCGCTTCCAACGCACCACCGCGGCGCGATAAATCGACGTGGCACGCGCCGCAACGCGGCGCGAAGGGCTCCGTGATTGACCGGTTGGGTCTGCGCTACCCCAAGCGCGCGGCGCGCACCCGCGCCATCGCCCAGGCATCAAGATCCAAGCGGTGCACGAGCGCGTCTTCACGTCCGCCCACTGCCTGATAGTAGCCGCGTCGAACACCGACTTCGGTGAACCCGAGCGAGCGATAGAGCAAAAGCGCGGGTCGATTCGATGGACGGACTTCGAGAAAAATCCATGAATTGCCGGACGCGCGCGCCTCTTCCAGCAGCCACTCCATGAGCGCACGGCCCATCTGCTGGCCACGCTGATCGGGACGCACGCACACATTGAGAACGTGCGCTTCCCCCGCACCCGTTGCCATGATGGCGTACCCAACAATCTCGCCACCCAGGTCCAACACACGACAGCAGTATCCCGCGCGGACACAATCCCGGAAAACGCCGGCCGTCCAGGGGAAAACATACGATTCCCCCTCGACAGACACCACGTCGATCAGGTCATCCTCGGTCATGCGTCGATTGATCAGCGTCGGCGTACCCCGACTAGGCACCGCGGCCATTGGCGACCTCCAGCGCAAACTTCAGGTCCGCCCACGCTTTGCGTTTTTCGCCGGGTGTACGCAGCAGATAGGCGGGGTGATACGTGACCACCACCGGTCGGTTAGCCTCGCCAAGGCGATGTACCTTGCCGCGCAACTGTGCGAGCGGCAGATCCACACCCAGCAGATTTTGTGCAGCCACTCGGCCAACACACACAATGAGATCCGGGGCGACCAATTCAATCTGCTGCTGGAGATTCGGCAAGCACTGCCGCACCTCCTCCGGCGAGGGATCGCGATTACCCGGCGGGCGACACTTCAGCACATTGGCGATGTACACCGTTGGCCGCGGGTGTCCGATCGACTGCAGCATGGCATTTAATAGCTGGCCGGCCCGACCCACGAACGGTTCGCCTTGACGATCCTCATCCGCGCCCGGCGCCTCGCCCACGATAAACCAACGCGCCCCCGGATCACCGACGCCAAAGACCGTTTGCGTGCGGCTTTCGCACAATGAACATCGGCGACACTCAGCGACCGCCGATTGCAGTTGCGCCCATGAAAATCCGGCCGTCTGCGGCGGCGCGGGCGCCATTTCCTTCGGTGCAATCGGGGCCGACTCGACCTTCGGACGAAGCGGTCGAACGACAGCGCTCGGGCCCGGCACAGGCGCGGTTGGCGCAGCCTCGACCACCCCGTGCAGTTCGGGCATCGCCGGCGCAGCGGACTCTATTGAGCGATCGCCTGCCCCGCCCCGCCGCACATACCGGTCGACACCGAGCGCGTCCAGCACAGCCGCCCGACGCCGATCCATCAAGGGATCCCCGCACCTTCGACGGGACGGCGACGCAGTTTACGGATCACGGCCATCAGCGGCGCGGACAGCGCAAAACCACCGGAGACAACGAGGAGAACGATCTGCGGATGCAGGGAGATCACCACAAAAAACAAGGGCACCAAGATCGTGTAGGTGGCCTTGACGCGACCGGTGAGTTTCACGCTCTTGAAGCTCGAATAATAAAAACGGCTGGTCATGAACACGCCGATCAGAGCCGTCACGCCAAAGGACGCCACGAGCGCCGACAATCCACTGAACGAAAAATAATGGGCGCACCAAATGAAGGCCGCCACCACCGCGGCACCGGCCGGCGACGGTAGGCCTTCGAAGAATCGCTTGTCGACGACCGCGGTGCGCGTGTTAAAGCGAGCGAGACGAAAGGCCGTCGACGCCGCATAAAAGAATGTGACGAGCCAACCGATGCGCCCCCAAACCAAGTTGTACTCCAACAACTTGGCGACGCCCCATTGGTAGACCACGAGCGCCGGCGCCAACCCGAACGCGACGAGATCGGACAAACTGTCGTATTCCTTACCAAACGCCGATTCGGTGTGCGTCCAGCGTGCGACCCGACCGTCGAGGCCGTCAAAAATCATCGCGATGAAGATCGCGACGGGCGCGCGCTCAAAGTTGCCATCGATCGCGGCGACGATCGCGTAAAAACCGGAGAACAGCGTGCCGGTGGTCAGCAGATTCGGCAGCAGGAAGACACCGCGGCGAACGGGACGGACGGGGGGTTTAGGTTCAGACATGCTCCGATGATAGGGCCCTACGGCGGCATCAACAACCGCATCGGGCGGTTTGGCCCGAGCCTGTTAAGATACGCGCCTGATTTCCATCGTATTGTCCGAGGCCCCGACCTATGCGCCTGTCCCTGTATCCGTTGCCGAATCTCAAGGAAATGCCGGCCGAGGCCGAGGTCATCAGCCACCAGCTGATGCTGCGAGCGGGCCTGATCCGCCGCGTGGCCGGCGGGCTTTATACCTGGCTGCCCATCGGCCTGCGGGTGCTGCGCAAGGTCGAAAACATCATCCGCGAGGAAATGAATCGGGCAGGCGCGCTGGAACTGCTCATGCCCACCATACAGCCGGCGGAACTGTGGCAGGAATCCGGCCGCTGGGAACAGTTCGGTCCTGAGTTGCTGCGACTCAAGGATCGCCACGATCGTGGCTTTGTGTACGGTCCCACGCACGAAGAAGTCATTACCGATCTCGCCCGACGGGAACTGAAGAGCTATCGTCAGTTGCCGGTGAATTTCTATCAGATCCAGCTGAAGTTCCGGGACGAGATTCGGCCCCGGTTCGGCGTCATGCGGGCGCGCGAATTTCTCATGAAAGACGCCTACAGCTTCCATGCGGACGCAGCCTCGCTCGACGAGGGCTACAAGTTGATGTACGACGCCTACACACGGATCTTTACCCGTATGGGGTTGAAGTTCCGGGCGGTACTCGCAGACCCGGGCGCGATTGGCGGAACGGGATCGCAGGAGTTCCACGTCCTCGCCTCCTCCGGCGAGGACGCCATCGCATTCTCCGACGGGGATGATTACGCCGCGAACATCGAGAAGGCCGAAGCGCTGGCGCCAACGACCGCGCGGCCCGCCGCTACGGAAGCCATGCGAGTCGTCCCCACACCGGGCGCAAAGACGATTGCCGACCTGACGGCAGCGCTCGGCGTCGACGCTACCCGCACCCTTAAGACACTCATCGTGGATGCCGCCGACGGCGGGGTCGTTGCCCTGGTGGTTCGTGGCGATCACGAGCTCAATGCAGTGAAGGCACAAAACCTGCCGGCGGTCGCCAGCCCACTGCGGATGGCGTCGGCGGAAAAAATAGTGGAAGTCCTGGGTTCGGAAATTGGCTACATCGGTCCGGTGAATTTGCCGTGCACCGTGATTGCTGACCGATCCGCCGTGGCGATGGCGGACTTCGTTTGTGGTGCAAACGCGCGTGACGCCCACTTGGTCGGCGTTAACTGGGGCCGCGACCTGCCCGAGCCTGCGGTGGCGGATTTGCGCAATGTGGTCGAAGGCGACCCGAGCCCCTCCGGTCAAGGCACGCTGTCGATCGCGCGCGGCATCGAAGTGGGACACGTGTTCAAATTGGGCACGAAGTACAGCGAGGCGTTGGGCGCCACGGTGCTCGACACCAATGGCGACAGCCTGCCGATGCTGATGGGCTGTTATGGCATCGGCGTCACTCGAGTTGTTGCTGCGGCGATCGAGCAAAACCACGATGAACGTGGCATCGTTTGGCCGGATCCGATTGCACCGTTCCACGTCGTCTTGGTGCCGATGAACTACCAGCGCTCCGAACGGGTCCGCGACGCGACCGAGACGCTCTATAGGGACCTGAGTGCCGCCGGTATCGAAGTCCTACTGGACGACCGCGATGCTCGACCCGGCGTCAAATTTGCCGATGCCGAGCTGTACGGGATTCCGCACCGTATTGTGATCGGAGAGCGTGGGCTCGATGCCGGCACATTGGAATACCGTCATCGTCGTGCGGAGGCCAACGAGGACATGCCGCTGGCAACCGCCGTCGCGTTTATTCAGACACGACTGTCGACCACCGGCTGACGCTTCGTTTGAGTGTGCGTTCAGGGCGCACGGGAGCGCGTTGAGGACTGTTCGTGGCACGGTGTCCGCCCGGGCGCCGTGCCCGGGCGATCGCCGCCCGGATCCCCCGCACAGCATTCCGCCGCATTCCGGAAAACATGCGATCATCTGGCCCGCTTGGACAGAGTGCGACCGGATCAGCGGCCGCTTCCATTGCCGACGTGCGGATTGAGGGACACCCGAGACTATGGCCCAGATACTGGTCCTCTATTACTCCCGTAATGGGTCTACGCTGGAGCTTGCGCGACACGTTTGCCGAGGCGTTGAAAGCGTCGCCGGCGCGACCGCATTGCTGCGCACGGTGCCCGCGGTGACGACGGTTATTCAGCCCCCGGCGGACAGCGTGCCGGCCGACGGCCCGCCGTATGTGACGGCGGCCGAGTGGGCCTCCGCCGACGGCTTGGCGCTCGGCAGCCCCACCCGATTCGGCAATATGGCCGCGCCCATGAAATATTTCCTCGATGGCACCAGCGCCGCTTGGGCCAGCGGAGCGCTCGTCGGTCGCCCGGCCGGCGTCTTTACCTCCACCAGCACCCCGCACGGTGGGCACGAGTCGACATTGCTCACGATGATGCTGCCATTGCTGCATCACGGCATGCTGCTCGTCGGCTTGCCCTTTACCGAAGCGGCGCTGTCGCGAACGCGCGGAGGCGGCCCCTATGGCGCTGGCGCTGTCGCCCACGGCAGCGGTACCGGCGTTGGCGAAGACGAAAAACATTTAGCCCAAGTGCTTGGGCGTCGCATCGCGACGGCAGCGATTCGACTGCAGGGAGACCCTCGCGTATGAGCCGCTCGTCCAGAGCCCTTGGCGGACTGACGCTGTTATTGATCGCCGAACTCGGTGCGTGGGCCTTTTTACGCTATCGCCCGCAGACCGCGGCGCTGCTGTTCACGGTCGGGGCACTGCCCTGGTTGGTGCTGCTGCCGCGGCTGACTCGAGGCGATCGTCGCGGCGCGCTGTGGGCGGTCCTCCTCACAGCACCGTATCTCGCATACGGTTTAATGGAAATTTTGGCAAACCCCGGCGCACGGGTGTTGGCGGCAGCACAAGTATTGCTTTCGTTCGCCGTGTTCGTGGCGTCGATCGCGCACTTGCGACTCAGTCGTCCGTCAGCTTGAGCACGGACCGGACAAACGGCACCGTGAGTCGTCGCTGATGCGACAACGACGCCGCATCCAAACGATCCAACGCGTCAAGCAACGAACCGAGATCCCGCGGCAAGCGGTGGTACAGGTACGCGCAAACATCGTCCGGCAAATCAATTCCGAGCGCAGCCGCACGCGTGCGTAAGGCGCGGCCCTGCGCCTCTTCGTCCAGCAGCTTCACTTGTAAGATCAGACACGCGGCCAGCCGTGAGGCCAGATCCGGCAGCGCCACCGTGAGTCCGGCGGGTGCGCAGCCCGCCGTCATCACCAAATTGCCGCCTCGCTCTAAAATGTCGTTATAGACGTTAAACAAGGCACGCGCCCATTCGGGGTCGTCCACGCGGGCATCGATATCATCCAAACACAGTACGTCTAACCCATCGAGGCCACTCAACATGCCCGGTTGGCACCAGCTCTCGCCGAGCGGCAGATACGCGACAGTTCGCCCCGTAGCGGCGGCTCGAGTGCAGATGGATTGCAACAGATGAGTGCGCCCACTCCGGCCTACGCCCCAGAGCAGTGTGGGTGCGAGTCCACGCTCGCGCGTACGCGCCTCGCACGCCGCGAGTATTGCGGCATTGGGTCCCACCTCAAACTGCTCGAAAGTGGCGGCAGCGCGCAATCTCACGCCCAATAGGGCCAACTGTTCCATCAGCCGCCCTTCCGGCGTGAGCGGACTGCGTCACGCGCATAGGTCAACACGTAGTCGAGGCCGCTGATCACCGTGGTGACGAAGACAGCCGCACCGAGTGCCATTGTGGTGGCCTGTGGCAGTATCGGCCACTGCGCACGTGCGATAACCCACAGCGCAAAGACCAACTGCAGAAGCGTGTTGAGTTTGCTGATTGCGGTGGGTCGGCCTTCGATGTACCCAATCCAATACCGATACGCCGCCGCACCGAGCACGATCACCAAGTCTCGCACCACGACCGTTGCAGTGAGCCACAGCGGCACTCGCCCAAGCGCCGTTAACGTGATGTAAAAACTCACGAGCAGCAACTTGTCGGCGATGGGATCCAAAATCTTGCCGAGACGGCTCGTCCAACCAAACGTTTTGGCCAACCAACCGTCGAGACCGTCAGAGACCGCTGCGAACCCAAAACCGGCCAACGTGAGGTCATAACGTCCGGCCACGAGGGCCAGCACACACGGCAATACCAGAAGGATCCGAAGCAGACTGAGTGCGTTGGGTAACCACGACAACTTCATGGGCGGTACACCATATCAATCTCCCGCGAGCCACCGTCTTCGCTGAGTTCCCAGTGAGCGTTTTCGCGCAATGACCTGCGCAGTCCGGCCAAATCCAAAGGACCCGTCACCCGTAACTTGATTGTCGAGGCAACAATCGAATCGACCGCGACGGAACGCACCGACGGTAACGCCCGCAGGGCATCTGTGACGGTTGCAAAGGCGCGCAAATCGTTGACGCCGTGCACCACCACACCAATACGACCGCTCTCACCGACCGAGACGGCCAGCGCAACGCCCAGGCGATCCGCCAGCGCACCGATCACATCCGCGACCCCGCCGGTGGCGGTGCCAGTGCCCCCCGGACCGACCCATACCCCGGAGGTCGTACCGCCAGCGAGGCGTAGCACCAAAACGGCTTCCGCACCGGCCGGCCGACCGAGGGCCTGCAGGGCTTCAGGGCGACCCTCGCGAACCTCGGCCGACGGCTCGGCGTCGGTGTCGGAGAGCACCACGGGCAGGCCGCGTAGCGTCGCGGCCGCCTGTATCTCGCGCTTTACCGAAATCGAGCCAGAGCCCGCGCCATCCAACACCACGAGGGTCCGTGGACGATCCCTGCCCCAGACGTGCTGGCCGGCCTTCGCGAGCGCCGCATTCACCAGCGCCGGATCAAAACTGACCGTCACCTGCCCGGCAGCGACCGAACGAAAGGTCTGAACGTATTTGGCGGCCTCGGCGAAGAACGGCTGCAGCGCAGGGTCGGCACTCGCTGCACTGCGCCCGGTGACCCGCACCGCCACCTGACGCAGAGCCTCGGCAGCCGCGGCCGACCGCCCCGCTTCGGTGGAATCGCCAGGGACCGCGCCGTCGTAGAGTCCCTCGACCGGCACGGCGCAGGTCGTCTGCAGCGGTGCGAAGGCGGCCAAGGCCCACAGACAAACGGCGACGACGGATCGGTAACGCATTGATATCCCGCAGTTAAAGTCCCATTGCACGCTGTTCGGCGAGGTTTGGGCGCGCCATGTAAAATACCACAAGCTATTCACTAGACCGGCGAGCAACATGACCGAACAGCGTACCCCCGTGACCTACCGCGATGCCGGTGTCGACATTGATGCCGGCGACGAACTCGTCGAACGGATCAAGCCCCACGTGAAGCGCACTCTGCGCCCTGAAGTCATGGGCGGCTTAGGCGGATTCGGCGCGTTGGTCCGCGTGCCACTGGATCGATACAAAAAGCCCATCCTGGTGTCCGGCACCGATGGCGTCGGAACCAAGCTGCGCCTCGCGATCGACACGCATCGCCACGACACCATCGGTATCGATTTGGTGGCGATGTGCGTCAACGACGTGGTGGTTCAGGGCGCTGAACCCCTGTTCTTTTTGGATTATTACGCGACAGGCCGCTTGGACATCGCGATCGGTGAACGTGTCATCGCCGGTATCGCCGAAGGCTGTGCCCAGGCTGGCTGCGCCTTAGTGGGCGGGGAAACGGCTGAAATGCCCGGCATGTACGGCGGTGATGACTATGACCTCGCGGGTTTCTGCGTGGGTATCGTCGACGAAGACCGATTACTGGACGGATCATTGACCCGCGACGGTGACGTTCTGATTGGTTTAGCGTCCTCGGGCCCGCACTCGAACGGCTACTCGCTGATCCGTCGCCTGATCGCCCTTTCGGGCGCCGACGAAACCACTCAGGTCGGCGGTCGACCGTTGTACGACCAACTGCTCGCCCCAACCCGAATCTACGTCAAATCGCTGCTGAAGCTACTCGGTGAAATTCCAGTCCACGGTCTGGCACACATCACCGGTGGCGGTCTGCTCGACAATATTCCACGCGTCGTCCCGGACGGATTGGAAGTCGTCATTCACCGCTCAGGCTGGCAACGCCCCGCCGTATTTGAGTGGCTGAAGGAGACCGCCGGTATCGACGAGACAGAAATGCATCGCACCTTTAACTGCGGCATCGGTATGACCGTGTGCGTCCCGGCCGAGCACGTGGAATTCGCGCTTGCCAGCCTGCGCGCTTCCGGCGAAACGGCGTCGGTTATCGGTGAAGTGCGCGCCGGCTCCGGCGGCGTCATTCTCGCCTGAGATTTGACGATGCAACGAGTTGTCGTGCTGCTCTCGGGCAGTGGCAGTAATTTTGCGGCAATCGCCGCGGCGGCACAGGCGGGAACGCTCCCGATACAACTCTGTGCTGCCGTGTCGGATCGCCCTGCCGCCTACGGCCTTGAGCGCGCCCGCGCGCTCGGCATTCCCGCAGTGGCTGTTCCGACGGCGAACTACCCCGACCGACCGGCGCACGATCAGGCATTAATGGCCGCGATTGATCGATTCGAGCCGGACCTCGTCGTGTGCGCGGGGTATATGCGCATTTTTACGGGACACTTTGTACGGCACTACACGGGGCGGATGATCAATATCCACCCTTCGTTACTGCCGGCCTACAAAGGGCTGCACACACACCGACGTGTGCTCGCCGACGGCGGATCCTCCCACGGTTGCAGCGTGCATTACGTCACCGAGGAACTTGACGGCGGTCCCGTGGTCGGACAGGCGGAGGTTCCCGTGTTGGCGACCGATACCGAAGAGACATTGGCCGAGCGCGTCCATCGTGCAGAGCACAAACTCTATCCGGAAATCATCGGTTGGCACGCGATGGGCCGCCTGACGTTGACGCGCGATACCGTGTATCTGGATGGGGCCCCACTGACCGAGCCCGTCCGATGGAGTTATCCCGATGCTTGATTTCCGGCTCTCTCTCACGCGGCGCATCGCCGCAGGCTTGCTGTGTCTGCTCGCCACGACGGGCGCGTGGGCCGACGACTTGCGGCCGCACGAAATCACCTACCACACGACCTTTAAAGGATTCAGCGCCGGCGATTTGCGTCTATCGCTCAGCCGCGACGTTGCTGCCGACAATTGGGTCTACGAAACACGCGCTTTCCCGAGTTTTCTCGCCAGTCTTATCGTTAACCCGGAGTCACTGGAACGCAGTTGGTTTCGTGTCACCTCCCAAGGCGTCCAGCCGAAGCGCTATGCATTGACGGACGGCGGGCACGACCAAGCACATCAGAGCGATTTGACCTATGACTGGTCGCGCAATCGCATTTCTGGAAAAGTGGATGGCAAACCCTACGATGCCGCCCTTGAGCCGAACCAACAGGACGTGAATACGATCCGGCTTGCGCCCGTGGTGGATTTATTGGCTGGCCGCGAGCCGGGCGAATACGCGTTGCTCGATGGGCGCGAGGTGAAGCACTACGTCTACCCCAAACAGGGGACAGCCAAACTGCAAACGGAGTTGGGTGAATTGGATACGGTGATTTACGAAAGCCAGCGCAAAAATTATGACGGCACGGGCCGGACGTGGCGTTATTGGTTCGCCCCATCACTCGGTTGGCTCCCCGTGCGAATCGAACAGCGGGAGGACGGTCGAGCTCGTCTCACCTTTACGGTGCGCACCTTAAAGTGGACAGGCGCAGCCGCGCCTGCCCACCCGACCGGGGATTGAACAACGGCGTTACGTTTTGGGCAACGTGACGCCGGTCTGGCCCTGATACTTTCCGCCGCGGTCCTTATAGGACGTCGCGCACACTTCATCGGACTCGAAGAACAGCATCTGCGCGACGCCTTCGTTGGCGTAAATTTTGGCGGGCAGCGGCGTCGTGTTCGAAAATTCAAGGGTGACGTGCCCCTCCCACTCCGGCTCCAACGGAGTGACATTCACAATGATGCCGCATCGGGCATACGTGCTCTTGCCGAGACAGACCACGAGCGTGCTGCGTGGAATGCGGAAATATTCGACCGTTCGAGCCAGCGCGAATGAATTCGGGGGAATGATGCAGACATCCGACTGAATGTCGACAAAGCTCTGTGGATCGAACGCTTTCGGATCGACGATGGTCGAATTGATATTGGTAAAAATCTTGAATTCGTTGGCGCACCGCACGTCGTAGCCATAGCTCGACGTGCCATAGGAGACGATGCGTTTACCGTCGACGTGGCGAACCTGTCCCGGCTCAAAGGGCTCAATCATTCCAGCCGCAGCCTGCCGGCGGATCCATTGGTCGGACTTAATACTCATGCGGGTCCCCTGAAAATACGTGAGTGCCGTCAATCATCGCTGACGGAAAGATTCGGGAATGCAGCGGCGGCAACGACACTCGTTGCCAGACGGGCGGCTACGCGGCGCGCCATCGCATCGTAGGCGAGCGCCAGTGCACCGGCGGGTTCGGCGACGACCGTTGGCCGACCACCGTCGGACTGTTCGCGAATGCGTATGTCGAGCGGCAAACTGGCGAGCAATGGAATGCCGTATTCAACGGCCATGCGCTCCCCACCGCCCGCACCGAAAATATGCTCGGCATGCCCGCACTGCGTGCACACATGCAGGGCCATATTTTCGATCACGCCGATCACCGGAACGGCGACCTTGCGGAACATCATGAGCCCCTTGCGTGCGTCGAGAAGCGCAATATCTTGAGGAGTCGTCACAATGACCGCGCCGCTCACCGGGACGCGTTGTGACAGTGTCAGCTGGGTGTCTCCGGTCCCCGGCGGCATATCGACAATCAAATAGTCAAGCTCACCCCATTCTGTGCCCGTCAGCAATTGCATCAGCGCCTGGGTGACCATCGGTCCACGCCAAACCATGGGCTGCGAGGCATCAATCAAGAACCCGATCGACATTACCGCCACGCCGTAGGCCCGTAACGGGTCGAGCAATTTGCCGTCTCGAGTCGTCGGCTGTTCGCCCGCAAGCCCCATCAGGAGCGGCTGCGACGGGCCATAGATATCCGCATCAAGGATGCCGACCCGAGCCCCCTGGGCGGCCAGGGCCAGAGCCAAGTTCGCGGCCGTCGTGGACTTGCCCACGCCGCCTTTGCCGGAGGCGACAGCGATCACGTTGAGGATGCCCGGAATCGGCTTGATGGAGCCCTGAGCCGCCGCCGCCGAAATCGTCGCGTTGAGCGCCAACTGGACGCGACCGGTGAACCCGGCCGCGCGCAGAGCGGCCTCCACCACGGGCGCCAATTCTCGCTCGTAGCCCCGGACCGGGAACCCGAGCGTAATGTCAACGCGGACTAGGTCCGGCGTGCCGGTGACGGCGCGAACCGAGTCGCCGAGCGGGCGCTCTGAGGCGGGGTCGACGGCGGCGCGGGCAGCCGCAAGCAGTGCGGGGAGATCCATGGGTACCCGGGGGGTAACGGAATTGGGTCACGCATTCTAGCGAACCCTGCCCCCGTCCGGGGGCTTTGCGCCCCCCCTGTGGCATACTTGGGATCGTGAAATTCTTGAACTCTCTGCGCGGCGAGCGGCTGATAACGGACCTGAAGTCGATCCAGGATCCGGATAGCCCTGCTTTCCGTCGAGCCATTCAAAAGCTGATCGCGCTCGGTATCGACACGATCCCGATGATCATCGAGGCGTTGCCCGCGGCCGATCGCCGGGAAACGCTTGCCTATGTCGAAATATTGAGCGCGCTCGCCGAGTCACGCTCTCTCGGAACCCTGCTCGCTGAGTTGGCGCACCCCAATCCGCGCGTCGTCTCTGCCGTGGCTTGGGCTCTTTCCAGCTCGCGCGCCTTCCCGGCGGTGCAACTGCTTGAGGCACTGAAAAACCCCGACATCCCGACCGGCGCGCTGATGGATGTCATCGCCGCGCATAAGACACGGATCCCATTGCGGGACCTACTGGGCGCCGCCTACGCCATGGAGTCGCGAGATCGAACGGCCATTTTTCGAATCATCGCGGACGTCACTGACGACAACGCGGTGCCGGATTTGCTCGCCCGATTGGAAGGCAAAGATGTCGCCGTCCGAATTCACTTGATGGACATTCTGGCGCGCTTTGATCGTCCCGATGTCACCGATGCATTGCTTGCGCAGTTACGTCACGGCTCAAAGCTCGTCCGCCTTGCCGCGCTGGCGACTCTCCTCAAGATGTCGGTCATTACGGATGTTCGGGCCATTGCCCCGCTCATCGCCGACCCGGATATGGACGTCGCCAATAAGGCCATCGAGTTGCTGATTCGGGCTCGCCATGCCCAGACAATCCCGCTGCTGATCCCGGCGCTAAAGCACGAGTCGGAGTACGCGCGCCGCGCGGCCGTCGAAGTGTTAAACGAAATATGCGATGCGGCATCGATCAAATATCTGCTGGAAGCCATCAAGGATTCTGACTGGTGGGTCCGCAGCCGGGCCGCTGACGCCCTCGGTAAGATAGGCGGCAGCCGAGTGGTCGATGCGGTCATCGCATTGGTTAATGACCGCGATGACGAAATCCGTAGAACGGCTATCGAAATTCTCAATTTGACGCATGACGAGCGGGCCGTCGATTACTTGATCAACGCAACCCGCGACTCCGATTGGTGGGTCAGTGAACGCGCCGTCGACGCTCTCGCGGCAATCGGCAACCGAAAAGCACTTCCACGTCTCGTGGAAATGCTGCAACAGAGCGCTCACTCCATCCCGTCGGTGATCCGCGCGCTGATCAAACTCGGCGACGCCTCTCTGGTGCCCTCACTTATGACGGTCCTGCAACGCCCCGAAAGTGAAATTCGGATCGAGACGCTGCATGCCTTGGGCCTACTGGCCGACGATACGCAACGGGAGACCGTGCAGGCACGCATCCGCGCCGTCGGCGAGCTGACCACGGATCAGACCGTCTCCGCAGCAGCCGCGCGGGCGATGCAGACGTTGGAAGAGCGGCATCCGGGCACGGCAGCACGCAGTGCGGATACTGCACACACACTCGCACCCGGATCTCGAACGCTGCTGGAAGCTGCGGACTTGCGTGAACTCGCCGCGCAGGCGGACGCGCTTTCACAGCGACTCGACATCAGCTCCCTCAGCCCAGGGGATGTGCTCGACGGCCGCTACAAATTCCTCTCCAAGATCGGCAAAGGTGCTTTCGGCACTGTGCTGCTCATGGAAGACGTGATTGTCGGCGAACGCCTCGTCCTCAAATTCCTCAACCCCTCGTTCGCCCAAGACGAGGACATGCTGCAGCGTTTCACGCGTGAATTGCGGATCAGCCGCATGATTACGCACCGCAATGTCATCCGAATCTATGATTTCCTCGCTATCCGTGGGAACTATGCGATTTCGATGGAGTACTTCCCGAGCCACACACTCGCCGCCGAGCTGACCGGCGAGACGCCTTTGCCCGTCGCAAAAGCGGTTCGCTACGGGATCGATTTGTGCCATGGGATGACCGTTGCCCACCAGATCGGTGTCGTCCACCGGGATCTAAAGCCCGCGAACATCCTCATCAATGACGAGGGCCTGTTGAAAATCGTGGACTTTGGCGTCGCAGCCGCTCAACGCGAAGGTGATGCTCAATTGACGAAGACGGGCTACGTGATCGGCTCGCCCAAATACATGGCACCCGAGCAGATACTCGGCAAAGCCATTGACCCGCGGGCTGACATCTACTCCACCGGTGTTGTCTTGTATGAAATGCTGACGGGCACTGCCCCCTATACGCGGGGAGACCATATGGCGATCATGTATCAACATGTGCAAGGTAAGGCCCCAAGCGTCGCTGAGCGCAATCCGAAGGTACCCGCATTGCTGTCGTCCGTAGTCACACGGGCCATGGCCGTCGACAAATTAAAGCGGTACCAATCGATGGAAGAACTCAGTCTCGACCTTGAGCGTTGCATCTGAGGAGACCGGATAATGGCCCGCATTGATGCCTTCCTAAAATTGGGCAGTGCGCAAGGCTGCTCAGACATACACCTCGCAGTCGGTGTACCGCCGATGCTCCGAATGAATGGCGACCTCGTTCCCATTCGATTCCGCGACCTCGGCGCATCTGAACTAGAGGGATACATCGACGAAATTCTGAGCCGCAAGCTAGCAGAACAATTTCGTACGGGTCACGACTTGGATTTTGCCCATGTCACCGAAGACGGTGGCCGATTCCGCGTCAATGTGTTTCGCAAAGAGACGGGAGTCGGCGCCGTATTTCGCGCGATACCCACCAACGTGCCGTCCCTAGACAGCCTCGGCCTACCGCCCATCGTTCGGCGGCTGCTCGATCATCATCAAGGAATGGTGCTTGTCACGGGGTCCACAGGACAAGGCAAATCCACCACCCTCGCCGCAATGATTGATGAGCTCAATCGGACCCGGCGCCTAAACATCATCAGTCTCGAAGACCCTATTGAGTTCGTGCATACGAGTCGTGAGTCCCAGATTATTCAACGTGAATACGGCACGCATGTGCCTTCATTCGCGGAAGGTATCCGAGCGGCGATGCGCGAAGATCCGGACGTGATTTTAGTCGGCGAAATGCGCGACGCGCAGACGATCCGCATGGCCATGACCGCTGCAGAGACGGGCCATCTCGTTCTCGGCACACTGCATACAACGAGCGCTGTTAAGACCATTGATCGGATCATCGATGCACTTCCCGCTGAAGAACGCGAGCAGACGAAGAGTTTTTTGGCACAGAGCCTCATCGCAGTCATCACTCAGGTTCTCGTCAAACGCGCCGATAGCCGGATTCGTCGGGCCATCTGTGAGGTCATGGTTATGAATCGAGCCATTGGCAAACTCATTCAGACAGACCAAACACATCAGGTACCCGCACAACTGCAAACGGGCCGGGATCTTGGCATGCAGACGCTCGATCAGGCACTGATGGCGGGTGTGTTGGCGAAGGAACTGGACCCGGATGCTGCGTATCTCAATGCACTGGATCGACGGCCGTTTCAGCGGTTTGTCACCGACTCCAACATCCTGCCGCGCATTGACTTGCCAGGAGCCTGATCATGGCCCGCATCGACGAATATCTGGCAGAAGTCATCAATCGGAAGGGTTCTGATCTGCATTTTATCGCTGGAGACTTTCCCAGAATCCGAACCTACGGGGAACTTCAGCCATTACGTAATGAGCAGCTCGACGCGGCTTATGTGTTGGAACTGCTACGCGAAATCATGCCGCAAAAGGCCATCACGCGTTTCGAAGACCACGACGGCGCGGATTTTGCCTATCAAGTCCCGAATCTCGCGCGATTCCGCGTTAACGTGCTACGCCATCTTAACGGCGTCGGGGCTGTACTACGTGTCATACCCTCGAACGCTTTGACGCTCGATCAACTCGGCATGCCGGATGCAGTGCGCAATCTGTGCAGTACGCAAAGCGGGCTGATTCTGGTCACTGGCAAAACGGGATCCGGTAAGTCCACGACGTTGGCCGCGATGATTGACGAGATCAACACCCATACGCGCGGGCACATTCTCACGATCGAAGACCCGATCGAATTCGTGCACCGCCGCAAGAACTGCCTCGTCAGTCAGCGCGAAGTGGGCACGCACGCACCCTCGTTCGCCGCCGCCGTCCACTCGGCTCTGCGTGAAGATCCAGACGTCGTTCTGGTGGGCGAAATGCGTGACCTTGAAACCATTAGCATTGCGGTCACAGCGGCTGAAATGGGGGTATTGGTCATGGGCACCCTGCACACCAACGGCGCGGCCGCGACGGTCGACCGGATCGTGAATGCGTTCCCCACGGACAAGCAGCCCCATGTCCGGACCATGCTTTCCACGAGCCTCCGGGGCGTCGTATCGCAGCAGCTCATCCCCCGGTCGGGCCAGCCCGGGCGAGTCGCGGCGCTGGAAATTCTCATCAATACCCCGGCCGTATCCAATCTCATCCGGCAAGGTAAGTTGGACCAACTGGAGACGACCATGCAAAGCGGTAGCGCCCATGGGATGCGCACCATGGACAGCGCGATCCAGCAGCTGCTCGACGCACGCGCGATCAGCGGTCGGGAGGCCTACCGTAAAGCCATCAATAAACAGCGATTTGAGGCCGTTCGGGACGCCCCCTGAGCACGCTGCGCCCCTGACTGGCATAATAGGCGGCCGTGGATTTTGGTGCCCTAAGCCCCATGCGTCGCATTCTCGTCACCAGCGCCCTGCCGTACGCCAACGGCCCCCTACACTTCGGTCACGTCCTCGAGGCTGTCCAGACGGATATCTGGGCGCGCGCCATGCGTATGGCCGGCCACGAATGCCGCTACGTCTGTGCGGACGATACGCACGGAACGCCGATCATGTTGAAGGCCCAGTCCGAAGGCGTAAGCCCCGAGCAGCTGATTGCCGGCATTGAGGCAGAGCACCGGGCTACCTACCAGGGCTTCCTCATTGACCATGCGTTCTTTCACTCGACGCACAGTGACGAAAATCGACGTTGCACGGAGAAAATTTTTAAAGCGCTGGACGCTGCGGGCTACATCAGTCGCCGCTCGATCCGTCAAGCGTATGACGAAACGGCACAGATGTTTTTGCCGGATCGGTACGTCAAGGGGACCTGCCCGCGCTGTGATGCACCGGACCAGTATGGTGACAGCTGCGAAGTGTGTGGCGCGACGTACTCACCGTCGGACCTCAAGAATCCAGTATCGGTTCTGAGCGGCACGCCGCCGGTCGAGCGTGAATCAGAGCACCTGTTCTTCCGGTTGGACGCCTTTGAAACGATGCTCCGGGAATGGACGCGTTCCGGAGCCATCCACGAGAGTGTGGCCAATAAATTAGAAGAATGGTTTAGCGCGGGTTTGCGCGATTGGGACATCTCCCGCGACGCCCCCTATTTTGGCTTCGAGATCCCAGGCCACCCCGGCAAATACTTCTATGTGTGGCTCGACGCACCAGTCGGCTACATGGCGGCCAGCTTGGCTCTTGCACAGCGGGACGGACTGAACTTCGATAGCTGGTGGGCACCTGACAGCGACGCTGAGCTCCACCACTTCATCGGCAAGGACATACTCTATTTCCACACGTTGTTTTGGCCGGCCGTTTTGCAAGGTGCCGGATACCGTCGCCCCACTCAGGTGCATGCGCACGGGTTCCTAACCGTGAACGGGCAGAAGATGTCGAAATCACGCGGCACTTTCATTACCGGTCGCCGCTATTTGGATCGATTACCGCCGGAACCGCTACGCTACTATTTCGCCGCAAAGCTAGGTCCGGGTATCGACGACATGGACTTGTCGCTCGACGATTTCGTGACTCGATTTAATTCCGATGTCGTCGGCAAATTGGTGAATATCGCCAGTCGCTGCGCCGGATTTATCGCACGCGGCGGCGGCCGCTTAGCGGCGGCACTGCCGGACCCAGCGCTCTACGCCGAATTTGCGGATGCATCGTCGCGTATCGCGGCGTTGTATGAATCGCGTGACTTCATTGCAGCGATTCGCGAAATTGCGTCGCTGGCGGATCGTGCGAATCAATACATCGACACTCAAAAGCCGTGGACGTTGGCTAAGGATCCTGCGCGCGCCGAGGATGTCCTCGCAGTCTGCACGCAAGGCATCAATCTCTTCCGCGCTCTGATGACGTATCTGGCGCCGGTATTGCCGTCCATGGCTGAGCGAGCCGGCCGCTTCCTCGGCCAGCCGGTGACGCGTTGGCAGGACGTCGCGATGCCGCTGCTGGGGAGTGAATTGGCGGCCTATGAACCGCTTGCAACCCGTTTAGACCCTAAGGTGGTGGCCACTTTGATCGAAGAAACTTCCACGGCGCCAGCGGCGACCGCACCGGTGACCAGCGTCACACCACCCGCCGCTGTGAGCAACGCATCGCGTGCCGACACGGCGCCTGTGGCTGCATCGAGCACGCCGTCCAGCAGCAAAGGCGAAATCACCATCGATGATTTCGCGAAGCTGGACCTGCGCGTGGGCAAAGTGCTGGAGTGTGGTCTGGTCGAGGGATCGGATAAGTTGCTGCGCTTACAAATCGATCTTGGGAATGGCGACGTTCGCCAAATTTTCTCCGGCATCCGTGAGTCGTATGCCCCCGACACCATGGTCGGTCGGCATGTCGTCGTGATTGCCAATTTGAAGCCACGAAAGATGCGCTTTGGCGTATCGCAAGGCATGGTGTTGTGCGCCAGCAATGACAATCCCGGCGTATTCCTCGTCTCACCGGACGACGGTGGAACGCCCGGCATGACTGTCACGTGAGGCAATGACGCCGACGCTCGCAGAGCGCCTTGACGCGATACTCCCGCAGACGCAGTGCACGCGCTGCGGCTACGCAGGGTGTCGTCCCTACGCCGACGCGCTGGCGGCGGGACTGACCCGCCCGGATCGATGCCCACCGGGTGGTACGCCCGTCGCCGAGGCCCTGGCCGCCGCATTAGGCGTTCCCGCATTGCCGATCGACCCAACCGTGGGCGCGGAAGGGCCTCCCCGTGTGGCGCTGATCGATGAGTCCGTGTGCATCGGCTGCGCCAAGTGCCTGCCCGCGTGCCCCGTGGACGCGATAGTCGGCGCGCGTAAACGCCTGCACACGGTCATTGCGGCCGATTGCAGTGGTTGCGAATTGTGCCTACCGCCCTGCCCGGTGGACTGCATTACGCTCGTCACACTGGATGCCCCCCCGCTCGACGGAACGCTCTTGATGCAACGAGCTGCGCACTATCGACGTCGATTCGGCGAACACGTCAGCCGAGAGAGTGCTCGCGAGGCCGACCGTCGGGCGCGGCTTGCCGCGCGCTCGCTGGTCGGTGACCCCCCATGACCCCCGCGAAGCGCCGTGCGCTGTTCGCGAAATTGCGCGAACTGGACCCGGAGCCCAAGACGGAACTGGTCTATTCAAGTCCGTTTGAACTGCTCATTGCCGTCATCTTGTCGGCTCAGGCAACGGATAAAGGCGTCAATATCGCGACAGCCAAACTCTTTCCGGTCGCAAATACTCCGCAGGCGATCCTGGACCTCGGCCTTGAACGGTTAAAGTCGTACGTCAAAACCATTGGCCTCTTTAATGCCAAGGCCGAGAACATCATGGGCACCTGCCGACGCTTGCTGGAATGCCACGGCGGCGAGGTGCCACACGATCGGGCAGCGTTGGAAGCGCTCCCCGGCGTCGGTCGGAAGACGGCGAATGTGGTCTTGAATTGCGTCTTTGGTGAACCGACCATGGCCGTCGACACACACATCTTCAGGGTGGCGAACCGCACGGGTCTGGCGCCGGGGACAACGGTGCTCGCCGTGGAGAAAGGGCTATTGGCAGCGGTCCCCAAGGAGTTTGCACTCCATGCGCACCACTGGCTGATCTTGTTAGGCCGCTATACGTGCAAGGCGCGCCGGCCGGAATGCTGGCGATGCCCCGTCCGCGAGGAATGTGGGTATCGGCCGAAGGAACAGGATCCGGCTCGGATCAGTGCGCAGCGCCGGTCTGAGGGCGCAGGACCGGCTTCAAGCCGAGGTCGTGCAAAGCGCGCTTGAGCTGATGGACGCCATCGGCATAGCGCCCTTCGTGGCAGGCCGCCTCGCCGAGGTCCCGAGCCCGTCGTGCAGAATCGGCGCGTTTTGACGTCCGGTGCGAGGTCCACGCCACGTCAAACTGCCCCAAGAGATGATCACAATCGGCGCCCGTCAGGGGGACGGGTGGCGTCGGCTTTACGGTGGCAATCGCGACCGTCGGCACGGCGGCGATGACCAGCATTGCGGCGAGAGCGCCCCACGATGACCGATCAGCCATGCCTATCCTCCCGATGTCACCGGACAGGTGACCTTGGAACGAAGGTTAGCCCAGACCGAGCACGGGAACCTTACGGCGGGGTTAAGAGTCCTTAAGGTTTCGAAGCTGACTAGCCTGTCGATCCTTTATCCTTGTCCTGGAAGGAGATCGTATGAAGATTTTGCTCGTCGAGGATGATCATCGCGCCAGCGACTACCTTGCCAAGGGCCTACGGGAACTGGGCCATGCGGTCGAGCAGGTTTTCGACGGCGAAACCGGCCGCACGACCGCGCTCGCCGGTGGATTCGACGTGCTGATCCTCGACCGAATGCTCCCGAAATTGGACGGTCTTGAGATCGTCAAATCGCTGCGCAGCGCCGGCAGCACTGTGCCGATCCTGATTTTATCGGCATTGGACGAAGTCGACGAACGGGTACAGGGACTGAGGGCTGGCGGCGATGATTACCTCGCCAAACCCTATCACCTGGAGGAACTGGCTGCCCGAATCGACGCGCTCGCGCGACGTCAAAGCGATGCCGCACCGGCCGGGCGACTCAAAGTCGCTGACCTAGAACTCGACGCACGTGCCCGCAAAGTCACCCGTGCAGGCCGCAAAATCGAATTGACGGCTCGGGAGTTCCAGCTGCTCGAATTCCTCATGCGGCATACCGGGCAGGTCGTCACGCGAACCATGATTCTCGAGGGAGTCTGGGACTACCATTTTGACCCTAAGACGAACGTGATTGATGTGCACATCAGCCGCCTGCGTCAGGCTGTTGATAAAGGACACGATGTGCAGTTGCTGCATACCGTCCGCGGCTCGGGCTACACCCTGACGGATGACCCCTGAACGTATGCGTTTACGTCCATTTGCACGTTCCTCCATTGCTCGCGTCGCCGTGCTGCACGGCTTGCTCTTGGCCGTCTCGATGATGGCCGTACTCGGCGTGGTCTACCTATGGACGTCGCGCATTCTCGCCGTCGAAGGCGACGAATTGGTATCCGTCGAGGCGCAGTCCCTCTCGGCCGATTTTCGCGAAAAGGACCTCGACACATTCGTTAGCGAAATCATCGATCGTGCGGAAGATCCCTGGATCCGTGGCGGTGTCTATGAGTTGCGCGGCCCGCGCGGAGACTTCCTCGCTGGGAATGTGGTCGTTCTGCCTGAATTGAACCCCGACAAAGCCGGCTGGGCCGAGTTCGACGTCGACGTCATGCGCGGTGAGGCCAGTGTCCCGCGCCACGTACGGGGCCGGGTTTTGAAATTGGAGAACGGATTTCGCGTACTCGTGGGTCATGACGTACAAGATCGTCTCGCCTTTCGCGGGATTATGTTGCGCAGTCTTGCGTGGGCCTTCGTCATGGTCGTGCTGTTCGGTTCGCTCGGCGGTTGGTGGCTGGGTCGACGTATCTCTCGCACGGCGCAGGCGATTACGGAGAGCGCGGGACGCATTGCCCGGGGTGATCTGGGGGAGCGTCTACCGATCTCTGGGAGCGGTGATGAGATTGACGCCCTCGTCATGCGGTTCAATGACCTGTTGGGACGAGTAGACACACTCACCGGAACGATGCGCGCAGTACTCGACAGCACTGCGCACGATCTGCGAGGCCACTTGAATCGCATTCGCGGCGCTGCGCAGGACGCCTATCATGCGGCCGCCGATACCGCGCAACGGGACGCGATGGCGACGGTCCTGGCGGAGATCGACCGACTCTCGGAAACCCTACAAGGACTGCTGCGAATTGCACTGGCCGAATCCGGGACCGCGCCGTTAGAAGTGGTCGACCTGTCACAGGTCACCAGTGACCTCTTAGAGTTTTACGAACCCGTGGCTGCCGAAGGTCAATTATCGTCCCATATTGAAGAAGGATTGCGGGTGCGTGGTCATCGCCAATTGCTGGCGCAAGCTTTGTCGAATTTGTTGGATAACGCTGTCAAATACGGCGGCACGGCGCCGATACACGTACGACTGACTCGGATCGGCGAAACGGCGCTATTGGAGGTTCGGGACGGCGGCAGCGGTATTCCCGAGGACCAGCGAGAACTTGCCACTCAACGCTTCCGTCGGCTGCGCGGGAGTTCCGGCATGCCGGGCTCCGGGCTCGGTCTCAGCCTCGTCGCCGCTGTGGCCCGTCTGCACCAAGCGACATTGCAGTTGGACGACGCGCAGCCCGGTCTGCGCGTCTCAATCCAGCTGCCGTTGGAAGCCTGACGCTATTTCTTTTTGGGCAGATAAAGGTCAGTCAAGGTCCCTTCAAACGCCTCGGCCGCAAAACACAACGTTTCCGACAACGTCGGATGCGGGTGAATGGTTAAGCCGAGGTCGTGCGCATCCGCGCCCATCTCAATGGCCAATGCCGCCTCCGCAATCAACTCACCGGCATTCGAGCCGACGATACCGGCGCCGAGGATACGATGGGTCTCGGGGTCGAAGATCACTTTGGTAAAGCCCTCATCGCGACCCAGCGCCAGTGAGCGACCGGAAGCTGCCCACGGGAAGACTCCCTTACCGATTGCGATTCCTTTGGCTTGCGCTTCGGTTTCCGTCAGACCCACCCACGCCAATTCAGGGTCCGTATAGGCGACGGCCGGTATCACGCGTGCGTCGAAATAACGCTTCTGCCCCGCAGCGACTTCTGCCGCTACCTTCGCTTCGTGCGTGGCCTTGTGCGCCAACATCGGCTGACCGACGATGTCGCCTATCGCAAATATATGCGCCACATTGGTGCGCTGCTGCTTGTCCACCGGAATGAACCCACGTTCGTCCACCGTGAGGCCCGCGGCTTCGGCACCGATCAGGCGACCATTCGGCCGGCGTCCAATCGCAATGAGGACGCGATCAAAGGCTTGTTGCGCAGGCGCATCTTTGCCTTCAAACGACACCACCAACTCCTCGCCGACCGCGATGCCGGTGACTTTGGTGCCCGTCCATATCGCGTCGTAGTGCTGGCGGAGGCGCTTCTCGAGAGGACGAACAAGGTCTCGATCGCAGCCGGGCACTAGGCCCGGACCGAGTTCGACGACAGTAACTTTCGAACCGAGGGCGCTGTAAACGCACGCCATCTCCAGTCCGATAATGCCGCCACCGACCACGAGTAAGCGCGCCGGGACGTCGGTCAGTTCCAGAGCGCCGGTCGAATCAATGATTCGAGGATCGTCGGCAACCCCAGGCATACGGACAGGCTCAGAGCCGGCCGCGACGATGCATTGATCGAATCCCACCACGGTCCGACCGTCCGGCCCGGCGACCTCAATGCGATGAGGCGAGAGAAAGCGGGCTTCGCCGCGAACAATCTCGACTTTGCGCTGCTTCGCAAGACCGTTCAGTCCCTGCGTCAGCTTTCCGACCACTTTTGACTTCCACCCTCTCAATCGATCGAGATCGATTTTTGGAGGACCAAACGTGACCCCAAGTTCTTCCATCGCCGCGGCTTCTTCAATCACATTCGCCGCGTGCAGCAATGCCTTTGAGGGAATACAACCCACATTGAGGCAAACGCCACCCAGCGTCGGCCAGCGCTCAATCAGACCGACGCGCAATCCGAGATCGGCTGCGCGGAACGCGGCAGTGTATCCACCGGGGCCTGCGCCGATCACCACCAACGGGAAATGCACATCCGCAGTGGGCTCATCGCCGCGACCAACGGGGACAGCCGCGGCGGGCGCAGCCGGTGTCTTCGACATCGCGACAGGCGACGGATCGGCAGCCGGAGGGGATGCGACGGTAGCGGCCGTGACATCGTCGACGACCGCAATGATGGCGCCTTCCGAGATGCGATTTCCGACGGCGACACGCACCTCTCGGACCACTCCACCGTGCGACGCCGGAACGTCCATGGTGGCCTTATCGCTCTCGACAGTGACGATAGGATCGTCTTTCGCAACACTCTGCCCGACTTCCACCAGTACAGCGATGACCGGGACGTCTTTAAAGTCGCCCAAAGGCGGGACGCGTATTTCTATGCTCACGGAACCGCCTCGATGAGCCCAGGAATATGCTCAAGCGCCTTGGCCAAATCGGTGGTGAATCGTGCCGCACTCGCACCATCGATGACGCGATGATCGTACGACAGCGACAACGGCAGCATGAGTCTTGGCATGAACGCAGCGCCATTCCACACAGGCTTCATGGCCGATTTTGAAACACCCAGAATGGCGACTTCCGGCGCATTGATGATCGGTGTGAATGCCGTGCCGCCGATCCCGCCCAGACTTGAGATCGTAAAGCATCCACCCTGCATGTCGGCGGCGGTCAATTTCCCCGAACGCGCCTTCTCCGACAGGCTCGCCAGGTCTGCGGCAATTTCGTAGACGTCCTTACGGTCGGCGTCCCGCAGCACGGGGACCACGAGACCGTTCGGCGTGTCGGCAGCAAACCCGATGTGAAGGTACTGCTTCAAAATCAGATTCTGGCCGTCCTCATCCAACGAGGCGTTGAAGCGCGGGTGTTTCTTGAGCACCTGCACGCACGCCCGAATGATAAACGCGAGCGGAGTGAGCTTAATGCCCTTCGCTTCGGACGGCTTCTTCAGCGCGGCGCGCGTGGCCTCGAGTTCCGTGATATCCGCTTCATCGTATTGCGTTACGTGCGGGATATTCACCCAACTGGCATGCAGTCGAGGGCCTGAAATTTTTTGAATGCGCGACAACGGCTGAATTTCGATCGGGCCATACTTCGCGTGATCCACTGCCGGAATTCGCGGCAAGGCGCCACCGCCACCAACGGTACCCGTCGAAAGCGTTTGCTTGACCCAATTCTTAACGTCGCCGTGCGTGATGCGGCCTTTCGTACCCGTACCCGACACTTTACCCAGGTCGACGCCCAGTTCGCGGGCCAGCAATCGCACCGACGGACCGGCATACGCGCGCGAAAAGCCCACTTCTTCCACCGGCGCTTTGCCCAATTCGAGAACGCTGCGTTGCGCTGGCGCAGAACGCGAAACGGCCGGAAGAGCCGGCGCAGGCGCCTTCGCGGCCGGCACTGTGCTCGGTGCTGTCGGGACCACAGCAGCCACCGCCGGTACGGCAGGCGTGGATGCAGTCGCCCCTGAAGGGGCCAGTTTCACCACGATGGTGCCGGATGCCACCTTGTCGCCGCGCGCAATCAGGACCTCAACCACCTGACCGGCGGCCGTGGACGGTACGTCCATGGTGGCTTTTTCGGTTTCCAGCGTGGCTAGCGGCGTGTCGACATCAACGACATCGCCTACCTTCGCCAAGACCTCGACGACATCAACGCTCTTGAAATCACCGAGTGCCGGAACGGCGACCTCGATCAGGCCTATATTCGGCGACACCTCGGCCGCAGAGGCTGCAACGACCGGTGCTGCCGCTGTAGCTTGCGAAGGCGCCGTCGACACGGATGTCGGTGTTGCCGCTTCCACGGTCACGACAGCGCTACCGGATGCAACTTTAGAACCCCGAGCGATGAGTACTGCCGTGACCCGTCCGGCGACGGTCGACGGCACATCCATCGTCGCCTTCTCAGTCTCGAGAGTCGCCAACGGAGTATTGATTTCCACAACGTCGCCGACTTGGACGAGGACCTCAACGACGTCGACCGACTTGAAGTCCCCAAGGTCCGGAACAGTGACCGAAATTTCTGATGACATGGTTCAGGCCGTCGCAGGGTTGGGCTTCGTGGAATCGATCCCGTACTTCTGGATCGCAGCAGCCACGACTGTCGCGTCGACCTTCCCGTCATCGGCGAGCGCCTTCAGGGTAGCGATAACGACATGGTGTCGATCCACTTCGAAATGCGAGCGCAACGCAGCGCGGGCATCCGACCGTCCGTAGCCATCGGTTCCCAGAACCACGTACCGGCCAGGGACCCACTCACGGATTTGGTCAGGCACGATCTTCATGTAATCGCTGGCTGCAACGAACGGGCCTTTTTGCCCGGTAAGAAGCCCAGCGACGTACGGAACTTTCGCCGCATCCATTGGATTCAATCGATTCGTGCGTTCGACCGCCAGCGCTTCACGACGAAGTTCCGAGTAACTCGTCACCGAGTAAACATCCGCGGCAACACCGTGTTCTTGCTCGAGAATATCGGCCGCAGCGCGCACTTCACGCAAAATGGTTCCGGAACCGAATAGCGTAGCGCGCAGCTTCCCCTTGCGACGCTCTAACGGGTACATGCCTTTCAGGATGCCGTCCACGGCGCCGTCCGGCATCGCAGGCTGCGCATAGTTTTCGTTCATCACCGTGAGGTAGTAGTAGACGCTTTCCTGGTCCGCATACATGCGACGCAGGCCGTCCTGCACGATCGTCGCAAGCTCGTAGGCATACGCCGGATCGTACGACACACAGTTCGGAATCGTGCTCATCAACAGGTGCGAATGACCGTCCTGGTGTTGCAAGCCCTCGCCCGCCAGCGTCGTGCGACCGGCCGTTGCACCGAGTAGAAATCCCTTCGCGCGCAAATCGCCGGCGGCCCACATGAAGTCGCCGACGCGCTGGTAACCGAACATCGAGTAATAAATATAGAAGGGCACCATCTGGGTACCGTGGTTCGCGTACGCCGTGGCCGCAGCGATCCAAGAGCACATCGCACCGCCTTCGTTGATGCCCTCTTCGAGTATCTGCCCCTTCTTATCCTCGCGGTAAGAGAGCAGCTGATCGGCATCCTGAGGCGTGTAGAGCTGGCCAACCGACGAATAGATACCGATTTGACGAAACAGGCCTTCCATACCAAACGTACGTGCTTCGTCAGGAACGATTGGAACGATGTGCTTACCGATGTTCTTGTCTTTGAGCAGGATGCCCAAGAGACGAACAAACGCCATGGTGGTCGAAATTTCCCGGTCGCCACTCGACTCCAGTAACGGCTGAAACGCTGCCAGCGGCGGCACTTCAAGGGCCGGCGCCGTCACGCGGCGAGCCGGAAGTGATCCGCCCAAGGCACCACGACGCGCCTTCAAGTACGTCATTTCCTCACTGTCATCGGCTGGGCGCTTGAACGGCAAACCCGCGATTTCTTCATCGGAGACCGGAATATTGAAGCGGTCGCGGAAAGCCCGTAGAGCTTCTTCGTCCAGCTTCTTTTGTTGGTGGGTCGGGTTCTGCGCCTCGCCGGCTTTGCCGAGACCAAAGCCTTTCACCGTCTTCGCCAAAATCACGGTCGGTCGACCTGCGGTCGTCATGGCTTGCGCATAGGCATTCCAGACTTTCACCGAGTCATGGCCACCGCGGTTCAATCGCCAAATCTCGTCGTCCGACATGTTGGCGACCATTTCCTTGAGTTCGGCGTATTTGCCGAAGAAATGTTCGCGTGTGTAAGCGCCGCCTTTGGCTTTGAAATTCTGGTACTCGCCGTCAACGCATTCCTGCATCAACCGACGGAGCAAGCCCTTGTGATCCCGCGCTAGCAATGGGTCCCAACGAGAGCCCCAGAGGACCTTGATGACATTCCATCCAGCGCCGAGGAATGCGGCTTCCAGTTCTTGGATAATCTTGCCATTGCCGCGCACTGGACCGTCGAGCCGCTGCAGATTGCAATTGATGACGAAGACGAGGTTGTCGAGCCCTTCGCGCACGGGCATCGTGAGCGCGCCCATGGATTCGGGCTCGTCCATCTCGCCATCGCCGAGGAAGCACCAAATTTTTCGATCCGTAACCGGCACGATGCCTCGGTGCTCGAGGTAGCGTTGGAAACGGGCCTGATAAATGCCCATCATGGGTCCAAGGCCCATCGAAACAGTGGGGAACTGCCAGAAATCCGGCATCAACCACGGGTGCGGGTAAGACGACAGGCCATCGGCCGACGCTTCCTTACGGAAGTTCCGCAACTGATCCTCGGACAGCCGGCCCTCAAGATACGCTCGCGAATAGATACCGGGGCTGGAGTGCCCTTGCATAAACACGAGGTCACCCGGGTGCTTGTCGGTCTGCGCGCGCCAGAAATGATTGAAGCCTACTTCGTACAAGGTCGCCGACGAGGCGTAGCTCGCCAGGTGACCACCGTATTCAGAACTCTGCTTGTTAGCCGCGACGACCATCGCCATCGCATTCCAACGTATGTAGGCTTCCAACCGGCGCTCGAGCGCCCGATTGCCCGGGTACGGCTGCTCTTGGGCCGTTCCGATCGTGTTCACGTACGACGTATTAGGCTTAAACGGGAGATGAGCGCCGGCGCGTCGCGTATGGTCGATCAGACGCTCGAGCAAAAAGTGGGCTCGTTCAGGACCGTAGGCTTTGAGCACGGAGTCGATCGACTCAAGCCACTCTTGGGTCTCAAGCGGATCCTGATCGAATTCGGTTTGCGCTTGCGCGTTGACGTTATCGGACATCGGAGTGTGTCGTCCAGACGAAGCGACGCGCTTCGTTTCAAGTGCACTATGATCCCGTTATTAGACCCTATGGGTCAAGAAGAGGTTTGCCGTGAAGATCATCCCAAAGCCTGATTTTCCTAGATTTTTTCGCAGTGCAGCAAAAATTTCGGCGTCATGGATGAGCGATATTCAATCATTGATTGCATTAGTCGACACTGCCCGTTTGGAAGCACTCGATGACTGGCCGAACGGTGCAACAATTCGACGTGCGATCGATGCACAAGGTGCGGTAGCGGGTAGCGTGGTGACCGTCCTGCTCCCAGGCACACGGCCTATCCCCGCTGTCATTGGCCTCTTGAGCCACACGCCCTCCCCGTTTGCTGCTCTGACGCTCGCCGCGCGGCTCGTCAAAGGAATCGCGCCGTACCGTCCGGGCGAGATCGGTATCGCCGTTGCAATGCCGCCCGATCACGAGGCGATGGCCACTGACGCGCTAGTCTCGGCGCTGCTCGCCGCAACCGAAACACAACCCAACGCCAAGCAAAAGCCACCGCAGCCGTGGCGACCGACCGCGGTCCGAGTGAAGGGTGCGTCGGCCGAGCGATCACTCGCGACGGAGGCAGGGGCCCATACGGCACGCTGGTTGACGCAATTACCACCGAACGTGCTGACGCCGGGGAGCTACCGAAAAGCATTGGCTACGTTGGCACGTCAGCAGGGGTGGTCCCTGAAGACCTACGATGAGCAGCGCCTGCGCAGGCTCGGCGCTGGCGCATTTCTTGCGGTCACGGCCGGTAGCGCCCGGCGCGACGCCGCCATCGTCCACCTCAGTTACCGCCCCGCCACACGGTCACGGCGCGCGCCCATCGCGCTGGTCGGGAAGGGCCTCTGCTTCGACACCGGCGGTCACAATCTCAAGTCAGCCGGCTCCATGCTGACGATGCACGCCGATATGGCGGGCAGTGCCGTGGCACTGGGCACCCTGCTGTCGCTCACAGCGGCTCGCTATCCTCACCCTGTCGACGTCTGGCTCGCCTTGGCTGAAAACCGGATCGGGCCACTGGCCTATACTCAACAGGACGTTGTGACCGCTCTGAACGGAACCACCATTCAAGTCGCACACACCGATGCAGAGGGCCGTATGGTGCTCGCCGATACCCTTGCGCTGGTGGCCAAATCCAAACCAGCGGCCATCATCGACTTTGCCACCCTGACCGGGGCCTGCGTCAGCGCACTGACGGAACGATTATCGGGCTTTTTCACCAATCAACCGCTACTGCGCGACATCGTCGAAGATGCCGGACATCGCTCCGGCGAGCGGATGCATTACTTTCCAATGCCGGAGGATTTCGACGAGGATCTCGACAGCCCGACAGCGGACGTTGCGCAATGCTTGATCGGCGGCAAAGGAGACCACATCTACGCCGCGAGGTTCCTCTCACGTTTCGTCCCAACCGGTACACCGTGGATCCATTGCGACCTGTCCGCTGCCGAACGAACGGGCGGCCTCGCACACGTCCCGCACACGGTCACAGGCTTCGGCGTACGATTCGCGCACACATTGCTCGAATCGTCGTCCTTTCAGAACGTTCTCGCGCCTTAAGGAGGCGCCCACATGAAGATTTCGATACTTCGACCGGATGATTGGCACCTCCATTTACGCGACGGTGCCTCACTCAGTGCCGTCGTCGCCCATACGGCGCAACGATTCGGGCGCGCCATGGTGATGCCGAATCTCAAACCGCCCGTAACCACCGTGGCCGCGGCGGCTGACTATCGCGCGCGCATTCTTGCAGCGCTACCGGCGGGGAGTCGTTTTCAGCCGCTCATGGCGCTGTATTTGACCGATGGCACCACGGCCGATGAAATCGCCCGCGCCAAGGCCAGTGGATTCGTTCAAGCGGTGAAGTACTACCCTGCCGGCGCTACGACGAACTCTGACGCGGGGGTCACGGGTCTCGAGCGAGCCTATGCCGCGCTCGAGGCGTTAGAGGCTCACGATTTGCCGCTACTGGTGCACGGGGAGTCCACGGACCCTGCGGTCGACGTGTTTGACCGGGAGGCTGTCTTCATTGATCGGGTACTGGTGCCTGTGCGTGACCGATTCCCCATGCTTCGGATCGTCTTTGAACACGTCACAACGCGTGAGGCCGTGGAGTTCGTGCAATCTGCCGGCCCGCGCGTGGCCGCCACCATTACGCCGCAACACCTCCTACTGAATCGCAACGCGCTGTTCCAAGGCGGTATTCGCCCTCACCACTACTGTCTGCCGGTGCTGAAACGCGAGGTGCACCGTACAGCACTCGTCTCCGCCGCCGTGTCCGGTAACCCTCAGTTCTTCCTCGGCACTGACAGCGCCCCCCACGCGCGTCATACGAAGGAAGCCGCTTGTGGCTGCGCGGGCATTTATTCGGCGCATGCCGGGATCGAACTGTATGCAGAGGCATTCGATCACGCCGGGGCGCTGGACAAGCTCGAAGGATTTGCAAGCCTGCACGGCGCGGATTTCTACGGCTTGCCGCGAAACGCCGACCGCATCACGCTGACACGCGAACCGTGGTCGCCGCCTGCAAGCTACGACTTTGGCGATCACGAACTGGTACCCTTCCGCGCCGGCGAATCGATCGCTTGGACCTTGCACGACGCTTCCAACTGATGAACGGATGACGATGAACGACCACTACGAGATGAAGGAACGGTTCCGCGGCTTCTTGCCGGTGGTCGTTGACGTGGAAACGGGCGGGTTTCATGCGGCGACGGACGCATTACTGGAGATAGCCGGCGTCATCCTGACGCTCGATCCGGATGGCATGTTGCGCCGATCGGAAACCTGGCGCTTTCACGTGCAGCCATTCCCGGGCGCACGCATGGATCCGGCGTCGTTGGCGGTAAACGGCATCGACCCACATCATCCTTTACGCCCAGCGCTGCCGGAGCGCGACGCGTTGGGTCGGCTGTTCAAAGAAGTGCGAACGGCGATCAAAGAGACGGGCTGCACGCGCGCCATTCTCGTTGGCCACAACGCCGCCTTTGATCTGGCGTTTTTGAATGCGGCGATTGCACGCACAGGGATCAAACGCAACCCGTTCCACCCCTTCAGTTGCTTCGACACCGCCACGGTGGCCGGCGTCGCGTACGGGCAGACCGTGTTATCGAAGGCTGTGGTCGCTGCGGGTCTGGAATGGGACCGAGAATCTGCCCATTCCGCACGTTATGACGCTGAACAGACGGCAGACCTTTTCTGCGACGCCTGTAATCAATTCAAGCCGATCTACGATCTGGCACGCCGACGGATGGCACGCGCACTGGAGAAGGGCGAAATTAAAGAGTCCGCCAGTGACGGCCACATGGAGCCGTCACCGGAGCCCGAAGACGGCTGATTAGCGGACGGCACCCGCCTCATCAAGCACTTGCTTCAATTCGCCCGAGTGGTACATCTGCAGGGCGATATCGCAACCGCCCAGCAATTCGCCCTTCAGGTATAGCTGTGGGTACGTGGGCCAATTCGAATGCCGCTTCAGCGCTTCGCGCAACTCCGGATCCTCGAAGATGTTGACGGCATGAAAGTTCGCTTGGCACGCGTTCAGTGCCGCCACTGCCTGCGCCGAAAACCCACACTGCGGGAAATCCGGTGTGCCTTTCATGAACAGTACGACGGGGGCAGCGCCTAAATGGGCCTGAATACGCTCGGCGACGGTAGTCTCACTCACGATCTGACACTCCAATAGTTACTGTTCGATTGACGGAACGATCGGCGCCGGAATCCGGGCTTGTCGCTCCTGCGCTGCCTGGACCACGGCCCAACGGCGTGCCGGATCCATCTTCAGCCACCCGGTAATTTCCTCGAGCGTCCGAAAACAGCCAATGCACCAACCGTCGGATCCGAGGCTACAGATGCCGACGCACGGTGATTTGGGGCTTAAGGAATTCATTTTCAAGGAAATCCGAGCCAAAGCGCGGAACAGCGCCCGGGTTGAAGGGGTTGCGGTAAACACCTATTCTACCTAAGCAAGGCGGGAAGGGTCACCGTTACCGCAAATCCATCTCTCAAGGGGTTAATACACCAATGAATCCGCTCAATACCATCAAAGGCTCGATCGTCGCCGGCCTTGTGCTGGCGTTCGCGATCGCCTACTTCCTAACAGGCAACTTGGACTTCAATCACCTCGCTGTGACCCGTTGGCTGCACATCATGGCGGGTGTCATGTGGATCGGGTTGCTGTACTACTTCAACGTCGTCCAGGTACCGGGCTTGGCGGCCGCCGCTGCCGATCAAGGCGGCCCAGGCGGCGCCGGTATTTCGAAGTACATCGCTCCCCGCGCCTTGCTGTGGTTCCGTTGGGCCGCCGTCGTCACTTGGCTGACGGGCGCGGCTTATCTGACGCACACCGGCGTCTTGCTGAAGGCGTTCACGCTGGCTGAAGGCTCGCGAGTGATCGGTGTCGGCGCGTGGCTCGGCACCGTCATGCTGTTCAACGTGTGGGTCCTGATCTGGCCGAACCAGAAGAAAGTGTTGGGCTTGGTTGCCGCCACGGATGCCGAGAAAGCCACGGCGCGCCGTGTGGCCTTGCTCGCCTCGCGCACCAACTTCCTCCTTTCGATCCCGATGCTGATGTGCATGGGCGGTCAGAACCACGGTCTGCCGTTCTGAAGAATGTGTCTGGCGCGCCCCTTCGGCGCGCCAGACATGGGACCCCAACCGATCCTCGGTTGGGGCTTCCCCGGTGATGTTTCGCGGCGGTCCGGGTAACCTATCCGGATGAGCCATACTCCCCCCCCCGACGTTGAACAAGTTGTTGCCCGTTGCCTTGCTGAGGATATCGGCGAAGGCGACTTAACCGCGCAGCTCGTGCCTGCGGAGGCGCGCGGCCACGCCCGCGTTATCACGCGGGAAGATGCTGTGATGTGCGGCCGCACGTACGTCGACGCGGTCTATGCTGCGCTCGATCCGACCCTCATCGTACGGTGGCACGCTGAAGACGGCGACGCCATTCATGCCGGCCAGTGTTTGTTTGAAGTGGATGGCCCGGCTCGCGCCCTATTGACCGGGGAGCGTAGCGCCCTCAATTTGTTACAGACCCTGTCGGGGACTGCAACCGCTGCTCGCCGGTATACGGCGATCGTTGAAGGCACCGGCTGCCGAATTTTAGACACACGCAAGACGTTACCCGGATTACGTCAAGCTCAGAAATATGCCGTACGTTGCGGTGGCGGGCGCAATCACCGGATGGGCCTTTACGACGGCATTCTGATTAAAGAGAACCATATTGCGGCCGCGGGATCGATTGCCGCAGCCGTCGCCGCGGCCCGTCATCTCTCCCCATCGATTCCTGTCGAAGTCGAAGTGGAAACGTTGGAAGAACTCGATCAAGCCTTCGCAGCCGATGCCGACATGGCACTTCTGGATGAATTCAGCCTTGATGATTTACGAACCGCCGTCACCCGTAATCGCTCGCGCTCGCGGCCGCTAGGCCTAGAGGCGTCGGGCGGCATTGATGTGGATACGCTGCGTGCCGTCGCCGAAACTGGGGTCGACTTCATCTCGATCGGCGCAATCACGAAGCACGTCCGCGCAGTCGATCTGTCGATGCGTTTGTCTGTGGCCTAGTAAAAATCTGGACCGTCTATTTACTTAACGATCGGGACTGAACGCGGAGTCCACTGAGGTTGCCTGAATGCGCTGCGGGTGCCCGACTCCGTAACCTTGCGCGTAATCGACACCCAAATCGCGCAACATGGCGATGATCTCTTCGTTTTCTGCAAATTCCGCGATCGTTTTCTTGTTCGTCAAATGGCCGATCTCATTGATCGAGCGCACCATTTCGCGATCGATCGGGTCTCGCAGAATCTCTTTAACGAAACTTCCATCGATTTTGAGGAAGTCGATGGGGAAATGCTTGAGATAGCCGAAAGACGAAAGTCCAGTGCCGAAATCGTCCAGCGCAAATCGGCAGCCGAGTTCACGCAGAGCGTGGATAAATCGCGTCGCTTGCGAATAACTGGCAATAGCGGCCGTTTCGGTAATTTCGAAACAAATACGCCGCGCGTCAATGCCGGTTCGATGAAAACGCTCGATCACGAATGGCAAGAATTTATCGTCGGCCAAGCTTTGCCCCGACAGATTGATCGAGCACAGAGCCAATTTTTCGCGTTCATCGGCTTCGGAAACGAGCCAACGGAACGTATTTTCAACAACCCAACGATCGATAGACGGCGTAATGCCGTAGCGCTCGGCTGCCGAGATGAAGTGATCCGGCGTGACGACTTTGCCCTGCTCGTCGCGCATTCGCAGCAAAATTTCGTAGTGGCGCCCGTGCTCGGTCATTTGCAGCGGTAGAATTTCTTGGCGATACAGCTCAAAGCGCCCGTCTTCCAACGCCGTCGTAATACGTGCCGCCCATTGCATCTCACGGCGACGCCGCATTAAATCGAGATCGTTCTCTTCAAAACAGTGAACACGATTCCGGCCTTGTTCTTTGGCCGCTTGCGCCGCGGAATCCGCCGCCGACAGCACCGAAGCGGGATCGTTGTTGACCCCGGTCAGTGGCACCACGCCAATACTGGTGCCCAGGCGGAAGGTTCGCTCCTCCCATTGGAAGCGATGCTCTGCGACCGCTTCTCGGAGCGTTTCCGCGATTCGTAGCGCTTCGTCGAGTGAACACGCCTCCAGCAGTACGGCAAATTCATCCGCCCCAAGTCGCGCCAACGTGTCGCGCCAGCGAATCTTAGATTTCAACAGCTGCCCGACCTGAGCCAATAGCGCGTCGCCAGCGCCATGGCCACAGGTGTCATTGACGATTTTGAACTGATCCAAGTCGATGACGCACAAGGCATACGAGCTTTCACGTGCTTTTGCACTGGCGAGCGCCCGCTCAAGGCGCTGTTCGAATTCGTGCCGGTTGACCAATCCGGTCAGGGCATCGTGGCTGGCGTGATAATTCAGCTTCCGATTCAGCTCGCGCGATTCGCTGACGTCGTGGAATACGAGCACGCCACCGATCACGATGCCGTTGCCGTCTCGAATGGGTGAGGCGGTACTCTGCAGGTAGAGTTCATTACCATCGCGACGAATAAACAACGCGGGACGTCCCGATTTTACGGAGCGCGCGCGGCGCACGGCAGCGGTTAATGGGCTCTCGATGGGCTCACACGTTTCTTCATGAAATGCGCGAAAAATTTCTTCTACCGGCCGACCGATCGCCTCGTCGAGACTCCAGCCGGTCAACTGCTCAGCGATCGGATTAAGATATTCGATGCGCGCATGCTCGTCGGTCGTAATCACACCGTCGCCAATGGCGCGAAGGGTAATCTGGGCTCGTTCCTTCTCCCGAAAAAGCGCATCTTCGTAGAGGCGCTGCTCGGTGACGTCCAGCTCCACACCGGTCAGTCGACGTAACACACCGTTTTGAACGTCGGCGCGCGCGCGCGACAGAACCCATCGCCAATCGCCATCGCAATGGCGAACTCGGTGCGTGCTCTCAAACATCTCGGTTTGACCCGCGACGTGTTCCTTCAGCGCTTCGGTCACTCTCGCAACGTCGTCCGGATGGATAAGTTTGGTCCAATCGGGCGTGCCGTCGAGGTCATCGGGCGCATAGCCCAGCATTTGTTTCCAACGTGGGGAAAACCACGTGCGCCGTGAAATCGCGTCATAGTCCCAAACGCCTTCACTGGAACAGGCAGCCGCCAACGCCCCTCGCGTCTGGAGTTCAGCCACCTCTCGCTCGAGGACGAGCCGCTCTAAACCGGTCGCCAGACTGCTGCCGATCAGCTTAAGGAGCAGATGAAAATTCACATCCCAAGCGCTGCAAGGTCCCCCAGTGGCGAGTCCGAGAACGCCGTGCGATCGACCGCGAACTGAGACCCCGACCAACAACACGGAGCGCATACCCAACTCGCCAAAGCGCTGAGCCTCGGCGGCGTGCTCGCGACGCGCCGTCAACGTGTCACGCAACTCGAAGAGTCGGTTGTGACCCAAACGATCCCGCAGCCACGGCAATTCCCCGAGTGGAGTTCCGCGCAATGCCTCCGGTGTACAGGTCGCGTAAAGCCCTTTCGCAATCTCGAGAGACTCAATCGTCAGACACGCGGCGTCGTAGGTTGCGTAAAAAGCGACGTCTGTGCCGGTCGCTTCGCGGAGCAATTCGAGGTCTCGGCGGAGTACATCGTCGGCATGGGCGAGCGACAGCGATTGCAAATCAATCGCGATTTTGGTGCACGCGACATCCAAACCCAACCCAGCACGGGTGGACGGCGAGGCCCAACACTGCGGCGCGAGCACGTCCGACGCGGTCAAGCCGCGGTCGTCCAGACCGTTTGCGATTATCATCCCGATCGCGCCCCCGCCCATGGCTCCGCTCAAATTGGATCCGATGGTCTCCCCCACCGTGGCCGTTACTTCAGCACATTGCGATGCAATCTGTCACGGTTTTCTAGAAGTAATCTATAAACTATTGATATTGTTATAGTTATAAACAGATTTTGCATCCGAGGCGCCGCCCACCTAGAGTTCTGGCATGACGAACACCGCTACGCCGTCTCAGAACGGAACCGACTCTACACATCACGACCATCATCACGGTCATGAACACCACCACGATCACGCTCATAACGTGCACGTCGGGCATGCACATGGGCATGGGCATGGGCA